>CAZFXM010000008.1:0-110327 GCA_964523125.1 uncultured Clostridium sp. | reverse complement strand
CTTAGATTGATGCGCCTCTGCTTTCATATTTGCTTCCGAAGCGGAGTTTTGTATATGAAAATGGCCGAAAACCGCTCTCTGAATCACAAAAAGACCTGTAGAAAACAGGCTTTTTATAATCTCAACTTTAAAATCTCGCCTATGCAATCGCTTTATTGTAATGGTATTTTACTGACTCCTGATCTAGGCATACATAAACCTGCGTAGTACGCAGATCGGCATGTCCCAAAATTTCCGCTACCTCCTGAATCGGGACATTTTTCTTTACAAGGTCTGTCGCCAATGTTCTCCTGAATCTGTGAGGATGCACATTATCCACCCCTGCCTTCATTCCCAGCCGTTTAACAGCCATCTCTATCCCTTCTTTTCCCAGCCTGCCAAAAGGTGCTTTTACAGATACAAATAGCGCCTGATCATTGTCTGTCCTGCTCTTTAGATATTGTTGCATGTACTCCGCAGATATTTCTGATAAATAAAATTTCCTTTCCTTACCACCCTTTCCGATCACAGTCGCTTCTCTTGTCAAAAAATTTATGCTGTCCCTATTAAGAGATGCCACCTCTGACACACGCAATCCAGAAGCATATAAAAACTCTGTCAGCGCAAGGTCACGCAAAAACTCACAAGCATTTTTAAGCTTCTCCCGGTCTACTGCTGAAAATGGTTTTCGAACAACCTTATCATATTTTATCTGTTTCAACGCCCTGGCCGGATTCCGGGCAATAAATCCTTCATCGTTCAGCCAACTGAAAAAACTGGATATTGATTTCCTGATGTTGTCTAATGTACGGTTGCTCACTTTACGATTCTCTTTGTACAGGGAAAGGTAGAGGCGTAGATCAAACGTCTCTACCTCAACCAGCTTCTTGTTCAGACATCCTATCAAGTTTTCCAGGTCCATCTGGTACTTCTCCAGAGTCTTTTCGCTTTTCCCCTCCAGCCTCTTTGTAGCAATGAATTTCCTCACAAAACCCAGGTTTGACCCGTCATGCAGCGCTACCTCCGTACAACGCTCCTGAATCTCATAGTCCTTCAACTGAATATGTAATACGCTTTCCACCTTATCCAGAATCACACTCTCCATTCCCACCAGCGCCTCCAGAACATTGTTTATTATCTGCGTCCTCACATCCATTTTGCCATACTCCTTTTTGCTTTCAGTATAGCAAAATACCGTCCATCCCTGGTATACAAAACTCCGCTTCACTGCCAGAAAATACTTATATCTACATTCCGAAAACCAGCTCTGTATCGTTTGAAGATACAAATAATGTAGGATATTGGAAAGGCTTGGGAAATGTAATTGATTCTCTACACAATGATATAAGTAATGTTAATACAGGAGTATTTTTACGTGGTTCTTATGGGTTTGCGCTTTTTAAAGTGCGTACAGATTTTTACAGCGGTTTTGTAATGAGTGCCATACATACATTGCCGATATTCTTTGGCTATAATGCCGGAACCTATAAAACGTTATATCCCATACTTATAAAATAACATTGACTTATTTATAAGTTACAGAATCGCAATTTTTTATTATGTACCTATTGTTGGTTTGAGGATATATTTGCCTTTATAGGCACAAATAGTATAAAGCCGTTATTGTTTTTTGCAAAAAATATAGGATTATAACTATAATGGCTCATGAGTATGCCAGTATATGAAGTATTGTCCCGCTTGCAAAGAATCGCGTAGTACGTCTGACTTGTGGAACTAACAGAATGTATACCACTTTCGTAATTAGTCATAGATGTATCCATTTTATCAAGTGCATCTGTCATATATCCAATATCTACAGTTACATTGCTAATTGCATCACTGAACGATTTTACACTGATTACTCTAGTAAAGATATAGGAATTTTCTGGAAATGAAGCGGAGTTTTGTTCATCAACCTGATCTTTCAACAGCTTTAATAGATCCGCCCCTGCCACCATGTTATTTTCTGGTTCTGTAAGAAAATTATGGGATATCCCAGCAAACGCCGCTTCTCCCAGCTGCCTCATGTTCCCTTTTTCATCCGTTCCAAACAGACTTGCAAGAGAGTTTAGGGAAGTTCTTAAGCTCATAATCTCTTCCATAGGATTTGTCTGTACCCAGCACTTTGGATCCCATTCTCCTTGTGTGTCTTTCGTACATTTGTACAAGATATTATTATACAGGCAGTACTCTCCTTCATGATATTCTATCTCCGTACTATACGCACCTGCAGATCCATTCCTTTTCAGCTGCTCTATTTCTTTTCTTACTTCAACCAAATCTTCCGCAAGAGCTACTGCCCCTGAAGATTGGATAGTGACCTCCGCACTATTATTCACAGTCGCAAAATAGTCCTGTGTGATCTGCGCCGGATTATAGCCATTAAATGGAGGCATAAAGTCCCCATTCTCTCCAGATGTAACCGCAATACTGTATAGGACTTCCGTATCATCTGTACCATCTTTCTCTTTGGCATATAGTCCCATTTCATTTATGTAAAATCCAGAATCTATCAACGTGCCTCCAGTAACCGGATCCTGATTTGTAATGAGTGCTGTCACTTTAACACTATATTCGTTATAAATCTCGACATCCGATATAGGATAGTTATTCCTAAATGATTTCAACCCCGTTTGCTCCTGAAGATAATCAAGTGTCTTTTCTTCCGCTGTGTAGATTCCATCTCCAATTTCTATTTTAGTAAATTCTATTTTTACTTTTCCGGCCTGAGCTTTGGTCAGAAGTTGCGCTCCCCCATTCGTCATGATTGCGCTGTTAAAAGGCTGTGGCATTTCATTTTTCCTCCTGTTCTACTGTATTTTTATAAACTGTGGTAGTTTGTATCCCCGCAAAAACTATATCTGTGATTTTATTCTCCATATTAAAACCGCCCGCAACAGCCGCAGGCCTGTTTCTCTGAGTTGCTATAGTTCCCGCATATATATTCTGGTTTGTGTCCCTTTCCGCTTTATAACCATCAATCACAGCCGCAGGTTTATACTGTGGAAATACGGTTGCGCCGGCGCAAAATTCCTGATTCACATTCCTCTTAATCTCAATCATTCGAAGATGTGACCTGGTATTCTTTACCCGACTAAGCATCGTTGTAAAAAAATCATTCATCTGAAGAGTAAAAATGGCATCCGTCTTGATTTTAAAAAAGTATGGCTTATCACCATACTCAAACCACTCTTCCACTTCCCCGGAACCAAATACTATGGATATCAATTCTTGTACTGCACTTGGCGTTCCCGCATTCAGATGCCACAACATCGTTCGCTTTATAATGCTCCTCTTAGTTTCCACGTCCATATCTTCCCTGTAATATGGCGTACGCAATTCTACTGCCAGAACATCCAATATTTGTTCAGGAAGGCTGTCAATAACAGCCTGTGTCCTTGTCATATTCGCTCGCTCGATTATCAGCTGTATCCCTCTTTTCAGCGCATAGCTGATACATTGCTGCTGGATCTGCGTTGACATTTGACTTGGAAGCATATCAACTAATTCACCATCATATAAATTAATCATCTTCTATACCCCCATATGTGATAGATATGCTTTCCACCCTCGCTACTGTGGTAGGCGGTACTATTGTAAATTCCGGAAGTGTAACTACTGCCCTTTTCGCTCCCGCATTTACTACACGTCTAATAAGTTCCGATGGATTAATATCTCTTCCGATTGTAAACGTCTGCCATTGATTATATTCGTTGACCACATTATTTACGGCGTTTTGAATTGCTACCGCTTTAGCTGCGTCTGACCGCCCTATATAATATGTCATAACCAGGTCATAAGTCATCGTTTCTGGCGCAAGAACTTTTACATGGTCTGTAAGTGGACGAATTGTATCATCATCCAAGTATTCTAATACGCTTTCCAACAGCGCATCCGTGGGAAGTGTTCCATCTTTCAACAGGACTCTTACTTCCACATCCCCTGGTTTCGGACTTGTCACATTGACTGATCCGATAGAAGCACCATATGATTTCGTGTGCTGTACATATGCATCTGTCGGTCCTGCTGTTGAATATGATGCCGGAGCCAAAAAAACACGCTCAGCAAGGCTTTCGTCATCCTCTATGTCAGACCCGCCCCGGCTTTCTTCTGTATTTGCTACTTTTGCAACATACGGAATAGGATCTACCAATATATTTATACTTCCTGCCACCAGTCCACTCCCTGCCGATCCAGCCGTCTGACAAATACATGGAACATCAACATATTCATTTCCAGCAGAAACTTCCGCATATTCCGTTGTTTCAAAATAAATATTATTCCCATCCGTAACCTTTGTCCCGATCGGTATTCCTACTGCCGACTCCTGAATAGCTGAAAGTGTAAAACGAACCTTCACTTCGGCTGCCTGCGCAGGAAGTCTTGTCACACCTTTATAAGCAGCAATATTATCCAAGAATTCCCCATAACTATATTTCAACAAATCCTGTTTTCCAGCTCTGTCCACAAATAACAGTGCCTGATAAATCTGTACGGAACATGCATATAACATAAATGTAACCGGATCTGCTCTTCGTAATGTGATTTTTTTCCCGGTAATCTGTTCATGTTTTTTCTCATAATCGCTGGTCATTTGAGCTTGTATGGTATCCAGAGTAACATTGTCTATAAAACTAACCTCCGGAAGGTTTTCAATCTCCGCAATCATATCAAACCCTCCATTCCACATAAATCTGTAAAGAACTTATCCCATTTGTGTTCGGCTTTGCATATACTCCCGCAATGCTTATCTCCGGGATAAATTTGTCTACCTTTTCTTCCAGTTCAAGCGCAAACGCATTTACAGCCTCTGGTGATGCCATATCTATAAACAGGTCGCTCATTCCAAATCCCCTGCTTCCAGGTATTGTTCTTTCTATAGAAAGTATCAGGGAGCGCAGCTGCGAATCTATACGTTCTATTTCTTTTTTATCATCAATTCCAAGAATTTCTATCTTATTTGACTGTTCCATAGCATATCTCCTTACGTATATTCGGCAAAAGTCAGACTCAGTGTTGCCCGGACCAGCTCACCCTTATTCCATATTTCATCCCATGATTCACTCATGGATTCTAAATACATCTTGCCGCTCCCCACTTTTCGGCCTCCAACATATAGATAATCGACCGTCCCATTCTCACATGCCCTTTCTAATGTCTTGATCGTGTTTTCCGGCTTTACGCCACGAGCAGCGGACACTGTGACTTCCATATTCACCCCAGAAGCATCTGCGCCTTGGAATTCCAGCCTTGGTTTTCCTTTTAAAATAGAGTGCTTTGTCCAACGTCCTGCTACGGTCCGTTTAAACCCGCTGAAAGTCAACTGCTTATCCGAATTTACCGAAAATGTAATATTCCTTCCCCAGTTTCCAACTTGAGCCATAAGCAACCTCCCTAACATTTGCATTCCAACAGCTGTGATAATGTTACTTCTCCGGCAACATTATCTTTGAAAGTAATATTGCTTCCATCATATTTGATATATGCCTCACCATATATATTCCCAAGTTCCTTGCGGAAGATGTTATCTCCTGATTCAGGCGGTGTATTCTGCCTGTTCCACATCTTTCCAAGCACAATTCCGGCAGACTGCCCATTGGAAAGATGTACCACAAGTACCTCCTGCCCTATTCCCGGCATCTTGTATTCATCCGTAAAAGAAAAAACCGGGAAGTCATCCGTTGTCGAATCATCTAATTCCGGATATGTTACACTCACCATTCCGGTTGAATGATCCACGGATGATACCCGCCCGATCCTGACCAGTCTCTCTCCCATGTTCTTCTCCCCCTAACTAAATGACCCTTCATCCACCCATCCATATACATTAGATGTACCATCCGTATGTACCAGATGCCATGGGTGAGCCTTTCCATTGCCTGCGCTATCCGGCCCCATCGTAATTTTGGCCGGGCCGGCAGTCGCACTATATCCTTTTGCTCCAGGATGTGAAGAAACATAGTGATTTCCGCCATTAAAGTTTACAATATCTCCAATCTTATAACCTTTTGCTTCATCGGATCCGGAAGATGACGGGACTGCTGCTGCCTGTGGCTTATATGTGAGACGCCTCTGGCATCTGTGCATCTCCACGTTCTGCTTCGTACCTGAATCCCCAACTTCTATCACAGATTTTTCTACAAAGTATTTTCCATTTGCTTTTCCCAAACCGGTAATATTAACCGTCGCGCCTGCGCAAATTTTCGGGTTTGTCCATATTTCCCCGGAAAGAGTAGTCGTCGATTCATTCGCCTTGTTCACTTTTGCCGCAGCTTTATAATATGCATCAGATACGCTGTCAGCAGTCTCATTTATTTTCAAAACTCTCGAGTCTTCCGCGTCCTCAGCTTTCAGCCCGACATACACGCTGATCTCTTCACTATCGGTCGCAGACTTATATGATATCCTTGCGCCGGTATATGTACCTTCCAGTGAGTCCTCAAAATCCCAACGATCATCTACAAATGATTCTCTGTTAAGCGTTGCTACCGCTTTTTTCTTTTCCATGACCGTCTGATCATAAATAACGATCGACTTGTTATATACCTTCATAGACAAACCATATTTCTCACAGATTGCAGACAAGAACGCACTATCTGTTTGTTGTGATTGCTCTATAGACTTTATCTTGATTTCATCCCCAGAGTATCGGAGCCACAGACCATATTTTCTGGATATCTCTTCTGCAATCTTCTTGACCGTAACGTCTTTCCAGGTCTTTGTATATTCCCTGGTATTAAATGATCCGTTTGCCGGAACCGCAAGTGATTCCAGCTTGACTTCTACGGGACCACCTGAAAATTTGATATTATCAAGCACAAAAGAGCCACAATCCAGACGTTTACTACGGCCTTCACCATCCCAATTTATAAATGTAATTGTCCCATCTACCGTATCACCTTTTTGTGGATATTTTATACCCAACCACTCCAGATCAATATTCTGAAGGGTAATATCCAGCTGATCACTGTTTTCAGAAGCCACATCTGTATACGTAACGCCTTTTAGATATGGTCCCAATACAGTTGTCATACTCTTACCGTTAAATTTAAAATCTGCTGAAGCCTTCCTTGGTTCGCTCATTCTTATCCAATATCCTCCATTGATGAATAATCAGACGCACTGTTTCCGCCCAAACGCCAGAATGGTATATCTTCATCCGCTTCCTCCGGAAGATCAGGAACCTTCACCACCGTTCCTGATGAAAATATCATAATATCAAGGAGCGGCCAATTGGCTTCCAGCAAGTAACGCATATATTTTTCGTCTCCATAGAGGTCATAAGCCATCAAGTCCCATGCATCCCCTTGTTTCGTAATATAGATTGATGCCATTTCAGCCGCTCCTTCCCTTTTTACGCGTACGATGTCCGCCTGTTATTCTTCATATACTGTTTCATCATTCTTTCGAATTCTGCCATACTCATGCGGTTTGCCTCTACCACGTCATCCTTGCTCGTGTTTCCACCTTCGAAATGGTAGGTAGGACTGAATACAAATGACTGTGGCGTTTCTGAGCCGGCTTCCGTTCCGGCTCTATTTCTTCCGGACAAGCTTTCAATCGTTTCTCCGATCACAGCACTTCTTGCAGGAACTTCCGGCGCGGAGATGTCCGGTATACTATTTCCTGCGTTTTGGACTGGCTGCGCTAATGCTACATTTGCCGCGCTCTGCACCCTGCCGGACATATTTTCCATACCGATTGCCATACCTTCACCGGTATATTGCCCTGACTGGATCATCAGTCTTGACGGAGAATGTATCTGAAGAGCATTATTAACTGCATTTGCCGCACTCTGAGCTATGCTCTGTGCTGCCGCCTCCACTGCTCCCCGCATACTATTTATCCCATTGACAAGGCCTTGCATCATATTTACACCTGAACTATAAAGATCTACTCCCGCAAATGCCGCCTGTATGCCCGCTACTGTTGCCTGCGCAATCGCTACAGACTGAGTTCCTCCTGCCTGGATTGCCGCCACCATGGTTGTAACACCATTCCTTGTTACGGTCACGATCAGTACCATTCCCTGGCTGGTCATAGCTGTGGCTTGTGCCATTCCCGTTTGGACATTTGTACTCACCTGGACCATTCCCACCGACACAGCCATTGCCATTTGTGTCATACCGTTGCTCACAACTATCGTCATCTGCACCATACCGTTAACCGCTGTTAAAGAACCTGATGCCGCAACAGCCAAAGTTGAAAATGCCATCGTTGCCGCACCTATAGATGTTGCCAACACCACAAATGATGTATTTGATGACATAAGCGATGCCGCCAGTGCCGTAACCGCAGATGCCGCAGTTGTTGAAGGTGTAGCAAAACCTGACAATGCCGTTGATGCTAAAGGCGCTGCCTCTCCTATCCTTGTGAATGCCATGACCATTCTCTGCGTTGATGCTCCAATCGTAACGGTTGCTGTCTTAAACAGGTTAATTGCTACTGTTGCAGTTGCCAATGAAGTAGTAATCAGAAGTATTGCCGCCCCTGTGGCAGTTGCAGATACAGCTGTTCCCGCAAGCCCTGCCGCCAAGGCGACTGCTGCTACACCTGCCGCCGCCGCTGCTGCCGCAAATGGTGCCAATGACGCTGTAAGCGGAACAAATGCCGCCGCCAGCTTTGCCATACTGGTTACCATTCCGGAAGATGAATCTTTTAACGCTCCTATTCCAGATGCTGCTGTAGACGCACTGGCAGCTATTACAGCGATTGCTGCTGATATAGCGACCATCTCTACCGCCAATGGAGCAAACGCTACATCAGCAGCTACAGCCGCCACCGCAAGCGCGGCAAGACCAATTGCTCCGGCCGCCGCTCCACCCCCTGCTAATGCGGCTCCGGCCGCAAATACCATCATAGACGCCCCTAGCGCAACTATCGCCGCCGCTCCGCTTAGACCACTGGAAGCTATCTGTGGAAGAACTGACGCCATAATTGACAGCGCTGCCGCTCCGACAACTGCCGCGGCATTTACCAGAAGGAGTCCTGCTCCGACCACCATCAATGCTGCTCCAAATGCTGCCAAGGCTCCTGCGCCCGCTAAAAGCAATGGCGCAAGAATTCCCGCAACCGCTCCAAACGCAAGAATGCCAGCCGCAAGTAATGCCATAGCAATCTGTGCCGGTGCTCCTGCCGCCGCAAGCTGGATTGCCGCCTGTGCCATAACAAGCATCCCGGTTCCTGCCAGAAGGATGCCCGCTCCAAACGCAACCAGACCGACTGCCGCAGCGGTCAGCATTGGTCCAAGCAATGCCGCCACTGCCATAAAGGCAACCATACCGACTGCCATTCCTGCCATAACCGCAACTGCCATCGTCCCTTGCTGTGACAATTGTACCGCGGCAAATGCCATCAAAGACATTCCTGCCGCTGCCAACAATACTGCCGCGCCAAACGCTATCAGTCCTGGAGCGGCGGATGCTAGTCTTTTGCCTAATGATTGCGCAATAACCATCAACGCAATCATTCCGCCTTCCATGGCCACAAGACCAACCAATGCCAGTGGGCCTGCTGCCGCGATCTGTGTAGCTGCCATAGCCATAAGTGACATTCCTGCCGAGATCATAAGGACAGCTCCTCCGAATGCCAGGAGCCCTAATGACGCATTTTTTAATTTAGCACTAAATGATTGCGCAATAGCCATCAACGCAATCATTCCGCCCATCATGGCTATCATCCCGACCGCCGCTCCGGGTCCTGCATCTGCGATTTTGGCTGCCGCGTCTGCCAGAAGCCATATTCCTCCTGCTGCCATAGCGAATCCAGCTCCTACCCCAAGAATATTCTTTGCGGCCGCTGACATGGAACTCGATGCGGTTCCCATACCTTTCTTGACGCCTGATGCCGCTCCTCCGATGCTTTTTAGTGATTTCACAAAACCGAAAACCTTACCTGTAATACCTCCGATTGTTTTAAATGCCATAAATCCCGCCGCTACTGCCGGAATGAGCGCAAGCACCTTTTCAAACGGTTTCACTCCATCGTCACCAAGGAAATTGACATACTCTTTAAATGCCGATTTTGCCGCATCCATCATATATGCAACGGCCTCTTTAGCCGCCGCTCCAATTTCCGGGAGATTGCTTACAATCCCCTTCGCAAGCTGTACCGCCAGTTCCGCGCCAACTACGATCAGCCTCGGCATTAACCGGATAAACGCATTTATACCAGATGTCGCAAGCCGCGCGCAGGAGGATCCTATTGCCTCAGAATTATTTTCTATGCCACTTACCAGCGAATCCACCAGTGTTGCCGCCATCTCCACGAACTTTGGTGCCTGATCTGCCATTCCGACCAGTCCGTCCGCAATGATATCGCCCAGCGCTTCAGCCACACCAGAGAAGCCTCCGCTTTCCAATGCGTCTGACAACTGATAAATAGCCTGTGTCCCATATTTGGCAAGGTCACGGAAGGGTGTATTTAAATGCTTATAGATACGGATTCCCGCATCCTCAGCGGCTGATGAAAGAGTGGCAAGGTCACCTTCCAGATTATCCATCTTGGTCTTTGCCATCTGTTCCATCGCTCCATTACAATTTTCCAGCTTTTTCGTGATGGAATCCCACTCCTGGATTCCTTCCGCAGTAGTATCATTCAGTCCGGCCATAAGCTTTTTCAAGTCATCTACATGTGTCTTTCCACCAATAGCCGCAAAAGCCGCCTCTCTCTGAGCATCCGTCATTCCCTTTGTTGCTTCGTTTACATTGATCAGTGTTTCCTTTAATCCTATAAACTTACCTTCTGAATCAAACGCAGATACGCCAAGCTGTTTCATCATTGCGCCTGCCTGCCCGGCACCCGTTGTAAGATTCGACATTATAGCATTTAAAGCTGTCCCAGCCTCTGAGCCTTTCAAACCGCGGTTCGCCATTACGCCAAGCGCCGCCGCAGACTCAGTAATCGGAACATTCAAGCTTTTCATCGTACCGCCAACGCCAAGATACGCTTCCATTAGCTGTTCCGCGCTCTGGTTTGTGCTGTTCTGCGCTTTTGCTACCACATCAAGATAATTAGGAAGCTGATTCACGCTTATCCCTAGCGCCGACATGGTATCTGTAACCATATCCGAAGTTCTGGCAAGATCTAATCCGGTCGCCTCTGACATGCGCAGAACGGAAGGTAACGCAGATATGGATGTATTCACATCCCATCCCGCAAGTGACATATATTCCAAGGCTTTTGCGGATTCTGAGGCGGTTTTAGACGTGGTTCTTCCCATCTCCATTGCCGCGGCTTCCATTTTCGCAAACTGCTCCGGTGTTGCTGCCGCAGTTGCCGCCGCTGATGACATTGCGGATTCGAATTCTTTTCCGGTCTTTACACTGTACGCTCCTACCGCTCCAATGGCTGCTCCAGCGGCTGTAACAGCCGCCGCAGTTGCTTTAACTGACGCCGCTCCAACCTTTCCGGCGAGTCCGAGCCCGGACAATCCACTCTGAGCACCTTTAAGAGCCGCATTAAAACTGCTCTCTAATTGTCCCGCAATCTTGACAGCGATTTTATAATCGCTCATTTCTTCTTACTCGCCTCCTTTGTGTCTTCCTGTATTTCCTTCAGTTCTTCGCACACATCAAGGATTTCAAAAATTGGCATATTAAAAAAACTTCCAAAGCTCCCCATATTCATTGCTAAAGCAATACAGAGCTTCAGAAGTTTTCGTGTATCTTTCTGCCTTATTCCTCTCCGTAGAAAAAACTTGTAACTACATTCTTTACTTTAATGGCATCCCTTGGATTTAATCCCTTGAAAAATTCAATCGGGATTCTTGTCGCATCTGCCGCTATAATCAGCGCATAATAAAGATCATTCTCCGGCATGATTGAAACTGCCCCGGAATTTGTCAACACTTTATTTGCCTTGATCATATTGTTTGCCGTGATATTTTCCAATCCGGAAAAATCCAGCTTGGATATCTTCTTTCCTTCAAAATCATATGTTTTTGATAATTCCACAATTTTCTCTTCATCAGCCATTACGCTGACTTCATTTCCTTTTACTTCCACGATTTCATTAGCTGCCATGATTTATTCCTCCTTATATCTGGCTGCGGATCTTCGCAAGCATATCTACCTCATTCAAAACATATTTGAAATTCAGCTTGTCCAGCTCCAGCCTTGTTTTATTGTTAATGAGTATCTTGATGTACATAACTTCCAGTTCTATTTCCGGTTCACCTTTTTTTCCCTTTGCAAGTTTCCCCAGCGAAGTAGTAGTCGCCTTTCCACGAATAACAATCTTCACAGGATAATAATCCGTGACATACGTGGTCGGATCCATACACTGCATGGCCCCACGCAACGTCAATTGTGGTGCCTTCGTAGTATTCATGAGGCCAAACAAATCCTCATACAGTACGGCAAACGGAATTTTTATTTTCATTGACGCAAACTGCCCTGTTGCCGGATCTTCGAATTCACCAAGTATGCCTGCTGCTTCAATCGTATCTGTGATCGCTTCAAACTCTGGGAGCTCTACTTCCCCGGAAACACCAAGAAGCAGATTCGCTTCATTGTATACGTGGTAATGATGAATTAACTCTGGTAAGACATTTGACATTCTTATTCACCTCCTGTAAGTACAGATGTCAGCATAGCCACATCATAATTTAACACATTTGTAATTTCCTGTGCCGGGGTATACGGCGCGATATGCTGCCTGAATGTCATCTTCCCGGCAATAATGTCTGTATCGGGATTATCCTCCTTCAGATACTCTATAGATGCTCCTGCCCATTTATCCGGTGCGTATGCCGCGCAACGAATGTTTTCAGTGTCTACCACATTTTCCACAAGCACAGGGTTCATTGGATCATCTACTTTGGAAAAATAAGTCTGGATGAATGTATTTCCCTGCCAATTAAACATCCTGCGTACCGGAAACCAGATATCTTTTGCGTCACCGCTTGCCGGATAAGCTCCCGTATAGTTTCCCCACAGTCTCCATCCATTGTAATTAAATGCAGTTGTCACTCCATATGTATTGACAGTACTTCCCTGATCCTGATCCAGCACGATCTCCGTTCCGTCCGCAAGGCAAGCCCCAGTCACTCCCAGAATTTTATTCGATGGCGATACATAAGGCACATCATCATTTGCCGTATCCGTATAGGACACCAGTGCTCCCACAATGGCAGATGCCGCAAATATCAGTTCTCCCACCCGTAAACATGGCCAGAGCGGATAACAGAATTCGGATGTGAATCCGCTGTTCTCCTTAACCTCTTTACAATCCGTATACTTCCTGGCTTTTTCTGTATCCAAATCTAAAAGCGCGATCCCTTTAAATACACCATTAATATTTGCCATTTTTGCGGAAAGAGCGATTCCAACCTCCGGAATCTGTGAATATCCAGGCGCAAGCCCCAGGCTAGGAACCATTCCGAGCTTTGGATATACCTGCCTGATCACTTCCATTCCTGTTTCTTTTCCCGTAGACGGATTGTACGCGCCAATGATATCATCCTTTGTTACGGCTTCCGGATCTAATACCTGACCGCTTACACTGATTTCATTCGCATCGTCTCCCGCGCCTCCAGCAATAATATTTACAACAAGAGAGCCATCTGCCTCATATTCCAGCGTATAGTCTGTCCCGAGCGTAAGCGCAGTATCGCCCGCCTCTACCTCAAGCCCATCCCGGAGAATTCCTGGAATATTTACCTCCGCCCGCAACGTGTTGACTACAGCTGTGGTTTTTTCCAGGGCTTTTTTATGCTTTTTCGGATCCAGGACATTGATATAGACTACCGGTGCTACCTGATAGATGTTACTGGTCACATACATCGTCTGGCATAACGTATAACGGAAATCCTTGCAATATCCAAGCGCTGCCATTGCCTCTGTCGCCTTAGTCGCAAGAATTGGGACATTCACTGCATCTTCCGGATTCTCCACCATATTTACCGGAGCCGTGCCGATCACAACCTGTACCGCACTTGCGCCAGTTATCGGGACTGTCAGGGCAGTCGCTTCTTCCAGGACAAATACTCCATGCTTACTCATGACTCACCACCTCCATTTCTCAAAGCACTTACTTTACAAAATGCGCTGTAAATATACCCTTTTTTCTCACGGAGCATTTTGTTAGCAACTGGATAATTTTTTACAGGGATAAACAAATGGTTTATCTCCTGAATTTCCTTCGCCTTTTCTTTTGCTTCTTCAGGGATCTCCGTGTATACCCGATTCTGGATACCAATACCTGATACTGTCGGCCCCACATACATCTTCGGTTGCAATGCTTTTACCTTTTCAGCATTCGTTTTGGCAATACGGCCTACATCAGTTGTATTCACAATAGATTCTTCTTTTTTAGTTGTTTTAACACCCATATAATGGTTCCCTCCTTCCAATTTTTGGAACATTAAATTTTATACGCACTCCACCAAAATAATATGGATAAGTGTCTTCATCATTCAGCGCCCACTCTATGTCCTGTTCTGCCCGGAATTTCTTGACAAGAAGAGGCTCTGCCGCATATCGGTCGATCACCCTCTGACACATCACCATAATATGCTGATGCCCCTGGTTAGACGGGTCGGAGTCATACACTCCAAAAAGTATGTCTGCCGTCACGCTCCAGGGGGTATCATCATCCTCTGTCTTTCCGTCAGACAGTCTTATGATCGCGTATGGCAGAAACTTGGAGTCATCCTCCTCGTCTGAGGTAATAACCGGGAGCTGCTGTTTATATACATTAACGCCGCTCACCCTCTGGCCAGCGGCGTTAACAGTTATAATATCCTTCAGGATATATTGCACATCATTTGCAAGTGCCTGTTGAAAATCAAGTGCTGTCAATTTCTTATACCTCTCTTTATATTAATTTCGCGACTTCTGCCGCTATTTCATCATGTAGCGTCTTTTCGATTACCGGAGCCAATTCTCCTTCCATCCCACGCTCCCCTTTATAAACTTTTTCCAGCATCTTTGGGACAGAAACAGAACGCAACACATGAACCGGATACTTTTTTTTCGTTTCCCTCTGCATAATCAATCCTTTTCTTTTGAAGGCTTTGGTTTTCCATTGACCACGTATCTGCTTTAATCCGGTTTTTACAATTTCTGCCCTGGCACCGCTTGCAGGTGTGGTTGTATGAAATCTCGTAATAGTCAATGTTCTGCCTATAGATCGGATGACTGCATAAAGACGTCCTACTGTAGCATTCTGAATCTTCATTCTGGAGTTGAATCCTCCGTCTCTTACTGTATAAGCACTCTGCGCCCCGGCCGCAAGTTTTTTTCTTGCCTCTTTAGCTGTATGGTTTATGGCATTTTTAAACACCCTTGGCGCCTTCTCTTCTATGCCCTTTAGTTTTCCCTGGACATATTCCAGATCAGCCTTACTTACTTCATATGTGATCATCTTCCCTTATTCGCTCCAATCGTGATAGAATATATTCCTGCCTCAGAAACAGCTTCATCCACCCGGTATGTCCGATTGTCCAATGTAAGAACCGTGCCTTGCTTTGGCAACGGCCCAAAATCTGACGCTGCCACATAGACCAGCTTCTGATTGGCATAAATGCCATCCATATGATCCGTTTCTTTCTTTTTCCTCTCAATCAGCTCATTGTTATCGATCATAACAGGCATACTTTTTCCATTGATGATGTGTAATTCCGAAAATTCATCTACATTCATAAACACATTATCAATATCCGAACTTATAAGCTCTTTAAATGTCATATGCTGCTTAATCCTCTTCCTCACTCATCTGCTCTTCTTGAAAATTGATGATCTCTTCCTGCAGCTCCTTCAGGCTTTTTTCTTCATAATTTTCTCCAAGATCCAACCCGATAGAGCCCGCATAAGCAAAGACTTCTTTTTTAGACCGGATTTTTCGGATTGCTTCCGGGCTTTTGAGTGCGTCAGGTTCCTGTTCCTGAAATCCGGAAAGCCAATCCATTTCCTCTTCCTGATCCGTTGTGCCATCGTCAGTCTCAGCTGCTTCGGCATCCACTACTGCAAATCCCTTTGATTTCAGGAAGCGAAGATCCGCAGGTGAAATATCTGCCGGAAGGATTGCCCCCGGCTTATACTCTTTTCCGCCTGCCACATACGTTATTTTTGTTCTGTACCTCATCATACTCATGCTCCTTTCTTTGCATAGATCACTGCCCATGATTCCACATCAAAGGGACGTGGGAGCGGTCTTGAAGTCAAACGTATTTTCTTTACTTCACTGTTTTCATCCGCCCAGACTTTAGGTACCAGTTTACCTTCGTAGGAGCAGAACTTTTTATCTTCCATCTGTGTTACAAGCCCGTATTCGATCTGTCCTTCTCCATCAGAATGCCCTAACAGTACTGTTCCCGGAGGTATGATGGACTCCTCTTCTCCTTCATCATTTAAAAACCACTCATCATAGGTATAAATATCAAGATCCAGCTCTGCGATCCGGCCATAAAATGTCAGTGCCGGATCAATGACACGAGGCTTGATCTCCACATTTTTCATATTCAGCACGTCCATCGACTTAACAATAAATGGGTTTGAAATGAAATCCTCAATCACATCCGATGAAAAGATTGCAATATCTGTAGCCCTTCCGGTACACTTTATGATCTTTTTCCGCAGCCCGCGAAGCGTCGGAAGGGGGTTGACTGTCGCAAGGCTCCACTGTTCATCGTCTCCAAGGACAACAATATTGCTGAATCCAAAATCAATCTGTACATCTACCCCTTCTTCTTCGTCAACCACATCCACCTTGCCTTCAAAAAGGATCTGCCTGCACATCCATTCTTTTCTTCTGTCAATCGACTCCTCCAGATCCGTAAAGTCTTTGGCAAGAAGTTCATCCTCTCTTTCCGCAGGCGTCCTTCTGGAATAAATATTTTCTCCGATCGCCCGTTTAGAAATATCATCAACAGTCAGGGCTCTCTCAGGAGCGATTTTCGGTGTCGTAAACTGGTTGGTCTTCCATCCCTGACGGGTAATCACCTTTCCGCCCTTGCGTGGGCTTACAAACGGTGCCATAATGCGTTTTCCTTTACGCACATCAAATTCAACCCTTTCCGTAACATGAGTCTGATCTCCCGGAAAAAAGGTTCTCTGCAAAAAGGACCTGACCGGCGGAGTCTGATCAATTGCTTCTATCATTTCTCGTGTAGTATATTCAGGCATTTTCCTAACCTCCTTTATTCATAATCCTGAACACTGAAGAGATAAAGCCCCACAGTTTTCATTTCATCCTCGTAGGTTCCAACTTCTGTATCCGTTCCCGAAACAATCACTGCCGTCCGGTTAAATCCTCCGGTCAGGTATACCGTTGCCGGGATATTGTCAGCAGATTTGTCTACCCCTGTGTCAAAGTCATCGGTCAGGATCCCGAATACCTTCATTTTCATATCTGAGACTACCGCGCTTTCCCCTTCCCCGGTCGTTACCTTTACAGTGGATCCGGCAATATATCCTGCCTTGTCTTCTCCTTTCATGATCAGGGAGCCTCGTTTCAGCAACCCCTGTCCGGCTTTCAATCCGATTCCCTCTTTCAGCATGGGGAACTCATTGGACGCAATCAGGGAATCCGGCTTGAATTCGCCAACCTGCTCAAACATTTTCATTTTGTTTTACCTCCTCTTCTCTTATCCTTACTCAATTTCGCGGCAAATCCGGCCACTTTCCGGGCGCTTTCTTCGTTTTCCTGTCCTTCCGGATCATACCCTGCGTTCTGTTCCGAACCAATCGATTCTGCCCCGGAATTCTGCATTTCATCCACCATCTGGTTCAAAAACTTCTGTCCCGCGGCCTGATTCGCTTTCAACTGCGCATAGGCCAGATCGGCCGCGGATATTGGTTCCTCATACTTTGCTTTCATTACCATCTCTTCCGGGATCCCGTTTGAGATTGCATCAATGTCCTTCAGCCGTTCCCGTTCCTCGGAAACCGCTTCATCGACAAGCTGGGCGCACAGCTGCGGATATGCTGCTTTGAGCCCTGCGGCATCAGAAATAACAGGTGTTACAATGTCTTTTCCATCCATGTTTTCATTTCCTTTCTGTGTAATATTTGGTGTATTAAAAAAAGTTCCGGAAGCTTTCTGCGTAGATTTCGAAAGCCCCTGAACCTTTTTCCGAATGTTGTCCGGGACGAATTTTTCCATATAATTCTTGAAACTGTAAGGAACACCGTCCACTATGAATTTATTAGAGAATGCGCTGTTTTGGAAGTCCGCCTCAATAATGCTGTCACAAAATCCGGCGTCCACGGCCTCCTGACCTACATACCAGCTTTCCGCATCCATCATCTGGGTTATTTCATCCTCTGTCTTATCCAGCCTTTCCATATAGGCCGTCACTATGCTCTTTTTGACCTGGTTTGTAACCTCTGCTAATTTTAGGAGGTCATCGGCCTGATAGGATCCCCACAACGATATGGACGGGTTATGCGCCATCAAAATGCCGTTTTTGGTAATCCTCCGTTTATCACAGGCCATAAGGACTATTGTCGCGGCACTGGCACATATTCCTATAATCGTACCGGTGATCGTAGCTTTGTTCATGACAAGGGCGCTATATATGGCATTTGCCGCAAATACATCCCCACCGATAGAATGAATCACAACGTCTATAGATTTTTTATCCCCTAACGCATTTAATTCATTGATAAAGTTCCGATATGTGACGCAATCATCACTCCACCAGTCTTCTTCAGACTGGATTTCTCCGAAAAGCTGTAGTTCCGCTGTATCTCCATTGTCCATGAAATTCCAGAACTTTCCCGCTTTCGGTTCATTTCGTATCGCTGTCGGCTGGTTCGTCACCTTCACCTTCTGGTTCATCATCATTTTCAACCTCACTTTCTTCTTGATCGTTCTTCTGGCGGCTTTCCACTCCAGAAGATAACAGCCCTGCCTCTTTCATCAATTGATTCTCCCGTGCCAGCTGTGCCACATTACTGTCAAAATCACCACCTGTCATTTCTATGGTTTCCTTCTGCCTTGTGGAAATCCCTATATTGATACGCTTTTCTGCCGCGTTTACTTCTTTGACCGGATCAATCATGCCCTGTGCCGGTCCATTCCACTGTGCTTTGCAGTATGCCATACGGACCAATGGATCCAGGAAAAAACCTGGCGCCTTCAACCTCCCTTTCGCAATCGCTTCTGTCAGAAAGATTTCATAGACCGGCTGGCAGAAATCTGCGGCCAGCCACGATCTTTTCATCCGAAAAGCCTTCCAGGCTTCCAATAAAGCCGCACGGGAAGCGGAATAATTGGACGCAAAGTTTTTTACCAGAATTTCCACCGGAATTTCCAATGCCGCGCCTACATACTTTGCAAGGGAAGTAGTAAAAGCATCAAAATTACTGGATGGCCGCTTCGCGTCCGCAATCTTTATATCCTCACCTGGCGCCAGCATATTTACCATTCCGGAACCCAGTTCATAATTTCTATCATCATATGCAACCTGATCCTCTTCATCCATCACGCCAGTAAATCCTACTTCCGAAGTTCCTTTATCGGATGTCACGAACACAGTGAAAAAACCATTGATAACTGCTGCCATCATTTCCGCTTCGCTGTAGCGTGTCAACTGTTTCAGCGATTCTATGACAGGAGCAAGGTATGGAACTCCACGGTATTGTTCAGCTCTTTCTGTTTCATAGATCATCAGGACGTTTGGTGTCCCGGTCTTATCCCCGAATGCCTTTACCCTTTTCCACTCTTTCCGAGTGTAAAGGTTGCTGTTTGGGTATGTCGAACAAATATGATAAGCCACTACTCTGTTATTGCTGTCTACTTCCACTCCATTGAAAATCCGGTTTTTTGTGTCCGGATCCGTAGCGTATAAATAGACATTGTTCCCTGTGCTGTGCGGAGTGGATATCCGGTCGGATTCTATCAGGTGGATGCGAAGTCCATACGGCAATCTCTTTGTAGGCCGGTCATATTCCAGGAGAACACAGGCATCCCCATTCATCAGCCACGACATACACGCAACCTGCTGGATTTCATAAAAATTATTCACCCTCGTATAATCACAAAACTTTGATTGCGCCCATAATTCAAATTCTCTTTCCGCGCTGCGCTGCCAGGCTGCGGCTTCATCGGGTGCCATTCCCAAAAAATCAGCGTCAATCGTGCTTTTCAACTTCAATCCTTCGCCAACAATATTAGTTCTGTTTGTCTTTATGGCGGATACCGCAAGCGGAGCTGACATAAACAAGCTCCTTGACCTCTGCCGCAATACCGGAATGTTTTTATCAATATCTTCCTGCGGGGTCTTGCTGGAAGCCATCCATCCCCGCATAGAATTTTTATTCCGTGCCGCTCCGGATTCATCATATCCGGAATTTTGGAATGACCTGACTGTATTTAACTTCCATCGAGCTTCCTCCCGGCGCAGAGCCGCCGAAGGATTGACAGCTTCGATAATTTTATCTATTACATTCATAATCCATCACCTTAAATATCACGCGGGATGAGGCGGAAAGCCTTGTTTTTCCCTCCACTGCATTCCAACGTTTCGATCTGTCCTTCCAATTCCTTGATAGCCGCCCGTATGACAGACAGATCGGCTCTTTTCAGTCTCCTTGTTCCAATTTGATATTCCTGATTCAATAAGACAGCTTCTTCTGCCTCATAGTACATTTCAAGCCGTTTTCTGTAGCGTTCCAGACGCTCATTCTGCGTTTTTGTAAGCATATTTCCACCTTCCTATAATTCTATCCCACGGCTCACCGTCCCTACCCTGCGCTTTTTCTTCACTTTACCAGACGGCTTTTTCATATAGTTGATACCAGCTTTTATCTTTCTTTCCAGCACATCAAAATCAGGACGAAGAATCTCAACTGCTGCCGTATTATAAACCCGGAGATCCAGCGGCTCATTTCTGGTACCGCTTTTCTTTTCCCACCTCGTAATTGCCCTTCCGTTCTTGACTTCTGTCACTCTTTGTTCACTGTTCAGCCCTTTGATATAGGTTTCATCATATCCTAATTCCTTATTGATCGGGAAATGGCAATAACCAGGGCCTTCATCCACCGTGGAAAGCCTTGACACAACAATTTCTTTTCCACTATCCACTCCAAGAATAACTACCTTTACCTCATATTCATTGTTTGTTGACAGCTTGTGTATAAGCGGGATTCCTTGCCCTTCGCGCCCAAATCCCTTGATCCCGCTGATCCGCTTCCCCTTTTTCTCCATTCTTTTCAGGAATTTATAACATTCTGTTGTTTTATGGCCTCCTGTATCAATACAAGTTTTGGCAATCAGAAGTGACGAACCGGACGAAAAATAAAATTCCTGATCAAGCCAGACTTCCAACTGATTCCATGTTTCCTCCCTTTCCAGATCCCCGGGGATCTTCTCATATCGGATTCCCCATGATTCATATCCACGCCCCCAGCCGACAACCTCTATCTCAAATCGGTCATCCTGTACATCAACCGCGGCCGTAAGTAAAAGAACGCCATCCGGAATGTCAGCCTCATATCGCTCCCGCCGTGACAGAAGGGAATCTTCGTCCGCGCCCTTGCCGCGTGGTTCCCACGTCTCACCCAAGGCGGTATTGATAAAGGTTTTCATTTTATTTACGTCCCCGTTCTCCTTCAGTTCTTTTTTTGCTTCCTTAAATTCCCTGATGATTTCCGGCCAGTGAACCCATGGAGATGCCAGTTCATTCAGATGAAACGAACGTTTCCTGATCCGTTCCGGATACTCCGCTATAAATTTCCCCTGTCCCTGTTTCCAGTCAGCTTCCGAAATATGTTCGCCACAATATTTACATTCCATCGTGACATCCGAAAAGCGAATCCTTCCCCACTCATAAGGCTGATATTTCCCACAGCAAGGGCATGGTACACACCATTCTTCCATCGTTCCTGACTGAAATTCTTTTTCAATCTGGCTTTCACCTTTGATCGTAGGGGTGGATACTTTAATTTTCTTTTTATTCCAAAAGGTGTTTGTCCTCTTTTCTGCCAGCTTGATCGGGCTTCCTTCCGAACCAGCACTTGGCGGATACCGGTCTATTTCATCCATTAATACGATACGGATGGGCCTTGAAGCAAGGCCGGAGGGTGAATTTGCCCCGCCGATTGTCACATGGCCACCTGGAAATACCTTGTGCAGGATCGTGTTTCCTGATGCCCTTGACTTTACATCATGGACTTTCCCGGTCAATACCGGTGTATCGCGAATCATAGGAGCCAGCCTGTCCTTTGAAAAATCCTCCGCCATCGGCTTGACTGTTGGCTGAACTACCAGCATAGGCGCCGGATCGTAATCTATGTAATATCCAATCACATTCAGAATCAGCTCCGTTTTCCCGACTTGCGCGGAACTCATGATAACAATATCCTCAACCATCGGGTCATTTACGGAATCCATAATCTCACGCTGGTATGGCGCCCTATCTGTATTCCACTGTCCAGGCTCCGCCGAGCTTTCCGCAGACAGCCTCCTGTATCGGTCCGCCCATTGGCTGACCGTGAGGATCGGAGGCGGGCTGACTACTTTCGCAATCTCCCGGAACAGCCTCAACGTCTTATATTCAACTTTGCTCATACTCTCCTCCGCTTTCCTCCACATATTCTTCACTGTAGAAGGCTTTTGGATTATAATCCTTCAGTTCATTTAAAGCCTCTGTCACCTCTGCCGTAAGTTTGTCTTTGATGTATGCGGCATCACGATTTTCCAGAGCCGGAGCAACTTTGGAAGGAATGCCCATGATTCTGGTCTTGAATGCCGCCAGCATATCCATCATGACAGTTTCCACATCATCCGCCTTGTGTACTTCGCCCTTCATAATCTGCAATTTCAGTTCTGAAATATGCCGCTTTACCCGTTCATGCAGGCCTTTTTCTTCCTCCAGATTGATCTCACCATCCACAAGTTCTATCCCAGCACCTTCCGCGGCCAATTTCATCGTCAGTAAATAGGTCTTTACGGATTCCACCAGCTTATAACGCCCCTTTGCCGCACGGACAACAGTTCCCTCCTCTGCCATCTGCCGTATACGGCGATCTGTCACCCCAAAAAGATCACCCAGCACAATGGCCGACACCGTAATGCTGTCTATGTTTTTCACCTTTGCAGATCCAGTCTCTGCTTTCTCCATCTGATCACCCCTTTCTTCCGGATCCAGGAACGGAAACGGAAACTTATATTATTTTTTATATGCATCTAGCAAAAAGTCGGGCTCGGCGACCCGCAAGCCTTGAACATGTGTTTGGAAGAACCTATTTTTTTGTTCGGAGATTTTTTTGTCTCTCCGGGCATGCGCACCTTTGCCACTTTACTTGTCATATCTTATGGTTTTGTCAAATGAAACGATTATGTTTTCTTTCAATTAAGTGTGACGAAAATGCCTATCCTCCATTTGACAGCGGCTTATTGTGTCAAATGGAGGACACAAAGGAATGCTCCTTCCCTTTTCTGCCCTGTAAGAAGACATAATAAAAGACTATCTCCTGTGGCTCTTCTTGAACGTGAGCCCCATGATAGCCTTGTCTTTATTATCCTGATTAATCCCGATGTAACGCAGCGTCTCACTCATATGATAATGGTTGAATATGTCCTTAAGTGTAATGGCATCATGTGTCTGCTGGTACATATGATATCCGAACGTCTTCCTTAATGTATGGGTGCCAATAGAACTGATGCCAAATACTTTTCCCGCGTTTGTCAAGATATTATATGCCTGCTGCCGGCTGATTGCCCTATTAGGATAATTAGGTGATTTAAACAAATATTCAAAATCCCTTTTCCCATGTATATAATTTTCAATAATAGGCTTCAATTCCGTATTGATTGGAAAACGTTTTTCCTTGCCCGTCTTTTTCTCCCGGATATAGACGTAGTCTTTTCCCTTTACATCCCTGACGCGTAATTTCAGGATATCAGAAATTCGAAGCCCTGTATAAATGCCGAACATGAATAATACATAATCACGTTCATTTTTTGACTTAAGATAATCAGCCACATCCAGCACAAGATCCATATCCCGGATTGGCTCCACTGTGTTCATTGGCACACCCTCTTTCAGATGTTTTTTTGACATCATTTATTGCATAAGAAAAGATAATAACACATATAAAAATATTTGTTTTCGCATTGACAAATATTTTTATATGTGTTATTATGGTATTGTCAGGAGGGAACATATAATGAAAAGCTATTCATCAAGGGAAGTTATCAAAATGCTAAAAGCGGATGGCTGGTATGAAGTAAATGTGGTAGGAAGCCACCACCAGTACAAACATCCAACCAAAAAGGGACGAACCACAGTTAAACATCCTGACAAAGACATCCCTGCAAAGACGCTTAAACGCATTGAAGAACAATCGGGGCTAACGTTCAGATAGCCCCGACTCCCTCCCGGCATATTAGATTAAGGAGGTCATTTCCATGAAAAAAGTAGAACGTTATTTCTATCCTGCTGTTTTCACTTATGAAACCGGACAGGAGATTGCTGTTGATTTTCCTGACTTAAAATGCGCCACCAGCGGGGTTAATGATGATGATGCGCTCCTATCCGCGCGTGAACTTCTCGGCTGTGTCCTTTGTGGCCTGGAAGAAGATGGGGAAGAAATCCCAGCCCCCACCCCTCTTGCTAAGTTAGAAACGCAGCCCCATGAACGTGCTGTATTGGTTGATGTCTATATGCCTTCTATTCGTCAGGCACATGTCAATCGTTCAGTCAACCGTACCGTTACATTGCCCGCATGGCTCAATGCTGCCGCATTGGAACGTAACATCAATTTTTCCCAGGTATTGCAGGATGCCTTAAAATCCCAGCTCCATCTCGGGTGATGCAGATTTATGTCTTTAATATCTCCTATCTTCTTTCTCTTCTTTTTATCTGTCAACCAGAATTATAAGTTTCACAAAAACGCCCTGCACTTTCGTACAGAGCGTTTTCTATGGGAATATTAAGTTGATTCTATCTCAGATACCAATCTCAGTATACACTATAACATATTAAAACCGGACAATGCGGACAAAACGGACAAACTTCATTTTTTTTCCATAAATCTTTCAAATTCTTTTCTTATATTCTCCCCTGTTGCCTTTCTTCCAATCCTCGCTGCCGTCTGCTCCCATGTCATTTCTTCGAAAATTTTATACTTGATGATCCGCTGCATCCTTACCGGAATCGTGAGCATCCATTCTTCCACCTGATGTTTTATTCTCTCCGCATTCCCTTTCCTCTTCTCCAGAAGTTTTTCTTCCATCCTTAAGTTTGCGTCATCCTGATAAGTAAAATTAGTTCCCTGGATCTGAAAATGTTGCGCCTGATACGGAAAATTGGGATTGCTTCCTTTCACATTTGTCTGAATTACTGTTTTCCTCCTTTTTTTCAGATTCTGGATGTCCTTCTCCGTCTCCTTTATAAGTTCTTCGGCGTCTATATAATCCTCAAGTATTTTCTTATCCAACGCAACCGCTCCCCTTCTCGCTAATCTATATTACGATTTCTTTATCAATCATTTCTCCCAAATCATAGGATTTCCGTCAGCGTCCACAAGCAGAGTAAATGTGCCGTAGTTATAACTTCCGTTACTTACCACATACATCACCTTTGTTTCCTTGTGATAAACGACTTTCCATGTGTTCGCTCGCTCAACGCAAACAAACATTGATGTTTTACTATTTTCTTCACTTTCTACGTTGGCACACCCTGATAAACAAATTGTCGTAGCCAACAATACACTTAAAATTCTTTTCTTCATTTCCCCATTCCTCCCGATTTCCTATATTGTAAATCAGTTACCTCATCAATTTGTTTTAGTCTTTCTTTTACAATTAACTGGCATCCGCATACAGCACAATCAAATGCATCATATTGCTTTGGTTCTGAATATTGTCCACTAAATGCGCTATTTATGCCACCTGTTGCCATCCTATCCTTAACCACATATCTATTTTCATTTCTTGGGACAAACTTATTCCCACATACTTTGCATTCAATCTTTTTTAATGATGATTCGTCCATTCCAGGTATAACCATCTTCCTTTTTCTCGTTTTCCATTCACTCATGTATTTTTCCTCCACTAAAAATCAGTTTAGTAACTCTGGATTGTCGAAAATATTGCCGATAACTTCCCAGTTTGAAGAATCCCAATCGCGCAAGTCATCAATATTTCCTAACTCTGAACGAATTCCCCACTCTACCTGATTCCAAAATACTGCATAATCCTCTTTTCCAAGCTCACAGTCTGTAAATTCTAAAATATCCCATTCGAAAATCTTCCTGCCGTTCTTGTCGGTCAATCCGGTGTACCGGCAAACAGTTTCTGGAAGTACATGTTTATAATTTATACCTCTTGGCATATTCCAATCAGAAAAACCATCAAATAAAATAATGTGTTCCACATCGTCCGGCTTTATGGAATCACCAGCCGGGCATATTGTCCGGTTTATATGATACATATAATATCCCTCAATCCATTCTGCATTATCTGCACGTTTTCCTCTGAACAATATTTCTCTTTCGCTCATTCTGCTTACCCCTCGCTTTCTGGCTTGTACGGTTCTGGAAGCGGTTGCCATGCCGTTATATGCACAAAATCGATATCATCCCCCAAAATCCACCTGCCGCCCCGGCGTTGTACGAAGCATGGCCGTTTTCTGTATGCATCCCAGCCAATCACGCTATTCAAAGATTCCTCCGGCAGCCGCTCACTGCATGGGATCCATTTATGCTTGTTCCATTCTTCTTCCAACTTATCAGCCATCTGTAGCAATAATTCCGCTGTTCCTTCGATTTCCCGGCCATAAGGAGGATGTCCATATGATCTTGCATACATTCTTGCTTTATCGCTTAATTTCTTCATCTTTCTCTAAACCTCCTAATTTATCTTAACAACGGCCTCATCTATAATATCTTGTAATCTGTGTATTTCATCATGTATATATCTAGCCGTGGCAGATGCAAGGTCACTAAGAGTTGCATTTAATGATGCACTATCCTCTAATATTTTGATAGAACCTTTCGCATCGTCATTCCTCAAACAGCATTCTTGTATTCTAATCATATTGTCGTAGACATCTTCCAGATCTTCGATTCTCTTTTTTACCTCTTTTACTTTCATGACCTCTCAAAACCTCCCATCATCAACCCCATTGGAAATTCCTGTATAAGTGGTTCTCCCCATATCTCCGCAAGGCTGGATTTCATAAAGACCGGGATATTTTCGCTTTCACAATATGAAACAATATGTTCTACCCATGCCCTTTCAGGGACAATCTTGTTCTTCCGTCTACCCGTTTCTGCCCCAACAATAACCCACTCTGCACCTATGCTACCGATTTTTTCTCCGATATCATACAAAAGCGGTTCCATACTGACAAATCGTCTTTTTTCTGGATACATCGGAAAATAGTAATCTCCTGCGTCATGTACCACTTTGCCTTTCCAAGAAAATGTAGCTGGCCTGCCTTTTATTCTGTGATTAGACCAATTACTATGGTCGTATGTTGCCCCGAACCACATATTATTGCTATCCGGCAATATTCCGTTTCTTTGTAAATCGCAATAGCGCCCCGGATTCTTTGACAAAAACAGATAATTGTGCTGTGGTGCTTTTTTGCAAGCCTTAAATACTTCCTCAATCCAACTATCTGGCACCCAATCCCCGAACAAATCAGCCATAGAGCATACAAATATATTTCTACCTTGCTTTCCTATGTAATCATTCAAGCGGTATCTGTGAAATGTTGGCTCAAAACCATACGGATATGCACAAATACGCTCTTTTTCATCTTTGCATACCGTTATTATCGGGTCTTTCAAATCATTTAGATGTTTGAATACTCCGTCCTCTGTCAAGTGCGGGAAATCAAAAGGAGCAAACCTTTCTGCTATTCCCCTTGCATAACAGTATTCGCACCCGTGTTGACACCCAGTAACCGGATTCCATGTGGAATCGCACCAATCTATTTTACTTTTTTCCATATTTCTTCATTAAACCTCCCTAATAACTAACCGTATCCGGATCGAGCCCTAGCTCTTCCGCCCGATTTTCTAATTCCAAGCATAGCAGATTACGTATATCATCGTACATTTGATTTAAGTCCGATTCTGTATTGTATTCTCTGTATATTTCATAAAATATATTCCGTATATTCTGCTCTTGTTCTATAGTCATATCCACTAATTAAACCTCCAATATTTCTTTTACTTTCCTGAGCTGTTCAAGCGTATACTCATTTCCATGATGTGCCGCTTCGTAAAGCCATATACGTAACATATTACGCTCAATGTACGCCTGTGCGCATCCCACACTTGGGCAAAGATACGTTTTATCACCGTAATAACAGTTCTCAATCAGGCTATACGAATCCCCATAAGATTCATACTTTCTTCCACCTTCCACCGTTACATACTTTCTCCCAACACCAGTCACAGTGTATTTGCGTATTGTTGGGTCTACGTTTCTGCCTATATGCATATCTAACACATAGACTTCCTGGTCTCTCTTAAAATCTTTTATATTCATGTTGTTCCACTAAACCTCCCGTGCGCCCGTCACTCTCTTTTAACCACGGCGGCTTCCCACTCTCCAACTGCTCCCACAGCTTGATAGCATCATCCATTTCCGGCGACAGGTGTGTTTCCACACCGAAAGCCTTTTCAGCGTCCGTTTTAAATAACATTCTTATCTTCTCCTTA
Source organism: uncultured Clostridium sp. (assembly GCA_964523125.1). Classification (GTDB taxonomy): domain Bacteria; phylum Bacillota; class Clostridia; order Lachnospirales; family Lachnospiraceae; genus Schaedlerella. The sequence goes on along the minus strand of CAZFXM010000008.1, from coordinate 81,723 downwards.
AACCATGCGATTATGTTCATCACTTCAATCCTTGTCCGTCATAATCTCCCCAGCTGCAAGATATTTCATCTCCGCAGCGGTTCTCTTTCCATTCTTCTTTACTGCAAAACTCAACATAATATATCTTATCGAATTTTTCATAAACCTTTCTCATACTCCGTTTTATGCTATGTAATCGAAACCGTGTTAAAGGCTTTCCGAAATCTCCGTCAAATGCCGCATAATAAGTTTCGCTCTTTCCAACTATTTTAAAATACAGCTGTGCATATCCGATGGTTTTTCCAGTTTTAAACAGCATTTTAAATTTCTCCTTTATCCATGTTATCAGTCCCATATAGATTATTCGCTCCAATCAATAGCTTGCCCGCACCTTGAACAAAAATTACACTTCTGCTGATTATGCTTTCTCGGTATGTACTGCTGTCCGACAAACCAACCACAAGTAGGGCAAACCCATTCTGCCCACTTCTCTTTCTTCACTTCTCCGTGACCGTCTGCATAGTCAACAGCCATAACAGATTCGCCATTCTTAAATACCGGCTTTTTTGGTATGTGTTGCTCCATGCTCTCAACAGCGTCCGTCAGTGCTTCGTACAGATATTCGTTGCAAGTGTTTCTTCCTGCATTTCCCATAAAATTCTTTATCGTGCTGATACTTCTGATAATGTCAACCATTTCCCCATCTCCTAACCGTTATATTCTTCCAATTCCTGAGCCTTCCGCAGTTCCCTTTTATCGTTCTTATGCGTCCTATTCCCCTTGCACCACTCACAGCCGCCATGGTTCCGGCAGGTTCGGTCTATGGCTTTTGCGCCGCGGTATGGCTTGCGGTATTCTTTGCTGTGGGGAATGGATTTGTCAAGGCTCATTCGCATTGTCCTTTTCAGAGAACATTTTACAAGCCCTTGTACATCCTCTTCTTGAGTCTCTTGGGTATCTCTTTTCGCAATGTCCACGCGCACCTCCCCTTACTCCCGGTTTCAGTGGCGTATAATATTTACATTCCTTGCAATATCTCCAAACCTTTTCTAATTCCGCTGACTGTTCCGTATTTGCCTCTTGCAGCTTTGCAGAGAGGGATTCTATGGTGTCGGCGGCTTCACTAAATATTTTTCTCAAACTCGGAACAAATTTTATATCTTCCGAGAGTTTTCTTAATTCCTTTATCTGTTCAATTATGTTCATATTATCTTCCCTTTCTACCACATAGCTAATTCTTAATACTGCCACCTCAACCGCCGCCGCAGGAATGTATATGCAAAGTACCTTGTGCTGTCTAAAATATGATCATTCTCTTTAATCACAGCATCTTCCACGCTTTCCATATCCCACGAATACAATCCCATTTCCTGCATTACCGAATCACAATCTTTGTAAAAACTGATAATCCTCCCTTTAGTTCTCATCCTTCCCAAATAAAGATTCAAGCCGCACTTTGATCTCCCCCAGCTTTTTAGATCCGATTCCCTTCACCGCCGATACAACCTCATATACCGCGGTAATATCGACACCAGGAACACTCGCCCGTCCATCCTAATAACCGTACTTGTAAAGATCCGTACAGAAGGATGTAAACTGCTGACGGTCGTATTTCTTTACAGCCTTGTATATCTCCCTGCTAATTTCCGGCATAACGCCTTTTTTATTCCTGTTCATGTTCCTCTTCCCTTCGTTTGTTCTTGCTCCTTCATGATTGAGTATATTGCAAAGAAATTCTCCCATCCTGCACCCACCACACAGTTCCGCCAGAGATTCTTCATCACTCTCCATCTCTGGATACCTGCATAGCTTATCACAGATATACTCCATCATCTCTGTGGTTATTTTATCTAAGCTCTCCATTCAGTCCCCCTCTATATAAAAATCTACCTTTCATCCAAGTGTGTAGCCATCATGTCTGCCAGGTGAAGCATAACCGCTAACTTACACTGGCGAAAAGCATTATCCAAATCATAGCCGCCTCCCCGTGCATAAAAATCGTATTGCCCCATATGCCAGCGGATTGCTAATATCTCTTCTTTTGTCAAATGCATAAACTGTAAAATCAGGATTACAGATTTTTCTCCATGCCCTGCTGGAAAACTACGTGTAAACTGATATTCTATTTCTCCTTCAAATCCAACTTTTCTATATGCATCTATCTTGCACAAATCGTGCAACAATCCACAAATTGCGAACGTTTCCAAATCATATTGTGTAATATTCCCTCGTTTTTCTTCCCCTTTATCTATCCATAAAAGCCTATGTAATACATTTATTGAATGTTCCGCAAGGCCTCCCGGCTTTGCACCATGATGTCCCTTACTTGCTGGCGCTTCAAAGAATCCATTCGATTCTATCCATGCCAGGAGTTCTTTTGCTCCCGGTCTTTTTATATATTCCATAAAATATTTTTTGAAACTGCTCATTGCTTCTTTCTGTGTCAATTTCGCTTTCTCCCTTCAAATTCGCTTTTTATCTTCAAGATAATATTGCTGTCATATTTCATCCTTCGCTATAATCGGGCTTCCCTTTACATACTTATCGCAGTCTTCCACAGAACATCCTCGGCTGTGTTTCATTTCGGATTTTAATACATATTCACATTTAATCCCGGACCCCCTCTTTCGATAAGTCGTTGAACGATATTGACATTTCTCGCACAAATGCCGATCAATATTCCTTCCTTTTTCAAGTTTCTCTTTTCTCATTCTGTTTCCTTTCTTTTTCCTTATCCCCCAGCTTATTTGCCAGAGGATAAAGAAAGATGGCTCATGTGACATACAAGCGCAGCTACAGCCGCCACCGCAAGCGCGGCAAGACCAGTCACAAGAAAACCGTATAAACCGTATCCACCTAAGCCGAGATAAGATATCGGCTATCTCATCATCTACCAGGCGTGCATCCATTCCCTGGTTAAGGTCAATGCAGTATCCGCTCCCAATCAGACTTATCAATTGCTCTATCCCATATTCACAGGCCAAAATATTATTATCCATCAGTACCAGCTTATTTGTATCCTGCCTTACAATGTCTCTCCATGTTCTGTACTGCCTTATATTTCCTTCTTTCTCTGGCACTACGCACCACCGGCAATTGTTTGGACATCCCCTTGTAAGGTATCCAATGGCAAAATCACATTCCGGATAGATGGAATAATCTGGAAACATATTGTCCATTTCAAGCGGCAGCGTCTGATCCATCGGAATATCCCTATAGCCAGTTCCGCCACGTATGGCATCTTCCGGAAGATATGGGTCGGCAGGTGTAAAATCAAATACCTTGCTGCTGTATACCCGATCATATTTGTATAATGGATTCCACCATTCTACAATATCTCCCTGGGCTTTATGCCATGCGGATATCTTCATCAGAGCATAGTTGGGAAAATCTTTTCCTTTGAAATGGTCCTTCTCTGCATCGTGCAATCCGATAATCATATTAGCAAGGCCCTCCTTCCGCTCCATGGAAAGCTCCGGCAGGATACAGCCAAGCACCTTTTACATACACATCATCAACCGTAAATTCTCCTGTAACCAGACTATGTATTGCGGCTTTATCTCCCCAATATACACAGGATTGTGCGCCACTTATAAATGTTTCCAGATCGCATTTATTGTCCATCGTAAATCCAAGGATTTTTTCATCTTGCTTAAGCTGTTCAAATTCTTCCGGATATAAATCTTTGAATCCGGCAAACAGGGGCGGTGTAGAAAATATGCAGGCCGCACATGAACAGCGGCTCCAGCCAGCCCTATAACAAGGATGAGGATTTACATTGTGTCTTTTCAAAACCTCCCATACATCCCGTTCAGAATAATCAATCACAGGCCTCCACTGATGGACAATCCGGTGCGCTTTCTTTTCTGCGTTCGTTCTATGAATCTCCATCTCATTATATTTTGACCGTCCTTTTGACTCTCCACGCCGTTCCCCGGAGACTACCAGAACCTTAACATCACTTTTGGTCTTATCCAAATTGGAGGTCACGCTATCCTTAACTGCTGCTTTTAGATTTCCGCTGCACCAACGCCCCTGATGTGCGCTTCCTTTCGCTGGGAATTTTCCTCTTTTCCCTCCGATTTCCTCCAGCTTCCCCAGGCTGCTCAAATTACTCATTACGGAATCAGCAACCATGATTTTCAAGTATGCGCTGCACCAGCGTCTGCTCAAATCACCCGTCTTTGCTGGAAACTTCATGCGGTAGCCGTATTGCTTCAGGAGTTCCTCCATTTCATCCGCACTCTGTTCCTTTAATTTTTTACATTTCAAATAATTTTGTGATAGCCTGCACTGCTTTATCTCTCCTGTATCCGGTTCCATCCACTCAACCGGTTCACTGGCTCCGATCCGGTACAGTTCCCCGAAAAATCCATTCACTCTCCACGATAATCTAAGCGGGATGTTCTCTGCTTCTGAAAACGCTTTTACATAGCTTTGAGTACATCGCCAGTCCATCCTACGATCTGGATGCCCTCCGTCTATATCATGATGCCAGAATTCCATCTTCTCTTTCGGTACTCCCAGCTCCAGAAGTTTGTAATAGCATGCGATACTGTCCTTTCCTCCAGAAAGCAGAATTGCAATTAGATCATATTCTTCAAGCGGCAAAAGTTCCTGAAGAAAAATACGTTTCATATGCTCCGAATCAACTCTGCCGGAAATCCTTGGTTTAATTCTTTTGCCAGATCCATATACTGCCTTATCCTGTTTTCCAAATATCACAGGTGTATCCTTGGTACAATCTATATCTTTTATGAAATCTGGCTCAAATAAACTTAATTGACCTTTCATTTTTACAAGAAGCCCGTGTACACGTCACCCCGGCCGGAGGCTTGCTCCTTTCTTTTATTTCACAATAATTTTTTTAAACTCAACTGTGCTTCCTCGTAATTCATCCAGATAACTTCCGTCCTTGGTTTCCCCTGCTCCGCACAGCTCTTTAACTCAACCCGGTTCCAATTTTTCAGATATTCGTTATACATATCCGAATCATATCCAGATATCATAATCTTAGCTTTGCTCTGAAGCAAATCTTTCAGCATACACTCATGCTCTTCATCTTGCATCTCATGTTTATATTGTTTTCCATTCCGCACCCTAAACAAATACGGTGGATCCAGATACATAAATACGCTTTCATGATTGAAACGTTTTATCACTTCCAGCGCAGGTCTACACTCAATCTGTACTTTCCGCAGCCTCTCGGCAATCTCTATAATCCAGCCCGGCAGACGGTACCAGTTCCACAATGCATAAGATTTTTCCCGTCCAACAACATCATTGTTCCATCCGACCTTATACCCGTTTGTCCGATACCCATGCCCCTGCCAGCACCGGATCAAGAACTGACAAGCCTTATGATAACGATCCGCTCCGAGTAACATTTCCGCAACCGGATCAGTTTTAAATGAATCATCATACATCTGTCTGCTATATGGCATTGCCATAACCAGGCGCGCCAGTTTCTCTGAATCCTCCTGTATGCACTGAAAGAGATTAACCACATCCCAGTCCAGATCATTTACTGTCTCAATATCCGATTCTTGCTTATTGAACAAGACGGCACCGGATCCAAAGAATGGCTCTACATAACTGTGATGTTCCGGTATCATGGATACGATCTGTTTCGCAATATTCCATTTACTTCCCGGATATTTCAGTACTCTTCTCAATCTGGCGCCTCCCAATCTTCATCATCCCAGTGTTCCAAGACCTCTCTGATAATCTCTTCGTCTCTATCCTTTTCCATCATTTCTCCATTTCCTTTTGCTTTATCCTAACGTGACCATTAGCTCAGCATATCTTTCTTTTAATCTTTCAGGCAACGGAACCGAATTTAGTTCTACCAGTTTCCTTTCCTCGCTGACAGTCAAACCTTTCGCCTCTTCCTGTCGAATTGCAGCCTTTTTTTCTGTTACTGGCATTAGTTTGAGTACATCCTGGCTCAACTTCTGCTTTTCTTTTTCCATCGCCATCTCTGCCCTATATATCCGCATAAAATTTGACTGCATGACGCTCATCGTGCTACCGTCCACATTTTCCATGATTGCCCATTCGTGCAGTTGTCCAGGATTAACTACCGCCTTTTGTACAACGGGTGGAAGTTTTGTAAATTCTTCGTCTGCATGGTATGTGGAATTCCTGATTGCTTTTAAAACAAGCTGCCATGCCGCCATTTCATGCAGAGTATCATCACTTTTGAACATCTGCAATTTTTCAATGATCTGCCCTATACTTGGTGGAAAGCCACTTGCATCCGCCAAAATATATGCTTTCAATGCCGCGTTTACCTGCTCATAGGAGTACTCATTCAGCATATCTGTCCATAGGTCTATTACTGAATCAATATCAACAGGTTTATAATTGGGGAATGCGGCAATTATCACCACCAATATTTTCTTTGTCTCCGTTTGTGTCATCCCTCTTCATCCCTCCTTATGCTCTCCAGCAACGCGTCAATCTGCGAACGTTGCCCTGCCCGCTGTTTTTCCGGGTGAAAACCAGCATTGTCTTTTAGCTCAAACAACCCTTTCCAGCTGTTCATGATCGATTGTTCCAAGATTCGTATTGCCAGGTCATTATCCATAATCCCTGACACTGGATCCGTAGACAGCCTTTTCAGGTTGTTCATTGCCAGGGCAATCGCCTTGTCCGTCATTTTTGCCCTTATCTGCTTCCGCATATCGACATAATCCGCAAAAGCCTGGTTCAGTTTTTCATCGTTCGGATAATACACCTTTTTCCCACTCTTTCTGTATGGTCGTAGTGGTGCCTTATCTGGATTCATTGCTGAACTTGAATCTTCTGGCTTATCTAAGTCCTCCACACAGAAATCCTCCGTAGTATCCAACTCTTCTGCCGTATCTTTTACCGGTAACTTATCCGTATCCCCACCCGTATCCATATCCGATACCGTAAACGTATCCGTAAACGTAACCGAATCCGTTACCGGTAACGGTAACGTTGTATCCATACCGTCCGCATACGGTATGGATACCGTATGTTTTCCCTGTCTGACCTCAGTCAAATAATGCCTGAACTGTTCATCCTTAACATCAAGAATAGAGCGATCTAAACCAGAAAGAAACTTTTCACTTTTTGTCCAATTATATTTATACCAATTTAGGATCAGGACCTCTTTTGTTTTTTTAGAGTAGCAGACCACCTTATGATATTTTTCAAATCTCTCAATCAGACGTTCAATGGTTTCTTTGCTGTATCCTGTCTCATAAGCGATTAGCTTTAGGCTCACTTCATAGCACCCACATAAATTCGTGTGAGGGTTTGTAAACAAATATAAATAAAAATATTTATCTTCGGGTGTAAAATCATCAGATACCTTGCTATCCGTCCAAAATGACATCTGGACATTCCTGTATGTAGCCATATAATCAATCATCCTTTCTCAGTAATTCATGCGCTTTCTTTTTGCCGTAACGAAAACGCACAAACTACAAATATTTGCTCATAATATCTCTCTTTGACTGCGGCTTCTTGTTCTCTGGCTTTTTCTTTTGCGGTTCTATTTCATTCAGGAAATTGATACCGCTTTTTAGCCCCGCTTCCTTTGCTGCTGCAAGGTTTTTCTTGATCAGATCTTTATTCTCAGAAACCTTGTTATAAATCACATCCAAGCGTGTCTGCGGATATGTCAGTCCGGAAATACAACATATGGTTTCATCATCATTGAATGTCTGGAAATTGTCTATTGGCGTTCCGAAAGCTTTTTCAAGGTCTTCCATCTTCACATTTCCAGCAAGGGAAGCCGTAATGTATTTCACAGCACGATCGGGCTCCAATGGTGCCAAGGCACTTTTCTTTACTGCCTGGATGATATCCGCGCTTTCTTTACCTTTGCTACGAATCACGACCGACACACCATGCGATTTTAACGTTTCCATGATCTCCGCCTTATCAATGTTTCCCTTCACGCTCTTGTGTTTCTCCGGGATCTCCAGAAAGGCTACAAGAGAATCAACAAAAATACTGTTTAGTTCCAACTTTTCCCCATTGTCGTTGTCTATGATAAAACAAGCGCCACTTCCGGAAATTCCGGCCAGCTCTGAAAAGCATTCATAAGAATTAATATGCGATTTTACACTTTCTGACGGCGCTGGAAGAATCGTAATTGCTCCTACGGTTTTCCCCTCATCAATCAGCAGATCAATTAACATGGGGCCGGCACCGGATCCCGTTCCTCCGCCACTAGCAAAAATTACAAAGATCATTTCTGTCTTGACCTTTGACTCTATTTCAGATGCTATATTGTCAAAATCATCAATGACAAGCTGCTTTGCTTTCCTGCGATCCTTATTACATCCCTCTCCCTTCGGAATGTGATATTTGAATTTTGCCTTATCCAGTGTATCAAGATCCTCCTGAGAAGTATTTACATAGATAACCGCATAGCCTTTCTGCTCAAACAGGCGTCCGATATTTCCGGCAGCCTGTCCCACTGCCACAAATGATATTTTTTTCCTCATGTGTTACCCCTTTCTTTTTCCAGGCATTCACACCCTTGTTTCGTGATAAAGTATGTATTAGCCCTGCCTTCTTTCAGGCCACAATTTACATAACCTGATCGTTCAAAGTCTTTTATTTTCTTAAATATCGTATTTTCTTTTAAACCAAACTCTTCAGCAGAAGCGATCTCCTGAACGGTCATACTTGACAGCCTGCTCGTAGCTTCGTGCTTCCGAAGGATTGAAAGAATAATAAAGCCTAACCTATTCAAAGTTCCACCGCCTTTCTGCTTTGCAGAAACTCTGATTAACTCTGATTTATTCTGACAAACTCTGATTAATTCTGATAAACTCGGATTTTCTCGGATTAGTTTTTTTAATCTCCGCCCTATCCAAAAAGGACAGGGCGGCAAGTTCTTTATGAAATCACTGTAAACCGCGGAAAATCTGTAAGCTCAAATTGCAGATATTCCTTGATGTTTGCCATAGCCTCGTTCTTCCATGCTCCGCCATCAGCTTCAAAAATAGCGCACTTAATATCTCCGTCATTGTTTTCCTTCATACGGAATACAAAAAGTCCCTCTGGCTGCTCTACCTCCATAAATGTACGGAATGGGCGAAGCGTCACCGGATTGGGAACTAACGCATCACCTTTAGAAGCGATTCCTGTCTTGATCGTTGCTTTCTGGGTAACACCATCATCATTGTACTGGGAGATCGTACCATTCTCTACTGTCCCGGCGAATTTCAGAAGCAGATCCCGGTCTTCCCCTTTGATAAATTTTGACTGAAGCGCTATCAGGAAGCTCTCATTGTCCATGTAATACCCATATTGGAAATCCGGAATCTGTGCAGTTACTTGTACCAATTTTTCCCGCTTTCGATCACCATCTAATGCCGAAATCAGTTTCACCTCTGTCGGGGAAACCACCTGTATAATCATCTTATCCGTAGATGAATCAATTTCCCCTTTGATGTAATCCACCAATCCAGTGAGCGTGCTCATTTCAATTGCCGCCGCCCGCTGGCATCCGTCTATGGAATACATCTTCTTATCCGCATACCTGACATCCCCATAAGTTTCAAAATTCGGTACTGCCAATTCATTAACATACTGTACCAATTCTTTTAATCCGCTTTCCATCATCGTTCAAAATCCTCCTTATCCTTGTTTTACCGCTCTAAAGTCTACTACTGGCGATGATTCATGGTTGGTTTCACCAGTTTCCAGATCTTCTTTTCCATGCGCTACACTCTCATTCTGCTTCTGAAGATCCTCTAAAGACATCTGCCCTCTGATACTATTGCCATACTCTTCCGCATAGCATTTGCCGGTCAAGATATCCTTGCCAATCGACATCCTTGTTTTTACCGGCTTCACTGCTGCCAGCTTTGGAACGACAGATACCTCCACGCTGGCGTCGTCTCTGGTCTCGTCCTGCTCAAATGTAACTTCTACGGTGATTTTCCGCTTATTTTTCCACGGAGTATTTGGATCCGTCATATTCTGCAGAACCTTTTCCATTGCATCGTCAAATTTCTCCTGCAGGGCGCCGCCCGCAAATGTCTCTAAATTTACTCTTGCCATAACTGCTTTCCTTTCTTTTTGCTATATTCAATTGTTCTATGTAATTCAAACCGGTTTGATTGTTTTATTAGTTTTTTTATTCCTGATCCATTTTAGGCTCGCCGCGTTCCGCCACAATCTGCTCATAAGGAATACCGCCAAGCTGCCGATCGACATCAGTATTACCACATGCCGGACATGCGCAAATACAGTCGCATGACCAGAATACCTCCCCACATTTCCTGCAAGTGTTTACCCAGAATGGATCCGTTATTTTCGTGATGCCATCCATATAATATTGATTTTTCTCATGAAACTCGCTCCAATATCTTGACATTAACGCACCAATCCCTTAAAATTATTAGGAACAGGTGCTTAACGCACGGCTGGATATTGGGCGTAACGGGAAGGTGTCAGGCTTTGTGTTGCGCCTTTTTATTATGTATAACTGCTATAATCTCTATATTGCTGCCAATGCTTGTCCTCTCTACCGCCCTCAGGCGGTTTCTTTCTTTTGTAAACATTCCAAAATAAACTGAGAAAAATTATCTACTATCCTCTTAATCTCTTCTTCTGATTTTTCAGCATACGCTGAATCGTCAACCTTACAGGTGCATTCCCCTAGCTTCATAGTTTCAACAATCAATCCGCACCACCTCCATCCTCTTATTAATCCATATGAAGTACTGGTTGTACTTGTTGCTAATATCTTTTTTCTTGTATTGAAAGTAGAATTCTTTCAGATACTTTTGTTTTGATTTCAAAATGCGATTTTTCTTTTTTCATCGTTCTTCCATCTATTCATAAGTTCTTCAAACTCTTCCATTGAAAGTTTCTCTGGTTCTATATCCCTCTGACAATCTTTTTGAAAGAACTCCAAAATACTTCGAGTGGCTTGGAGTTCTTCTCTTATCGCTACAAGTTCCTTATAAATCTTGATCAGCATCCTTCATACAACCTCCTATTGTAAATATTTTCCATCACCCTTATAATTTGAATACAGGCATCTGCCAATGCCGAGTACTCAACAGAAGTTATTTCTTCAAATCAATAATATATGAGAACTCTTCAACCACGGTTTTCATGTAATCGAAGAACCCCTTTGCCGCAGATACTGACATACCACTTTTTGAAACCATATTCTGAACTTCTTGTACAAGCTTTACTGTTTCTGCGGTATGATTTCGTCTGTGGCAAAGGAATCTATACCAATCCATCTTATTTGGCATCGTATCATTAAGCATCTCTTCCTTATTTTTGTCCAAACAGTTTTTCCTCCTATCTTGTTTATGACAATATGAATTAAAGAACTTTTTCCGATTCTACTTCCATATCTGACGATTGTTCAATAGCTTGTGATTGGCCACTAAGGAGAATATCACGCAATAATGTCTCTGGTCTGTATCTCTCTGATCGTTCAATGATACAGGCCATTCTTAAAATAATCTCTTTTGTCTCGCCTAGTGTTATATCTTCCTTTTTCAAATTTTCCAGGCAATCATCTGCCATTTGAATAATTTTATCCGGTCTCTTCCCCTCTTCAATCATCTGCCTTCTCCTTCTATCGTTCATCTTCTCTCACCTCCCCTCCAACATCAGATTGCTATTTACTTCCAACTCCCTTATAATTTATGTACAGGCTCCCACCAGAGCCGAGTAAATATAAAAGGAGACATCTTAAGTGACAAATGAATCTCTAAAGTTGTTACAGCTTTATATGAAACGTGATACAATCTCTTTAAAAGGGCTTGGGGCTATCTACAATAACGATCCCGAGTACTGGTGTCATCCTATTGCATATCTAAGGGATCAAGGCTATATTGAAATTCTTCCATCATATGTTCTGTTAAATGGAAACGCTTTTACCTTAGACGCACCATTTAGGATTACATACAAAGGCAAAACCGTCCTGGAATCAGAATTAAAGTCTCGCAGACATTTTAATTTCAATGAGTTCCGTGCCTGGTTCACATTGGCAATTGCCCTTGCCGCCTTTATAAAAAGTTTTTTCTTTTAAAAAAATTCATGTATCAATGTTGCTGTAGCCATTAATAATACTCCCCAGGAAAACACCTCATAAATTATGGGGTGTTTTCTTTTTAACCATGTCCACATGTTCTCACCTCACTATCCGCTCCAAAAGAGATACCATATTCTTGAAAACACTTGATGCAATCAAACGGTACAATGCAGCTGTTACTGAACTAAATCTTTGGAAAAATCTAACGCTGCATTAGTCACTATCTATATGTCCCTGGTCGAGTACTCAATCAGGGACATTATCCAGACCTAAAATACTTCGCTCTTTAACAAAGCAGAGATCAGGAATATTCATCTCATTTTTACGTTTAGCTAAGCAATCTTTAATAGTAGTCCTTTCCATCAATTCATTTCTGAACTTGTTGATTGTCCTGTCAAAAACTTGTTGTAACTCATACAAATTTAAACCCTTTAGGCATTCGATTCTTAACATCATACTTTCCAAAACAAGTTCCCCGCGCAAAATTTCTTCAAGCACACGCTCTGCATGACAGATTTTTTTATCCTCTGTATTATCTGTCTCGCCCACATACACCACCTCCTTACTTAGACTCTCAATACCCTAAATTGTGATTTCTATTTTTTCCGTGCGACAGGACATTTCAAACAAATTTCTTGCGGACGCCATAAGGTCTTCGGCCTGGTGTACGGAAAGATCCTTGTTTTTCATCCATTCAACCAATTCCACCAAAAGTTCTGGCTTTTCCCGCAGTGAATACCTTTGAGCGCATAATCTTTTCGCTGTTTCTTTGTCAATTTTCATTTGTTTTCTCCTTGTTTCTGATTTCCTTCTAATGCACATTTCTCTCCCCTCCAAAATCAGATTGCCATTTACTTCCAGCTCCCTTATAATTTATGTACAGGCATCTGCCAATGCCGAGTACTAAAGAAAGGAGATTAAAAATGTCCAATTCTAAAATAAAAAGTGCCGCGGTTTCTGCTTTGAGAAGTCTAGGTCGTACCAATTTTTCAAATGACGGTTTCTCAAAAGCACAAATTGAAGCTATTGCAAATGCCATTGCAAATGCTATTGAAGAATATGACAAGCAAACCAAATCCAAAACAAGCTAGTTTCCTATTCTTGCCGGGATTATCCGGCAAGAATTCTTTTGATTTCATCTTTCATGTTTTCCATATAGGATGACAATTCCAACGCCTCCTTCCTTTTTATGCCATATGAAAGCACTTGGAAGGAAACTCGCTTTTCACGGTCTTTACTCTCAATTTCAAATAGGTAATCATAGGATTCGCGCTCTACTATTTCATTCTTATCTTCCATTTTTCTTACTCCTTTATAATGAAGGTTCTATAACAGCGTTATAATAAACATCACTCCAACGTGTATAAAATAAATCCACAGTTCAATATGTAACATCTTGTTGCTTTAAAATTCCTTGATATTCAGTAACTTCTTAATGACCTTCTTTCGATACTTCTCTATAGTTTCACTATCTGGAAGTTCAATCCCAGATTCGGCCATATAGAGAAGTATCGTAAGGTTACCGATCTTGTACGAGAACCACTTCTCAGCACATATCAATGTCGTTATTAAAAAAAATATCATCCAACCTACCACTCCTATTTCTAAAGAAACGCGACCGCCGCAGAACAAAACCATTATTGTCAAAAAAATGGTGGCACTGTCTAGCCGTGAGATTCTACGTTGCTATCATAATTGGCTCTCCGAGCAAATATAGTGAATATTGCTTGCACTATTGCTTTCGCCAATTCAGTTGATGTGTACTGCTGCCTTTGCATTTTTTTCGCATTGGCAGCTCTCCTTTTCCGGTTCACTGTCCCTTTCATATCTATCACCTCCTATCCCGCTTTCTGCTCCCACTCAATCTCTTTCTGCCGCATCAGAAGAGTATTCGCATCCCTCGTGAGAAGGAGGATTCCCGGTAAATCAATTTGCTCCAAAAGCGATACCATATTCTTGATTTCTTGTTCTTTTCTGATTTCTAAATTCTGCATATTTTCACACCCCTTTCTGTTGTTTCTATAGCCATTATATGACATTGAAACACATTTGTCAATACAATAATTGTTGTTTTAATAGCTTTTTGTTGTTTTAATAGCTTTCCCACTTGACTAATAGCATTTATCCACTTATAATAAAATTTGAAAAGGTGGTGATATTAACTTGAACGAACGTATTAAAAAGTTAAGAAAAGCATTAGATTTAACCCAACAAAAATTTGCAGATAAATTATGTGTAAAACGGAATACTGTTGGGCAATGGGAAATTGGACGTAATGAACTTACAGATGCAGCAATTCTATCTATATGCAGAGAATTTAATGTAAATGAAGAATGGCTCCGTACTGGAAAAGGCGAAATGTTCGAAGCATTGACCGAGCAACAAAAGATTTTAAAATATACTGCTCTTCTTTTAAAAGATAAAGATTCTGTGGTAGCAAATGCTATTCAGACTCTAATCGTTACATATGAGCAATTAGATGATGCAAGCAAAGCAACTTTAGAAAAGATCGCTATGCAATACATAAACAACTTAAAAAAGAGCCAGTAAAACCGGCTCTATACACTACTTTGAAAGATAACTTTGAATGAATACCAGTACGTCCCGTACTCTTTCTGAAGACGCCTTTTGAAGTAACTCAATGATACATTTAATGTCCTGTTGTTTTTTGTACTCTTCGCCACTCATATGTATTTCCTCCGCTATTTATTAAGTAAACAAGCGGATACGGAAAAACTTATGCGAAAACTGGTAATCGTCCACTATAGTGGACACTTATTTAAAATCTGATTCATAAAGGCTTTCAATCCCGACTTTGAGTCCTGCCGCTAATTTCTCCATTGTTTTCATTGTCGGATTTGATATTTCACTCATAGTCTTTTGAATTGTTGATCTGGGTAATCCAGTCATGACAGATACCTGGCGAATTGACAGCTTTTTTTCGAACATTATTTTTGAAAGTAGGATTTTCATAAAATAATTGTAATTCCTAAAGTAGTTTTAATCTACCGGGAATTACTGGAAAGGAGACTATGCAAATGAATGTCAAAAGGATTAAAGTAACCAAAGACAACATTGATGAGATCCGGAAAGAACTTGATTATCATCTCATCAGCCTAACTCTGGCATTAGAGTGTGAGCATCTTAAAAAGCATGCTCCGGAAATAGCTAATTGAAACATCCCCATATTAAATCAGGAGGGACGAAAAGATATAACCGCTTCAGCAATTAAATAAATGTGGTGTTTTCAATATGAAAAATAAAGGAGGATGTATCAATGGATATGACAAAATTGCTTTTTAAAATGAGCAAAAAACTAGCGAAGTCAGCAGTTAAGGATTTTAAGGCAGATGTTAAGAAGTCTTTTAAAAAATCTACAAAATCAAAACCTGTAGTATGCAATAACTATCATGAGGAAATTGATTTTTATGATCATGATGTAGATAAGGCTGAATCATTGTATGAAAAATACGAAGATTACTGTTATGACATCTATTCTGAATTTTATGATATGTTTGATTTAAAACAACGTATAAAAATGCTGGAAAAGGCTATTGAAAAATTTAATACTTGGAAGTCTTTTTGTCACAGTAAAGGAACCGATGGGATTACATACTTTGAAGAAGAATATGCTTATATCACAAAAAGTCCATTTTCTCCTGTCGAACGTGATATGAATGGAGACTATATATACGAATTTGAATCAGCTGATTTTTGCAACATTGAATTTTTAACCAATCTTTTGAAAGAATATAAGGATAATCCTGAGAACTCAAAAGCTCATTTAAAGGATGAACATATTTATTATTGTGGCGGTATGGAGGAATACGAACATGTACAAAAACTTCAAGCGTTACCTAAAAATATATTAAAAATCATAAAACAAAATGATTCCTTGCGGCAAAAGGATCTCTATCCATTATTACCTGATTTTTCAAAAAATGAAATACAAAAAGCTGTAAATAAATTGGTATCAAGTGGTAAAATCACAAAAACTGCGAAAACCTGTTATTTAGAATTAAAGTAAATGCTTCACACGCGTTCCAAAAAGACACTTATATAAAATCATAAACTTACTATGAGGATACAGCATGTTAGAGCAAAAGGATTTTGAAATTATAAAAGAGATCGTGCAGTCTGTTGCCCATGAATCGGAAAACATGATTCTCTAAGAATTGGATCGTGTCCAGATCAACCTGGAAAAAAAGATTGATATAGCGAAGAAAAACTTAGACGAGTTAAATCAATATTACCGTATTATATAGCTAATTACAAAAGATATAACCGCTTCAGCGATTATATAAATGTGGCGTTTATGGTACTTAAAACCTAGGATAAGAAAGGAAATGTATCATGAAAACAAAAGATTATATTTATTTAGATGATGATTTGCTAAATTCACATCTCGCACAATTTGAAAAGGGTCTCTTAATAAGAGAGACAACTGAACACGGTACTGAAAGCTCCGATTCCACTAACGGTTCAGGCAAGACCACCGTTGGTGTTAATGGCATATTCGGGCTTGGTGCGAAATTGCAAAATGAAATAACAGCCGGCGATAGTAGCGTGGAGAGTGAATTTACTAAAAATATGGTTGAAAACGTATTAAATGATTACGCTGTAGATTTACTTATAGATGATTGTGCTGAAAATAACTTGATACAAAATCTCAAATCATCAAGGGAAGGAGATTTTCTTTCATTCAGTTCCGAATTTCGAATATACGATTTTCAGTATTTAAGGCATATTACTGACTCGCAGACAGTAAAACCTCTCTTGGATAGGGATACCCATCCCGTTAATCCCGGGTCACAAGCAAGCAAAAAAGCACATGTCGAATACTTAAAACAAAAACAAATATACGATAAAAATGTAAATGATACAAAAAATGCAGCAAATGGGTATAAAATGATAAATGATTTTTCTGTAATTGCGGATGCATTGTTTGAAGAGTCGGTTCTCATAAAATTAGAAGGCGGTCTTGCCATCTGTAAACGAAACAAACTTCGTTTGAACAAAGCTCAAATATCGTTTGAGAATGAATCGAGCAGAAAACTCAAAGTTTTCGGAGTTGTATCTTCTGTAAAAACAAAAGTTCATTCCGAAGGAATATATGAATCATTCAGACCGAATGATTTAGATAAAGTTCCATCAATACTGTTTGACATAATACTCTCTAACTTTGACATGCTCCATAACAATGACAAAATTATAAAGCCTATTGCTATTTATTTCGAAGCCGAGTAAGTGATTTTGTTTTATCCATGTACAATTTTTTCATGTTTGTTGCTTCTATTCTCCGCTCTTCCATTGTACTCTGAATAGAGGTATGCCTTTTATCATACTTCTCTGCTTTTTTGGTAAATTGCGACAATAACTGTTTTTGATTATACATACTCGCTATCCTCCTTATTCTTTATAATATAGTATTTCACAAACACGGATCAAAATCAACCTAAAATGGAAAAAATTATAAAGAGAATGGACGCAAAAATATCAAAAGAAAGGACGTGATCACATGCCATTGCCAAAAGAACGTATTTACACATCCGAAGATTATTGGAACCTTCCGGACGGCCAGCGTGCGGAGCTGATTGATGGGAAGCTGTATGCCATGGCACCGCCAAATTATCTTCATCAAAAAATCAGTTTTGCTCTCGCCCGAAGAATTGCAGACCACATAGATGCCAATAAGGGCGCTTGCGAAGTTATCCCCGCTCCATTTGCTGTAAATTTAAACGCAGATGACAATACATGGGTAGAGCCAGATATTTCTATTATATGTGACAGCAATAAATTATCTGAACGTGGATGTGAAGGCGCTCCGGATTGGATCATTGAAGTCATATCCCCAAGTACACAGAGCCTTGATTATTTGAAAAAGCTGATTCTCTATCAGAAAGCCGGTGTCCGAGAATACTGGATTGTAAATCCAAAGTTCTCCAGTACGACCATTTATAATTTTGAAATGGATGAATCCTCGTCTTATGCATTCGGCGAATCCATCCAGACAGGAATATTTAGTAATTTGCAGATTACGATATCTGATTTACTGTAATTTTAAGAAAGTATTAGAAAAAGCTATTGTTGCTTGTAATAATGGTGAACATAAAAATGGTAGGAAAGCATTAAAATGTAAACGTAAATTGAAAGGAGTTTATATGAGTAATAAAGAAAAAATCGTCCAATTATTAGATACTGTACCTGAATATAAAATGGGATATGTACTGGCATATGTACAAGGAATTACCGCTGATGAAGAAGCTGATGATATTTTTTGCGAAAAAATGATTGAAGATTACAATAATGATACTGACCCTGAAAAAGATAATGAATATACGTTGGATGAATGTAAAAAGGAATGGGGGCTTAATTGATGTACCAGATTATCATCAAGAAAAAAGCCAAAAAATTTATTGATAAACTTCCCCTCAATGAGCGCAAAAGAATCGTAAGCGCTATTGAACAATTACCAAATGGCGAAGATATAAAAAAGCTAAAAGGACATGATAATTTGCTACGACTTCGTATCGGTAGTTATAGAATCATTTATTCAATTGATAATGGAAAATATATTATTTATGTGATTGATGTCGGAAACCGTGGGGAAATTTATAACAGATATTGACCTTGAATGCTTCCTGAAATATAATCTAAAAACCGCCCCTGCGCCAACAGGAACGGCTTTCATATAGATAACATCACAGATGATGGTATTGCTTATTTTTTATGTGCTTTCTACGAACGTAAAGGCAAATCAAATATTGATTATTCTAAGTATCTTTCGGTTTTAGATAATCGTTTAAAACAATTATTAGGAGGCGAGCAAAATGAATAATAAATATGAATGCTCTGTAGAAGATTTGTTTGAACTGTTTTCCGAGAATCTGGAACCTACTGACGTTTTATCAGCAAAGCTTATGGCGCAGATTTCCACATCAATCACTCGTGAACGTATAAAACTTCATATGGGGCAAAAAGAATTTGCGAAACACATCAACGCATCACAATCCTTAGTTTCACGTTGGGAACATGGAGACTATAATTTCTCAATAAAAAAATTGGCTGACATAGCTTCCAGATTAGATTTAGATGTAGATATCGCTATACATCAAAAGATCACAAGAGCTTCTAAAATTAATTTACGGCCAACTGGATTTTCTCGAAAAAATGAAGGCTGAAATATTGAACATGAAACGTGGAAGTATTGCTTTGGTAAATCAAATTACTACTATTAGTAAAATACGCATTTACGATCCAAAGACTACGAAAGATATACTTTCCGGAATCACGTTGTCTAATGATGGACTTGATAAAATTGACAAAGAAATAATACGAAAGTATACAAAATAATACATTTTTAGTTGACTTTTGAATATACTGAGGATATAATGAATGTGTTAAAACAACGCCGTTTACCGGCAGCATAGAAGACATTGCCCTATGCGGGCAGCATTCATTTAAGACCTCGTAGAAGTGCGAGGTCTTTTATGTATAAGAAAAACCGCCCCTGCGCCAACAGGAACGGTTTTCACATAGATAATCATGTCATGCACAGGTGCACGATATAATCCACAAAAATCCCAATAGGATTATATCACGCCAGCACCTGTTATGGCAAGGTGCTATTTTTATACTCATTTTTATATACTGTACAAGGAGCGTGATATCATGTCATACTGTATCTATCTAAGAAAATCACGTAAGGATATTGAGGCTGAGCAGCACGGAGATGGTGAGACCCTTGCCCGCCATGAGCATACGCTGCTCTCCCTTGCCAGACAAAAAAAGCTTATTATCGGCAATATTTACCGTGAGATTGTCTCCGGAGAAACCATTGCCTCCCGTCCGGTGATGCAGCGGCTTCTCCATGAAGTCGAACAAGGCTTATGGGACGGCGTACTGGTCATGGAAGTGGAACGTCTGGCCAGAGGTGACACCATTGATCAGGGCGTCGTGCAAAGGGCTTTCCAGTATTCCAATACACTTATCGTCACCCCGCTGAAAACGTATGATCCGGCAAACGAATTTGATGAAGAATATTTTGAATTTGGCCTGTTCATGTCCCGCAGGGAATACAAGACCATAAAGCGCCGCATGCAGGCGGGACGCTATGCTGCCGCCCAGGAGGGCAAGTGGCCGTTCAATGTTGCCCCTTATGGCTTCCGCCGCGTGAAGCTGGAGCAGGAAAAAGGCTGGACATTGGAATTTGATGAACAGGAGGCTCCGGTTGTCCGTCTCATATTCAGCCTATTTACCGGACCCTCCAGAATAGGTGTCACCTATATCAAACGGAACCTGAATATGCAGGGAATCCAGCCCCGGAAGTCACAGAAATGGACTGACAGTACTATCCGTGATATTCTTCAGAATGAAGTGTATGATCAGAAAGTGACCATCGGCCAGCGTAAGGTATCCATACAGATTGTAGACGGTACACCAGTCAAAACCCGCCCCCGGAGCAGTGACTATATTTCCGTAGAGGGTATACATCCCCGTATGATCGACCATGAGATTTTTCTTGAAGCACAAAGCTATCTGGGACTCGGAGCTCCAAAGCCTCCTGAGTCTTATGGCATTAAAAATCCACTCGCAGGAGTTATCGTCTGTAGTAAATGCGGCATGAAGATGTACCGCCGCCCTGCCACTAAAACAAAGGGAGGGGCTCCATACGACGTCTTGATGTGTAAAACAGACGGCTGCCCTACTATCGGAAGTAAACTGGATCTGGTAGAAAAAAAGCTGATAGAATGCCTGTCTGACTGGGTATCCGGGTACCAGCTTAACACACCTGTACATAAAAGCCTGATTCCGGAAAAGCTCCAGATCTTAAAGAGAATTCGTGGAGATCATGAGAAGCTTCTTCTTCAAAAAGAAAGGCTATATGATTTTCTGGAAAGCGGTGTGTATAGTACGGAGATCTTTCTGGAACGCTCCGGCAAACTACAGGAGCAGATCAGACAATCCGAAATACACATAAAAGAACTGGAAGACGATCTGGAAAAAGAACAGCTTCGAGAGGACAATATCAATAATTTTATCCCCGCATGCAGGAATCTGTTGAGCTGTTATTGGGATCTTTCCAACCAGGAACGGAATAAGGCGTTAAGACTGCTCCTGGAATCCGCGGAATATAAGAAACTCACAAAGAATAAACGTGGAGAAAAAGAAAAAGCTACATTTGAACTGTCCATAAAGCCGCGAATTCCCCGTAATTAGCGGCTTTACTCTTATTTCACCCTTTTACGGGCGAACGAATTAGCCCATATGGAAATCATCTGTGCTATCGTTCACCAACTGACAAGGGACTTGACTCCTGATGAGTTGAAAAAATCAGGCTTTGACAAATACTACGTAGACCATACTCTTGCACTCTGGCCTCAGGCTGCAAGCGGTGCGCCATGGACTGCAACCTATTTCCAGTCAAAAGGAGATCCAATTACAGACATACACGAAGATATGGCAGCAGAGCAAAAAGCCCGGACAACATATGATAATATCCTGCGGCTTGTAAAAGACCCGGACATATGCGACCCAATCAAATTCTTGAGAGCACGTGAGATTGTGCATTATCAACGCTTCGGTGAATCCTTAAGAATCGTCCAGGAACACCTGGACAGCAAAAACTTCTATGCTTTCAACCCAGAATTTGATATGAGTTCAGGCTGCAGATGTAACTAGCCCTATTATTACAACAAGCTTACAAAACAAAACTATTCTGCTACAAAGCGTCCGTTCATCTGAATGGACGCTTCATCAATTTTATTTATGCACATTTTTAAGATCTCATTTCTGTTTTTTTATTCCCCTGCAGTTATTGTCCGCTTACACAATTTCCAAAGCAATCCTGATCATATCCTGGAAGGCGGTCTGCCGCTCTTCTGCCGTACAGCGCTCCCCTGTCACCAGATCATCGCTGACCGTCAGCATAGTCAAAGCATTTACCCCGTGCTTTGCCGCAAGCGTATAAAGCTCACAGGTTTCCATATCTACTGCAACTACTCCATAGGACGCCACCAGTTCATTTTTATCTTTTCCATGATCATCATAGAACTTATCACTTGTAAACACATTTCCAACAAATGCATTTATCTTTTGCTTCCGCGCTTCCTCATAAGCATTCCGCAGAAGCTCAAAGCTGGCCGTCGGCGCAAAGGAAATACTTCCAAAGCGGTCCTTGTTCATATTAGAATCTGTAGACGCGCCCATGGCGATCACGACATCTTTCAGATGGACGGTAGACTTCAATCCGCCGCAGGTTCCAACCCGGATCAGGTTTTTCACTCCATATATTTCCATTAACTCACTTGCATAAATATGCATCGACGGCATCCCCATGCCAGTACCCTGAACAGACACCCTCTTTCCTTTATAGCTGCCGGTATATCCATACATCCCTCTTATTTCATTATAGCAGACCGGAGCCTCCAGAAAATTCTCCGCGATAAATTTTGCCCGCATCGGATCTCCCGGAAGCAGGATTTTTTCCGCGATCTCTCCGACATTTGCTTGATTGTGTGGTGTTCCCATCCTGACCATCTCCTCTTTCTTTATACCATGATATACAAAATGTTCTATATATTTTACTTTCCATAACCGTTTCTATGATAGAACGATACCTGCTATTCTAAACAGTTATATCATATCAGTGAAACAAATCCTCCGCCACCTTCTCTATGATTTTTTCAAAAGAACCTTCAAAAATCTTCATGGAACAGCTAAACATCAGATTACACGGATAATTAAAATTTTCTACATTGCTCCCTGTATGATCCCTGAACCCCAGCTCCTCGCCAAGATGTGGGATCTTGTCAATCATAGGAGATGTATCGTCCATATACCCGTACAGCTTCTTTCCAAGCTGAAAGCCCATCCCACATTCAAAGCCCACGTCATTATTCACTTCATAGCCGCGGTAATTATTCAAATCCGCAATGATCACATCACAATTTCTCACGTGCTGTTGGAAATTATCAAATATGTTTTCCGCCCACACATACGGATTCTCTGTTTTTACCTGCTCTACTCCTGCTGCCCAGTCTACCGGTGAAAAAGCCTGCATCCCATATTTCTGGCAGATTTCTTTCATCTTTCCAAAAATTTCCCTGGCATTTTCCTGATAACGCCCTGTTCCTGCCAGATAGACCAAAGGTTTCTCCCCTGACTTCTCGGTACGGGAAGAAGAATAATCTACATAGTAGCCTCTCCTCGCCTTGAACTTCCACTCCTCTTCCTTATCTAAGATCATCGTCTGCAGGCAGTCTTCAAATCCACCCTCCACGATCTTCGTCGAACCGATGATTGAGGGAGCAAAAGGAAGCTGTCCATAAAACGCATGATTGCCGAATTCGTCCGTTGCCTTCCCGTTCTGGAGACGCGCGTTGAGGTTCTTGGTGGCAAAACTTCGTTTGTCTCTCGTATAGCCATAGCATTTCGCTCCCTTTGCGTATGCCATTCCAATCTCATAGATGGTTCCACTGTCCGGCTCTGCCCCTCTGTATGCTTCCAGGTCGGCAACAATCGCTGTCGTATCCAGCATCACCTTCTGCAGATTGGCAAATATGCTGTCCGCCCGTTTCCGCAGATCCGGATTTTCCATGTCCAGCGGGTCATTGTTGGGCAGTGTCACCGAAAAGCCTAAAGCCTCGGCCCGTGCTTTCATTGCCGCCAGCATATCATAGCCATACGTATAAAAGCATTCCGGTCCGGCAATATACAATGCCTCATCACAGAGCAAAGAATGTTGATATCTGTACATAATTTTTTCCTCCTCACTTCAGCACCAGTTCCAGCAGCATCCGCAGAAATCTTCCGCAGTCCGCTTCACATCCGACCTGTATCAGCGGAAGCTGCTCCCATACAAAATGATGTCTTCTGTCGATCACGGTCATCCCCAGCGTCAGCCCGTCCTTTGTCTCCACACCCACATGTGCCTCCATTGTTTCCACCAGAGACGGGTCGATGGCATAGGCTACTGCCATACAATCGATCACCGTACAATACGCGTCAAATCCTCTGCCGTTTACAAAACGGATGGCATTTGCCAGGAAATCTGCTTCTTTTCTGTCACTCTCCTCCAGCTTCTTTACATCTTCCGCACTGAAATTCACATCAAAATAAGTAGCCACATCCAGTCCCAGGGCAACCAGCCTGACTCCGGATTCATACACCACCTTTGCCGCTTCCGGGTCTACATACACATTCCATTCACTTTGAGGAGTATCTCCGGTGGCATTTAAAAAAGCATATTTATTTAGCCCAAACGCTCCGGAAATCGCGATGATCTCCGGTATCATTTCCTTGATCTCCGGCGCCTTGATCATTGCCATGGCAAGATTGCTCATAGGGCCAGTCGCGATCAGCGTAACCTCTCCCGGATTTGCTTTTACCAGATCAATGATCAGGTCTACCGCGTCCTGATCTGCCAGTTTCATTGTGGGATCCGGCAGATTTGCTTCCGCCTGTCCGTCTTTTCCATGTGTAAATGGATCCGGCGGCGATTTTCTGATGATCGGGTTTGCCATACCACGCGCCACGGGAATATCCGTTCTTCCCAGCAGCTCCAGCACTTTTCTCGCATTCTTACTGGTCACATCTACCGGGTAATTTCCGTTGACCGTTGTAATAGCCAGCACATCCAACGCCTCTGACTTTGCCGCCATCACGATTGCCATAGAATCGTCCATACCCGGATCACAATCCAATATTATTTTTTTCATATCCGTTTCCTTTCCTCTTACTACACAAGCTTTCTGACTATTTATCTGTCACTGAATACCTTCACAAAAAATTCCCGGTTTCTCGGTCCGTCAAATTCGAGAAAATAAATCCCCTGGGAGCCACCCAGCAACAGCTTCCCATCGTGTACGATAAAGCTGTTTGAGATTCCCAGGAGGGCAGATTTCACATGTCCCGCGGCGTCCTGCGGAGTATCATGCTGGTGCTTAAAGTCTACCTTCGTGGGGATCAGACGACGGATCTCCTCGTCCAGATCTACGAATCCATCCGGATCCCATGGCGAATATACGGTGATTCCCGCCGTAGAATGAGGATTATATACGATACAGATTCCTTCCTCCACTCCACTTTCCTCTACCGCCTGCCTGACCTCTTTTGTGATATCATATACATCATTATACTTTGTCCTGATCTTATAATTTTTCAGCATCCTGTTCCTCCCGCCTGGTGCAGCAAATATCAAAGTAAATGATGATCTGCCGTACCATATCCTTTAATCTACAATGATCTCACTTTCCGTAACCCCCGCTCCGTCTTTACTGAACTCCCAGTCGCCTTCGCCGCCTCTTCCATACTTTTCTCCGGTCAGTTCCGCGATATATGCCGCGATCAGGCACACCGGCGCGAACTGGGTCAGCGGCATCGTTATAGGGAATTCCGGCTTCGGTACCTTGATATACACCGCCTCTTCTCCGTCAAAGTCCTCTGCCCCTCCGTCTGTAATGACCACCAGAGGCCTGTGCAGGACATTCGCATACTTCACCATTTCTTTCGCCCGGCTGTGTCCGGGGCTTGTCGTATTTGCTACCACCACAGTTCCCATTTCTCTGGCGTTTCGGACAAAAAAGTTCAGATGGAACCATTCCTCCGTATTGATATGCATCGTGAACTTCCCGGCCGCTTCCAGGATCTTCGCGTGTCCCAGCCATGCCGTCGCATAATCAAAACCGGATCCCACAAAATCATAACATGGAAACTCCTTCCACTTTTCTGCCACAGCCGCGCAAGCTTCTTCCATCTCCGGAAGCAGGGCACGAAGCAATCCTCCTTGTCTTTGGATATCCGCGCGGTAATCCATAGCCTGATCCATGGTATAATTGTGCCTTACCTCACCAAAACGGATCGCCAGAAGAAGCAGGGCAAGCACACTCACCAGATAGCTTCTGGTCCCCGGGGCACTTTCAAAAGAAGGAATCTCCAGCTTTAGGATCTTATCCGAATGAATCCCCAGGGGAGACTGTTCATTTCCTGTAACTCCCAGTACAAAGCATCCGTGCTTTCCGGCTCTTTGCGCTGCCTCTGACACCCTCGCCCCGGTACCGGAATTGCTGACCGCGATCACCAGTGGATTTCTACAGTCAATTCCAAGGTGTTTTTTACAGTAAAAACGTCCCAGTTCGATGGCTGTCACCACCTCTGTCGGAATGCCGGTCAGCATTTCAAACGCATGCTTCGTTGCCATGGCTGCCGCCAGGGAATCCCCACAGCCGGTGAGTATGATCCTCTGTATATTATAAATTTCCTGAAACGAAAGAACACTCCTGGTCTTCGGCTCCAGATCCACATACTGGGTCTCGATCAATTCCGGCAGGCTTTCTACCTGCCTGCTCATCGGATTATCATATTTTTTCATACCTTACTCCCTTCCCATTCCAGGATACCAATATTTCTTCCCCATCTTTTCTTTTTGCCGGTCCATTTCATTCAAGATATAACACCCCTCCAGTGCAATGTCGATCGCGAAATTATGTCCGCTTCCCGCACCGAATTTTTCACCGGTACACAGATTATCCGCCACGGAACACACCGAACCGCCCCTTCTGTTAAACAATGCACAAAGCGTCACGATCGCTGCAGACTCCCGGTCTCCGTTCAATACCCCGGCGCGATTGTAAATCCCTGCGAATTCCACATTCCACGGCTGCATGTAGCCTCCCACTCCCGGCCTTCCTCCGCCGATAAAATCGCTGTCGACCGAAACCGTAGTACCCACATGGTAAGGCGCGTCCAGGCTCTCTGCCGCCCTGACCATTGCCGCGACTACTTCATAATGGCTGGCCGCGGGATACGCTGCCGGTATGTAAGCCTTTGTCATGCCCTCTTCTCTTACGACCCCGCTGGAAATAACCACATCACCAGGCTTCACTTCATCTCCGATCCCGCCAGAGCCTCCCACACGCAGAAATGTATGGGCATCCGTATATTCCATATAATCATACAGGATCAGCTCCATCTCAGGCGAACCGCTCCCGCCGCTGACCACCGTGATATGCGCGCCTTTGTATTCGCCTGTATAGCTTGTAAACATTCCAGAATTTCCGATCAGCTCCGCATGCTCCAGCTTATCCGCGATAATCTTCGCAGGATCACGGTCATACGCGCACAGTGGATCCCTTACCGTGATCAGCACAAAATCTCCTGCCTTCTCCGGTGTAATCTGTGTCAAAGCCGGCCTGCCCTGGATAAGCAGTCCGCGTTCCGGGACATTATGATAATATTCATAACGCTCTCTGATATTTTTTATTGATTCTTTTTCTCTGATCTTTTCACTTAACATGATCCATACCTCGCTTTTTTCCATGCCTCTTCCCGCGCCTCGCAGGTGATCTCCGCCGGGACTCCATGCTGTGAAATACACATCGCGGCGGAGATGCTCCCCATTCTTCCACAGATTTCCGGAGAGCACCCCTCTACCAGCCCGCATAGGACTGCCCCGGTAGAGCTGTTGCCGCCGCCTGTCGCGTCTACCACATCTACATCCGGCTGGGACGGCACTTCCACAGCCTCTGTCCCCGTGATCATCACCGCTCCTTTTGCTCCCTGCCGCAAAAAAATCAGTTCCAGCCCCCAGCCCTGAAGCCCTGCTATGATCCGCTCCCTGTCCGTGATCCCGAACAGATTAGCCGCTTCTGTCATATTGATGGAAAACGCGTCCACCTGCATTGCTATATTCCTGACATTTTCCAGATTTTCTTTCCGGGCGGCATCTGCCGCGATCTCCCACATGACCTTACATGACGCTTCCTTCTTTTTCTCCAGGAACGCCCGCCAGAAGTCCGGATCCGTATTCCGGAAAATATACATTCCCTCTGCTGTCTCCAGATACGGCCAAAGTTCCTCTCCCGTCGTTTCTAAGGAATGAAAATGGGCTTCCCCGTACTTCGGGGTTTCTATGCGTTCTCCATCCGGAAAATATTCCACGATCGTAAAAGGCGACCTGGCATCCTTTATCCGAAATCCTTCCATAGAAATATGATTTCTTTGATACCATTCTCCATGCAGAGCCTTGTAATCCTCTCCGATCCCTGTCACGACTATCACATCATCGCTCCATAACCGGATGCCGCACAAGGCATAGATCCCGGCTCCTCCGGGAGCCAGCTTAATTCTTCCGTCCGGAAAATGTATTTCATCCGTCACCACGGCTGACACTACCACATACTTCATATGAACCTCCATACATCATCAACTCCGCACGATAAAGCTATCGCAGGTCATGGTTCCATTTGAAATCAAAAAGCCTCCGCCTCCACATACATACGTATCATCCTTCACTTCCAGCACACGCTTTCCATTGATATCCAGGCACAGCGCGCTGCCCTTTGCCGTAAATTTCATACGGTATCCTTTTTCTTCTTCATAAGGATACTCTATTTCTCCGAGAACCGTTCTTTTCCCATCTCTTTCCATAAAGATCTGCGCCTTTTGAAAGCTCTTAAGCACCGCCGCGTAAAACCTCCTGTGGCCTGTACTACGCAGGACCAGTCCGCCCTCCTGATGCAGGCTGTAATAGATGTTCGATTCCACACTGTAGTCCTTCCAATCCCTGCTTCCAATCGTCACCACCCCATTTTCCTCTGCATGGGATACACAGTAGGTCCGTTTAAAATCTGCCGCGAATTGTGCCGCGGAGCTGGCAAATCCTGCCAGCCACAAGGGGTTGGTATTCCAGATCGAGTTCATCAGCATTCCTCTCTGGGAAAAATCTGTGGGCGCGCCTGTCCAGTCAATTTCCTTCAGAACGATCCTGCCGTCAAATCTGTTCTCACTTTGAATCTGGTATCCCAGCTTGAAGATAGACATCCCCCCGGTATCCGGCACAACCCAGGAAAAGACTTGTGGAGTCTCACAAAGTTTCCAAAGCTCTCCATAGATCACCTGCACCTGATCATCGATATCATAATAAAGAATATACGGTCTCAGGAAAGCCTCGCCGCCTGTCTCTTTGTAAGCAGTCGTATATACTGTCTGGGACGAATACAGTGTGGGGGAGGCGACCGTAGAGAAATTCGCCGCCAGCTTTGAAAAATCAATAAACGTCTGGGTCGATACATTGGCGGTTACACCTTTTGCTACATGGCTGCATTCTATACAAAGGCCGTTCTCTCCGGAAATCTCATTCCGATTGTATATTTTCACGTCCGCCGCAGCCCCATGATCAAATTCACATGGCAGAAAGCCCTGTA
Source organism: uncultured Clostridium sp. (assembly GCA_964523125.1). GTDB lineage: Bacteria > Bacillota > Clostridia > Lachnospirales > Lachnospiraceae > Schaedlerella. Next base: position 52,488 of record CAZFXM010000008.1, on the reverse strand, counting down.
CAGATCCCGGATATTCAAAGGTATATCTGGATTTTGATAAGGAGATAGGTTCTCCCCGCATTTTTGCGGCCGCCTCTACGATCTTTTTTGTCTCCAGGACCGCGTCTGTCACAACAGAACCTCCGTCGGACGTCACTACATACATCAGGTCCGCCACAGGCCCCCGGAAATCCGCGCCGGCGTTGATTCCCTCTATCCCAAGCCGGATGCCGTTCAAAGCGCCTACATTCCCGGCGTTACAGTCCGTATCCCACGCCGCGGAAGCCGCGATGCTGATGGATTTCTGAAAATCGTCGCCACCCAGGATAAACGCCGCGATCACCATCGCGTGATTGGGAACCATATGGCAGCATCCGGGATATACCTCATAACCATATTTTGGATCCAGATATGCCCGGACCTTTCTCCAGTCTGTTTCTCTGCCGCAGATATCCCGGACATCCGCGACCATATCCAGCAGTTCCTGATTCTTTATATACCCTGCCGCCCGATCCAGCAGCACATCAATCCTCTTTTCTTCAAACGCCATCGCTTCCAGCGCCGCCAGATGGCAGGCAGCCTCCACCGCGATACCATCGTGACTCACGCTGGCCGCGTTTTTGACCAGCTCCACCGCCGTCTCCGGGTCTCCGGGGCATGCCATGGCGATCGCGTCAATGAATATCTGCGCGCCGATCTGCTCTGCCAGAACCTTTCCATTGACTGCGATAGAACCACTCCTGGGAGCATCGATCCCGTTTTTCAGGTTCAAATATGCCGTATGTTCCGTAGAGCGCCCCAATCCGCCCCACCACAGGATGGTCTTATTTTCTATAATGTAATTCAGCCATGTCTCGCCAAATTCTTTCGCCGTTGTACGCGCCTGAAATCCATGATCCGCGATCGCCCGGAAAAACGCGAACGTACCTGAGATATCATCATCCGCCACGATCAGCGGCACACCCACCTTATCATGGACATAATAATGGATCTGTCCGAAAGTTTCCCGGATCTTCTCATAGCTCCAGCCTTCCACCGGCCTGCCCAGATATACGCCAAGTATTTTTCCAAGCACTCCGGCATAAATTTTGTGATTATATTTTTCTATACTCATATCCTTATGCTCTTTCTACCGTAAATTTATCTCCCAGGATCGCGCCTGAATCTACAACAAATCCAGCCTGTCCGCGACGGTATTCCGAATCTTTCGCGGACAGCGCCAGCTTATCATCTACATACAGCTCCAACGCTTCTTCTTTTACCCGAAATGCCAGCTTATGGGTCTCATCGATCTGATACGGGAACAATTCCTCCGCCAGTACCAGCCGCTGTTCGTTTTTCTGTTTATAGATCTGCACGCAGCCCTTGGTCAACACTGCCCCATAATATTGCCTGTGCCCTTTCGCCCGTGCCACGAGCCCCGCCGCGTCCTGCTGTGAAAATGTAATAACTGAAGATACGGTATAGTCATCCCATGCGCTGCTTCCCGTCGTCACTACCCCGTTCTCCCGTTCATGGCAGATGGAAAAAGTCACGGTATAATCCGGATTGAAATGATCCGCCGACGAAACAAAGGTCTTTAGCCATGCCGTAGTCGTAGTCCAGGGTGTCAATGCCGGAGTCATTTCCATGGAACGCCCCATCTCATATCTGACCGGCGCGTTGGACCAATCCAGCGTATTCAGGATGATGCTTCCGTCTGCTCTAATGTCATTTCTCAGTGTGATCCCAAGCCTGTAAATAGCATGTCCTCTGGTATCCGGCACCCTCCATTGGATGGTGTTACGTCCTTTTTTCAGCTTCACGGCGTCTGCGTACAGGATCGCAAGCTGGTCATTTTCATCAAAATACTGAATGAAAAACCGGAAATCCGGATTCACTTCCTCCATCGCGGTCACACATGCCGTGATCTCCTGCCCGCTGTAAAGCGTCGGCGAGCAAAGTACGTCAAAATAGCTGGTCCCTTCTTTTCCCTTTGGTTTCAGATCAATAAAGGTATCCACGCAGCAGCTTGCGTGTACCCCTGCGCCCAGTCCTTCATAAGAGATTTTACATCCATATTCTCCTGTGGATTCATAAGCGTTCTCGATCCGTGTCAGCACCTGCTCCTCTTGATCCTCATCAAATGGAATGACTCCCTGTACGCTGCCCGGATATTCAAAGGCATACCGTTCCTTCGGGATCACGACCTCTTCTCCGTTTAATCTCGCGGCTGCCTTTACGATCTTGCGCGTCTCAATGACCGCGTCGGAAATCGTCTCGCCGCCGTCACTGGTGACCACATACAGACGGTCCGCGACAGGCTTTCTCAGATCTGCCCCTTTCGAGAAGCCCTCCAGGCCAAGCCGGATCCCGTTTAAGCACCCCACGTTTCCGGAATTGCAGTCCGTATCCCACCCTGCCGAGCATGCGATCATGCAGGCCTTGTTGAAATCATCGCCGCCCATGATCCACGCCATCAATAATGTCAGGTGGTTCGTGACCATCGGGCAGTTTCCGGGGTATTTTTCATATCCGTGTTCCCGCGCGATCCAGTCCCGGACCTCATGCCAGTCCTTTGCTTCCTTACAGCGTCCGCGCAGTTCTTTTACCAGGCTTTCAAAAAATGGATTATCAATGTACTCCATGCCTTTATCCAGCAGTGTATCAATCCTCTTCTCCTCAAATGCCATGGCTTCCATCACAGCCAGATATACCGCCGCGTCCACCGCCAGCCCGTCATGGCTCACGCTGGCCGCTTTCCTTGCCATGTCTGCCGCGCGCCGGGGATTGCCCGGATTGGCAAGCGCCCATGTATCAATAAAGATTTCGGAGCCGATCTGCTCTGACATGCTTTTCCCGTTCAATGCCTCGCTCCCGCTCATGGGAGCCTTGATCCCGTTTTTCAGTCGGATATATGCGGTATGCTCCGTACTTCTGCACAAACCGCCCCACCACAGGATCGTTTCGTTTTCCACGATATAGTTCAGCCAGGCGTTTCCGATATCCTCCGCCGTTAGTCCGGCGCTGTAACCATTGTCCTCCAACGCCCGGAAGAAAGCGAAGGTTCCGGAGATATCATCGTCCGGTACGATCAGCGGCGCCCCTGTGAAATGTCCTTTATAATAGTACACCTCCCCGAAACGGTCCCGGATCTTCTCAAAGCTCCATCCCTCGACGGGCCTTCCCAGATAAACTCCGATGATCTTTCCCAATACACCGGCATAGATCGCGTTCTGATAGTTCTGAATACTCATATCATCCTCCAAGTTCATAAAATTTATATATCGTCATCCCTTGACAGCCCCGCTGACCATGCCGTCCACAAAGTACCTCTGGGTACACAGGAAGAATACGATGATCGGTCCGATCAATGTCGATGCCGCCGCCATCATGACTCCCATGTCAGAACCATAGGAACCGTTCATAGCAAGGAATCCCAACGTTGCCGTAAAGTTCTTGGCTCCCTGTAAAAATGTAGAGGAGATCAGATATTCATTCCAGGATTGCAGCCCGATCAGAATTGCTACCGTAATCAGGCCCGGTGATACCACAGGCCGCATGATATGCCAGATGACCTGCCACGTTCCGGCGCCGTCGATCCGCGCGGATTCTTCCAGCTCTTTCGGTACATTCAGGAAAAAGGTCCGCATCAAAAAAACGGAGAGAGGCATATACAGCGCGGCCAGGATAAAGCTGGTCGCCAGGATATTACCGATCAGATTTAGCTTCGCGTACGCGTAATACAGTGGAAACAGGAACAACTGGATCGGCACGGTCATTGCCATCATAAAATACATTAAGATCACGCCACTGCCCTTGATCCGTTTGCCTGACAGCACATAGCCTGCCAGGCTGGCCGTAATCAGTACGATGATTACCGTACAGCCGGTCAGCTTCGCGCTGTTGATAAATCCCACCGAAAAGTTTCCGGTCTTCCACGCCTGGATATAATTTTCCAAATGCAGGACAAAAGGCCAGGAAAGAGGGTTACTGACGATCTCCGTATTCGTCTTAAAACTGTTGATCACCACGAGTGCGATAGGCGCCAGACATATGATCACAAGCAGGATCAATACCAGATGGATTATAAAATTGATACCAAACTGTTTCTTCTTTGATGTAACTCCCATAACATTTCCCTCCTTCTACCTCATCTCTTCATTTTTGCTCATTCTTGTGTACACAGCGGACGCGATCAGCCCAAAGAAGCTGATAAATAATCCTACCGCGGCCGCTTTTCCCACCTTCATGGAATCAAAGGCGTAAGAATAAGCATAGGTTCCGAGGACCTCCGTTGCGTGAGCCGGACCGCCGCCTGTCATCAGCTTGATATAATCGAAGGCCAGGAAGGAGCCGATCGTGATCATGACAAACATCAGGCTTACCGTAGACATGATATTGGGCAGATAAATATAGCGGAACAATTGCCAGCCATTACATCCGTCCAGCCTGGCCGCTTCCACCTGGTCCGTAGGGACCTGCCGCAGCGCCGCCAGATAAATGACGGTCAGATAACTCCAGTAATGCCAGATATCTACTGCCGCGCAGCCGTAGATGGCTGTTTTCATATCTGCCAGCGGGGAACTGATATCAAAGCCCATATTCCGAAACACGGAAATCACTCCGGATACCGGGCTGAACACTACATTCAGCCAGAGCATGGCGTTGACAGATGGCGCCAGGACATACGGGATCAGGAACGCCACCTGGTAAATGCTTCTCGTCTTTTTTCTGGAAAGCAGCAGCATCGCAGCCAGCATACCGATACATACAGGAATCGTAAGAAACAAAAACGTCCAGATCAGGTTATTCTGAATTGCCTTGAAGAAGACCTTTTCATGAAATAATTCGATAAAATTTTTCAGGCCGATAAAATTAATATTCGGAGATAAACCATTCCAGTCCGTAAAGGAATACGCAAATGTCATCACGCCCGGAATCAAAATAATACTTATGCTTATCAGCAGTGATGGGGCGATCAGGAAATAGTTCCAGTTGATTTTTCTTTTTTTCATTTTTCTTCTCCTAGTATGAAAAAGCGGGCCGGAAATCCCTTATCCGATCCATTCCGGTCCGCTTCATTACTTATTCATGGGTCATCGTAAGACAGCCCGCGTCTGTCTCTCGTACCGACAGTTTACACTAATCCATATTTGGCTTTGGAGTCGGAGGCACCATACCATTGTCGAATTCTGTCCTGAATTCGTCCTCCAGAGATTGCACATACTCATCGACTGTCGATGTCTCATACCATACCTCATCAATATTTACGATCCTTGTCTGTGTCGCGGATGGGAAGAAAGTATTATCGTAGTATCCAAAATTACCTTTATTCACCGCGTCTGAAATATCGCTTACCACCTTTACAAATTCCGCGGACAGATAATTCATACCACTCGGATCTACACTTGACAGGTCCTTCAAAGGAGTTCCCCAGTATCCCGGCCATGCCGCTGTCATTTCCTGCATAAATTCCGCGTTCATCATCATATCAATAATCTTCGCGCCTTCCTCTTTATGGGAATCTTCCGCGTTCGCGTTGATCGATAACGTACAGGCTCCACCTAATGTATAGGTCGGATCCGGCACCTGCTCCGTCGCGGGAAATGGAATGAACGCGATATTTTCTTCCTTATCATCGGTAAAGAAGGAAGCGGCCCACTGGAACGCGATGGTTGGCCCTACAAAGAACGGTGCCTTTTCATCTGATAAAAGCTGCAGGGATTCACTGAAGTTCAGGTTTACATAATCTTCGCCCGCAAGATATCCCTTATCCCACCATTCTTTGGACTTTTCGATCGCTGCTTTTACATCATCATTTACCCAGCTCTCTTCTCCGGTCAGAACCTTGTACATAGTCTGCGGAGTCGCGATGTGAGTCAGGAAGAGTGACGCGTAGTTTTCATTTACCGGCTGCCAGCCTTTATTTCCTGTAACAGAGGCATATAACCCCTTCTCCATAGCCTCGTCCATGATCGCTTCCATCTCTTCGATCGTAGTCGGAACCTCCCAGCCGTTATCCTCCAGCACTTTCTTGTTGTAGAACACGCCCATTGTGCTGACACCGTTCACCAGGCTGTAAAGGCTTCCATGTACCGTACCGGATTCATAATATGGTTCCAGGATCTTGTCCTTCCATCCATATTGTTCCGAATAACTGTCCAAATTCTCCAGCTTCTCCGCGTCTACCAGCGGCATTACAAAGGACGGTCCTGAACCATAAATGATATCCGGCCCCTGATTCGCCGCCAACGCGGTTTTGATATCCGCGTCTACGGACGGACGAAATTCTACTACAAGCTGATAGTCATCCTGGGAAGCATTATATTTATCTACCAGGATTTCCTTAAAGGCTTCCTGCGCGTAAGGCTCCGCTCCCCAGAACCAGAGAGTGATCTCTTCTCTTCCTTCCAGGTCTTCATCCTTCATTACCACGACATCCTCCGCGTCATCCGCGGTATCCGTGTCTTCCGCACTGTCCGTGTTCGTATCTTCCGTACTTTCCGCGCTTCCATCATCGGACTCTTTTGTTGTTGATATGGCACATCCGGGCAGGACTGTCGCAAACATAGCAACACACAATAAGACTGATAAAACTTTCTTTTTCATACTTTTTCTCCTTTTCTTTGATAAATTATGGTAAATATTTTTACTTTATTTACCATTTTTGCTTTTGTTAATCAAACTATATCGTACTTCATTCTGTTTGTCAATCTGATTTTCACTTACTATTTTTGATATTAATGTTCTAATTTTTTCACTTTTTCAAAATATTACATTTATTTTCTGATTATTCTTTATCAAAAATGCTTATTCTTTCCTATTCTCATATGATAAATTTTGATAAATTTTTTATTTTTGTAAATTATGCACAAAAAAAGCGTACTTATTTCTATATTTCTCACAAATTTTAGAAATAATACGCTTTTCTTTTCCTTTTTTCTTTTCTTCGATTATCTATTACAATTATTTTTCTCTGTCTACCGTCCTATTTTTTTTACAGATTCACCACACCATAGTATGGGCGTGAAATAGTTCGTGTGTATCCCTCCGATTTCTTCATTCCGGATCCTGCTGATCAGGGTTTCCATCGCTTTACGCCCCATCTGCTCCCCCGGCTGGATCACACTTGTCAATGTAGGATTCATCCATCCGGACTCACGCAGATTCCCGAAGCTCACAATGGAAATATCCTCACCAATGATCTTTCCGTTTTCTCTGGCATATTCATATACCCCCAGGGAAATATCTCCATTGCAGGAAACGATCGCGGTCACGCCTTTTGAAACCAGATATCCTGCCCCTTTATATCCCGCCTGCCGGGAATACTCACCATAATACACCAGAGACTCATCATAATCTATGCCATTCAAGGCCAGGCTCTCTTTATACCCTTCCACTCTTTTTCTGGTATTATAGACTTCTTTTTTACCGGCCAGTATCCCAATCCTTTTATGGCCGAAGTCCAGCAGATGATCCATTGCCATGTTGGCCCCCAGCTTATTGTCTGCCGTAATAAAGTCACAGAACACTTTATAGATAGCCTTATCCAAGAGAATGTACGGAACTTTGGAATGCTTCAGCGCGTCCCCAAGCAGAACATTATTTTCTCCCGTATTCATATCATTGGGCGGAACCAGGATCAGACCGTCCGCGCCGAGAAATACGGCCAGTTCTATTTGTTCGACACACTTCTGGGTAGTCTCCGAACAGTACAGCTGAAATACATGATAGCCGTACAAAGCCGCATAATCATCAATTCCCTGCATGCATTCTTCAATCAGTTCATTGTGCAGCCGGGGATAGATCAGCGCGATCAGCCGTCCGCCATACCGGCTTTTGCTCTTTGCCCTGTCCCTTTTTCTGACATAGCCCAGTTCCCCGGCCGTATCAAATATTTTCTGTCTCGTTTCTTCCGAGATCCTGCATTCCTTATGGTTCAGCACCAAAGAAACGCTTGCGGAGGATACGCCGACCCTCTCCGCGATCTCTCTGATCGTTGCCTTCAATCAATCACCCCGTTCTTGTTCTGGTGTTTCTATTCTATCGGTCAGAGCCATTGATTGCAAGCCTTTAGATAAACTTTTTTCCTTTTTTATCCAATTTCCTTCTGTTCATTGCTTTTTTCAAAATAATAAAGCAGTTCTACCGCGTTTTCCATATTTGCTACATTGTCAGCCAGGCCGATCACAGGCTTTTGAAAGCTAATTCCCGGAACCTCCCCGGCGTATTTCCCAAAGCACTTTTGGGGATCTGTGGCAGTGATCTTCCCTTCCCTGTCAAATTCCGCCAGTCCACACATAAAGTCATCCGACTGCTCTCCTTCCGTTTCATCTAGTTCCCTCAGATATCCTGCCCGCGCGAATTCGATCATCTGCTCCTCTTCACCGATGATCATATCCACCGCCTCCGCCCTTATCCAGGTCAGGGCGATGGCTTTATTGGCGTCAACATCATAAGCTATGGAGCGTATCTCTATTTTCTGGTCCTCACCTGCTCCGGTCACTTCCCTGACCTGCCGCTCCAACGAAGATGTATCCTCCATAAATTCCAGGACCAGCACGGAAACAGCCGTTTCTTTATTTTGGACAAATATAATATTGGCAAAATAAGCTAAAAGTAAAACAACCGCACACGCCGCCAGCAGTCCGCCCCAATATCTTTTAATAAATCCGGCTACTTTGTTTTCTTTTTTCTCTGCCATCTGTTTCTACTCTTCGATGAACCGCATTGTGGTCACGTCAAACAATCCGGATTCGGTAAGCCGAAGCTCGGGTATCACCGTCAGTGCCATAAAGGAAAGGGTGATAAATGGATCTACCCCCTGGGCCACGCCCATCTGCCGTGCCTTTTGTACCATTTCCCCTGTTTTTTGCTGTACCTCTTCCGCCCGTTCAACGCTCATCAGCCCGGAAATGGCAAGTGGCAGTGAATCGACCACCTTCCCCTCCGAAGCGATCACATATCCACCCTGGATCCGCTCCAGTTCCTTCACGGCACATAGGATATCCCTGTCATTATCCCCTGCCGCTATGATATTATGAGAATCATGTGAAATGCTCGTCGCGATCGCGCCGGAACGGATACCATATCCTTTGACCGGACACACACCCACCTTTCCATTTTTTCCGTGCCGTTCCACGACTGCCAGCTTCCCATATTCCTGATTCGGAATGAATGTCCCGTTTGTTCCAGGCACCTCTTCCTCCTTATGCAAGGTCAATAGTTCATTCGGCACAAGCTCCAGAACATGATTCTTTTCCTTTTTTTCCAGATAAAAATCCGTTTCGGACAATTCCCTGATCCTGACCGTGTGGAGAAGTGATTCATCCTTTAATTCATAGTGGAAAGAAGAAAGCCATGTGTCATCCACGATATTTCCATTCTTGACCACCATAACAGGCGACGCTTCTTTCAGATCATCCAAAATCAACAGGTCTGCCCGGTATCCGGCTCCCACGGCGCCAGCGTGCCGGATTCCATAAAAACGTGCCGCGTTACAGGATGCCATTTTATAGGCTTTGATCTCTGGTACGCCAAGGGCGATCGCCTTGCGGACACAGTAATTGATATGTCCGTCCTTTTCAATGTCCTCCAGATGCTTATCGTCCGTACAAAACATACAGTGATCCAGAGAAACCCCGCTTTTCAGAAGTCCCTTAAGTATGCTTTCCAGGTTCTTTGCCCCGCTGCCCTCACGTACCAGAATATGGAATCCGGCGCGCAGCTTTTCCAATGCCTCTTCGCCGGAAGAGCATTCATGGTCATCCTGGATCCCTGCCGCCCGGTATGCCTGTATCTCTTTTGACGAAATTCCCGGAGCATGTCCGTCCATGACCATATCTGAAAATACATCCAGCTTTTCCATCGTCTCTCTGTCTTCGTTCAGTACGTCCACAAAACGCATCATTTCACCCAATCCAAGCACTCTTGGATGGGATTTGTATTCCGCCATGTCTTCTGCCAGAAATTTTCCGGCACCGTTGGTGTCAATATTGGTAGCCGGAACCGATGACGGAACCATCACATATACATCTGCCGGCACATGCTCCGACGCGTCCAGAATATAATCCATCCCACGCTTTCCGCTCACATTCACGATCTCGTGAGGATCCGCCACGATTCCGGTAGTTCCCTTCCTCACAATATACTTTGTAAATTCCAGGGGCGACACCATGGAGGATTCGATATGTACGTGGGCATCGATCAGCCCAGGAGCGATATACTTTCCTGTACAATCAATCTCTTTGTCACCTTCATAGCTTCCCATTCCGACGATCCATCCGTCTACGATCGCCACATCACATGTCAGGATTTCTTCCGAAAAAACATTCAGCACCTTTCCGTTTTTCAATACCAGATCTGCCGGGGCCTCGCCCTTCGCGGCCCGGATCATACTTTTTTTCATAGCAGCCTCCTTCTGATTTTGTAACCAATTCACGCGGCAGTTACTTTTATTCCCCACGATGCTCTAAAAAGCAGCCCTCCTCATGGGAATAAATCACGCCGACAGCCTGAAGGTACGAATAAATGATCGTAGTTCCAACAAACTTCATGCCCCGCTTTTTTAAATCTTTCGAAACCTTATCCGAGAGTTCCGAATGTGTAAGTCCCTTTTCATAGATCACCTTCCCGCCTGTCCAATGCCAGATATAGTCTGAAAAGCTTCCAAATTCCTGCTGGAGCTCACGAAATACTTTGGCATTGGCCGTAGCGGCGTGTATTTTTCGTTTATTGCGGATGATCTCCGGATTCTCCTGAAGCCTCTGGAAATCGTTTTCATCATAGGAACATACCTTTGCCAGATCAAATCCATCAAACGCCTTTCTAAACGCTTCCTGCTTGTTCAATACACATTCCCATGACAGACCGGCCTGAAAGGCTTCCAGTATCAGCATTTCGAACAACTTGTGGTCGTCATATACAGGGACTCCCCACTCCTTGTCATGGTAATGAATATACTTTTGATTTTTTGGATTTGCCCACCGACACCTTACTTTTCCGTCCGCCCACCGCATGATCGAATATCCTTTCCCTTTTATTTCTGGTTAACATTCATTGTACCATAGGAAGCTTTCCTTGTGTAAACTTTTTATAATCTTTAAGTCCATTGCAGAGCCGCCCCCAGTCTGACCTGCAGCTTCAGTCCCAACGCGGAGGCAAGAGCCGCTTTGATGATTGCTGTCGGAATAAAAGGCAGTACACAGGCTGTAATTCCTGTCCAGACAGACGCTTTCATAAGGATACAGAACATCGCCACACCTGCCGCGTAATTCGCGGCTGTCCCTAAGACAAGGAATAAAAGAAACATGCCCTTTTGCTTTCTCCTGCTTGCTCCGATGCCGATCAGATACGCCATGATCGGAAAAGACAAAAGAAATCCACCGGTCGGTCCGGCCAAATACTGAAAGCCGCCGCTGAATCCGGCCAAAACGGGAACCCCCAACGCTCCTAACAGTACATAGACCACCATAGAGATTGCTCCGCGCTTTGCCCCAAGAATGATCCCCGCTAGCGTTACCGCAAAAGTCTGCATCGTCATCGGCACTCCCATGGGCATGGGAATCGATATCTGCGCCATGACTGCCGCGATAGCTGTCATGAGCGCGATACCGCATATGTCCTGAGTGGAAATTTTTGAACTTCGCATAATGATACCTCCTAATATAATAATGTAACCGGCCTGTATGTACAGGCTTCTGTATAAATCATTCCTAAGTATAAATGTATATCCTTAGATTGTCAACCTTTTTATGTTTTAAGTTTACAATCTATTTTTTATTTTGTTAAAATAACTAATGAAAAAGCAATGAATCCATATTATAATAAAACAGAAAGTGAGGAATACATTATGGCATTTGATGGAATTGTCGTGGCAAATCTGGTCCACGAATTGCAGGAACAACTGATAAATGGAAGAATCGCAAAGATCGCGCAGCCGGAAACAGATGAACTTCTGTTGACAATTAAGACACCCGCAGGCCAGAAACGGCTCTATCTGTCTGCAAGCGCTTCCCTGCCCTTGGTCTACCTGACAGAATCGAATAAAACAAGCCCCATGACCGCCCCCAATTTTTGTATGCTGTTGCGCAAGCATATCGCAAACGGACGGATCGTAGATATTTATCAGCCAAAGCTGGAACGTATCATCCATTTTACGATCGAGCATCTGGATGAAATGGGTGATCTGTGCCGGAAGGATCTGATCGTGGAGATCATGGGAAAGCACAGCAATATTATTTTCTGCACAGAGGACGGCTCTATTATAGACAGCATCAAGCATGTATCCGCTCAGATGAGTTCTGTCCGTGAGGTGCTCCCCGGGCGGCAGTATTTTATCCCGGATACTATGGAAAAGCAAGACCCGCTGTCCATAGATCAGGAAACCTTTTCCCGTACACTGCTGGAAAAGCCCATGCCCCTTGCCAAAGCCATCTACACCAGCTTTACCGGAGTCAGCCCGGTTACGGCAGAAGCGATCTGCACGATTGCCGAGGTGGACTCAGGCCTCCCTGCGGCAGCTTTCAACGAGGATATTTTGCGGCATGTATATAATCAGTTTGATATTTATTTTTCGGATGTAAAAGAAAACCTTTTTTCTCCGGCCATTTATTATGAAGGAAAAGAGCCAAAAGAATTTTCCTCCCTTCCGTTGCCGCAGAAAGGGTATGAACGGGTGGAATTCGGTAGCATTTCCCAGGTATTGGAAACTTATTATGCCCTGAAAAATACCATTACCCGTATCCGGCAGAAATCCACGGACCTGCGGCATATCATCCAGACCGCCCTGGACCGGAACCGCAAAAAATATGACTTACAGTGCAGGCAGCTTAAAGATACAGAGAACCGGGAGAAATTCAAAGTATACGGAGAGCTGATCAATACTTACGGTTACAACCTGGAAGAAGGGGCTAAAAAGTTGGAAGCTTTGAATTATTATACGAATGAAATGGTCTCTATTCCACTGGATCCCACGAAGACGCCGCAGGAAAATTCCCAGCGCTATTTTGAAAAATATAATAAATTAAAACGAACCTTTGAGGCTCTGTCTCATTTTATCCAGGAAACACAGGAAGAGATCACTTATCTTGAATCTATCCGTACGTCCCTGGATATTGCCATGAGTGAAGATGATCTTGCACAGATCAAAGAAGAGCTTATTTCCTCCGGCCTTATGCGGTGCAAGTTTTCCAAGAAAAAGATCAAGATCAGGAACACACCGCTGCATTACATTTCCAGCGATGGCTTTCATATGTATGTAGGAAAGAATAATCTGCAGAATGACCAACTGACGTTCACATTTGCTGTCGGAAACGACTGGTGGTTTCATGTCAAACAAGCTCCTGGTTCCCACGTCATTGTCAAAACAAACGGCGAGGAACTGCCGGACCGCACCTTTGAGGAGGCCGGACGGCTTGCCGCTTACTATTCCAGTATGCGCGGAGTGGAAAAAGTAGAAATCGACTATGTAGAGAAAAAGCATGTAAAGAAACCCAAAGGTGGAAAGCCCGGATTTGTAGTATATTATACGAATTATTCTCTGGTGATCGACAGTGATATCAGCGATATTCAGGAAATCCGGTAACACCTGCGAAAAAACAGGGAACGAACAGCCCTCTTTTTGTTCATTCCCTGCTTTTTAGCCTACGATTGCCTTCACGTCCTCCGGCACCGTAATCTCAGGCACTTCTCCGTATTTGTCAAAATCCAGCTTGATACTGTAAGAATTTACATTCGTAGTCTTGTCAAAATGATCATACAGCCCGTTCATGGCATCTGCCATATCCACCACGATCCGTGCCGGAAGCATTTCTTCTTTGTATATATTAAAAGTAATCGGAATCGTCAGATCCGAGATCGCATCCTCTTCCGGCAGCCTTACCAGGCCATAGGCATTCAACATCTGGCCGCCAAGCAGCCCTTTCAAGTCTTCTCCTGTGACATCCCCATAGATCTGATAACATTCCTGGCCGTTGACATCGACGGTTCCCTCCGCGATATGAAAATCATCCACAGAATCTGCCATTTCAGAAAAAAGGCTGTCATCAATCGTAATCACTGAGCCTTTTGTATGTTCCGATACTTCTTTGCTCCAGTTCCCGTCCAGGCTGCTGTAGGTCGCCCGTCTTCCTCCCTCCATGACCTGATAGACCTCCAGCACGCTTTCCAACTCCGCGCCACGCATCCTCAAATGCGCTTTTCCCAACGCATGTCCTGCTTTCGGATCTGATGTACTTTCCAGGTCAATATCCATCGAAACCGCCGTAGTATATAGAACGTCTTCCAATTCAATATCCAATTTCACCGTATTGGCGAATGACGTAATATCGGACATATTTTTTGACATGGACTCCATCAGTTTCTTCGGGGTCACTTTCTCGCTGCAGGCCGTAAGCAAATATATGGACAATATCATCAGTCCAAGGCATCCTGTCTGTTTCCATGCAGCTTTCCGTTTCAGTACCATCTTATTTTTGCTTCCTTTCCATTAAATATTCCGGCCGGCTCCCAACAGATAATCGATAAACTGCTGCGCAGTCCTCCCGGAAAGCCCTCCATGGTTCAGTTCCCATTTATTGGCTTCCAGCAGCAGCTTCTCCTTTGGCATATCAATCCCATTTGCCTCGGCCAGCGTACTGACGATCTCCTGGAATTCCTTTTTGTCCGGAGAACCATAGTAGATCGTAACGCCAAACCTGGCTACCAGGGACAGCTTTTCCTGAACCGTATCATTCGTATGCAGTTCTTCGTCCCGGTCAGCTTTGTCCTTAAAGGTCTCACGTATCAAATGCCGCCGGTTCGAGGTCGCGTAGATCAGTACATTCTCCGGCTTCTTCTCCAGGCCGCCTTCGATCACAGCCTTCAAATACTTATATTCGATCTCAAATTCCTCAAAGGACAGGTCGTCCATGTAAATAATGAATTTATAATTCCGGTTCTTGATCTGCGCGATCACATCATTCAGATCCCGGAACTGATGCTTGTAGATCTCGATCATCCGAAGGCCCTGCCCATAATACATATTCAGGATCGCCTTGATGGAAGAAGATTTTCCCGTTCCCGCGTCCCCATAAAGGAGGCAGTTATTCGCCTTTCTGCCTTCTACAAATGCTTGTGTATTGTCGATCAGCTTTTTCTTCGCGATCTCATAACCAACCAGATCATCCAGATGGACATGGGCGATATTGGTAATCGGTACGATCTGCACATCCCCTTCTTCGGGATGCTCCACACGGAATGCTTTGTGGAGGCCCAGCTTCCCTACGCCGAATTCCTGATAGAACCGGGTCAGGCAGTTTTTGAATTCCTCCACGTCTAAAGCTTCGCCCAGAGACCGGCTAAGTCCGCAGATGCGATCCCGGATCCGTTTGTTGAAAACCTTACTGGAGGCATTTACATTTTGATAATCTAACAGGATGGAAAAGCAGTCCGCCTGCAAAGTCTGCTGCATATCGCTGAAATCATAATCATACAATTCCTTAAACACACCAAAATCATGCAGCGCGATCTGGTTGATGCTGCCCTTTACCTCACCTACGATCTCGCAGGACGTACTGTAGGCATTCTCGTCACTTGCCAGCAGAAAGGTGAGATATGCATGCCAGAGATTTCCCTCATAGCCATGACCGGCAGCAAGCTCAAGCAGTTCATTGATACACTCAAATAAAAGGCTTCTCAGATCTTCCAGATTATAATATTCGTTATCGTAATTTTCCATCAAAAAGGTCATATCAAGCAAGATATCCCCATGTTCCATATTCTTATATAGCATCAGTTCGTTTGTACGCATATTCATTCCTCGGCCACTCAATAATTTCCCAGAATTTTCAAATTAATCGCTTCCTCCCGCAGTCCCCGGATCGTATTTTTCACAGCCGCGTCTCCCATATTTCCATCAAAATCCACGAAAAAGCGGTATTCCCAGCTCTTTCCTTCTACCGGGCGGGATTCGATCTTGGACATATTCAGGTCATTATAGATAAAATGTGACAGCAGCCGGTACAGAGATCCGCTTTGGTGCGGTACTTCAAAACAGATACTGATCTTGGAAGCATCCTTGAGAAATACCTTCTGATTCGTCACTACAATAAAACGGGTAGAATTATTCAGATCATCGTTGATATCATCCACCAGAACCGAAAGTCCATGAACCTTGGCCGCATAAGAACTGCATACCGCAGCCTGCGTGAGATCCTGATCTTCCAGGATCTTCTTTGCAGCTACAGCCGTATTCACCACGCTGATCCGCTGCCAGTCTGCATGCTCATCCAAAAAACGGCTTGTCTGCATCAATGCCTCAGCCTTGGAATATACCTGCCTGATCTCATTCAGGTTCGTTCCCGGAAGCCCGCACAATGTATGTCTCACCGGAAGGATCGTCTCTCCTACGATATAATTTTCATATTCCACCAGAAGGTCGTACACTTCCGTCACTGCTCCGGCCGATGAATTCTCGATCGGCAGGACCGCATAGTCCGCCGCCCCGTCTTCGATGGCATCCATAGCATCCCGGAAAGTCCGTACATGAAAATTATTGCAGCCCTCTCCAAAATATTTCAGCATAGCCGCCTGTCCATAGGCACCTTCCACCCCTTGGAATACCACACGCGCCGTTTCTTTCTCCAAGGAATCAATCTGGATAAAGGGCAGCTTTCCCAGAGCCCCCGCCTCCACCATCAACTGGTACTGCAGCTTTCTGCTCATGGACATAAGCTGTTCATATATTTCCTGGATCCCTTTTTTGTTAAATTCATTGGAAGCCTTCGCGGCCACATCTGTCAGCTTATTCTTTTCCCGCTGCCGGTCCAGCACCCGCCCCCAGGACTTTACCTTATATTCTCCGACTTCTTTACAGACCTCCATACGTTCTTCATAAAGTCTGACAATCTGTTCATCGATATCATCCAACCGTATTCTCAAGTCTTCCAACCCAGCCATGCTATCTTCTCCTTTGTCCCTCTTTCAATTCATTCTTATTAGTATAATATATTTTTTCAATAAAAGCTACTGTTTTTCAACAGAACATATTTTTGAAAATTTTTATTGACAACAAAGAAATTATGGGATATTGTAGGTAGAAGGATTAGTATCCGGGAAGGAGGCAGACAAATGAACTTCACTGAATATAGAGCAATGCGGAATGTTATACGCAGACGCAAACCAAAATCAGGCAATAGATGTCATGGTATAATTGTTTCCATTTATATATTTATTCTGCAATTTCTATTCCATATCCTGGAAGAATTCTCCATTCATTTGTTTTTGCAATTCCAATATCTTTTATTCCCAAAACCATACAGTTCTTGAATAGCAACTATGGTGAATACTTACATTAACTACGAGGAGGTATTTTATGAGACACTTGATGAGCCCTCTGGATTTTTCCGTTGAGGAATTGGACACTCTTTTAGGACTGGCACAGGATATTGAAGCGCATCCGGAAAAATATGCGCATGCCTGTGCAGGAAAGACGCTTGCGACCTTATTTTATGAGCCTAGTACGCGTACCCGCTTAAGCCATGAAGCAGCCATGTTGAATCTTGGCGGCAATACGATGGGATTTTCTTCTGCGGATTCCAGCTCCGCGGCAAAGGGGGAAAGTGTTTCCGACACGATCCGCACAGTCTCCTGTTACGCGGATATCTGCGCCATGAGACATCCAAAGGAAGGTGCTCCCATGGTTGCCTGCCAGCATTCCCGTATTCCGGTCATCAATGCCGGTGACGGCGGACATCAGCATCCGACCCAGACTCTGACCGACCTTCTGACGATCAAGAACCTGAAAGGCCGTCTGGACAACCTGACCATCGGTCTTTGCGGGGATCTGAAGTTCGGGCGTACCGTACATTCCCTGATCCATGCCCTGGTCCGTTATACGGGTATCCGTTTTATACTAATCTCTCCTGAAGAATTACGGCTTCCGGATTATATGCGGCAGGATGTACTGGACCGGCAGAATATTCCGTATAAAGAAGTGGTCCGTCTGGAGGACGCGCTTCCGGATCTGGATATCTTATATATGACCCGTGTACAAAAGGAACGTTTCTTCAACGAAGAAGATTATGTACGCATGAAAGATTTTTATATCCTGGACCGCAAAAAAATGAAGCTGGCTCCGGAGGATATGTATGTGCTGCATCCCCTTCCCAGGGTAAATGAGATTTCTGTAGAGGTGGATGATGATCCCCGTGCCGCATATTTCCGTCAGGTACAGTACGGCGTATATGTGCGTATGGCACTGATCCTGACACTTTTGGATATTCACGTAGACTGAATCACGAGTAACTGTTAATCATAGCAGCTGTAAAGGTATGGAACTGATATTGATAATACGATTAAAAAGAAAGAGGCCGAAATATGGTAAATAGTACATTGAATGTTGGAAAGCTTTCCGAGGGTTTTGTTTTGGATCACATTGAAGCAGGTAAAAGCATGGAGATCTATAAATACCTGCACCTGGATAAACTGGACTGCTGCGTCGCCATCATTAAAAATGCCAGGAGCAGCAAAATGGGCAAAAAAGATATCATAAAAATTGAGTGCCCGATTGATTTTATGGATCTTGATATTCTTGGATTTATTGACCACAATATCACGGTCAATATTATCCAGAATGAACAGATCGTAGAAAAAAAGCTTCTCAAGCTTCCTAAAAAGATTAAAAACGTACTTCGTTGCAAAAATCCAAGATGTATTACCTCCATTGAGCAAGGGTTGGATCACATTTTCATCCTGACCGATGAAGAAAAGCAGATTTACCGCTGCAAATATTGTGAGGAAAAGCATCGTGGTTTAAAATAGGTTGTATTCAGAAGGGGCTGGTCATTTCCCGACAGCCCCTTTCAAAATTTCAACATCTTTCCGCGATCTCATAAATAAGCCGTTCCGTGTCCTCCCACCCCAGACAGGGATCCGTGATGGATTTTCCATAGACCCGTTCACTGTCAATACTCTGGCATCCTTCTACCAGATAGCTTTCTATCATAACCCCCTTGATCATTTTCTTTAGTTCCGGATTATAGCTTCTGCTGTGAAGTACCTCACTGGTAATACGGATCTGTTCCTTGAACTTCTTATCAGAATTCGAATGATTCACATCAACGATTGCCGCCGGATTCTTTAGCTTTTTACTCTGGTACATCTCCAGGAGGCGCACCAGGTCTTCATAATGATAATTAGGGATACAAGTCCCATACTTGTTCACGCCGCCGCGCAGGATCACATGTGCCAGATCATTTCCATCTGTCGTAACATCCAAACCTCTGTAAATAAAACGATGAGAGCTCTGCGCCGCAATGACTGAGTTCAGCATCACGGAAAAGTCACCGCTTGTAGGATTTTTCATACCGATCGGAATATCCATGCCGCTGGCCGTCAAACGATGCTGCTGGTTTTCCACAGAACGTGCCCCGATTGCCTCATAAGATAAAATATCATCCAGATAGCTTCGGTTCTCCGGATAGAGCATTTCGTCCGCTCCGGTCAGGCCGCTCTCTTTCATGGCACGGATGTGCATTTTTCGGATTGCCAGTATCCCCGCATAGAGATCCGGTGCCTTGTCCGGTTCCGGCTGATGAAGCATTCCCTTATATCCCGCGCCGGTCGTCCTTGGTTTGTTGGTGTAGATTCTTGGAATAATCATCAGACGGTCCGAAACCTTTTCACTGACTTTAGCAAGCCGGGTCACGTACTCACAGACTGAATCCTCATTGTCCGCGGAACAAGGCCCTGTGATTACAATAAATTTATCTGATTCTCCCGTAAAAATATCCCGGATCTCACGATCTCTCTCTTTCTTAATTTGACATAGATCCCCTGTCAGCGGATATTCTGCTTTTAAATCTGCTGGCAGAGGTAACTGTGCATTTATAGTCATACCCATTGTTCTTCCTTCTTTCCTAAATAGTTGCGCTAATTTTTCAAATACTTTAACGCCTTAACGTGAAACAGCGTCCGTAGCAAAAAAGAGGAACTGTCCAAATCTGCTTTTAAACAGTTCCCAACACGAAAAGCCTGTCACTGGCAGCCTTTCCGCATGCTATGGCAAGTAATTTAAGCAAGACGATAAGCCGGGTTATGTCATTGGACAATCATCTATCTAGGTCTGGCGTCACCGCCAGACTCAAGCGACCAACCTAAAGCGTGACGGGCCGCCACATCGCTTTCTTCCGGTCTTGCTTCGGATGGGGTTTACATGTGCCCTCTCTGTTACCAGAGAGGCGGTAGTCTCTTACACTGCCTTTCCACCCTTACCTCGTGTATGGACATGAGGCGGTTTATTTCTGTTGCACTGGCCTTGGAGTCACCTCCACCGGACGTTATCCGGCATCCTGCCCTGTGAAGCCCGGACTTTCCTCGTCTGCTCCCTTTCGGCATCTGCAGCCGCGATTGTCTGTCTTACTTAAATCTGAATCACTCAAGCTATTATACTACGCATTTCTCTCTATGTCCAACTTTTTTAACAAATCGGATCTTTCAACAGATCATCTCCATCCGCCGCGGATGTAGCCAGTTCATCGCACCGTTCATTCTGGGGATGCCCGGCATGTCCCTTAATCCAATGAAATACCACCTCATGATCTTTTTTTGCCTCCAGAAGCCGTTTCCAAAGATCCACATTTTTTACTTCTTCATTTTTTCCACGCTTCCAGCCCTTTTTGATCCATCCTTCGATCCAATGCTGGTTAAACGCGTTTACCACATACTGAGAGTCAGAATACACATCCACCCGGCAAGGCCGGTTCAGAGCTTCCAGCCCCACGATCACTGCCATCATCTCCATCCGGTTGTTGGTAGTCCTGACATATCCCTGGGACATTTCCTTCGTATGTAGCTCCCCTTTGGGATCCACATATTCCAACACCGCGCCATAGCCGCCCGGCCCATCCGGATTGCCCCGTGCCGAACCGTCCGTATATAATTTCACCTGCATCCTGTTTTTTCCTTTCTATCATAGACGAAGAAAACGTGCTGGCGGCAGCTTTTTTGTATACTATGTATTCATAGCTCCCGTCTACGCCAGCCATCTACGGTTTATACAAATTCAAACACCTGGCCAGGCTTTTCAATCTCCATGATCCGGTCTGCGTATCCTTCTGTACATGTCTCTTTTCCAAGCCTTTCAAAAATTCCATAATCCTCCCAGAAATGCATCGGGAAAACATACTTTGTCCGCGTCTGCCGCATAAAAAAATCCAAACCCTTCGCGTACTGCCCTTCCAGCCTTGGGTCTACGGGCACAAATGCCACATTGATCGGCTCACCGCTAATCTTGCGGATCTCACGCTCATAGTTCCCGCGCATCGTCATGACATAATCTTCGCCCTCTTCGTCCCAGTACCAGGCATTCAGATCTCCCGCATGGTAGATGCCCCGGTCCTGATACCGAATCAGAAATGCCACACCCTCATCCGTAGAACGCAGAGTCCGGATCTGGCAGCCTTCCACATCCAGTTTCTGCCCCGGTTTCACAAACCAGGTATTCTCCTCTTTTCCGCCATGCATTAACGCATCTCTTTTCACATCCTTTGATAGGATATAAAAAGTATGAGACATTTCATCCTGAAACTCAAAAATCTTTCTCTGATAGTGGTCATGATGCGCATGGCTTGCAAATATGAACAGCTTCTTCCTACTATCCAGCTTTGGCAGATCTCCCCGGTAATAATCAAACAGGAAATACGCGCCGTCCATTTCCACCAGAAATCCACTATGTTCTATATATATTACTTTCATCATACGTTCAACATCTCCACTGCCTGCAACAGTTCCGGCATGATATATTCAATTCCTTGTTTTGCCAGTTTTACGCTGTCCGGAAGATTTACCATGACCGTCCGGTTCCGGATTCCGGCCGCTGACCGGTCCAGGATCACTTTTTTGGTATAACGGATATTGTACGCGCGGATAGCCTCCGGGATCCCCGGAAGAAGACGTTCCGCCGCATCTATAAGGGCATCCGGCGCGCAGTTCTTCTTCATAAGACCCGTAGCGCCTACTGTCAGGATCAACTGTACCGAACCGGTATCCGCCAGTTGCCTTAGTACCGCTTCTACCACGGTTCTGTCCTCCGGCAGGACTCCTGCCTTCACGTCGAAACCGACCTGTTCCACCACACGCTTTACCGCAGCTCCCGCGGCGCTTTCCTGCTTTGCCTTATAAGCTCTTGTACTGACCGTAAATATAGCTGCCTTCATCATCTTATCCCCTAATCCTTATAGCCAATTTACACAACAATCTGTCTGCCTGTATCCTCTATGATCATACATTGCCCAAAATCTTCTCCGCATATTCATTGGCTTTAGCAAAAATTTCCTCTTTTGTAGAATCCAGGTAAAATTCTCCGTCCTGATAGAGTACCTTTCCGCCGACCATGGTCATCTTGATATTGGTCTTGCTTCCACTATAGACAATATTTTTATCCAGGTTCCGTAATGGCTGCATATTTGGCTGGTTCAAGTCGATCAGAATCATATCCGCCTTTTTCCCCTGGGCAATACTGTCACACTCCGGCAAGCCGCAGGCATATGCGCCATTGACAGCAGCCATCTTCAATACTTCCCTTGCCGGAACCGCCTCCGGATCATCGCAGACTGCCTTCTGCAGGCCGGTCACCAAAAACATCTCGCGGAACATATCCAGACAGTTGTTGCTGGCTGCCCCATCGGTTCCGATGGCAACCGGAATTCCCGTTTCCAGGAAGCGCTTGACCGGAGCGATCCCACTTGCCAGCTTCAGGTTGGAAGCCGGATTCGTCACAACATAAATCCCTCGTTTTTTCAATATGTCAAAATCTGTCTCATCCATATGCACACAATGGAACAAAGTTCCACCATGCCGGAACAGTCCCAGAGAATCCATATAAGCTACCGGAGACATGCCGGTCTTCTCCCGGCATTCTTCCACTTCCTTACGGGTCTCGGAGCAATGTACGGATACCGGAGCCTGATACCGATCTGCCAGTGCCGAGATTCCCTCCATCAACTCTCTGCTGGTCGTATACTCTGCATGGAACCCGATCCGATGGCAGATCTGATGGGAAGCATCGATATTCAGCCGCAGGAAATCCTTCTCCACCTGATCCACAGTTCCTCCAAAATTATTAATACTATCGCAGAATACATACCGGAATCCGGTATCCTTTGCCGCGCGTGCTCCATCATCTACATGGAAGTACATATCATATGCTGTGGTAATCCCACTGGTCAGGTATTCCATAAATGCCAGCTTTGTAAACCAGTAAAGTCCTTCCCCTGTCAGCTTTCCTTCTGCCGGAAATACCTTGTTATACAGCCATTCATTCAGCTTCAGGTCATCCGCGTAAGACCGCAGAAATGTCATTGCCGAATGGGTATGCGCGTTTTTAAAGCCAGGCATCAGAAGATTGCCCTGTCCGTCAATTTCCTTATCCCACGCCTCCTGTTCCTCCTTCTCGGATCCCACATAAGTGATCGTATCATCCTGAATCCATACTTCTCCCTGGAAAATGTCTTTTCCCTCTTCCATGGTCAGGATTTTTACATTATAAATTCTTGTATTCATAACTTTATCCTCACTTTCAAAGCTTGTAACTGTTCAGTCCCCTCACAGTTATCAAAGCTTTACGATAATCTGCGTCACCAGACGTTCAAAATCCTTTGCACGCCTGTCCGCGGCAATCTGTACATCCTCATGCTTCAGCTTCTCTTTGGAGATTCCGCTTGCCATATTAGATATACAGGAGATCCCACACACACGGATGTCCGCGTGACGTGCCGCCAGCGCCTCGCCCGCCGTACTCATTCCTACCGCGTCCGCGCCGAGAGCGGCAAACATGCGGATCTCCGCCGGGCTTTCATAATTCGGTCCTGTAGTCTGCACATAGACACCTTCCTGCATAGAGATACCTTCTTCTTTTGCCGTTTTTCGAATGATATCCTGGAGCTCCAGATCGTAGATATTGGTCATATCCGTAAACCTGAGCCCCAGTTCCGAAACATTTTCTCCAATCAACGGAGAGGGAACAAAATTCGAAATCTGGTCTGTGATCATCATAAAATCCCCCACATGGAAATTCTGATTGATTCCGCCGGATGCATTGGTCAAAAATAAAATCTCGATCCCCAGCAGCTTCATCACCCGGATCGGCAATACAACTTCCTGTGGCGTATACCCTTCATAAAAATGTACCCGGCCTTTCATAACAACCGCCGGTACGTTTCCGATGTATCCAAACAAAAACTTTCCCTCATGGCCTGCCACTGTAGAAACCGGAAAGTCCGGAATATCCCCGTAAGGAATCTCGCATTCTACTTTCATGTTCCTTGCGTAATTGCCAAGCCCGGACCCCAGGATCAAGCCGACCCGCGGCTGAAAGCCTGTCACTTTTCTGCAATACTCATAACATGCTTTTACTTTCTCATATTGTCTGCTCATATCTATCTACTCCTTATTTGCTCTCAATTCCTAACGGGAACATCTGAATACCAGCTCGTCCCATCTCCGGTCTACTTCCTTCTGGAATTCTTCGATCAGATATTCATTTTCTTTCTTAAACAGATGCTTGAATCTTCCCTGCTTCACCAAAAAATCTTCAATCGGAAGTTTTTTCTTCGGTTCATAGTTCAGGATCCATTTTCCTTCCACAACCTCAAATAACGGCCAATAGCAGGTCTCCACGCCCAGCTTGCAGATTTCCATGATATCCGGCGTATGATATCTCCATCCTCTTGGGCAGGGCGCCATGATATTCAAAAATGCCGCGCCAGGCGTATAGATTGCCTTCTCTGACTTAATATGCAGGTCCTTAAAGTTCTGCACAAAGGTCGTCTGGGCCACATAAGGAATGTCATGTGCAGCGATAATTGCCGCCAGATCCTTCCGGTTCTGCGGCTTTCCGTTACTTTTTGTTCCCACCGGAGTCGTCGTTGTGTCCGCATACATCGGTGTCGCGGAGGAGCGCTGGATACCGGTATTCATATAAGCTCCGTTGTCATAACACACGTACACCATGTCATGGTTCCGTTCCATAGCACCGGATAAGGACTGGAACCCGATATCATAGGTCCCTCCATCCCCGCCGAAGGTAATGAACTTATAGGTCGCGTCCAGTTTTCCTTTTCTTTTCAATGCCTTGTAGGCACCTTCCACACCGCTCAGTGTTGCCCCTGCATTTTCAAATGCATTGTGGATATAGCTGTCCTCCCATGCCGTATAGGGGTAAGTAAATGTAGATACCTCCAGACATCCGGTAGCATTTCCGATGACTGCCTTGTCTCCCTCATGAAGACCGCGCAGTACATTTCTCACTGCAATAGTCCCGCCGCAGCCGGCGCACATCCGGTGTCCCGGAGCCAGTCGTTCCGGCTTATTCATCGTCTCTTTAAAATTATAACTCATATCTTTCTCCCCCTTATTCCCGAATTCCCAGATAACGATAGGTTTCCCCCGCGTCGCCATCTTCCGCGATCTGTTTCAGGGCTGCAAAAATATGTTCCATATCTTCTACGCGAACGTCACGTCCGCCAAGTCCATAGATATAATTCACCGCCAGAGCCTGGGAACGGGCACGGAACAAAGCTGCCATCACATCCGCGCCCAGCGGCCCGCCGTGGTTCGTGTAGCCTTCCGCCCGGTCCATGACTGCTACTGCCTTCACATGAGACAGAGCCGCCGCGATCTCCTCCGCCGGGAACGGACGATACAGACGGATCTTCAGCAGACCCACCTTTTCTCCCTTTGCCCGTAACTGGTCGATGGCATCCTTTGTGGTGCCTGCCGCGGAACCGATCATGACGACAGCCAGTTCTGCGTCTTCCATACAATATTCTTCAAACAGTCCATATTCCCTGCCGGAAACCGCGGCAAATTCTTTTGCGACCTCCAATACTACCCGGTTCACATGCTTCATACCTTCAGCCTGATTCCGCTTTGCTTCCATATAATAGTCTGTAATGGAATAAGGGCCTACGGCCATCGGGCAATCCGGGTTCAGCAGATAGTTTTCCGGCTCATATTCGCCTACAAACTCCCGCACCTCCCCGTCTTCCAGAAGCTCCATATTCTCTACCGCATGGCTGGTAATAAATCCGTCCTGGCAGATCATGATCGGAAGCCTCACATCTTTATGCTCGGAGATCCGGTAAGCCTGTACCATATTGTCATAGGCCTCCTGATTATTTTCCGCGTAAAGCTGGATCCACCCGGAATCCCTTGCGCCCATACTGTCTGAATGGTCACAGTTGATATTGATAGGGCCTGACAGGGCACGGTTTACCAGTGTCAATGCCAATGGCAGCCGGTTGGAAGCCGCGATATATAATTCCTCCCACATATAAGCCAGTCCGCAGGAAGATGTAGCGGTCAGGCTTCTTGCCCCCGCCGCGGAAGCACCGATCGCCGCGCTCATAGAACTGTGCTCACTTTCTACCGGGATAAACTCCGTATCCACCTGTCCGTTCGCCACAAAGGAAGCGAAATACTGCGGGATTTCTGTGGACGGTGTGATCGGAAATGCCGGAAATACATCCGGGTTGATCTGACGCAGCGCAATCGCTACTGCCTCATTTCCTGATAAACGATCTCTTTTTCCCATTTTATTTCACCCCTTCCATCGTGATCGCGCCGAAGGGACATGCCTTCACACAGATGCCGCAGCCCTTGCAATGCTCATAATCAAATGTCCCCCGCTTATAGTCCGCAACCGGGATACAGCTATCCGGGCAGACCGGTACGCACAGCAGGCATTGTTTACACTTTTCCTCTATAAACTCCGGCTTGTCCGTAGACCACTCACCGGTATTGAATTCCCTGGATGTCCCGGCGCCTGCGATGACCATTCCTTCCGTCAGTTCCTTCCATCCTGCCTTTACTCCTAATTTTTTGATATCTGACACCATCTAACGCACCTCCTGATATGCCATCTTCAAAGCCTCCATGTTCCCCTCGATGACTTCCGGCTTTCCGGCAAATTTATGGGAGAAAGATGCTTTCATCTCTCTTAAAAAGATCTCTTCCTCCATGATCCCGGCCACCTTAACAATAGCTGCCAGCATAGGCGTATTGGGAAAATATCTTCCCATCGTCGCCATGGATACCTTATGCGCGTCAATGGTATAAACCTCTCCTTCGTATCCTTTCAGGTGGGGAATGATCTCTTCCTTAGAGCGCTGGGTGTTGACCAGGATCGCCCCTTCTTTTTTCAGGCCGGCGGTAACATCCACTGCCTCCAGAAGCGATTCATCTACAACGACCACATACTGTGGATCATAGATATTGGAATGCACTCGGATCACCTTATCGCTGATACGGTTGTACGCTGTAATGGGCGCACCCATACGTTCTGGGCCGTATTCCGGAAAGCCCTGGACATACTTCCCTGTCTGGAAGGCAACATCGGCCAGCAATAGGGCAGCCGTCTTTGCGCCCTGTCCGCCCCGGCCGTGCCATCTGATTTCTGTCAGGTTACTCATGTTCTTTCTTCCTTTCTATATACATACTGGCAGTGTCTTCTATTCCCAGAACACTGCCAGTTTTTTCTTTTTATATATCGTAATCTGTAACTGTACAGAGCAGAACAGAACAGAACAGCAGACCACAGACCCGCCTGCCGTTCTGAAGTTCATCTTATTTGACCAGCAATGACTTCCCTGTCATCTCTGCCGGCTGTTCCAGTCCCATAAGCTCGATCAGAGTCGGAGCGATATCTGCCAGACAGCCTCCTTCCCGTAGCTTGTAAGCCGGATCCGCGTTCACCAGGATAAATGGCACCGGATTCGTTGTATGAGCAGTGAACGGTTCACCTGTCTCATCATCGATAAGCTGCTCCGCATTCCCGTGATCCGCACAGATGAACATCTGTCCGTCCGTTTCCTTCACTGCTTCCACAGCTTTTCCTACACATTCATCCACCGCTTCGATCGCCTTGATCGCTGCCGCTTCCACACCGGTATGTCCAACCATATCCGGGTTCGCAAAGTTTATAATAATCACATCATATTTATCCGACTTGATCGCTTCTACGAGTTTATCGCACACCTCATACGCGCTCATCTCCGGCTTTAGGTCATAAGTAGCGACCTTCGGTGATTTTACAAGAATCCGGTCTTCGCCTTCATTTGGTTCCTCCACGCCTCCATTAAAGAAGAAGGTAACATGGGCATATTTTTCCGTCTCGGCAAGGCGTGCCTGCTTCAGTCCATTTTTCGCAAGGAACTCGCCAAACGTATTGGTGATCTCTTCCTTTTTGAACGCGACCAGCTTATTCTCGATCGTGACATCATATTCCGTAAAGCATACATATGTTGTCTTGACCCGTGCTCCCCTGTCAAAGCCGCTGAAGTTGTCATCACAAAATGCTCTGGTAATTTCTCTCGCGCGGTCCGGACGGAAATTGTAAAAGATAATGGAATCATTATCCTTGATCGTAGCAACAGGAGCGCCATTCTTCATAACAACTGTCGGAAGTACAAATTCATCCGTTGCGTCAGCATCATAGGAAGCCTGGATTCCTGCCGGTCCGGAGTCCGCAGTCTCGCCGATGCCCTTTACGAGCGCATTATATGCTTTTTCTACACGATCCCAGCGATTGTCTCTGTCCATTGCATAATAACGCCCCATCACGCTTGCAACTTCTCCGACACCGATCTCCTTCATCTTCTCTTCCAACTGTTCTACATATTCCTTGCCGGATGCAGGCGGTGTATCTCTTCCATCCAGGAAGCAGTGTATATAGACCTTTTTCAGTCCCTGTCTTTTTGCCAGCTCCAGAAGGCCGTAAATATGCTCATTATGGCTGTGCACACCTCCGTCTGATACCAGTCCGAACATATGCAGCGCAGAGTCATTCACCTTAACATTTTCACAGGCAGCCAGAAGCGCTTTGTTTTCAAAAAAGTCTCCGTCCTGGATTGCCTTTGTGATCTTTGTCAGATCCTGATATACGATCCGTCCGGCGCCCATATTCAGATGTCCTACCTCTGAGTTCCCCATCTGTCCGTCCGGGAGACCTACCGCGAGTCCACTCGCATTTCCCTTCACAAAGGGATATTCAGCCATCAGTTTGTCCATGACTGGAGTCTTTCCCTGCGCAACAGCATTTCCGGTTGTATTGTCATTTAATCCATAACCATCAAGAATCATTAATACAGTTGGCTTTTTGCTCATTGTCCTTCTCCTTTATGATATTGAAATTGTAACAGTATTACCTAAAAGTCCAGTATCTATTGTACATGCTTTTCATGGTTTTTGCAAACATCTTTTCTATATTAAAATAAAAAATCCGGCAAAACGCGTCACTGGTGCGTTTTGCTGGATACTTCGTAATAAACCCCCGTTCCTTTTCGCGTCTCGCAAATAAAAAACGGGGGTATACCTTGTGAAATCTTATTTATAATTCACGATCTTGCCGAAGTCAGCCTTCAAAGAAGCTCCGCCTACCAGGCCGCCGTCGATATCCGCCTGCGCAAACAGATCTGCTGCTGTAGCCGCGTTTACAGATCCACCGTACTGGATACGGATTGCTTCTGCTGTCGCGTCATCATATACTTCCGCGATACATGCACGGATTCCCGCACATACTTCCTGTGCCTGCTCTGTTGTAGCTGTCTTGCCTGTCCCGATTGCCCAGATCGGCTCGTAAGCGATCACTGCTGTCTTAGCCTGATCAGCCGTTACATTCTGGAACCCAACCTTAACCTGCTGACGGATGAAATCCATAGTCACACCCTGCTCTCTCTGCTCCAGGCTCTCGCCGCAGCACATGATTGGTGTAATTCCATGCTCAAATGCTTTAAGTATCTTCTTGTTGACGTCTTCGTTTGTCTCACCGAAATATTCTCTTCTCTCAGAATGTCCCAGAACGACATACTTCACACCTGCGTCTACAAGCATATTCGGAGAAATCTCTCCTGTATACGCGCCGCTCTCTTCGAAATACATATTCTCTGCCCCAACCTGGATGTTGGTTCCCTTTGCAGCTTCTACAACCGGAACAATGTCGATCGCCGGTACACAGAATACAACATCAACTTCATCGTTTTCAACCAGTGGTTTCAGTTCATTTACTAAAGCAACTGCCTCACTTGGCGTTTTGTTCATTTTCCAGTTACCTGCGATAATTTTCTTTCTTGCCATGATATGGTTCTCCTTGATTTGTATTATTGATTTGCTTTATCATCCAATGGATTTTTCTCTAAGTGTTTACTTATCATTAGCCGCTGCAACTCCCGGCAGTTCTTTTCCCTCCAGGAATTCCAGTGAAGCGCCGCCGCCTGTGGAAATGTGGGTCATCTTGTCACCGTAACCAAGTTGGTTAACAGCCGCTGCGGAATCCCCGCCGCCGATGATCGTTACGGCCTTCGTATCAGCCAGCGCTTTCGCTACTGCTTCGGTTCCTGCTGCGAACTTCGGCATCTCGAATGCGCCCATCGGTCCGTTCCATACGACAGTCTTTGCTTCCTTTACAGCATCCGCATAGAGCTTCGCGGTCTCAGGTCCGATATCCAATCCCTGCCAGCCGTCCGGGATCTCGCCGTTTCCGACAACCTTTGTGTTTGCATCGTTGGAAAAATCATCCGCGATCACATTGTCAACAGGAAGAAGAAGCTTCACGCCCTTATCCTCTGCCTTTTTGATCATATCCAGTGCATACTGGCAGTAATCCTCCTCTAACAGAGACTTACCAACGCTTCCGCCCTGTGCCTTGCTGAATGTATAAGACATTCCTCCGCCGATGATCAGGGTATCTACCTTTTCTAACAGATTCTCGATAACAGAAATCTTGCTGGATACCTTTGCTCCTCCAAGGATTGCTACGAATGGACGCTCCGGATTGTTCACTGCGTTTCCAAGGAAGTCGATTTCCTTCTGCATTAAGTAGCCTACTACTGCTGTATCTACGAACTGTGTTACACCTACATTTGAGCAGTGCGCTCTGTGCGCGGTACCAAACGCGTCATTTACAAATACATCACAGAGAGAAGCCAGGTCTTTGCTGAATGCTTCGCCGTTCTTTGTCTCTTCGATTCTGTAACGGGTATTTTCCAGGAGAACGATTTCTCCATCCTGAAGTGCTTCTACCGCAGCCTTTGCGTTCGGCCCGACCACTTCAGGGTCTGCCGCGAATTTTACTTCCTGGCCAAGCAGTTCAGATAATCTTACCGCGACAGGAGCCAGTGACAATTCCGGTTTCGGCTCTCCCTTTGGCTTTCCAAGATGTGAGCAGAGAATGATCTTTCCGCCGTCCGCTACTAACTTTTTGATGGTTGGAAGAGCGGCTACAAGACGGTTCTCATCCGTAATCTTCCCTTCGATCAACGGTACGTTAAAGTCACACCTTACCAGGACTTTTTTGCCTTTTACATTAATATCATCTACTGATTTTTTATTAAGCATGTGATTGCCTCCCTGTTTTTCATGATACAGAAAATATTACGCCGGCTAATTCTCTGTATGCTAAGATATACAAAAAGAGTCCGGCCCATATAAGACCGGACCCCTTTGTGAGTCTATTTCAGAATCAAATCTGACGGATTCAGTTTTCTCCGAAAGCCTGTCCTACAGTAATGTTCCAAAATGCTTAATTGTTCTTACCATCTGGCTTGTGTAAGAATTCTCATTGTCATACCATGAAACAACCTGTACTTCTGTTGTGCCATTGTCAAGCGGCATAGCCATTGTCTGAGTAGAATCAAACAGAGAACCATATCTCATACCTACGATATCACTGGATACGATCTCATCTGTATTGTATCCGAAGGACTCATTGGAAGCTGCTTTCATAGCTTCGTTGATCTGGTCAACTGTTACAGTACCTTCTACTACTGCTGTCAGGATTGTAGTTGATCCTGTCGGAGTCGGGACACGCTGAGCAGCGCCGATCAGCTTTCCATTCAGTTCCGGAATAACCAGTCCAATTGCCTTAGCGGCACCTGTGCTGTTTGGAACGATATTCACTGCTGCCGCGCGTGATCTTCTCAGATCGCCTTTTCTCTGTGGTCCGTCAAGTGTCATCTGATCGCCTGTGTAAGCGTGGATCGTGCACATGATACCAGACTTGATAGGAGCGAGGTCATTCAAAGCCTTTGCCATCGGCGCCAGGCAGTTTGTTGTACAGGACGCCGCGGAAATGATCTGGTCATCCTTTGTCAGTTTGTCATGGTTTACATTGTAAACGATAGTCGGAAGATCGTTTCCAGCAGGAGCTGAGATAATAACATACTTCGCGCCGGCATCAATATGAGCCTGTGCCTTTGCCTTGGATGTATAGAAGCCTGTACATTCCAGAACTACGTCTACGCCGATCTTTCCCCATGGAAGATTCTCAGCCTTAGCTTCTGCATAGATCTTAATCTCTTTTCCGTCAACAGTGATGGAATCCTCACCGAAGGATACCTTATCTGCTAATTCATACTTGCCCTGGGTTGAATCATACTTCAACAGGTGAGCCAGCATCTTCGGGGATGTCAGATCATTGATCGCTACGATCTCAAAACCTTCTGCTCCGAACATCTGTCTGAATGCAAGACGTCCAATACGTCCAAATCCATTAATCGCTACTTTTACTGCCATGATTAATTCCTCCTAAAAGTTTAAAATATTAACTGTAATACAGTTATTCTGGTGAACTTCCAACAAACCTAAATCAGGCGCAGTTTGTTAAAGATTCATCAACTAAAAATATTGTACTAAATCAGATACAAAAATTCAAGTACTAAATCCATTTTTCTGGAAGTTTGTGTAAGTTTTATAGCTTATTTATACATTCTTTAGTCATTATGGACAGCCGCAGGCACTCCAAAACCTCTATTTATAAATTTCCATTTTTATCAGATTTTTTTGAAGACCGGCTTTCTTTCTTTAAATTCCGTATAATACCGGAATCCGCATTCCCGGAGAACCTCTCCTGCCTTGTCAAACGCATAGGCTATATGCTCCGGTTCGTGCCCGTCCGCACCCACGGTAATGATCTCTCCGCCAAGCTCCCGGTAACATTTCAGCACATCCGGATGGGGATGGCAAAATCCAAGGCCGTATTTCATTCCCGCCGTATTCAGTTCAATCCCCTTCCCCATTCGGATAATCTGTTTCAAAATTTCATCCAGATCGGCCTTGAAGGCTTTGTAAGAGTATTCCCTTTTCTGATGCTTCCCGTACCGTACAATATAATCAATATGGCCCAGTACATCAAAAGCATCCACATTTTTCAGGATTTCTATCGTTTCCTGAAATGTCTTCCGATAAATTTCCGCATCTGGCAGGCCTGGAAAAGAGTCACTATAATAAGGATCTTTCCCGTCTACCACGTGCACGGAACCGATCACAAAATCGAATGGATATTTCTCCGTAATCTCCCGGCAGAATTTCCCAAGATGAGGCTGCAATCCAAGTTCGATCCCAATACGGATTTCCATCTTTTTGGCGTATTTTTTCTGTAATTCCCTTAATGTCTGAAAATAAGCGTCCACGTCAAAAAGGAATTCCTCTTTCACCGGATAGTCCTGGTCCATATGGTCCGTAATACATACAGTCCGCAGCCCTTTTTCCAGGGCTCCCTCTATCATGGCTTCGGGAGGGGTAACACTATCTGTAGAAAATGCTGTATGCATATGGCAGTCACTGATAATCATCTTTTTTCCTTCCCTTATTTTATGAACCTGTACTGCTTTTCAAAAGCGTTACAGGTTATTCCAGACCTCCTGAATATCTTCCATATCTATCTGCTTCTCGATCTGATTGACGATCTGGTCACTGCTGACATTTACGATCTGTGCCTGGCTGGAATCCATCCAGACATAGCAGATAAAGCATAAAATCCCCAAAGTCAGGCGGAAGAAAAAGGAGTCTCTGGGGTATGTATTGTCCTGTTCATCATATAATTCATGGTAAATGCTTCCATACCGCGGATGGACCGCGGGAATGAAGTGGTTTTCATCATATCGTTTTCGTGTCTGCCGCAGAAGTTCTCTGCGGCGTGCCTCTGGATCGTTCATTGCAGGATATCCTTCTCGTTTTTACCATAATTTTATGTACATTCCTGTTTATTTAGAACCCATCTCTTATTCGGAAAGCCTGTTCACAGCAGCTTGTTCCGCATACAATAGTAAAAAAGCATTCGCCTACACATCATAAAACTGCCAGCCTGTTACCGGTCTGACAGTTCTCTTGTAATATCTTCCCACGTGATCCCGCGTTCCACCATCAATACCATCAGATGATAAATAAAATCCGAAATCTCATATTTGATTTCTTCCGGATTTGGATTTTTCGAGGCAATGACGATCTCCGTCGCTTCCTCTCCCACCTTCTTTAATATTTTATCAATCCCCTTATCAAAAAGATAGTTGGTGTAAGATCCTTCTTTGGGATTTTGTTTGCGGTCTACAATAGTCTTATAAACAGATTCGAATACCTGAAGCGGATTTTTCGCGTCATAATCATTTCCCGCAATGGTCTGGAAAAAGCAGGTACGGTTCCCGGTATGGCAGGCAGCCCCAATCTGCTCTACCTTGGCCAGAAGTGTATCCTTGTCACAGTCTACCGTCAGCATCTTTACATACTGGTAATGTCCGGAGGTTTCTCCCTTCACCCATCGCTCCTGGCGGCTCCGGCTGTAATAGGTCATCTTGCCAGTCTTGATCGTATGTTCAAACGCATCCTCATTCATATAGGCCATCATCAGCACTTCATTGGTCTTGTAATCCTGGACAATGACCGGGAGCAGTCCGTCCGAATTCAGCTTCAGCTCTGAGAAATCCATGATACTCTCAAAGGAGGTCATGCGGATTCCCTCGTCCAGGCAAACCTTTTTAAATGCATCAAAATCCATATCCTTCTGGCTGATAAACAGACCGGACACGCCCTTTACACTGTCAGATTTCAGAATCTTCAGAATCTCATTCTGCTCCATCGTATCCGTAACAACCACACATGGGATCGCTGTAATATTTACCACAGAATTCAGATCCAGCCTGTGCATAAATATCATTTCCGTACAATATTCCTCAATTTGATGCTGATGTTTGAACAGCGCGTCAAAATCATTCAGTGATACGGCGATCCTTTCCTTTCCATACCGTTTGGACACTTCCTCCAGCAGTTTCAGTGTTCCTTGCTTGGACAAATTCAGCATAGCCCGCTTCGCGCCGGCATACAAAATCTTCTTTACATCCTCCTGACGACGGATGTTTCCTCCCGCAACCATAGGGATACTGATGACACGGTTGATCTTTTTCATCAGATCAATGGCTTCTTCATGACTTTCATCTGAATTTGACAGATCAAATACGATCAGTTCATCTGCCCCTCGTTCTCCATAATGCTTTGCAAGGGAAACCACGTCATCTGATATTACAGTCCTGTCATCAAACCATCGGACAGCCTTCGCACCGTCTATCAGAATGCATGGCGTTAATCGTTTATAACTCATTCTATTTTTCTCCTTCATTTTTTTCCATTTATAAGCTTCCTTTTGTAGACCAGACCCCCTGCATCCGGGGTTCTTCCATCGTAGCCGCATCCAGAGTTTTTCCAAAAGCCTTGAACAATGCCTCCGCCATATGATGATTATTTCCCCCGTCCAGGATCTTCAAATGCAGGTTCATCGCAGCACTGTAGGACACAGCGTAAAAGAATTCTTTTACCATCTCCGTATCCAGCCCACCCAAACGTTCTACCGTAAATTCTGCGTCATACTTAAAATAGGGACGCCCTGACAGGTCGACCGCGCAGAGTGCAAGCGTTTCATCCATCGGCAGGATACAGCTTCCATAACGCCTGATCCCGGCCTTATCCCCCAGTGCGTCTGCAATGGCCCGGCCAAGCACGATCCCGGTATCCTCCACCGTATGATGACAGTCCACCTCCAGATCTCCTTTTACACGTACTTCCAGATCAAAAAGCCCATGCCGCGCAAATCCATTGAGCATATGGTCAAAAAAAGGAATCCCGGTATCGATCTGGTTCTTTCCCTGTCCATCCAGATTGATTGACAGAGAAATCTCGGTTTCCTTTGTATTTCTCGTACAGCTTCCAATCCGTTCTTTCATACGGCATCCTCCTGCTTTGTAACCAATTTCTATAACAAATTGCCTGCTCTGTCATTCAGTACACACAGCAAATCCCTTATTTCTCAAACCGGACCTTTATGGAATTTGCGTGCGCGGTCAAATGCTCCGCCTCGGCAAATTGTTCAATGTCTCTATGCACCTCTTCCAAAGCTTCCTTTGAATAGGCAATGATACTGGATTTCTTCAGGAAATCATCTACGGACAGCGGGGAGAAAAACTTGGCAGTCCCATTGGTAGGCAGGATATGGTTTGGTCCCGCAAAATAATCCCCCAGCGGTTCACTGCTGTATTCTCCGATAAAAATTGCCCCTGCATTACGAATCTTCATCATAACCTGATAAGGATCTGCTGTCATGATCTCCAGATGTTCCGACGCAATCTCATTGGCAGCGTCAATGGCATCCTCCATACAGGCTGCCACCAGGATATGTCCATAATTATCCAGTGATTTTTGGATGATCTCCCCGCGCGAAAGCTCCTGAATGAATTGACCTGCCTCCTGAGATACCTTTTCTGCCAGTTCCCTGCTGGTAGTAACCAGGATTGCCGAAGCCAGTTCGTCATGTTCTGCCTGGGACAGCAGATCTGCCGCTACATACCGTGGGTTCGCTGTTTCATCTGCCAGTACCAAAATCTCACTGGGACCGGCGATAGAATCAATACTGACATTCCCATAAACAGCCTTTTTCGCCAATGCCACATAGATATTTCCTGGTCCTACGATCTTATCCACTTTGGGAATGCTTTCCGTTCCATAAGCCAGCGCCGCGATCGCCTGCGCTCCTCCCACTTTATAAACCGCCGTGGCGCCGGCTTCCTTTGCGGCAACCAAAGTCGTAGGATTCACCTTTCCATCTTTTCCCGGCGGCGTCACCATAATGATCTCTTCTACGCCCGCCACCTTTGCCGGCATGATATTCATCAGCACAGAGGACGGGTATGCGGCCTTTCCGCCCGGTACATAAACACCGACCCGGTGCAGCGGCGTCACTTTTTGTCCCAGCATAGTGCCGTCCGGCTTACTGTCAAACCAGCTATACTGCATCTGCTTTTGATGGTAAGTTTCAATATTCTGAAGCGCCCTGCGGACGGTCCGCAGCAGATTTTCATCAATCTGCGCATAGGCTTCCCTGACCTCTTCCTCTGTCACCAGAATATTAGACGCGTCAATATCCGCCCCGTCAAACTTTTTTGTATATGCAAATATAGCTTCATCCCGCTTCGCACGAACCGTATTTAATATCTCCTGCACACTCGCCTCATACTGTGCATAGCTGTTGGGGCTGCGCTTCAGCAGATCCTCCAGCAAATTTTTCTTTGTATTTTCATCTAATGTCTCAATCCGCATTTGCCTTCCTCCTATATCAACTTCCTCAGACTGGTGATCAGCTCCCGTACCCTGTCATTTTCCATCCGCATACTCACCGGGTTCACGATCATACGGGCAGACAGGGGGCAGACCTCTTCCAGGATGACCAGGCCGTTTTCCTTTAATGTAGAACCGGTTTCCACAATATCTACGATAACCTCAGATAATCCCACGATGGGCGCCAGCTCAATAGACCCGTTCATTTTTATGATCTCCACGGTCTGATGCTTTTTATTATAGAAATAATCCTTCGCGATATTCGGATATTTGGTTGCCACCCGGATCAATTCCCGATGCTTCAAAAGTTCTGCCGTCTCCTGATATCCGCAGACACACATCCGGCAGGCGCCAAAACCAAGATCCAATACCTCATGGACCTTTCTTCCTTCCTCCACAATGGTATCCTTACCTACCACACCAATATCCGCCGCACCATATTCCACATAGGTAGGGACATCCGGTCCCTTTGCCAAAAAGAACTTCAGCTTTCGCTCTTCATTTACAAAAATCAGCTTCCTGGAGCTTTTATCCTTCATCTCCTCACAGGTGATCCCCAGCTTCTCCAGCATTTCCAGAGTCTTGCTGGCCAGCCTGCCTTTTGTCAGCGCAAATGTCAGATACTTCATTCCTTGACTCTCTCCGTTCCGTAATCTACCTTTTTTTCTTTTCCGGTCCTGAAATTCAACAGTTCTACCGTTCCATCCTCCTGCAGATACAACATGCTGACCGCCCCGGCGCGCTTTCCATATTCGATAAACCGCCCTTTCTCCTCTGACGGTTCTCGTTTTAACAGCTCAATGCAGCGTCCCTTTTCACGGAATTCCCTTGCCAGGGATACCGCCCACTTCATTGTCTTCTCTGTATATACGATCAGGTTGGATTGCCTGGTCTCGATAGCAATCTTCTGACGGCTCAGGGCACTTGTCAATTCATCTACGATCATCGCAAAGCCTATGGAGGGGGTACTCTTTCCAAACTTTTCCAACAGGTGGTCATATCTGCCGCCCCGCACGACCGCGTCACCGGTTCCATAGGTGTAAGCCCGAAAAATGATTCCCGTATAATACATGTAACTTCCGCTCATGCTCAGGTCAAATGAAATATGCTTTTCCACACCGTAGTGGATAAGAATCTGGTAAATCCTCAAGAGCCGCGCGATTGCCGCCCTCGCTCCGGTAGTCGGCGCGATCGCTGCCGCTTCTTTCAAGATCTCCACGCCGCCAATCAGCTCCGGCAGTGCCGAAAAAGCTGCCCTCACATTCTCCGCGACCTCTTCCTTATCCAGTATTTCTTCCACACCAAAATAATTACGATTATTAATCAGCGTAAAGAGTTCTTCCGTAACCTCTTCCGTAAGTCCGGCTGCTTCCATCAACCCCCGGATAAAATCTACATGTCCGATATTCACCTGGAATTCTGTCAGTCCCGCTTTTCTCAGTCCATCCACGACCATAGCAAGTATCTCCGCATCCGCTTCGATCGAATCCACGCCGATCAATTCGGCTCCAAGCTGGGTATTTTCCTTTAATCTTCCCTGATAGCTGGAATGATTGATAAAGGTATTCCCCACATAACACAGCCGGATGGGATAATCCTCTTCTTCAAATACCGTGGCCGCCGCGCGTGCGATGGAGGGCGTAATATCCGGACGCAATACCAGCGTATTGCCCTCTCTGTCAAAAAACTTATATAATTCCCTGGAGTCAATGGTTCCGATCTCTTTTCGGAACACATCAAAATATTCAAATGTGGGCGTCTGGATATCCTGATAGCCATACAGATGCAGCAGTTCATGGAGCTTTTCCTGCACCGCAAGCTTTTTTCTGCACTCCGTACTGTAAATATCCCGGGCTCCTTCCGGTGTATGTAATTTTTGTTCCATAAATAGCTCCCATTCTTTCTGTAAAAAATTTTATATTAAAAATATCGTAATGGACGTATTGCTTTCCCGATTCTTTACTTCGTTACCACGCTAAAATCTCTAGTCATTATACGAAGTTTCAATTCGAATGTCAATCCCTGCTGTCCAAATCCTTCTGAATATAATCCAGATAGGGAACAAAGCAGTTATTTTTCAGCGACATGAAATATTCGGCATTCAATTCCTCAAAACGGAAGCTCTTGCGCCCCCCTTGCTGAGCACGGTCCCAAAACCTTCGTATTTCCGTGTATTTCATATAATACAGCATATTTCTTCCGCTGTAATAGATTAATAAAAAGGAGATTCCTCCCTGCCGCTCATATTTTTCCATAAAATAAATCTGGTGTTCATGTACATTCTGTAAAGGAAATGTATCCACCGAACACTCTTTGGCATCAAAGCAGACCGGGATTCCCTGTACTGCCCCGATATAATCCACTGTACTGATCTTATCAAAATAGGCCAGTGTGATATGTCTGTGTTCCTTATCAATCTGCACAGGAGTAATAGGGGTAGGGATTTTCTGGATCAATGCCAGATTCAGTTCTTCATAACGTTCGTTTGTACGGTTGATCAGATCCTCCAAAGTAGAACCTCTCAAACCACGGGAATTCCATGTCGCCATAGTTTCCTCCTATATCTATACTTTCCCTGCAAATACGCTGAAACAGGGCAGGCGGCGGTGCCTGAAATTCCCTGCCCGACAGATAAGACAGTGCTCCGTCTGTTTCCGGCATCACAATCCTCCATGCGTGAAGAAGCTGGGACTTGAGCCCGTATTGCTTCTGATAAGCATCATTGATCCTTCGGAGGCCGTATTTATAATCCCCCAGGATCGGATGTCCCTTCGATGCAAGATGGGCACGGATCTGATGGGTCTTTCCGGTCAGCAGATGGACTTCCAGAAGTGAAGTCTCCCCGCCGGACGCGACTGGCCGGTATTCTGTTTCGATCCGCACACTGCCCGGTATCTCAATCTGACTGATCCGGACCTGGTTCGTCCTCTCATCCTTATATAGATACCCCTTGATCGATTCCGGCTTTTTTACCTTGCCACAGACCAGGCAGAGATAATATTTTCCGATAGAACGTTCCTTAAAAAAGCGGCTCATTTCCTGCAGTCCCACAAGGCTTTTCCCGGCGGCGAGAATGCCGCTGGTGTTCCGATCCAGCCGGTTACAGACAGATGGCCGGAAAGTTTTCAGATCCTGCCGGGTCAATTGCCCGGTATCCAACAGATACTGCGTCAGATGCTCTACCGCGGAAATATCCTGCTCCTTCGCTTTTTGGGACAGCATTCCCACGGGCTTGTTCAACAGAAGGATGAGGGAATCCTCATATAAAATATCCAGCTTCACCGCCTTTTCCGAACACACTTCCCGGAAATTTCCTGAGAACTTTTCTATCGTTTCCCCCGAGAAAAAAAGTTTCACTACATCTCCCTGTAAAAGCTTCTCAGAACCGGACGCCTTTTTTCCGTTTAAAGTAATATTCTTTTTCCGAAGCATTTTATATAAGAAGCTTTTCGGTGCTTCCTTTAAAAATTTTGCCAGCAGTTTGTCCAGCCGCTGGCCTGCTTCATTTTCCGTGACATGTATCTCCTGCATTTCTTTCCTCCAGTCCCTCCGGAAATCCTCTCAAGATTCCATGCAAACACGATTTCTATAAGGAAATATTCATAATTACATGTGCGATCTTTCCCTCATGTTCTTTTGTATCCGTCTTTTTCTTTTCTATCGAGGCGATATTTTCCAGCCCCTCTACGATCGAAAGGAAAGCTTTATACTGGTCATATATTTTAACAGAAGTCTCGGGCAGGTCATTTAGCCGCAGCATTTTCCGTAGATAGACGGCCGTATCCTGCAGATCTATTTTCTTCCCGGTAGTATATCCGAAGACCTTATCACCGGAGATTACGATACAGTCAATGGGCATGATCTTCTCCGTACTTGTCACCACCAGATCATAAATCACGGTCAAATGGGAGGCTTTTTTTGCAATTTCTTCAGCCGTTGCCTGGTCAATCGTTTTGTAAGGGATCCGGGTAATGACTCCTACCAGCGCCTTACACGCAGGGAGGCATCCCACCACAGCAACCACAGTCAGCAGATTTTTCTTGGAGTGGGTCTGGCTGTAGCCCAGCAGAAATACGGCTGCC
Source organism: uncultured Clostridium sp. (assembly GCA_964523125.1). Taxonomy (GTDB): domain Bacteria; phylum Bacillota; class Clostridia; order Lachnospirales; family Lachnospiraceae; genus Schaedlerella. Next base: position 11,035 of record CAZFXM010000008.1, on the reverse strand, counting down.
ACGATCGCAAAATAGGCGATGGTCCGCACGATCTCGATCTTCAATTTTTCACGCAGATACCCCGGTATTCCTTTTTCACATTTTTTCATTCTTGATATCACCTACCGTTTCATAGCATTCACGATCAGACGGTGTGGAATCAGCTTTGACGCAATGTGGACGCATTTCATTGGCAGTCCATACACCGAGATGTCTTTTCCCGCCCGGCTGTCCAGCAACGCCTTCCTGACCACGGCGGGAGCCTTCACCTTGACCAGCTTTTTGAGTGGGTTTTCCAATTCTCCCGAAATCTGGAAAAACTCTGTATCAACAGGTCCCGGACAGACTGCGGTGACATAGATCCCCCTGTGCCCCAGTTCTGCCCCCAGGCTTCTGGAAAAGCTCAGTACATAAGCCTTTGTCGCCGCATACACTGCAAAGGAAGGCTGCGGGGAAAATGCTGCCGCACTTGCCATCTGGATGATCCTGCTGCCCATGGAAAGATAAGGCAGACAGCAAAATGTAATCCTGGAAAGTGCCGTACAATTCAGTTCGATCATTTCTGTCTGCGCGTTCCTGTTTTCATGAAGAATTTCCTCCACTGTCCCGCTCTTCCCGAAACCGGCTCCGTTGACCAGCATCCGGATATCCGGCTTTTCCTCCTGCAGCAGCTTCTCCAATGTCCCATAAATCTCTTCATGAAGCAAATCTCCCTCCAGTATCCGGATTGGAACAGAAGAAAGCTGGTTTAATTCCTGGAGCCGATACTCTCTGCGGGCGATCACCCAGATCTCATCCAGGTTCTGATAAAAATGCCCTATCTGCTTTACAAATTCCCTTCCGATACCAGAAGATGCCCCTGTCACGATCGCGATTTTCATATGATAATGCCTCCTATTATGAGCATTTAGCGCCTGTCCTTTAGGCGCTTACATGCGAGTTATAGTTACCCGGCCACTTAGCGAGGTCCTTCGAGCTTAGTGGCGGTGTAACTTTCTATTATGAACATTTAACGCCTGTCATTTCTTTGCGTATCTGTGCTTTCCCGTTTTTTTCTTCTGTGCTTCCGGCTTTTTCTTCTTTTTACCGGCAACAAGAGTCTCTTTCTTATTTTCTTTTCCCGCATGCTTCTCCCCGGAGGGCTTCCGCGGACGGATCAGGCATTTTTTGTCAAATCCGATCAGGTCCGTACGTCCTGCTTTCACAAGCGCCTCTTTTACCAGATCATAATTTGCCGGATTCCGATATTGGATCAACGCCCTCTGCATCGCCTTTTCATGTGGATTTTTTGGTACATATACCGACTTTAGGTTCCGGGGATCCAGCCCGGTATAATACATACAGGTGGATATAGTGGAAGGCGTGGGATAAAAATCCTGTACCTGCTCCGGCATATACCCCATGTCCCGGCAGAATTGGGCAAGCTCCACCGCCTCCTTCCAGCCGGAGCCCGGATGGGAGGACATCAGATAAGGAACCAGATACTGTTTTTTCCCCAGCCGTTCATTCATATTCATAAATTTTTTTACAAACTGCTGATATACCTGGTTCTTTGGTTTTCCCATCAGCTCCAGCACCGCGTCCGACACATGCTCCGGAGCCACCTTCAACTGTCCGCTCACATGGAAGCTGCAGAGTTCCCGCAGAAATGTCGGATCCGGATCCGCAAGCAGATAATCAAAGCGGATCCCAGACCGGATAAATACTTTTTTCACACCAGGCAACTTCCGCAAGGCACGCAAAATATCCACATATTCCTTATGATCCGCAAGCAGATTTTTGCAAGGCTTCGGAAACAGGCACTGCTTCTTCGGGCATACACCGGATTCTTTTTGCTTTTCACAGGAGGGATGGCGGAAATTTGCCGTAGGCCCGCCCACATCATGGATATAGCCTTTAAAATCCTTTTCCTCCGTCATCTTCCGGGCTTCCGAAAGCAGAGACTCTTTGCTCCGGCTCTGGATAATCCTTCCCTGGTGAAAAGTCAAGGCGCAAAAACTGCATCCGCCAAAGCATCCCCGGCTGCTGGTCAGGCTGAACCGGATTTCTTCAATGGCAGGCACACCCCCCAGCTCTTGATAGGATGAGTGAAAGGTCCGCATATAGGGCAGGCCGTAGATATCGTCCATTTCCATCTGTGTCAATGGCTTTGCCGGCGGATTCTGCACTACATACAGATTTCCCGGATAAGGCTCTACAAGCCTTTTCCCGGAAAAAGGGTCTGTATTGCAGTATTGGGTATAAAAGCTTTGGGCATATTTTCGCTTGTCCTGTTTCAGCTCCTCGAAGGACGGCAGCACCAGGGCATCATACACAGAATCCAAATCTTTCACTTTTACTACGGTTCCATCGATATAGGTTAAATCCTGTACAGAAATCCCTGCTTTCAGCGCTTCCGCGATCTCCAGGATGGAGCGCTCTCCCATACCATAGGAGATCATATCTGCCCCGGAATCCAAAAGGATGGAGCGTTTCAGTCTGTCAGACCAGTAATCATAATGAGCCAGACGCCGGAGGCTGGCTTCGATCCCCCCCAGAATCACCGGAATATGCTTGTAGGTTCTGCGGATCAGGTTTCCATAGACTACCGCCGCATAGTCAGGGCGCTTTCCCATAATCCCGCCGGGGGTATAGGCATCTGTCGCCCGCCGTTTTCCGGAAACCGCGTAATGATTTACCATAGAATCCATATTTCCTGCTGACACCAGAAATCCCAGCTTAGGCTCTCCATATATCGTCACACTTTTTTCATCCTTCCAGTCCGGCTGGGAGATTATCCCTACCCGATAACCATGAGCCTCCAGGAGACGGCTGATGATGGCATGTCCAAAAGAGGGATGATCCACATAGGCATCCCCGATGATGTATACAAAATCTACCTGCTCCCATCCGCGTGCCCGCATATCTTCCCGGCACAGCGGTAAAAATCTCTGCTCTGTCATATCATGCACCGCAAACCTCAAAGGTCCCATTCCAGATTTCCTGATAATCCTGAATATAATAATCCGCCAACTGCCGCTTTTCTGCTTCATAAGGAATGGAAAACTGGTCATGTACGGCACAGACTCTCATTCCGGCACTTTTTCCGGCCCGGATTCCATTCGGAATATCTTCAAACACCAGACAATTTTCCGGCGCCACCTGAAGCCCTTCGGCTGCTTTCAGATATACATCCGGCGCAGGCTTTCCCCGCCGGACCTCATCCGAGGTAATAATCGCAGAAAAATATTTCCGGATATCCAGCGCGTCCAATGCCGCGACGGCCAGCTCCCTGGAATTGCTTGTAGCAATCCCCATAAGAATTCCCTGCCTTTCCATCCTCTCCAGAAATTCTCCGGCTCCGGGCTTCAGCGGAACAACCGTCTGGTAGAGCTCCATAGTCATCTCCGTCCATTCTCTGCATACATCCTCCACAGTACAGGCAAGGGTGGGAAAGGTATCCAGGAAATACTGCGCGGTTTCCACATAGCTCCTGCCTTCGATATCCTTATGGAAGGTCTCCGGCGGAAAAAGATTGTATTTTCCCATATATTCCCGGTCTACCTCCGGCCAGATCCACATCGAATCTACCAGCGACCCGTCCATATCAAATATCACTGCTTTTATCCTTTTTAACATAGTATGTCCAACTCCTGCGTGTTTAATGTCCGGTATCCCCCCGGTTCTAACGATTCATCCAGCACAAGCGATCCCATCCGCAAACGTTTCAGATATAAAACTTCCTTGCCTACGGCTTGAAACATCCGTTTTACCTGATGAAATTTTCCTTCCCGGATGGTCAGTTCTACTTTGGATATTTCTCCTTCTTCCAGAATACGAAGAACGGAAGGGAGGGTCTTCTTCTCTTCTCCGATATCCACACCCTGTTCAAACAATTCCACATCCTCCCGGGTGACTCTGCCCCGGATCTTTGCGAAATATACTTTATCCACATGCTTTTTCGGTGATAAGAGACGATGGGCAAGCTCTCCGTCATTGGTGATCAAAAGCAGTCCTTCCGTATCCTTGTCCAATCTCCCTACCGGAAACAGGTCTTTTCTTTTCCGGCTCTCGATCAGATCCACGACACAGCGCTCTTTTGCGTCTTCCGTAGCAGAGATCACACCGGCAGGCTTGTTCAGCATGTAATATTCATACTTTTCATACTCTGTCTGCTGCCCGGCAAAGAGCACCTGGGATTCTTGCGTATCTACTTTATATTCCGGCTCCCGTACCGTTTGTCCATTGACCTGTACCTGGCCCTTGCGGATTGCTTTTTTTACTTCACTTCTTGTACCCAGTCCCATATCTGCCAGATACTTATCCAGACGCAGCTTCATTGCCCTTTCTCCTTCCTGCCGATGCCAAAAAATATACCTCCGGGCACCCCCTCATGGCCATGCGGCCGTTTCACAAGGTATCCTCCACAGCCGATGGCCTGTCATGCTTTACGACATCCACCTCCACCCCGGCAGATACTTATTCTTCAATACCTGGGATGACAGCTTCCCAAATCCCAGCGGATATCCATCCACACACACCAGATACCAGCCCTTTTCTTTGTCCGAAACCAGATCCTCCACCTCCAGAGTCTCACCTTTCAGATACCGGACCACACGGGCATCCTCCACAGAAAAATCCAGGATTTTTCCATAATCCTCCTTTTTCAGATACATGGCCAATGCCTGTCCAGGCTCAAAACGGTTCTTTTTTAATTCTCCCAGCAGCAGGCCTGAACGTAGAAAACGGATTCCCTGCAAATCCGGCATTTTCTCCGGCATATAATAAACCCTTCCCTCACGGAACTCCAGCCTGCTCCGGTCAATCTCACAATCCAGTTCCTTCAAAAACGCTTCCAGTTCTTCCGGCAGCTTCCTTTTTCCTGCTGTCCTGATATTTTGCCGCGTAATCCTCTCCTGTTCTTTTTCAGATGCTTTCAACCCGGACAGGACAGGTACCTTCTTTTTCAGAAGCGCTATAAAATGCCCCTCTCCCTTCATCTTATGTGGAAAGATGTGGACTGTCTTTTCCATCTCCTGGCTCCGGCTTTCTGTAAATTCCGGAAAGCCTGGTGAAAAGCCCTCATAACTTTCCATCTCACAGATTTCAAAACCCGGACGGGTATTTCGCAAATATTCTATGATTTGTTCATTTTCCCCCGGATCAAAAGTGCAGGTGGAATACAACAACATTCCGCCCGGCCGGAGCATATCCGCCGCCTGTACCACAATGCTTTTCTGCAATTTGGAAAAAAATCCCGGTCCATGCTCCTCCCATGCCCGGATCATCTTCTTCTCCTTGCGGAACATTCCTTCCCCGGAACAAGGGGCATCAATCAAAATTTTATCAAAAAATCCCTGGAAATGAGGCATCAGTCTTCCCGGCTCCTCACTGGTGACCAGCACATTTCCGATCCCAAACAGCTCCAGGTTCTTTAAAAGTCCCCTGGCTCTGGAATTACTGATGTCGTTTGCCACCAGCATTCCCGTTCCCTTAAGCTTAGCTCCCAGCTCCGTTGCTTTTCCTCCCGGCGCCGCGCAGATATCCAATACAAGATCACCTGGTTCTATAGGAAGCCTGTCAGCAGGCGTCATCGCACTTGGCTCCTGTAAATAATACAGGCCGGCGAAATAATAAGGATGCTTTGCCGGCTGTATCTGATCTCCGTCAAAGTAGAATCCATTAGAAATCCAGGGCACCGGTGTCAGCGGCCAGGGAGCGATCTTTATAAACTCTTCTACTGATATTTTATTTGTATTCACACGAAGCCCATAATGACGGGGTTCTTCAAAACACTGCAGGTAGCTGTCATATTCTTCCCGTAGAAGAAGCCTCATTTTCTCTTCAAATGCTTCTGGTAATCTCATATTTGTTTCCCTCTATTTTATACAATCAATAAGCACATTTGATTCTTCGGTTTTCCAGATAGCGCAAAGGATAATAAGGGTTCACGCTGATCTCCTTGTCCTCCGTGGCCAGATAGATCCCTACATGCAGATGCACCGGAAAATTCCCGGTAGTCCCTTCCACCTCACTGTAACCGGTATCTCCCATAAACCCAAGCAGGTCACCCGCTTTCACCGTATCTCCTTCTTCTACGTTTGCATAGGAATCCAGATGCGCATAATAAAAATAACCTCCCCCGGGAGCTGTAATACCGATCCGGTATCCGCCTTGTTCCAGCCAGCCTTTGTGTAGGATGACCCCGTCTGTCATACTGACGATAGGATAAAGTCCGCGCTCATTTGTAGACGCCATGATATCCGTACCTTCGTGTCCCCGCTTTCCTCCATAATTCCGTTCAAACATCCAGGAATCCTCGAAAGTCACCTCTGCCTGTACCCCATTGGAAGGTTCCGGAACCGGAAAATAGCTCAGATCATTCCAGATCGTTTCGCAGGCGCCGCAGTACATTTCCCATCCCTCCTTTTGGGACCACACCTCTTTCAGCTTCATAAAGGTTTCATCTGTGCAGGGATAAGGGAATGCTTCCTGCCCGAAATGATTTTCCAGCCAGTAAAGCCCCAGATCCATTCCCGGATTCTCTGTCCCCCGGATATGTTCCAGCATTTCCTGCTCCATCCTCTGCCTCCGATACCCCTCAGATTCCAGTACTGCCTCATTGAGCCTGCTATACCGGCTCCTGGATGTCAGAATATGTATGCTGATCACTAGAAAAAAACAAAGAATGAGACAGTACAGAAAATACCGGAACGCCTCTGTGGAAGCAAACCTGCGCCCATGCAGGGCACGGCGCTTCTTGAGATAATAGATTTTTGCTTTGATGTCACTCTTTTTCAAAAACTCTCCGCCCTGGTTCGTTTTCTAATACTATATGTGACGATTTCCGGATTATTTACATCTCTTCAAAATTATTTTCAATACCTTCCAGATTTTCTCTGCCGATGCGATTTCCAGACGCTCATGAAAGGAATGTACATCCTTCATGTTCGGTCCAAAGGAAATGCAGTCAAGCTCCGGCTTCTTACCGCTGAGCAGCCCGCATTCCAGCCCGGCGTGGATCGTTGTGATCATCGGCCGGGTTCCAAACACCTCTTCAAAAGCATCGGCCGCGACCGGGCGGATACGGGAAACCTCTTTGAAGGCCCAGGCCGGATATCCGTTGTCCGTATTCCAGGTTCCTCCCGCCAGAGCCGCCAGACATTCCAAACGCTCCCGGAACTCTTCCAGTTTTGAGGAAACACCACTCCTGACCAGAACAACAAATCGTACCCTATCCTCCTGGGATTGAACCACTCCCAGGTTATCCGAGGTCTCTACCAGACCTTCCAGAGAACGGCTATATTCGTCTACCCCATTTGGACAATTTACAAGAAAACCTATCACCTTTTTCATCGATTCTTCGGTAAATACGTTATATTCCTTTTCCTCAAGTTCCGTCACCCGGATATCCAAATTCGGTTCATCCGCGCCAAATTCCTTTTTCCATTCTTCCTTTATGTCTCGAATCGCCTGGATTACTTTTTCCGTGTCATTCACTACCAGTGTACTCTGATTTTTGGAGGCGATCACATTTTCTCTGCCGCCGCCTTTGATCTCTGCAAGAAATATTTCCTGCTTTTTGCCCAGATGATACAAAAGCCGCCCTGCCAGCTTGTTTGCATTGCCCCTTTGCTGGTCGATCTCTACACCAGAATGACCACCTTTCAATCCGCATATCTCTACCAGAAGTCCTTTTCCTGCCACTGCCCTTTTCCGAACCGGGATCTCACAACAAAACCGGAATCCGCCTGCACATCCGGCCGTCAGCCTGTCATCCTCCTCCGAATCCAGATTGATCAGCATGGTCCCTTTCAGACGGGACAGGTCGATGTTGGCCGCGCCGCCCATATTGACCTCTTCATCTGTAGTAAACACGGCCTCCACCGGCGGGTGCTCAAGGGTATTGCTGTCCAGTACTGCCAGCGCCATTGCGATTGCGATACCATCATCCGCCCCCAGCGTAGTGTCCTTTGCTGTCACATATCCGTCTTCTACCATCAGCTCCAGCGGATCTGTCAAAAAATCATGTTCAGACTCTTCCGTTTTTTCACAGACCATATCCAAATGTCCCTGGAGGATCACCGGTTCACTGTTTTCGTATCCCTTTGTCCCCGGCTTCTTAATGATCACATTATTCCACTCATCCTGGACCACTTCCAGATTTCTCTCTTTCGCAAAGCTTACACAATAGTCACTGACGCCTTTTGTATTATAAGAGCCCCTGGGGATCCGGCTGATCTCCTCAAAAAAATGAAACACTTCCTTTGGTTCTATGTTTTCTAATACTGACATAAATATTCCCCTTTCTTCCGGTTTACTCCAGAATCTGATTCTTCATCCATTTTGTCACAGCGGACATAAAAAATCAACCGATTTCATATATCTTTAATACATTGTATTATAAGGATAAGAGAAGAGATGCATAGAAATTTTAATGGAATCGGAATTGTTTTATTATTCACCATTATGCTTGTTTCGCCAAAAGCAGTCTTCACCGGAGCAAGTGAAGGTCTTTTGCTCTGGTTTCAGATCATTCTTCCTACATTGTTTCCGTTCCTTCTGATCACCAACCTGCTGCTTGCCACAGGCAACATGCACCTGATCAACGCGGCCTTCGGCACGATCCTCACCCGCATTTTCCATGTATCCCCAAATGGCAGCTTCGCAGTCGTCACAGGATTTCTGTGCGGTTATCCCATGGGTGCCAAGACTGCGGCAGACCTGACTTCATCCGGATATATTTCCAAAGAGGAAGGCCGGTATCTCCTTTCCTTCTGTAATAATTCCAGCCCGGTATTTATCCTGAATTACGTAGTATGGAAGACACTGGAAAATGATTCCCTTCTGATACCCACCCTCGTAATCCTGATGGTTTCTCCTATCCTGGTCAGTTTTTATACAAGAAAAATTTTCCTGAAACCAACGCAATCTGCATTTGTAAATCTGAAGGAGTCTGGTTTCACAAAAAATGCCTGGTCTTTTCAGGATATTGACAACTGCATTATGGACAGCTTCGAAACACTTGTAAAAGTAGGCGGATATATCATCCTGTTTTCCGTCCTTCTGTCATTGTTCGAAGCGGTCCCCTTTCCCATGCCCGCACTATCTGCCTTGCTTCCTCTTCTGGAAGTCACCAACGGCCTGGTCCTCCTTCGGGAAATGCGGCTTCCTTTAAAGCTTTTATACCCGGCAGTCTTAGGGCTCACCTCCTTCGGTGGATTCTGTGCCGCCGCGCAGACACAGTGTATGGTCCAGAAGGCTGGATTTCCACTCCTGCCCTATCTCATGCAAAAACTGGCAGCCGCGCTGACTGCCAGTCTATTGGGTTCTCTTTTCCTTTTATTATTCTGAAACAGGATTATTCCCGATTCCCGTTCTGCTGGTCATATGCGCCCGCGTTCTCGTCCGGGATCGACAGCTCCGCACGGTTCGTCCGGACAACATCATAACATTCCTGCAGGGAATTGATCAGTCCGTCATACTTGGTCGTATAGCTGTCCAGCGTATGGCCGATGATGCTTTCCGCATTGGCCATCAGATCATCCGTGTACTGGATGGCGCCGATCCGGATCGCATTGGCATCCGCCGTCGCGTTATCCACAATCTCCTGCGCCTGGGCTGTCGCCTGTGTCACAATCTCATTCGCCTGGGCGTAAGCCTGCTGCATGATTTCATGCTCGCTGACCAGTTCGTTTGTCTGCATCTGCGCTTCCTCAATCAAGGCATCTGCCTTTGCCTGGGCATCCGCCAGGATCGCGTCACGATTCGCAATGATCTTCTGATACCGCTTGATCTCATCTGGTGTCTTCATCCGCAGTTCCCGCAGAAGCTCGTCCAGATGCTCTTTATTCACAATGATCTTCGTTGTGGACAACGGCTGATATTTACAATCTCTGTCAATATACTCTTCAATCTCTTCAATAATCTGCTCAATGCGGCTGCTCATAATCTACACGCTCCTTTTCGCTTTCATCTTCTCTTCCAGTTTCTCTCCTACCACTTCCGGCACAAACTGCGAGGTATCTCCTCCAAAAGCGGCAATCTCTTTCACTGTTGTAGAACTTAAATAGGAATATTCAATACTTGTTGTCAAAAACATAGTCTCCACACCAGGCATAAGCTTATGGTTGGTCTGGGACATCTGCAGTTCATATTCAAAATCCGTGATCGCCCGTAATCCCCGGATGATAAGCTTCGCTTCCATCTTGGAAGCAAAGTCAACCAGAAGCCCGTGAAACGGTACGATTACGATATTATCAAATTTTTTCGTCACTTCTTTTAACATTTTAACACGTTCTTCTACAGAAAACAACGGCATTTTCGCATTATTATTCAATACCCCGACAATCAGTTCATCCACTATTTTACTGCTTCTTTCCATAATATCCAAATGTCCGTATGTGACCGGGTCAAAGCTTCCCGGGTAAATTGCTCTCAGCATATCTCTTCCTTTCCGGATTTTTCCATAAAAACGTGCTTATTCGTCTTATATACCTTTTCCTTCAGCAAAGTGAATCCCAGATCATTCAAATATGAAAAATCTGTTTCCTTTGAGGCTTCCACAATAATCACCGTGTCTTCGTAAACCAGTGCCGAACCAGCCAGGTATTCCAGAACTTTTCTCTCCAGCCCCTGATGATATGGGGGATCCATAAAAATATAATCAAATACCTTTTCGCCTTCCAACTGGTACAATGCAGTCATAACATCCCGGGTCAATGTCAGGCCCTTATTCTCCAGCCTTGTAAACTTTAGATTTTCCTTGATGCATGCCATTGCCTTTGGATTCTTTTCTACAAAGACAGCTTCCTTCGCGCCGCGGCTGAGTGCTTCGATTCCGATACCGCCGCTTCCGCTGAACAGATCCAGAAAAATACAGTCGTAAATGCCGGGTGCTATCATATTAAACAATGTCTCCTTGATCCGGTCCGTCGTAGGCCTTGTATCAATACCGTCCAGCGTCTTTAGTTGTAATCTTCTCGCACTTCCCGCAATGACTCTCATAGGCACCTCTTTTTAAAGTAGTGTGTTCTCGGAAACTCGATTCCCTTGAATTTCCTTATTTTCTTAACTG
>CAZFXM010000007.1:0-117883 GCA_964523125.1 uncultured Clostridium sp. | reverse complement strand
TCGCCCTTACAGGGCTTTTTCAAACCACCACTTGAAGTGGTGGTTTGTGACTTAGTTATAGTCCACTGGCGTCAGCGAACAGCAACATTAAATAATCCAAGAGGTTACGAATATGAGTGAATATACGATTTTGACTGTAAATCCAGGCTCTACCAGCACGAAGATTGGTGTTGCCAAAGGAGAGAAGATTATACTTGATTTGAATATCGATACATTACCGGATGAATTTGAAGGCTGTACGACATTTGGAGAACAGGCCCCGATCCGGGAAGAAAAGATTTTTAAAATGTTAGAAAAGAATGGGGTGGATCTGAAAACGATCCATGCGGTGGCCGGCCGTGGTGTGGGAGTGTATTCCTGTGAGGGCGGTACCTATATCATAGACGATCTTGCTTATCAGCATGCCTGGAATGACGCGGCAGGAATCCATCATGCGGCAACACTGGGAATTGTTATGGCGAAAGATATTGCGGATAAGCTGGGTGTTCCGGCATATTTTGTAAATCCAATGAGTACGGATGAGTTATGTGATGAAGCCAGAGTGACAGGTATCAAAGGTCTCTATCGGCCTTCTCACGCGCATCCTCTCAATATGAAACAGGTAGCAATCCAGCATTCCAAACGTCAGGGAAAGCATTATGAAGATTGTAATTACATTATCATGCACATGGGCGGCGGTATCAGTATTGGCGCGCATCAAAAGGGCAGGGCGATCGATCAGACACGGATCGGAGATGGGCAGGGACCCATTTCTCCCAATCGTACCGGCGATATCTGTATGGATGATGTAGTGACAATGCTGAAACGAGGAAAGACGGTTGATGAAATCAATCGGCTGGTTAGCCGTGCCGGCGGCCTGAAGGATTTATGTGGAACGGATGATCTGAGGAAAATCAAAAATGAGCTGATTCCGGCAGGAGATAAAATGGCGGCGCTTGCATATTCCGCGATGGAATATACCATGGTAAAGTGGGCAGCCATGATGGCAGGCGCATTGAAGGGCCGGGTGGACGCGATTCTTATGACGGGCGGCCTCGCATATGATAAAGAGCTGGTGGAAAGCTTAAAGAAAGATCTGGAATGGATCGCGCCGGTTTATGTATATCCTGGCAGCTATGAGACAGAAGCCCTTGCGTCGGGGGCGATCCGTGTCCTTTCCGGTGAGGAGGAAGCAAGGATTTATACTGGTAAGCCTGTTTGGGAAGGCTTTGACTTTGAATAAATGTTTCCTGTATATATAAAAAAATGTCCGGACGGAGTTTATGAGAAAGTAATCAATGTTATAGACTGCAATACAGGTGCAAGGAGAACCATGCAGCCTGGTGATCTGGCCAGAGAGGTGGAGAAAATAACAGCAGAGCATCTGAAGCTCTGGAACCTGGGCCGGGAAAAATTTGAGAAAGAAAAGAAACTATGGGTGATCGCATGGACTGCCTACTGGATCAAACAGCTTCCGGCCTGTGGAGACACCATAGTACTTCGTGTATGGCCAGGTAAAAGGAAAAATGCAATGTATCCAAGAAAATATGCATTTTATACACAGGAGGGTTATCCTTTGGTATGTGCGTCGTCGTTGTTCGTGTTAATGGATCGTGAGACAAGGAAGCTGACGGCGCCTATTTCCGGGCTGGACGCAATCCCTGAGATCGCGTTACAGGGAGAGCCCGGACTTCCCCCGCTGCAGATGGATTTCCCAGATCATATGGAGAGTAAGGTATCTCGTATTGTGCAGGCGGAGGAAATGGATATCAACGGTCATCTGAATAATTCCTGTTATTTGGATTGGGCAATGTGTCTTGCAAGGGAATTGCTTTTGGAGAGCCGGGCACCGGGCTTCGTATGGGTAAAATATAATAAAGAATTAGTGCTCGGCCAAAAGGTGACACTGCACTACGAATATCAGAAGGACATGCTGTATATTCATGGCATGTCAGAAGGAACAAGTTCATTTATGCTGGTGTTAGATTATACACATCAGCATTTACAAAATTAATGAAAAGAGTAAGGAGGTTTCTATGGTTGTAACAAACAAAGGCCAGCAGCAGAGTGTAAAATTTACGGTAGATACAAAGCGTTGCTGCGGATGTAAAAGGTGTATCCGGCGCTGCATGGAAAATGTGTGGCAGTGGGATGAAGAAAATCATCATGCATATCCAAAATATCCGGATGAGTGTGTGTTATGTCTGCAATGTGAGATGGATTGTCTGAATAATGTGATTGATATTACACCGGTTCAGTTTTTACAGGTGGATCCGTTGGAATACAGTGCCGGACTGGTGACACTGGAAAAAGCGTAAGGAGGGATACACGAATGAAAAACGTAAAAGATTATGGCGAACTTTATACTTCTGATATCTTAGTAGTCGGCGGTGGTATGTCCGGTCTGGTGACGGCGATCAGAGCGAAAGAAAATAATCCGGAACTGGATATTCTGGTGGTTGACAAAGGGATCATCGGATGGAACGGCCAGGCAACAAAGGCCGGTAATGGTATTCGTGCGACTTCCAAACATCCGGATGGAGTCATGAATGCGCTGAAATATCTGGTACACGCGCATACACCATTCATGAACGACCAGGAATTTCTGAAAAAGTATCTGGAAGTACACAGGGACAATATTGATTATATGAAACATTGCGGTGTGATCACATCCTGTGATGACGAGGGAAATGCGACACCATTGCCGTTTATCCCAGATGCCCTGGATATGGGAGGGGTTTCTATCCATGTCTGTAAACAATTGAGGGCATTTGCATTGAAGCTGGGAATCCGGCTGCTGAGCCGTGTCAATATATTTGAATTACTGACCAGCGATCAAGGAAAAGTGATCGGCGCGGTCGGATTTGATATGGATCATATGAAGTTTCAGATTTTCCATGCAAAGGCTACCGCGATGGCAACGCAAGGGTGCCATTTTAAAAAGATCGGTCTGGAGTTTATGGGATACGGTACGGGGGTCGGAGCAATGTACCGTGTTGGGGCAATTATGAGAAATGTTGAATTTTCCACACAGGTTGATGTGGTATTTAAGAAGACAAATACTCCAATCTATGGCGGATTTAACATGATCTGCAATAAGGACGGCATGAATATTACGGATCACTATATCGGCCATAAGGAGTGGGAGGTAACACCGCGGCTTGTGGAAGGCATGGTGCAGGAAGTAAAAAAGGGAAATGGACCGCTATGGTGCGATCTTGAACATCCGGATGAAGTACGGGCTATGATCGGCGGACAGGGAATGGATGAAACTACGCAGCGTATGTTCCGTGACAAATTGGAATGGGAAGAGCATGTATTTGAAAAAACCATACGTACTTCCGGAGAGATCGGAAATGCCCCGGAGACAACGATCAAAACCGTACTTCAGGTAGAACCAATAAAAGTAGATACGGATATCAAGACGGATGTGGACGGACTTTGGGCACCGGGGAAGATTACAACGCAGGGTAATGCTTATTTTGGCTGGACCAGAGGCGACGGCCTGGGAAATGCTTCGACTACCGGTATGATGGCCGGGGACAGTATTGCGGCATATGCTTCCAAAGCGGAATTTGATGAGATCAATCTGGAACAGTTAAAAGCATTAAAGGAAAAAATCTACGCTCCGTTAAATCGGGAAGGCGGGCATAAACCAAAAGAAATATTTGATATGATCGAACGATATATTTTCGATGTGAATAAATGTATTACGAAAAATGCCGATGAGATACAGAAGGTATTTGCCGATATTGAGGAAATGAAAAAGATGATTCCAGATCTCACGGCAGACGATCCTCATTCTTTGTCGAAATGCCTGGAAGCGGCGGATACCGTTTTATGTCTGGAGATGATCTACCGTGCTGCTGATATGCGAAAAGAATCCCGTGGGATCATGTATCCGCATTATCGTACGGACTATCCGGATACGGATAATAAGAACTGGCTCAAATGGATCAATATTAAGCAGGGAATCGATGGAGAGATGGAACTTTTTACGGAAGACATTCCTATGTGGCGCTATCCGGTGCGTCCTGAAGGGTATGAGATCCCAGAAGGCCATGTGGAAGAATACTATGTGTAGGGAGGTGTAGATAATGGCAAACGTTACATTTAAGATGAATGGCTATGAGTATACGATGAAAAAAGGGATCACGATTTTAGATGCTTCCTTTGAAACACGAAAGCTGGCGAAGGAGTATCTGCAGCATTCTATTCCGACTTTATATTATTTAAAGGGTGTGGTAGACATTGATGAAAGCGGTGTATGTGTGGCTGAAGTTGATGGAGAGATCGTGAATGCTTCTACGACCCGGGTGAAAGAAGGAATGGAGATCGCGACAAATACTCCGGCAGTTATTACGGCGCGGAAAGAGGCTCTGGCTAAGATATTAGCGCGGCATAATAAATCTTGTCTGTACTGCCTGCGTTCTACAAGTTGCGAACTTCAGGAGCTTTTGCATGAATATGGCTTTACAGATGAGGCCGAGCTTCCGGTCGAAAAGATCGAATATTTAGATTTATCTTCCAAAGTGCTGGTCCGGGATAATAATAAATGTATCAAATGTAAACGTTGTATAAATGTCTGTGCTAAAATGCAGGCGATATCTGCGATCACAGCATGCGGAGAAGGGCTTGATACGGTTGTAACACCTTCTTCTCCAAAGGGGCTTGCGGCTTCCAGTTGTGTAAATTGCGGTCAATGTGTGGCAGTTTGTCCGGTAGGTGCATTGACAGAAAAGGATCAGACAGATCTCGTGAAGGAAGCATTAGCTGATCCGGAGAAATATGTAGTTGTCCAGGTGGCGCCGGCAGTCCGGGCCGCGTTAGGTGAGGCGTTTGAATTTCCGATTGGTGTAGATGTTGAGGGAAGAATTGCGGACGCGCTTCATAAGATGGGATTTGACAAAGTATTTGATACAAAATTTGGAGCAGATCTTACCATTATGGAAGAGGCAAATGAATTATTAGAGAGAATCCAGAAGGATGGGATACTGCCGATGTTTACGTCCTGCTGTCCGGGATGGGTGAAATATGCGGAACATTTTTATCCGGATATGCTGGATCATATTTCTACCTGCAAGTCACCACACCAGATGCAGGGAGCAATTGTGAAATCTTATATCGCGGCCAATGAAGGCGTACATAAAGAAAACATTGTGATGGTCAGTGTGATGCCATGTACCGCGAAAAAATTTGAAATCACAAGAGAGAATGAGAGTGGCGCGGGTGTACCGGATGTGGATATATCGATCACGACCAATGAGCTTGCGAAATTGTTAAAAGACGCGCAGATTCAATTGGAAGCTATGGACCCGAAAGCTTCATTTGATGCCCCATTAGGACAGGGAACCGGTGCGGGAGTTATTTTTGGCGCGACCGGTGGTGTGATGGAGGCCGCGCTTCGTACGGCTGTAGAGAAGCTTGCCGGGAAGACCGTAGACGATCTGGAGTATACGAAGGTGCGTGGTATGAATGGCATTAAGGAAGCTTCCGTAGAAGTGGGCGGTAAGGTGATCAAAGTAGCCGTAGCTTCTGGCCTGGCTAACGCAAATGCGCTTCTGACAAAAATAAAATCGGGAGAAGCGAAGTATCATTTTGTTGAGATTATGGCCTGTCCGGGGGGATGTGTCAATGGCGGTGGACAGCCTCATCAACCGGCAGCGGTCCGTGCTTTAAATGATGTCCCGCAGCTCAGGGCAGATGCGTTATATGAAAATGATGCTGAAAGTGAGATACGTAAATCACATGAAAGCCCTGCTATTCAGGAAATCTATAAGAAATTCCTGGGAACTGCAGGCGGTAAACGGGCGCATGAATTGTTACATACAAGTTATGTAGTCAGGTAAAATGAAATGAATGAAAAAATAACAAAAAGATATCATATGCTGACATTGGCATTTGGTATAGCGTTAATCCCTCCGGTCTGGGCTGTTTTAGCCCCATATATTGGAATCCGTACAGGAGCTGTGGCATTGATCTGCGCGGGACTTTATGTGACAAATGGAAATAAAAGGGAGGACGCGCTGAAAATAGCGCTGGGATTTATAGCAGGTGACCTGTGGGCGGTAGCTGCCATTTGGACGATGGAAAAACTTTCATGGAATCCGGATATTGAATTATATCTTACCTTATTTATCATGGGTGGTCTGGCAGTGCTCATTGGAGAAACATTTGGAAAGTATATATACACGCCGGCCTGGTTGTGTGGCTGGGCTATAGGTTTGACGATCATGGGGCCGCTTAAGGCTGCTTCACTTGGAAGCCTTCCAATCCAGATCGGAGCAGCAATGCTTGCAGGAGTATTTTATGTAGGGATAGGGGTAGATGAATTCCAGAAGGCATTACTCCGTAGAAAAATGGGTGACAGGAAGGCATAAAAAAGGAAAGAAGTTAAAAGGACAGATACGAAGACGAAACAAGTGGCTGCTGCGCCAGAGATTAGGAAAATCTCAGGAGCGGCAGCCATTTTTCCTGTTGGGAATAGATTTTTGGAGACAAAAAAACTAACAAATTTTTGCAGCAGATATATTTTTTGCCATTACAAGGAAAAGAAAAGAAAAAAATCAAGGTGAAAATGGAAAAGAAAAAAGACAATCTAATTGATAAGATAACAATAACAAAACTACAGGGAAGGTGATAAAAATGCCGACAAAATTTATAAAATGTGGATTTGAGGACAGGGTGCTTCGTGAAGACGGGTTTTATCCGATTTTATTGAATCAGAAAAAAATCGGGATCAATCTGGATCTGAGAATCAATTATTACCGCGGCCTGCCGTTATCCAGCGTACAGGAAATCAGGCTGAAAATCGATGGGAACGAAATTCCGTCCGCAAAAATCATGGCTGAGTTAAACGGAAAAGTATTTCCGGTCGGACAGCTAAAAGAGCTTTTCGCGGAATACTGGGGAATAAAAATCCCCATGCATTTGAAGATTATGGATTATGAGCTGAAGGACGGAGAGCATGAGGTTGAGGTTACAGTCATCCATAAGAGTCCTTACATGAGCTTTGCCCCGGGTGAATACGGCATGATCGATGGTTCGGCTATCAAGAAGATGAAGCTTGGAAAAGGGAGGGAGATTTCATGAGTAAAATTGATTTGGGCGTTTCTCTATATGGCTTTACGGAACGATTTGTGAAAGAGGATGAATACGGATTTGAAGAAATGTTCCGGGAAATGCAGAAAATTGGAGTCCACAAGGCGGAAATCGTAGGGGCACAGATGTTCCAAAATTATCCCATCCCTTCGGAAAAGGAAATTCAGGAAGTATTAGAGGCAGCAAAAAAGTACGATATAGAGCTTTTTAGTTATGGCGGATATGTGGATTTCGCGAAACATTATGACCATGATATGGATGACGAGGAAAGGCTCACCCAGGTTATCTATGATCTTATGACGGCGCATAAACTGGGATGCAAATTTTTGCGTGGATTTGGGATCCCTGAAAGATTATATCCAAAGATCGCTGATATCGCCGAAAAATTTGAAGTGGTTGTCTGCTATGAGATTCATTCCCCGTCACAGCCAAGTGATCCGGAGGTACAGGAGCTTCTCCGGATATTCAACGAACTGAATTCTCCATGGGTAGGATTTGTTCCGGATTTTGGATGTTTTATTGAAAGACCGAATGAAATCCAGATTCAGCGTTTCCTTGATATGGGGGCGAAGAGAGAAAATCTGGAGTATATCATACAAAATCGTTGGGCCGGCTTTACGGAAGAAGAAATGCAGAAAAAGATGAAAGAGATGGGAGGCGGGCTCGCCGAGAAAATGGCAGTCAGCGACTGGTTTGGCTCACTTTCATTCAAACCCGCGGATATAGAAGGGTTTAAGACAGTCATTCCCCAGTCAAAATATTATCATGGAAAATTCTACCATATCGGAAAAGATTGTATCGAGACTACAATTCCTTATGAAACGCTTTTGAAGCTGATCGTAGAATCAGGCTTTGAAGGGACGATCATAACGGAATATGAGGGGCATCTTTTTATGCAGAATGACGCTGAAGAACAAATTGCCCGTCACATTCAGATGGAAAGAAATTTACTTGCGCAATAAATGGGATATTATAAAAAGGAGATGTAAAAAATGATAGCACTTCGTTTGAATTTTACAGATGTTGTTTGTGATGATTCTCTAAAGCACATCTATGCAAAGGGGAAAAAGACAGGATGCCAGTTTGACGTAAAACTCAGTTATTACAGAGGCCATTTTTTATCTGCAATCGATGAGCTTAGAGTGAAGATCGATGGGGAAGAGGTGGCACAGCAGGATATTACATTCTGCCTGCATGGAAAAGAGTACGGGATCGTACAGTTGGCAAAGCTTGGAGATGTATTCTGGCCGGTTGCGGAGGCGGCAACAATAAAAATCTTTAAAAACGGGGGATATGAAGCAGGGGAACACGATATTGAATTTATCATGTTTTTCCGGTCTCCATATATGGAAATAGGCAAAGATATGTATATGCCGAATGATGGCAGTGGTTCTAAAAAACTGGTATTGGAGTAAACAGGGGAGGGAGAACAGATGAGTAATATAAAATTAGGTGTAACATTATATTCTTTTTCGACAGAGTATTGCAGAGGGGATATGACCCTGGAGGATTGTATCAGGAAGGCAAAGGAACTGGGGGCAGAGGGCTTCGAGATTGTAGCTTCCCAGATGATTCCGTCTTATCCGTATGTCAGTGATAAGTTCCTCGGAGAATTTGACGCGATCTGCCGTCATTATGACATGGAGCCGGTCTGCTATGGGGCAAATATGGATAAAGGGTTATATCCGGGAAGAAGCTTAACTGATGACGAAATGCTCCAGATGGCAATTAATGATGTGAAAAGTGCCCATAAACTGGGCTGCAGGGTAATCCGGGAGCAGTATCTGATCGGGCCGGAAAACTTTGCAAGACTTGCGCCTTACGCGGAAGCGTATGATGTAAAAGTCGGAATCGAGATACATAATCCGGATTATCCCAATTCCCCTTTGATGACCAGATTCAGAGAAGAAATTGAAAAAAGCGGTTCGTCTTATCTGGGATTTGTACCTGATTTCGGATGCTTCGCAAACAAACCAAATAAGATGCTTTGGGATAATGCATTGAAAGCAGGGGGAAGCGAACAGGTGCTGGAACTGATCAGGGACATGAAGTATAATGATGTGCCGCAGGAAGAAGCGCAGGCAAAAGCCGTGGAAGCGGGAGCCGGTAAACCGGAGCTGGAATTTTTAAGAGACAGTTATGGTTTCCTTCAATTCAGAAAAGACATTGATTTCGCACTGGAAGGATTGAAGGATATCATGCCGATGTGTTTCCATATGCATGGAAAATATCATTATGTATATGAGAATCTGGAGGAAGCGGCAATCCCTTATAAAGAGATCCTGGATGTGATAAAGAAATCGGATTATGAAGGATATATTGTTTCCGAATATGAAGAATACAACTCCGGACATTCCATGCTTATGCTGGAACGGCATCAGAAGATGATGAAAAAATATCTTGGGGATTAAAAAATCAGAGTGCTCAATCAGATTTAGAGGTGAAAAGAATGAATAATATAAAGTTTGGAATTATAGGACATGGGTTCATGGGACATGAGCATGAAACAATGCTGACACAGATGGATGGAATTCAGATTGTCGGAATCACGGACAGAGAGCCTGAGCAGCTGGAGGACGTAAAAGGGAGCGCTGGTCTGTAAAATCCAGTTTTCCTATCAGATGATCTGCCATTTTCGGAATGAAGATTATATTTACCTGAATTGCAACAGTATTCTGGAAAAAGGACATAAATATACGGAGCTAAGGGAATATGTCAAGGCGCTTTTGATGGCTTATATCAAGGAGGAACACCGAAAATTTCTGCTGTTCGGAGAGCAATACAGAATACTGGATTATTTGCTCGAAAATTTTCAGGTGGATACAGGGAACCAGACAGGGGATCAGCAATATTTCCAGGATCAGAGAATCTCTCAGATACTGAATTATATCTACGCGAACTACCAGAATACGGTCAGCCTGACAGAAATCGCGGAAAAAGTATATATGACGCCCTCTTCTCTTTCCAGATTTTTTAAAAAAGCTACCGGAGAATCTTTTGTGCAGTATATAAAAAAGGTAAGGCTGCAAAAGACAGCGGATGAACTGCTGAATACACGGAATCCGATCTCAAGAATCGCGGTCAACCAGGGATTTTCAACACCATCTGCCATGAATAAGGACTTTCGGGAGGCATTTGGGATTACGCCCACAGAGTACAGAGAAACGTACCGGATGGAGTCTAAGGAAGAAAAATACGGGGAAGAGAGGAAGAAACTGAGCCGGATTTTTCAGGAAAAAGAAGAGGTGAAGCAAAAGAGCGATCATCGGCAATACTACAGGGTGAATGTGAAAAATCAGACAGAATGTCACCGGTGGAGGAACCATATCCTGAATGTAGGACCGGCTCATATACTGGATACGGCGGCAATGAGGACATTTCTTCCTATGTTGAAGGAAAGATTAAATTTTGAATATATCCGCATCTGGAATTTATTTTCCGAACAGATGATGATTTACGGAAAGAAAAAGAAAGAAACACCGAATTTCAGTAAGATTGACGGAATTCTGGACTTCTGTGTGAGCCATGGATATAAAATATTTTTTGATCTGGGTGTACGTTCCAATAAAGCGATGGCAAGTGAGAATAAGGTTCTTTACAGCAAAGAAGAGGGAATTCGATTTCACAGCCAGGAAGAATGGGAAAGGCTGCTGGAGCAGTTTCTTTTGCATATTGCCAAAAGGTATGGAAGAAAAGTGGTAGAGGAATGGATTTTTGAGATCACCTTCTTTCTAAATGAACATCCTTATTATGAGTCGGATTATTACAGTACAAAAACCGTCTGGAACAGAGGATACCAGATTATCAAGAAGAATATCCCAAATGCCAGGGTGGCAGGTCCGGGCCTTCTTGTAATGCCAAATGAATCGCTGATGAAAGAGCTTGTGACAGACTTTCTGTCAAATGAGAACAAACCGGATATATTTACAACAATGAATATGCCTTATGCAGGTGAGATGGAATTCGGAGGCTACAGGAAAATAACAAATGAAGATTTTCTGGCAAAGGGGATCCATATGGTCAGAGAGTTCCTGAAAGAGCAGGACTACCAGGGAGAATATTATGTGACGGACTGGAGCAATAGTATGGCAAACAGAAATTATATTCAGGATAGCTGCCATAAAGGAACTTATATTTTGAAAAATGTAGTTGAGAATTATCAGTTAGTGGATGCTCTCGGAATCTGGTATGCTACGGATCTGCTGAATGAATATTATGATTCCGTATATATATTGAGCGGAAGCGCAGGAATTATAACCAAGGATGGGATCTGTAAGCCTTCCTTCTATGCTTTTGAATTTTTAGATCAAATGGGTGAATATCAGATAGAGAAAAAGGACTGCTTTCTGATCACAGGAGAAAAATCCGGAAATATACAGATCCTTCTGTATAATAATAAAGAACTGGGCGCCGGATATTATATGAAAGAAGAGGATTCTTACCGTCCAAATGAACTGGAATATTTATTCACGAATTCTGACAGTATTACGATAGAGATTGCGCTGGAGCATCTGGAAAGAAGCGGTTCTTATATGATTTATCAGAAAATTTTGAATCCGGATACAGGAAGCGCTCTGGATAACTGGGTGGAGATGGGATGTCCCGGAGAGCTCCGCGCAGAGGATATTACCTATCTGCGAAATATATCTGTGCCGAAGGTATCTGTACGCAATGTGCAGGCCGTGCAGGGGAAAATACAGCTGAGCATTCAGATGAAACCCCATGAAATGAGGTGGATTTCACTGGAAAAGCAGTAAAATTTAAGAACGGGAAAGGGCAAAAATCTGTTATGGTTTTTGTCCTTTTTTTTGGAAAGTATTTTATGCTGACAAATTACCGCAAAAAAACAGAAATATTCGGAAAAGAAGCGATTTTATATTTCGTGTAATATGTACTTATCAAAACACAGGAGGTAACAAAAAATGAGTAAATTGAAAATCGCTGTAATCGGATGCGGAGGAATCGCGAATCAGAAACATTTCCCGGCATTAAAAAAGAATGAGGAATTGAATGAGATCGTAGCTTTCTGCGATATTATCGAGGAAAGGGCGCAAAAGGCGGCGGAAGAATTTGGAGCGCCGGGGGCAAAGGTTTATACGGATTATAGAGAGCTCCTTGCAAATCCGGAGGTTGAGGTCGTACATATCTGTACACCAAATGTTTCCCATAGTGAGATCGCGGTCGCAGCATTCGAGGCGAAGAAGCATGTGTACTGTGAGAAGCCAATGTCACACAGTCCGGCAGAGGCACAGAAAATGGTAGACGCATGGAAGAAATCCGGCATGCAGTTTACGGTAGGTTATCAGAATCGTTTCCGTAAGGATGTGCAGAACCTGTACAAGTCCTGCAAGAAAGGTGATCTGGGTGAGATTTACTATGGAAAAGCGCATGCCGTACGAAGAAGAGCGGTTCCGACCTGGGGTGTATTTCCGAACAAGGCACTGCAGGGCGGCGGGCCTTTGATCGATATCGGTACCCACGCGCTGGATATTACTCTGTGGTGCATGGATAACTACGATGTGGAAAGTGTAACGGGATCCGTATTCTACAAGCTGGGACATCTCCAGCAGGCAACAGAGGGAAATATTTTCGGACCATGGGATCCGGAGACCTACGAGGTAGAGGATTCTGCTATGGGATTCATCAAGATGAAGAACGGGGCGGCAATCACTTTGGAAGCAAGCTGGGCGCTGAACGTACTGGAATCAAAAGAAGCGTCTACAACACTGTGCGGCACACTTGCCGGCGCGGAGGTACGGTCAGGTATGAGTTATCAGGTTCCGGAAGTCATTTATAACAGAGGAAGGAACGGAGAACTGATGCAGGAAACAGTCTCTGCCGTAGGCGGAGTGGCTTACTTCGGAGGCGGCGGTGACGAAGAAGGCGTGATCGACTGCAGGCAATGGCTTGAAGCGGTGCAGAAGGGAACAGAGCCGGTCGTAAAACCAGAACAGGCACTTGTGGTAACAAAGGTTCTTGACGCGATCTACCGCTCTGCTGAAGAAAAGAAAGAGATTCGATTTGAATAAGGAGACCGGCTATGGAAAAGAAAATAAAACGAGGCGTATCTATCTATAGTTATTCCGGTGAATATGGACGTTCTATGAACCTGGAGGACTGCTTTCAGGATTTGTATGATATGGGGGCGACCGGAGTAGAAATTCTTGCAAATTCCCATATTGACAGCTATCCGGAATTAAGCGATGAATTCCTGAAGGAATGGAACAGGCTCTGCGATACCTATAAAATTGAACCTGCGGAATATGGACATTGGATCGATACACGTCTCTATAAAACAAGAGGAATCAATCTGGAAGAAGCGAGACGTATGCTGGTCAATGATTTTAAGATCGCCCATGCCCTTGGATTCAAAGTGCTGCGTACAAAGATGGGAATTCAAAATCCGACAGAAGAAACCGGGGATGGAATGCCGGAGGATGGATGGAAAGAGATTATCCAAAGCGTACTTCCGGAAGCTGAAAAATACGATGTGATCATGTGCCCGGAGATCCATCTGCCGATGACGCTGTCAAGCCCTGCCGTAAAAGAATTTATTAAATTTATAGATGAGACAGGGACAAAGAATTTCGGATTGAATATTGACCTGAGCGTATTTCAGAATCGCTTTGACGTGCCGGGTGTCCTGGTTTATTCACATGATATGGATCATTCCCTGCCGGAGGAAATTGTCCCGATTCTTCCTTATGTAAAATGTATCCATGCAAAATTTAACAAGATGGATGACAATTTCAATGAGCTGACGATTCCTTATGCGGAGATCATAAAGGTTCTGAAGGAACACAACTGGGAAGGCTATCTCCTTAGTGAATATGAGGGTGAAAAGAAGGAAGAGCGGGGCTTTACTTCGCAGGAGTTACGGAAGCATCATGTTATGATGAAACGTCAGTTGGGATACTAAAGAAGTTACACAGCTCCTAAGCTCGACAAGACCTCGCTAAGGAGCCGGTAACTATAACTCGCACGTAAGTGCCTAAAGGACAGGCACTAAGTGCTCATAATAGGAGGAAATGATAATGCTTGAAAAAGATGTGATTCAATACAGAGGGTTTCACAATCTGGAGAAAGACGGGAAGGTCATTGGATTTCAGGTATGTGTCCGGTCTGATTACTATAAGGGGGTCTGGCTCAGCCAGATCCGTCCGGGCCGTGTGATCGTGGACGGAGAAACATTTCCCTGGAATACGGTCATCTGGAACATCGGCGGAAAAGACTATACAACAGATGAAATGGCAGAAAACAGTACGGATTTCTGGAGAGTGACAGACGTTGCCGCGTTAAAAGTCATGAAAGAGGGAGGACTCTCCCAGGGCTTCCATGATGTGACGGTAAGATTTGGGGCAAGCTGCTCTTATATGCCGCCGGAGGTCGACACGTTCGATGATGAAGCAGAATATACTACGTTCTTTGGAGGGACATATAGTAAAAAACATATGGTTATCGTATAGAGAGGAAATAAAAGGAAAATGGAGAACAATAGAAACAAATTACCATTAAGCAGTAAGATCGGATATTTATTCGGAGATTTTGGAAGCCAGTTCTGCTGGACGTTCATAGGCTCCTACTTAAGTGTTTTTTATACGGATGTGGTTGGCATAACGCCGGCGGTCGTAACAACAATTTTTCTTGTGGCGCGAATATGGGATGCTGTAAATGACCCTATGATGGGGGCAATTGCGGAAAGGACAAATACGAAATGGGGAAGGTTCCGGCCATACATGCTGTTCGGCACACCGTTTCTGGCAATATTTTCAGCGCTTGTATTCACAAATCCCGGATTCAGTATGGGAGGAAAGATCGCTTTCGCGGCGATCAGTTATATTATAGCCGGAATGCTGTATACGGCAGTAAATGTGCCTTATGGGGCGCTGGCCGGAGTTATGACCTCCAATATAGCGGAAAGAAGCTCACTGGCGGCATTCCGTATGAATGGAATGAACATTGGAATGCTGATCATTAACTTTGCGGCGATGCCTATGATCCTTTTTTTCAGCGGCTCTGACACACCGTCCGGACGTGGATATCAGCTTACGGCTGCTATCTTTGCCATTGTCGGATGCATCAGTCTCTATATTACCTTTTTTACCAGCAAAGAGGTTGTTCATCCGGTGAGTAAAGAAAAAGTTCCTTTGAGTGATACGATCCGTACCATTTTTTCAAATAAACATATTTTAAAGGCTGTATGTATTCAGTTCTTTGTAATGTGCGGATTCATGGGACGAATCGGTGTCGTGGTCTACTACTATATATATGTAGTGAAAAGAATGGATCTGATCAGCCCGCTGATGACGCTTCCATCGATCGGCGGAATTATTGGAATTATGTTTATTCCTGGATTGGCGGCAAAGTTTGGAAAGAAAAAGGTTCTTGCCGTGGCAAATGGTACAAGCGCGTTGATGCTGCTGTGGATCTTCTTTATCCCGGCGGATAATATTGCGATGTTGACTGTTGCGACCTTTTTGTTTGGCCTGCTGTCCGTAGGATCACCTCTTATCCTGAGTATGCTTGCAGACGCGATTGATTACGCGGAATATTATACCGGCGTACGCGCTGACGGGGCCGCATACGCGACAAACGGACTGGCATCAAAGGCAGGTACGGCAGTGGCCGGAGTAGGCGTTTCGATCATGGCTGCGTTTGGATATGTGGCAAATGCGGAACAGACAGCAGAGGCACTCAAAGGAATTAATATTACGGCAAATCTGATTCCTGCAATCGCATTTGCATTAGCAACGGTTGTCACATTGATGTGGAATCTTGATGAAGATGAAGCGCAGAAAATACGAAAAGAACTGGATGAAAACCATATAGCAGAAAAGGCATGACCTGCAGCACGCGGAAATCCAGCAGCGCGCGGAAATTCTGCCGTGTGCGGAAGGCCAGCAGTGCGCGGAAAGCCTGCCGCCGGCAGCCTTTCCGCATACGATGGTATCAAAAAGATGAGCATACACCTTGCCGTACAACCGGCAGGGTGTCTTGCTACTATCATATATGGAAAGGAAGATGGAATATGGGAATAAAAACAAGTGTAAGTCTGTACAGCCTTCAGTATCAATATCTGCATGGCAAAATGAATCTGGAGGATATGATGAAATATATGCAGGAGCTGCATGTGGACGGAATTGAGCTTCTGCCGGACCAGATGTTGAAAGGTACTCCGACTCCTTCGGAAGATACATACAGGGAATGGGATGCCCTGATGAAAAAATATCATCCGGGGCTTGCCTGTGCGGATGTCTTCTTAAATACGAATCTGTATAAGAACAGAGAACTGACGAAGCGGGAATGTGTAGAATTAATTAAAAAAGAGATCATTATGGCACACAGGCTGGGCTTTAAGGTCATCCGGCTGGTATCAATGGTTCCTGCATGGATTCTTGAGCCATGTCTGGAAACCGCGGAGAAATATGATGTAGCGATGTGTATTGAGATTCATGGCGGGCTTGGATTTGGCGTTCGAAAGACCGAAGAATTCCTGGAGGAAATGGTTCGTCTGGACTCCCCTTATGTCGGTATTGTTCCCGATACCAGTATTTTTATGAAGCGTCCTCCGAGGGTCGTTGCCAATTACTGTTCGAAATTGTATGGGACAAATCCGGAGCTGATCCGTTACGCAAACGAGATTTTTGAAGCGGGCGGAGATACCTTCCGTCTTACGAAGGAAATCGGCGGAAAGATGGATGAAAAGCTGATGTCTTATGTGAAGGACCCGGCAAAGGATATGGAATATGCAAACAATCTGGATGGTTATGAGAACTGTAAGCTGTCGGTAATGGATCCTTATGTGAAATATATAAAACATTTCCACTTTAAGCTGTATGAAATGACGGAAACAGGTGAGGAATGGAGCATCGATTACAGGAGTATCCTGCAGTATCTGCATGATCACGGATATAATGGATACGTTTCGACGGAATACGAAGGCAACCGCTGGGTACTTCCCGGAGAACCAATACCAGAAAGGGAACAGGTCGCTGCACATCAGAAGCTGATTCAGAGGTTAATCCGTGAAATCGAAGGACAGGAGGGATAAGAGATGTTTGATAATAATGTTTTTATTGAAAATACATGCAGGAATGTAGAAGAGGAAGGCAAAATCATCGGATACGAAATGCAGACACACATTACTTATTACCGGGGGATTCCTTTATCCATGGTGAACTTTATCAAGGTTGAAGTAGACGGAAAAGAAGTACCGGAGGAGGACATTCGCTTTACCTCCGACCATATTGACTGGTTCACGCTTCAGGAAATGGAAACCGTAGCGGAAATAAAATGGGAGTATGGAGTACCGGCAACAGTCAGGGTGTTAAAAGAAGGCGGGCTCGAAAAAGGTGAGCATGAAGTGAAACTGACCGTATGTACAAGGACCGCGTATATTCCGGTACCACTAAAGGGCGAAATGACAAGAAAGGTTATGATTGATTGAGGAGGATAAGTATGAAGTTAGGGTTTATCACAGCGATCTGTGAAGGGATGACATTTGAAGAGGTTGTGGATTTTGCGGCGGAAAATAATCTGGAATGCCTTGAAGTAGCATGCTGGCCGCAGGGAGGGGCACAGAGGAGATATGCGGGTGTCAGCCATATTGATGTTGCAAACATGACAGAGGAAAAAGCAGCGGAAATCAAGGCGTTATGTGCAAAGAAGGGAGTTGAGATTTCCTCCCTGGCATATTATCCCAATACGCTGGATCCGGATCTGGAGAAGAGGAAGAGCTATATCGACCACATTTATAAATTAATTGACGCGTCAGCAATGCTGGATGTGAATATGATCACTACATTTGTAGGCAGGGATCCAAAGAAGAATGTGGAAGAGAATCTGGAGCTGGTAAAAGAAGTCTGGCCGCCGATCGTGCAATATGCGGAAGAGAAGGGTGTGAAGATCGGAATTGAGAACTGCCCAATGCTGTTCACCAACGATGAATGGCCGGGGGGACAGAATATTATGACGACACCGGCAATCTGGAGGAGGGTATTTGAGATTCTGGACAGTCCTAATTTTGGAATCAACTATGACCCGTCCCATTTTGTATGGCAGCAGATTGATTATATCAAGCCGCTGTATGAGTTCAAGGACAAGATTTTCCATGTGCATTATAAGGATATCAAGGTTTATCAGGATAAACTGGCGGATGTAGGCGTGATGGCGACACCGCTTCAGTATATGTCACCAAAGCTTCCGGGACTGGGAGATGTGGACTGGGGCAAATATGTATCGGCGCTGACCGATATCGGTTATAACGGTTATACCTGTATCGAGGTAGAGGATAAGGCATTTGAGAACAGTTTGGAGGACGCGAAAAAAGCAGTAGTGCTCAGTGCGAAATATTTAAGAAATTTTGTGATCTAAGCGGCTGTTTTACCGAATGAGGCGGTAAACATGGGGGTTATTTGGGACTTGTATCAGGAAATACAGGAAAATGAAAGGATACAGAAGGCAGATGAAAAAATATGCGTTTGGGGTAGATATCGGCGGAACAACTGTAAAGATGGGATTTTTCAAAACAGATGGAACAATACTGGATACCTGGGAGATTCCTACAAGGACAGAGGAGAACGGTAAATATATTCTCACGGACATTGCGTCTGCGGTAGATCAGAAGTTAGAAGAGAAAGAGGTCTCCAGGCTCGACGTTGAAGGAATCGGCATTGGTGTCCCGGGGCCTGTAGGACCGGATGGAACGGTCTTGAAATGTGTGAATCTGGGCTGGGGCATTTTCAATGTGGAAAATGAACTGGGCCAGATTACCGGCCTGAAAGTAAAGGCAGGAAATGATGCCAATGTGGCAGCTCTTGGCGAGATGTGGCAGGGCGGCGGCAAAGGATATAAGGATATGGTGATGGTGACTCTTGGTACAGGAGTAGGCGGAGGTATTATTATTCAGGAGCATATCCTTGCGGGAATCAATGGGGCAGCAGGTGAGATCGGCCATATTCCCATGCGGGATGACGAGACGGAGACCTGTGGATGTGGAAAAAAGGGGTGTCTGGAACAATATGCTTCCGCAACCGGGGTTGTACGTATGACAGAGAAATATCTGGACAAACATCCGGAAGTAGATACGATTCTTCGGGAGATGGTTCCATTTTCCGCGAAAGATATTTTTGATGCCGCGAAAAAGGGTGATAAGGCTGCATTGGCAATGGTAGATGAAACAGGATGTATGCTTGGAAAAGCGCTTGCGTCGATCGCCTGTGTGGTGAATCCGGAAGCATTTGTCATCGGCGGCGGAATGGCGAAGGCAGGAGACATTCTGCTGGACGCGATTCGGAAATATTATACACAGTATGCATTCCATGCGGCCTGCGAGACAAAATTTAAACCTGCGGAATTAAGTAATAACGCAGGGATTTATGGTGGAGTGAGGCTGGTATTGGAATAGAGGAAGGGCAAAAGTATTATATGAAAAAAGGCGCAATTTGCTGCGCAAATTGGTTATAAATGGCAGGGAGGAAGAACATGAAAAATAAAATTTTAGCGGTAATGCTGGTATTATCTATGGTTCTATCTATGAGTGCATGCTCTGGTTCGGGAGACGGTGAGAGCGGGACAGATACTACGGGTGGAACAGAGACAGACAGTGAGGCGGCATCAGACCAGACAGAGGAAGCATCAGGAGAAGAAACCCACATTTATGTGCTGACTGCGGCAGAGGATCATGGCTGGACCGGCTCTGTAGCAACTTTCGCAAAGGAAAAAGTGGAAGAGGTAAATGGAGAAGGAGCTTATACGGCAGAAGTGATTACATCATCAAACGCGAATGAGCAGATTCAAAAACTGGAGGATATTGTTGCAGGCGGTGAGGAAAATATTGCTGTAGTCATTCAGCCTATAGATGATACGCTCCAGTCCGCGATCCAGCAGCTTGTAGACGCGGAAATTCCGTTTGTGGAATTTGACCGGATCATTGACGCGGTTGCTCCGTCAGCGGTATCTAACGTAAAGGGAGATAACGAGGGGATCGGCGCCGGTGCCGCGGAATATTTTGTGTCTCTGGGGATGAAGCCGGGGGATGCGGTGTATGTATATGAGGGAGATACATCATCCGTAACGACACTGCGTGATGAAGGATTTACAAAATACCTTACCGGAGAGATCGAGTTCGGAGGAGAAAAGATCGCGGAGGATCTGAAGTGGACCGAGGAAGACTTAAAGACGATTACATATTCAGGAGCCATGAACTGGAGCCGTTCAGACACAAAGGAATCCTACGAATCTTTGATGGGAGATACTTCTAACGCGGAAATCAAATGGTTCTATGCAGAGGATGACGAGCTGGCTATGGGAATCCTGGAAGCTCTTAACGGCGGAGGCATCAGCGATTCTACAAAAGAAGCTATTTATGCCGTAAAACCCGTTATAACCGGATGCGGAGGCCTGGATGAGTATTACGAGGTGCTGAGAGGAAACAGCTATGCGGATATCGTAGCCAATTTTGACGGAGTGATGTCCGTGACCTACAGTCCGGCGATGATCCAGACGGCGATACAGGACATGGTAGACTATCTGGATGGCAAAACAGTGGAACAGGATCATGTCATTGCCTGTGAGAACGTGACATCTGAGAATGTGGATGAATACCCGTCATTTTAATGAATATGCGGGGGTGTCGGGAAATAGCTGTGAAAGGCGTATTTTTTGACACCCTCTTGATCAAACGCATGGAGAAAAAATATGAGTTTATTAAAAATGGATCACATTTGTAAAAGCTTCGATGGGGTGCAGGTTCTAAAAGATGCCTCCCTCGTTGTAGAAATGGGGGAGGTACATGCGTTGCTCGGCGAAAACGGAGCCGGGAAATCGACTTTGATGAATGTACTGACAGGAGTGTATTCGAAGGACAGGGGAACGATAGAATTTGAAGGTGAAACCTTCGGGCATATGACGATTCAACAGTCAGAGAGAGCCGGTATTGCATTTGTACATCAGGAATTGAATCTGTTTAATGATTTGAAGGTGTATGAAAATATTTTTCTGACAAAGGAATATGTGAACAAATTTGGAAAACTGGATAAAAAAAGAATGAGAAAAGAAGCAGGAGACCTGTTTCACAGACTGGGAGTTGAAATGGATCCGGAGGAAGAGACTTCCCGCTTAAAGACCAGTCAAAAACAATTACTGGAAATTGCAAAAGCGCTATTTTCCCATGCAAAGCTCTTGATTTTAGATGAACCAACCACCTCTTTGAACCAGGAAGAGGTGGAACGTTTATTTGAAATAATAAACCGATTAAAAGAAAAGGGAACTGCTTTTATATTTATTTCCCATAAAATGCCGGAAATATTTGCAATTTCCGACCGATATACAGTATTTCGCAATGGAGAATATATTAGAAGCGGGAAGATCGCGGATACATCCCCGGAAGAAATTACCCAAATGATGGTAGGAGAAAAATATCAGGCGGGGGATGTGTATCAGACAAGACCTGTGGGAGAAACCGTGTTGAAGGTACTGGATCTTTCAGGAGCGGGTTTTTCACATGTAAGCCTGGAAGTGAAACGAGGACAGATTCTCGGCCTTACCGGGCTTCAAGGCTCCGGAAGCAGTGAATTTATGCAGGCATTATTCGGCGTTCAAAAGATCCGGAAAGGGGAAATCTATGTATTCGGTGAAAAAATGAAAGAGGGCTCCATACATAAAGCAATGAAGTCAAAGGTGGCAATGCTTGCTTCCAACAGAAAAGAAAATTCTGTTATTGCAGATATGAATTTGCTTGAAAATATGTATATTGCGGAGCATACGTTGTCATCCGGAAAATTTCATATTCACAAAAAGGAGGAGGAATCCAAATTTGATTCTTATCGGAAGCTCCTTAATATTAAAATGCAGGACAGTACACAGCCGATTATTTCTTTAAGCGGCGGTAACCAGCAGAAGGTATTTTTAGCCCGGTGGCTGAATACGGAAGCTGACATTTTGCTATTGGACAATCCGACGCAGGGAATTGATGTGGGAGCAAAGGCAGAAATTTACAGATTGGTATTGGAATTGGCGAAGTCCGGAAAGACGATTTTGATCAATACACTGGAGATACCGGAACTTCAGAAGGTAGCTGATGCCTGCGTGGTGTTTTATGACGGAAATATTGTAAAGATATTAGGACATGATGAAATAGATGAAACAACGGTAATGCTCTATTCTACCAATGCGGTTCATCAGGAAGAGGAGAAGTAAGTATGAAGACAAAAAAGCCATCATTATCATATATTACGGGGATAATGTCCCAATACAGCTATGTGTTCGTATTTGCTGTGATTTTTATTGTATATGCAATGACCAGCAGGAGCCTGACATGGAGTGGAGTTATGAACATTTTCCGGCATTCCGCGGTGATTGGTATTATTGCTTTGGGAATGGGACTGATCTGCCTGACCGGAGAAATTGATTTATCGGTAGGTTCCATGCTGGCAATCGTCAGTGGTTTTTCTGTAGTAATTTATAATATGACAGGAAGTATATTTGCAGCTTTTTTGTTTGCTCTTGCATTTGGGGCTTTCTGCGGCCTGGTGAATGGCTTGCTGGTCGGAGGAGCGGAAATGCCGGCATTTATTGTCACATTGGCAACAATGCTGATTTACCGTTCCATATCGCAATATGTATGTCAGCATCTCCCAAAAGAACTGATCGGTGGTGGAAGTTCTATTTATAAACTGTCTACCGATAAAGACTCATTTCAGGCATTCTACCAGACAGGAAATGGAAAGCTTGCAACTCTGCCTTATGTGGGATTGGTTCTGGTAATTATAACGGTTCTGTTTGTATATCTGTCTACAAGTACCAAATATGGGAAAAAGGTGTATGCTGTTGGAAGTAACCAGAAGGGCGCGGTAATGTCCGGAATCAACGTTCCTTTGATAAAAATTTCCGTATTTGTGATCGCGGGAATTCTGGTTGGACTTGGAGCTTTTTTGTGGGTGGCTATGAATGCTTCGGCAGATCCGGCTACTACAGGGAGCAGCTATGAAATGTATGCCATAGCAGCAGTGGTTCTTGGAGGAATCA
Organism: uncultured Clostridium sp.; assembly: GCA_964523125.1. Classification (GTDB taxonomy): domain Bacteria; phylum Bacillota; class Clostridia; order Lachnospirales; family Lachnospiraceae; genus Schaedlerella. The sequence goes on along the minus strand of CAZFXM010000007.1, from coordinate 94,777 downwards.
GCATGTCCGGGGGAAGAGGACAGTGTCTTGGAGTTCTTTTTGGGGCAATGTCCTACACGATTATTGATAAGATTATAGTGGCGCTTAAAATGGATTCCTTAATTAATGACGCGATTAAGGGGGCTATTTTAATCGTGGTAATTTTCATTCAAATTGCAGGGCCGAAGATAAAAGGAAGATTTTTAAAGTAGTAGAAAGAATTTCAGAAGCGGATACAAATTTGTATTCCATAAAATTATATATAGAAACCTTAATATATACAAACAGTTAGAGGTATAGGATATAAATTTATAATCCCAGAGGAGTAATCTTCTGGGATATTTTTATGAAATGATTGCATTATCTACCGCTTCTACGTATAGAAGAAAAAGGCATATACTAAAATGTATACTTTTCAACTATTTTTTTAAGATTCATATCTGCCAGGTATATAAAATTCAGCTACCTTTATCCGGCTGAATAAAGTATAATGAATACAAAGACATAAAAGAGCTTAATGGAATCCATCAGAGCCGGAAACCAGTCTAAATTGAGGGAGAACAGTATGGAACACATACGATGCGTAGTTGAAAGGATTACTTATACGAATATAGAAAATGGTTACACTGTATTAAAAGTGGCAGCTAAGAATTATAATGACCTGGTCACTGTTGTCGGAATCATGCCGGATACACATGTCGGCTCCGTTTTATCCCTGGAGGGGTTCTGGAAGGTGGATGCTAAATACGGCAGGCAGTTTTCCGTGGAACGGTTTGAAGAGACACTTCCTGCAACAATCTATGGAATTGAAAAATATCTGGGCTCCGGTCTGATCAAAGGTGTCGGACCGAAGTTCGCAAAGCGGATCGTCCAGAAATTCGGGAAGGATACGCTGGACGTGATCGAGGAAAAGCCGGATGAACTTATATCGGTGGAGGGGATAGGGAAAATCCGTGTGGAGCGGATCAAGAAGAGCTGGCAGGAACAGAAAGAGATAAAAAACATCATGCTCTTCCTGCAGAGCCATGAGGTTAATACCACCCATGCCACAAGGATATTTAAAACCTATGGAAGCGACAGTATCAGCGTGGTGCAGGAAAATCCCTACCGCCTGGCGGATGATGTCTGGGGAATTGGATTCAAGACCGCGGATATGATCGCTGAAAAGCTGGGGATTGAAAAAGGACGCTTTATTCGGTTGCGGAGCGGGCTGTTCTATACATTAAACAAGCTGGCTGAAGACGGACATTGCTATGGGGACAGGGAGCAGCTCATCAAAAAAGCTGTGGAGCTTTTGGAAGTGGAAACACCGGAACTGGAGATTACACTGGATGAAATGCTCCGCACTCAGGAGGTGATCAAGGATGAAGAGGCAATTTATCTGCCGCCATTTTTCTTTTCCGAGACCGGGTGCGCTAAGAGACTGATCAAACTGTTGATTTCTGAACGCAGGGTGAGAATGGACGTGCAGGCAGTCATGTCACAAATGCGGCGGCAATCTGATATTACATACGATGAGATTCAGTTAGAAGCGATTCGCACAGCGGTATCATCGAAAGTGATGGTTCTGACCGGCGGGCCAGGAACCGGAAAGACTACTACAACTATGGGGATTATTTCCTCCTATCATAAGGCAGGATGTCGGATCATACTGGCGGCGCCTACCGGAAGAGCGGCGAAACGGATGTCTGAAGCAACTGGGATGGAAGCGAAAACGATTCATCGGCTGTTGGAATATAAACCTCCGGAAGGATATCAGAAGAATGAAGAAAATCCGCTGGAAGAATTGGTACTGGCCTATGCGACTACGATCCATAAGTCACAGGGAAGCGAATATCCGATCGTTGTGATGCCTTTTACCATGAGTCATTTTGTGATGCTGCAGAGAAACCTGCTGTACACAGGGGTCACAAGAGCAAAGAATTGTCGTAAAAATATAGTAACTATAAGGATTTCAGCAGTTGCTGCTGTTGTTCCGTGAATAATTCAGGATAAAAATAGGAAGTTGCAGTTTTTCAAAAATTCGGCTATACTATATAAAAAAATAAGGGGGGCAATATGGCGGAATATATTATAAGTTGTTGTTCTACTGCAGATCTTAGTGTGGAACATTTTCAGGAAAGAAGGATCTCATATATTTGTTTTCATTATGAACTGGACGGAAAGGAATATCCCGATGACTGCGGCAGAACCATGGACTTTGAGGAATTTTACCGTCGCATGGAAAACGGGGCGGAAACAAGGACCTCTCAGGTGAATATAGAGGAGTTTGAATCCTATTTTGAACCATTTCTGAAGGAGGGGAAGGATATCCTCCACGTCAGCCTGTCATCGGGAATTTCCGGGGTTCTTAATTCAGCGATGGCGGCCAGGGCGGATTTGGAGGAAAAATACCCGGACCGTAAGATCTATGTGGCAGATTCATTGGGAGCCTCTTCCGGCTATGGGCTGCTCATGGACAGGCTGGCGGACCTGCGGGATGAAGGGATGGATATCGACACATTGTATCAGTGGACGGAGGAGCACAAGCTGGAGCTGCATCACTGGTTCTTTTCCACGGATCTGAAATTTTATATTAAGGGCGGCAGAATTTCAAAAACCGCAGGTTTTGTGGGAGGGGTTCTGGGAATATGCCCGCTGCTGAATATGGATGACGCAGGACGTTTGGTTCCCAGGATGAAGATACGTTCCAAGCGTAAGGTGATCGCGGCTATCGTGGATAAGATGGAGGAATGCGCACGGGATGGGCGGGACTATGACGGGAAATGCTATATCTCCCAGTCAGCCTGTCTGGAAGACGCAAGGCAGGTGGCCCGGCTGGTAGAGGAACGTTTTCCGAAGCTGAACGGCAGGGCAGAGATTAATTATGTGGGAACAACCATTGGCAGCCATACAGGACCGGGAACGGTGGCTCTCTTTTTTTGGGGAAAGAAGAGGGACCGATAGGTTCATCCAGCTCACTTAAGGCATATCCGCAGGGGGCTGCTGGCGGACGGGAGGATGCAGATCTTCGTGGCTGCCAGATAGAAAGAGACGATCCGGTATAAACAGTAAGAAAGCGTGGATAACATGACACAGACAAAAAGAAGAATTTTTCTCATAAAGGAATTGCTCCATGAACAGCCGCAATATTCCGATATAGAAATTCCGGCGGATGAACAGGAGCAAAAGAAACTGCTTCGGTCCCTTTTTAATATCCGTATGCCGGAGCCAGTGAGCGAGGCGTTTTTAGAAGTACAGAATGCTTATCTGAAGGAAGAGACCAGACGCAAAGGGATCACGGAGTTTTCAGGTTTAAAGCCTATAAGGGATGGGATTTATCTTTGGCAGGGAGATATTACCACGCTGCGCTGTGATGCGATTGTCAATGCGGCGAATTCACAGATGCTCGGCTGCTTTTGCCCCTGCCACGGCTGTATTGACAATGCGGTTCATACCTTTTCCGGCGTGCAGCTTAGGGCAGCCTGTGCGGGGCTGATGAAAGAGCAGGGGCATGAGGAAGAAACCGGAGGCGCAAAAATTACGCGGGCCTATAACCTGCCCTGCGAATATGTGCTGCATACGGTCGGACCGGTGATCCGCGGCAGGGTGACAAAAGAAGATAAGAACCTGCTTGCTTCCTGCTATCTGTCCTGTTTGGGGCTGGCAGAAAAATATAAAATAAAAAGTCTTGCGTTTTGCTGCATATCTACGGGGGAATTTCATTTCCCAAATGAGAAAGCGGCGGAGATCGCTGTCGGGACAGTAGAAGGATACAGGCAGCGGACGCACAGCGGTATGGAAGTGATATTTAATGTTTTCAAAGATACGGACTACCAAATTTACCAGAAATTGCTCAGATAAAATCTGTGATCTGAAACTGAAAAACGCTATTGACAATTTAAAATGTGCATATGTCCGCGCTGCTGTAGAAAACGGCGCGGAACGCTTTACCGGCACCTGTAAAGACATTGGGATCAATGGGCTCATTCTGCCGGCTCTGCCCTTTGAGGAAAAAGAAGAATTTCAAAGGGAAAATTTCGTATAAATGTAAAATTGTTGTAAATATACAGAAAGAAAAGGATATTTTTCTCTGATTTGCAGATTGAATTCCCGGAACTTTCGGATTAAAATATTCGAAGGTGATTGAAGATGGAAAAAAAGCAGAGAGAATATCTTTTTGATAATTATAAAGTACTTTTGATCGTACTGGTGGTGATCGGTCATTTTATAGAACCCTGTTATGACCAAAACCCATTCCTATATGAATTGAAATGGGGGATCGTAGCGTTTCACATGCCGGCATTTGTTTTTATATCAGGCTATTTTTCGAAAAAAGAACCATCGGTGAAACGCCTGGTCAGCGGATTGGTGATTCCGTATTTTGTGTATGAAGTGGTTTATTACCTTTTATATACCTTTGTTCTGGACAAAGAGACAGAGTTGTATTTTACAAGGCCAAAGTTTACGCTGTGGTATCTGATGGCGTTATGTGCCTGGAGGCTGGCGGCGCCGGCAGTAAAGAAGCTGCCATACCATTTGCCTGTTTCCCTGGCGGCAGGCCTGGCGGTAGGGCTGGTTGGTATCGGCAATTTCCTGTCGATTCCCAGGATCCTGTTTTTCTTTCCGTTTTTCCTGGCAGGAATGGAGTTTGACAGCTCTTGTCTTGCCAGATTACGCAATCCCCGGGGTTACATGGGCGCGCTTGGGATTCTGGGGAGTATAGCCGTATTCTTATTTACGGACGAATATCATCATCAGCTATCCGTAAAAATATTTTACGGGCGTTATTCCTATGAAGGACTGGGGCTGTCCCCTTTGGAAGGAATTCTGGTCCGCATAGTCTGCTATGGTATTTCTTTTTTGCTGATCTATCTGTTTATGCTGGTGCTTCCATCAGAGAAGAAATCTTATACTTATCTGGGAGAGAGGACCATGGCGATTTATATTTTCCACGGGCTGATATACAGTTGCCTAAAATACGGTTCGTCAATTTTAGGCTCGGTACAAAGCAATGTGGAAAGTATCCTGCTGGTTCTTTTTTGCCTTGCGGTGGTATGGCTTGTGTCCCGCAGGCCCTTTGTACGTGTTACGGATAAGATCGCTCATCTGGTGTAAGGCAAAGGCAGCCACAAGAGAAGGGCTTTGTGTTTGTTATTATCTGGGTATGCTCCCTGATTTTAACGGCATGAAAGTCCTTTTTTATTCTCAATACCAATTCTTTTGCGGGAGATGGAAAATTTCCCGTATTTTTAAATCCTTTTCCCAACAAAATGAGTTATATTTAATGAGAGTTTCAAATCCGGATGACCATGATGGGATGCCCGGAGAGTATACAAAGTCAGAAAGGAGGCCGATGCTTTTTGGAAGACCGTGAGCTGATCCGCCGGATCCAGGGCGGGCAGAAGGAATATCTGAACGTGATCGCTGAAAAATATTATGACGACATCTATTATTTCTGCTGCTACCAGACCGGCAGCCGGGAGGATGCCTACGACCTGGCCCAGGACACATTTTTACGGTTTATCCGGTATGTGGATCGGTACCGATACCGGAATCTGAAAGGCTACCTTCTGACGATCGCCATGAATCTCTGCCGGGATCAGTCCCGGGAGGCAGGAAAAGGATCTGCCCGTCAGGAACAGGAGGATGATGAAGCAGTCCAGGCACGAGATAAAAACGAAGAGAAAATAAAAGGCTTCTGTGACGGGGAATATATAGAGCGGGAGAACAGCCTGCTTCTTGGGGAGGCTTTGCAAAAGCTGCCGGATTTCCAGAGAGAGGCGGTACTCCTTCATTATTTTTATGGTTATAAAAACCGGGAGATCTCCCGTATGACAGGAGCTTCCTACAGTGCGGTGAAGTCCCGGGTAAAACAAGGGCTGGAGAAGCTGCGGCAGCTTCTGGACAGGGAGGATTTTTATGGATGACAGAATGAAAAGGGAGCAATGGAAATTCCCGTTAGAAGAATCAAAAAAGGAAAGAAGTCTTACGGCAATCTATGAAGCCGTAGAAAAAAAGCAGCTCCGGCGGTATCCCTCCTTCTGGGAAAACCTGTGGAACCAGTTTCGTTTCCTGCCGTGGAAATGTCACGCGGCGCAAGGAAGCATGCTTCTGGCCGCCATGCTGTTGGTCTTATACCTGGATCGGAAAAATATGGAACAAATGTATTCCATCGTGACGTGTTCCGTATTTCTTGCCTTTGCCGGAAATATCTGTCTAAGCGGGACGGCGCGTCTGTTTTCCTGGCACATGGCAGAACTGGAGCAGACACTGTATCTGAATCTGAAGCAAATGGTGTGCATCCATATGCTGGAGGCGGGAGTGGTGGATCTGGTGATCTTAACCCTGCTGACGGGATTCGCAGGAGGCTCCGGCAGCATAGGGGCAGGAAGCCGTTTGCTGTATATGCTGGTTCCCTTTTTATGGTCGGACGTTCTGTATCTGCACTTATTGACTGCTTTTCGAAATGTACAGGCAGGCTACCGGCAATTGTCCGCCGGACTGGTATGCGGCCTGCTGGCGTTTTTTCCTGCATTGCTGGAACATGCATATGAAGCAGTTTCCCTGCCTTTCTGGGGAGCAGCTGCGCTGGCCGGCATTTCCCTGCTTATATTGGAAATCTATAGTATATTGGGAAAAATCAAAGGAGGGGATTATTTATGCCTGAATTAGAGATGGATAGATTGACAAAATGTTTTAAAAATAAAATCGCGGTGGATGCGGTCTCCTTGCGTCTGCAGCATGGAATATATGGATTCCTGGGCGCCAACGGGGCGGGGAAAACAACGCTTCTGCGGATGCTTTGCGGTGTCCTGAAACCGACCTCCGGAGAGATCCGGTGCGATGGCACAGAAATCGGGAGGCTGGATGGGGAATACCGCTGCCTGCTGGGATATCTGCCCCAGGATTTTGGATATTATCCGGATTTTAGTGCCAGGAGGTATCTGGAATATCTGGCGGCCTGCAAGGCAGTGCCAAAGTACCTGGCAAAAGAAAAGGTACAGGAAATGCTTTGTCTTGTAGGGCTCGAAGGAGAGCAGAAGCAGAAGATCAAATCCTTTTCCGGCGGTATGATCCGCAGGCTGGGGATCGCCCAGGCATTGTTAAATGACCCGGAGATCCTAATACTGGATGAACCCACCTCCGGGCTGGATCCCAAAGAACGAATCAGGTTCCGCAATATTATCAGTGCATTGTCCAAGAGAAGGATCGTGGTTCTGTCCACCCACATTGTGTCTGATGTGGAATTCATTGCGGATCAGATTTTGCTTATGAAGCAAGGCCGCATCGTGGAACAGGGAACCGCGCAGGAGGTGACCGAAAGCGTACGGGGGAAGGTCTGGGAATATCTGGCAGAACCCGAAGAAGCGGATCGGATGAACCAGGTATTCCCGGTCAGTAACCTGAAAAATGAGGGGAACCAGGTTTATCTTCGGATTGTTTCCGATACCTGTCCATGCGGCGGCGCGTCCCTGGCAAAGCCTGGGCTGGAGGATGTCTACCTATATTATATGTCCGGCCGATAAAATCGATAAAGAGAAACGAGGAGGCAGAAATATGTGGAAATTATTTCGAGAAGAACTTTGTAAGATCGCGTCCAGAAAAATTGTCTGGATCAGCCTGTTTTTCCTGCTGGCATTTGTAAGATACCGGCTGGGAACGGTACAGGATGAATATTCCGTGACGGTCAATGGCAAGAATATTTACGGGAAAGAAGCCATTGCGATAGACCAGGAGCTGACAGCACAGTACGCGGGACCGCTGACCAGGCAGACCGTAAAAAAAATTTATGACAGATATGGATTCTTTTACTGCGATGTGGATACAGGAGAACGAAAGGGGAACTTCTGCAGCCGGTTCATCACGCAGCAAATGACCAATATAAATCAGGTTGGTGAAGAGAATCTGGAAGAGATCCAGTTCTTTCAAGGGGAAGAATGGGAGATGAACGTGGCGCCTCTTTTAAAAGGAAATCTCCGGTTTGACTATGTATCCGGGTGGACGGACCTCAAAGAGACTTACGGTATGGTCGTCATCTGGGGATTGTCTATTTTGTTTATCATCGGATTGTCGCCGGTCTTTTCCGAAGAATATACCCTTCGGACAGCGGACATCCTGCTTACCACCCGGAGAGGAAAAAAGAGCGGGATCTGGATCAAAATGGCAGCGGTATTTTCCTTCACGCTGGTCACATTTCTGGCAGTGACATTCTACGTATGGGCAATCTATCTGAAAGTATTCGGTACCCAGGGGCTGGATGCGTCCCCGATCCTGATCGGGGCAGGATTGCCATACCGCGGATATAGCCCGGATACGATCCAGGGATTTTTTTTGATACAGTTCGCGGCGGGACTGGCCGGCTACCTTCTGCTTACCGCCCTGGTACTGGCGGCTTCCGCCCTTTGCAAAAACGCGTTTTTGACGGCAGTTATTTCGCTGGCAGCATTTTTGTTTCCCATCATATGGGTCAAGGCTCTCGGCCCTATGTGGATCTTAGGAATCACCATGACAAAGGCCGTGACACGTTTTATGGTATCTATGCCCGCATACCTTTCTCTGTACTGGGGATTCGCGTTCACGGAAAAACAGATTGCGTGGAATATGGTGATCGCTCTGGCAACAGGGGGCGTCAGTGTGGTTCTTGGATATCGTGGTTATAGAAATTATCAGGGATAAATTTTTGAGCCTGCGGACGCTCACACAGCTGTCCACAGGCTCTCTCCATGTTCGCGGAGCCATTTCTGCTCCTTTTTATAATCCGGCAGCACCGATTCCACAATGCGGTAAAACGCGGGGGAATGGTTCATTTCTTTTCGGTGTGCCAATTCATGTACTACGATATAATCCAGCACTTCCTCCGGCGCGAAGATCAGCCTCCAGTTAAAATTCAGATTCCCCTTACTGCTGCAGCTTCCCCAGCGGGTTTTTTGCTCCCGGATGGAGACGCGGCCATAAGTAACATTCATAACCGAAGCATAATAAGCCGTCTTCCTGGTAAAAATATCCCGGGCAATTTCCATATAGCGTCTGCGTTCCGATTCCGAAAGTGGCGGCGGTGCCGGTACGGATTTTTCCACCGCGGTTGACAGATGCTTCACGATCCAGTCCTGTTTCTCGACCAGGAACCGGTCAATGTCTGCCCTGGAAGTCCGCCTGGGAGCGCGTATCTTCACCTGTCCGCCGGAAAGGATCTGGACTGCTAATGTTCTGCGGGAACTGTATATAATTTCGTATTTTTCAGGATATTGGCTGCCGGAATGTGCTGCGGACTGCCGGAGCCTGTCTGCGAGGGGCCCTGGAAAAGGATAAACTGCCATGGCAAATACCTCCTGGTTTCTTGTGCAGGGTCCGAAAAACCGGACCACATATCAACGAAACTTTACCACAATTTCGGCCGGTCATCAAGAAGCAGAATAAATCTATTCTTTTTATATCCTTTATTCTTTCATTTTTCCCGTAAAGTAGTATAATATAAAAGAAATACCTTAAGAGAGAAGTGAGCAACAGATGGCAGAAGTCAGAAAGCACATCGTATTTCACGGCCGTGTACAGGGCGTGGGATTTCGGTATACAGCAAAATATCTGGCTCAGTCCCTTCGTCTGACCGGATGGGTGAGCAATGAATGGGACGGTACGGTGACATTGGAGATCCAGGGAAGAGAAGCATTGATCCAGAAGCTTCTGGTAGGATTGAACAGCAACCAGTTTATTACAATTGATTGGATGGATACGGAGGAGATTCCGTTGGAACAGGAAAGCAGTTTTAAAGTCAGATAAATCATATCAAGATCAGACAGGAGGGCAAAGGAGAATGAAATTAGGTTTTATAGGAGTCGGGAATATGGCGGGAGCAATTATCGGGGGAATCATTAAGACAGGCTTGATTTCGCCGGAAGAGATCATTGGCTCAGATATTTCCGCGGCAGGGCGCGAGCATATGCAGAATATATACGGAATCCGTGTAACACCGGATAATAGAAAGGTGGCGGAAAGAGCGGATACCATCATTCTCAGTGTAAAACCACAATATTACCAGACAGTCATAGCGGAGATCAGGAACGTGGTCACCAATGAACAGCTCATCATCACTATCGCGCCCGGGAAAACTCTGCATTGGCTGGAAAAGCAGTTTGGTAAACGTACGAAGATTGTGCGCACGATGCCAAATACACCGGCGATGGTACAGCAGGGAATGACGGCTTTATGCCCGAATGACCGTGTAAGTAAGGAAGAACTGGAATACGTGATCAGTCTTTTCAAGACCATCGGAGAAACAGAAGTGATTTCTGAGAACCTGATTGATGCGGTAGTTGCTGTCAGCGGCAGTTCTCCGGCTTATGTATTTATGATGATCGAAGCCATGGCGGATGCCGCGGTGGCAGAAGGGATGCCGCGGGCACAGGCATATAAGTTCGCGTCGCAGGCGATATATGGAAGCGCGAAAATGGCATTAGAGACGGGGAAACATCCGGGAGAACTTAAGGATATGGTATGCTCTCCGGCAGGAACGACCATAGAGGCAGTGCGTGTACTGGAGCAAAAAGGTTTCCGCAGCGCATTGATCGAATCCATGAAGGCATGTGCGGAGGTATCACGAAATTTATAAACAGTTAACACAATGTACATAAATGAGTTGCCGCTCAGTATTCAAGCCAGCAAGTTGTTACTATAAGCTATAAACAACTCCCGGGAGTAAGAGAGGGGATCCGAATGAATATACAGGGACTGCAGAAATTAACACTTCTGGATTATCCGGAAAAGGTTGCATGCACGATTTTTACGGCAGGCTGTAATTTCCGTTGCCCATTTTGCCATAATGCGTCTTTGGTAACGCATATTGATCCGGAGAAAAATATTCCTGTGGAAGAGATCATGGATTTTCTGAAAAGGCGCTGGCGTGTGCTGGATGGTGTGTGCATAACGGGAGGAGAGCCGCTGCTTCAGCCAGAGCTGGAAGATTTTATCCGCAGGATCAAGGAAATCGGATATTATGTGAAACTGGATACCAATGGCAGCAATTCTCGTCTTCTGCAGTATCTGGCTGAACAAAAGCTTTTGGACTATGTGGCGATGGATATTAAGAATGCCCCAGATAAATACGGGACCACCATTGGAATCGAAGAATATAATATAGATGAAATTCTGCGAAGCGTGGATTTTTTGTTGTCCGGGACAGTTCCCTATGAATTTCGGACAACCGTTGTGAGAGAATTCCATAAACGGGAGGATTTTGGCGCTATCGCCCGCTGGATCAAGGGGGCGGAGCGGTATTATATCCAGAGTTTTCAGGATTCCGGTGATTTGATCCGGCAGGGGCTCCGTGCCTATACGAAGGAAATTCTTGTACAGGCCCTGGAGATCGTCCGGAAAAACGTGCCAAACGCAGAGCTGCGTGGTTTATAACCGGCTCCGTATCAGCCTGGCCTTTCCTACATTTTTTGGGAACTATTTTTTGTTGAAAACAATAACGACAATATCTGGCCGCAAAAGGAAAATGTGGCACAAGATATTGTTGTTTTTTGTTTGACAGGAGTACCATATAGTGTTAGAATAATTACTGTTCACACTCGTGAATGTGAAAGTAGAAAGGGGAAGTCACAACATGTACCAAGTAACAAAGAGAGACGGCAAGATCGCGGCATTTAACTTATCTAAGATCAGCGAAGCGATCCGCAAGGCATTTGAGGCAAAAGAAAAAGAGTATAACCAGGACATTATTGATCTGCTGGCACTGAAGGTAACGGCAGATTTTGAACCGAAGATTAAGAAGGGGCTTATATCCGTGGAGGACATTCAGGACAGCGTGGAGTCTATGTTGATCCGTGCCGGTTATGCAGATGTGGCGAAGGGATATATTTTATATAGAAAGCAGAGAGAAAAGATCCGGAACCTGAATTCCACTTTGCTGAATTATAAGGACATTGTGGACAGCTATGTGAAGGTGACGGACTGGCGCGTGAAGGAAAATTCCACGGTGACTTATTCCGTAGGCGGATTGATCCTGAGCAATTCCGGCGCGATCACGGCAAATTACTGGCTGTCAGAGATTTATGATGATGAGATCGCGCAGGCGCATAAGAACGCGGACATTCATATCCATGACCTTTCCATGCTGACAGGATACTGTGCGGGATGGTCTTTGAAGCAGTTGATCAAGGAGGGGCTTGGCGGTATTCCGGGAAGGATTACGGCAGCTCCCGCGAAGCATCTGAGCGTGCTCTGCAACCAGATGGTCAATTTCCTTGGGATCATGCAGAATGAATGGGCAGGGGCGCAGGCCTTTTCTTCCTTTGATACTTACCTGGCGCCCTTTGTAAAGACAGATCACCTGACCTATCCGGAAGTGAAGAAGTGTATCGAATCTTTCATTTTCGGTGTAAATATTCCGTCGAGATGGGGAACACAGTCTCCGTTTTCGAACATTACCCTCGACTGGACCGTGCCAAATGACCTTGCGAACCTTCCGGCCATTGTGGGCGGCGTAGAGCAGGATTTTACTTATGGGGATTGCAAAGAAGAGATGGACATGGTCAATAAAGCATTTATTGAGACCATGATCGAAGGCGATGCGGAAGGAAGGGGATTCCAGTATCCGATCCCGACCTATTCCATTACCAGGGATTTTGACTGGTCAGAGACAGAGAATAATCGCCTCCTCTTTGAGATGACCGCAAAGTATGGAACCCCTTATTTTTCTAATTATATTAACAGCGATATGGAGCCGAGCGACGTGCGGAGTATGTGCTGCCGTCTGCGCCTGGATCTGCGGGAGCTTCGTAAAAAGTCCGGCGGTTTCTTCGGAAGCGGAGAGAGTACAGGTTCCGTAGGAGTGGTAACGATCAATATGCCGCGTATCGCGTATTTGTCTGAAAATGAAGAAGAATTCTATACCAGGCTGGATCGGATGATGGATATTTCGGCGCGTTCTCTTCATATTAAGAGAGAAGTCATTTCCAGGCTTCTGGACGAAGGGCTGTACCCATATACGAAGCGCTATCTGGGGTCTTTTGACAATCATTTCTCCACCATCGGCCTGGTAGGAATGAACGAAGCGGGATTAAACGCAAAATGGCTGAAGAAGGATCTGACACATCCGGAGACGCAGCAGTTTACCAAGGATGTGCTGAACCATATGCGGGAGCGTCTTTCCGATTACCAGGAAATGTACGGAGACCTGTATAATCTGGAGGCAACTCCGGCGGAGTCTACCACGTATCGTCTCGCGAAGCACGATGTGGAGCAGTTCCCGAATATCATTACGGCAGCGGAAGAGTGCGGAACGCCTTATTATACCAACAGCTCTCACCTTCCGGTTAACTATACCGAGGATGTGTTTGAAGCGCTGGATATTCAGGATGAGCTGCAGACTCTGTATACATCCGGAACCGTATTCCACACCTTCCTGGGAGAAAAGCTGCCGAACTGGAAAGCAGCGGTGGCCCTGGTAAGAAAGATCGCGGAAAATTATAAGCTTCCTTATTATACAATGTCACCGACTTATTCAATCTGTAAGAATCACGGTTATATTACCGGTGAGCATTACATTTGCCCGCATTGTGGGGAAGAAACGGAAGTATACAGCCGGATCACCGGATATTATCGCCCGGTCAAGAACTGGAATGACGGGAAGGCGCAGGAATTTAAAGACAGGAAGGAATATGACGTGTCTGATTCCAGCACCAGTATGAAGCCGAGGGCGGCAGTGAAGAAGGAAGAGACTGTGATATCCAAAAAGCCGGAGGATGGGATCAAGACCATATTGTTCACGACAAAGACTTGCCCAAATTGCAGGATCGCGACAAAGTCTCTGGAGAAGGCCCATATTTCCTATGAGCTGGTAGACGCTGAGGAAAATGAAGAGCTGGTAAAGAAATATGGTGTAATGCAGGCGCCGACTCTTGTAGTTGTGGAAGAGGACGGAGTAAAAAAGATGGCAAATGCATCGAATATAAAAGCATATGCTGAGAATAATAAAGAGTAACAACTGTTCGGATACGAAATTGTTATGAGTGATGGAATACGCAGGAGCCGAAAGGATTCCTGCGTATTTGGTATAAAGCGTTAGGAGGTCACAAAGAGAGATGTACGATATTGGGATTATAGGCGGAGGTACCGCAGGGATGACAGCCGCGGTCTACGGACAGCGGGCGGGGAAGCGTACCATCATTATAGAAGGAATGAATTACGGAGGGCAGATTACGGTTTCTCCCAAGGTGGAGAATTATCCGGGGATCGCCAGTGTCAGCGGCGCGGAATTTTCCATGAACCTGCTGGATCAGGCCATGGCACTGGGAGCAGAGACGGAACTGGACCAGGTGACAGGGATCCGGGAGGAAGGCGGTATCAAGGTGATCGAGACAGATGAGAAGGAGTACCCCTGCCGGACAGTGATCATCGCCACCGGAGTCACACACCGTCACCTGGGGCTGGAGAAGGAGGAAAAGCTTCTGGGAGCGGGGGTATCCTACTGTGCTACCTGTGACGGAGCCTTTTTTAAGGGGAGAGACGTGGCCGTGATCGGCGGAGGAAATACTGCTTTGCAGGATGCAGAATTTCTGTCTAATTACTGCAATAAAGTATACCTGGTCCATCGGCGTGACGAATTCCGTGGAGAAGCCGGACTGGTAGAACCGCTAAAAAGAAAAGATAACGTAGAATTTATTTTGAGCGCCACTGTGAAGGATATGATCGGAGAAAATGTGGTGGAGGGTTTATTATTAAATAATAAAAAGACAGGAGAAGATTTTCAGATTTCGGTGTCCGGTGTATTTGTAGCCATCGGACAGGTGCCGGACAACCAGTTATTCGCGGAACTGGTGGATCTGGATGAATCAGGTTTTGTGGCTGCTTCGGAAGACTGCCTGACTTCTCATCCTGGTATCTTTGCGGCAGGAGACTGCCGTACAAAAGAAGTACGCCAGCTTACTACCGCGGCAGCGGACGGGGCCGTAGCGGCACTGGCGGCCTGCAAGTATATTTCCATGCAGGAAGCAAAATAAAAGTGGATAATCTATCGGGTTGAGAATGTTGAATTTATCGGATTCAATTTTAAAAATTTATCGGGTTGTAACTATAAAATCTATCGGATTGAAATTACAAAATCTATCGGGTTAGAGTTGTAAAATTTATCGGATTGGGATATAATAAGGTTAGAGGTGAATGGGATGGATAAACAAGATTATATTCCAAGAGTTATCGATAAAAAGATTGATGAGTATCTGGAGTCTTTTGGTGCTTTATGTATCGAGGGGCCTAAATGGTGCGGCAAAACATGGACTTCGTCCTATCACAGTAACAGTGAGATCTTCATCGGAGACCCGGCGGGAAACTTCCAAAACCGTCAGCTTGCGGAATTGTCGCCGGAGCTGGTGCTGGAAGGAAAAACCCCCCGTCTGGTAGATGAATGGCAGGAAGTGCCGCCAATCTGGGATGCGGTTCGTTACAAGGTAGATCAGACCGGTGAGAAAGGTCAGTTTATTTTAACGGGTTCAGCTACGCCAAATCACAAAGGAATCCTTCATAGCGGCGCGGGGCGCATTGCCAGGCTGCGTATGCGTCCAATGTCTTTGTATGAATCAGGAGATTCTTCGGGGACGGTATCATTAGAAAAGCTGTGCGAAGGTGAGTTGACTCCGGCGATGACCGGTGAAGTAGAGCTAAAGAAGCTGATCGAATACATCATTCGCGGCGGCTGGCCGGGAAGCATCGGTATGCCGGTAAAGCAGGCCGCATTACTTCCAATGGAATATTTGAATGCGGTTATCGACGATGACGTATATCATATAGATGGGATTAAGAGAAATACCATGAAGATGCGTCTGTTGCTGCGTTCATTGGCAAGAAATGAGAGTACGGCCGCTACGAACAAGAGTCTGAAAAATGATATGAAAGAAAAGGATGATGAAGATATTGACGTTGAAACCGTGAAAGAATATCTGGATATTTTTGAAAGGCTGTTCCTCACCGATAATCAGCCCCCATATTCCGCCAGAGTCCGTTCGTCTGTCCGCGTAAAGCAGGCAGTAAAACGTCATTTTTCAGATCCCTCGCTGGCATGTGCCCTGTTAAATGTGACAGCGGAAGGTCTGCTGGGTGATCTGGAAACACTGGGCTTCCTGTTTGAGGCATTATGTGAGCGCGATCTGAAAATATATGCGGAGTCTTTTGGCGGTACGCTGTATCATTATCAGGATTATCAAAACAGAGAAATCGATGCTGTTGTTGAATTGCCGGATGGAAAATGGTCTGCCTTTGAAATCAAGCTAGGTGCCAACCAGGTCGATGCCGCGGCACAAAATCTTTTGAAAATTCGGGAAGACGCGGAAAAAGACCCGAAGGGAAAGCCACCGGCAATACTTTGTGTCCTGTGCGGCATGTCAAATGCGGCATACCGCAGGCCGGACGGCGTATTTGTAGTACCGATCACGGCATTGAAAAATTAAGTTGAAAAATGGTGCGAATCAGTATTATGTCCTGAGATTTGAATTTTCGGGGTTGGATGGGCTCGATGAAGAACATCTGCGGAATGCATTTTATGCAAAAGTCCACGCGGCAATCCGGAGTTTTGTAAAGTATTATGAGGAAGATATCCGGATCATGAAAAATGATACATCAGATTCCGCTATGATGCTGAACTATTTTTTATCTGACTTCGGCGCTGCCGGAAAAAAGCTTTACATTTTAATAGACGAGTATGACCATTTTGTGACAAATATAGTCGAAAATCCGGACTTTTTTCACTCTGTAACAGGAAGGAGCGGGTTCGCACGTAGATTTTATGAGGTGATAAAGGAGCATACAGGCACCGGCTGTGTAGACCGTATGTTTATTACGGGAGTGACGAGTATGGCTTTGGACAGTTTGACCAGTGGATTTAATATCAGTAAAAATATTTCTATGGATCCAAGGGTAAATGCCATGATGGGATTTACAAAGTCGGATACAGCATCTACAGGTACTATGCCACGGCAGATGTCAGACGCGAATATAAAAAGCGACTACGGAAAGTTGACCGGCATATTTGATCTTTACCAGGACGCGGAAAGCAGGACAGAGCTCATTCGTAACATCATAGAAGGGAAACCGATCGAAGCGGATATTGTAACGGATTTTTCCTTTTTTTCGGATACCTTTGGCAGAGATGAATTTCTATCAATGCTATTTTATATGGGATTGCTTACGATCAAAGAAGCAGGGAGCGTCTATGATGTCGTACTGGAAACACCGAATGCGGTAATACGGGATGTGTATTATAAATATTATGCGGATTATATCTTATAAAATCTGAGTATGAGTCAGGCGGGCTGAGACCGGATATCGCATTGCTGGATAGCCGGGGAGAAAAAAGGCAGGCGCTGTTTCAGTATCTGATCGAACTGAAATATTTGAAAAAATCAGAAGCGACAGAAAAGGCGATAGAAAGCGTGGAACAAGAGGCGCACCGTCAGATGCAAGGCTATCTGCAACTGGAAGAATTTGCAAAAGACCGCAGGATAAAGGGCATCATATATGTAGTGGTGAAGGATAAGATTCGATGCTTTGAGAAAATAAGCTTGTGGGAACCATTATGAAATTGATAAATTCTTTTTTTCGTCGTTCTTTGTTTCTGACACCTTAAATTGTCTGTAAAAAATCTCTTTGTAAGGCAGGAATTTACAGACTACAGACTATAAAATGTAAGGGAAGCATATGGTATCCATGCTTTCCTCTTTTGTTTTTGGAATGGAAAAGAAAATTAATATATGGCGTTTTTAACAGGTTCAGCCACGCCAAATCACAAAGGAATCCTTCATAGCTGCGCGGGGCGCATTGCCAGACGGCGTATTTGTAGTATAGTTCCGCCATTTTTTGAAGCCATTGGCCCAAGTCATGGCAAGCTATCTTTTGTACTGGAAATGTTCTGTTTCCTTTTCTGATTTCGGCGATATTGTGCCGGATTGACTCCAAAATGTTTTTCAAACGCACGATTATAACTGCGCAGATCGTTAAATCCGTGTTTAATTGAGATTTCCATCAATGTAAGATCTGAATTCAGCAGATCATTTTGAGCTTTCATAATACGGATATTTGACAAATGTTCCCGGAATCCTTCGCCTATATATTGTTTAAACTCACGAGACAGATATTCTCTGGAAAGATTGGCGTGTCTGGCCAGATCATCCAGGGTAATCGGTTCATTATAATGCTCTTGCATATATTGAACAATACTGCGATAACGTTCACGATATTTCAGAGTAGCTGTCTTAGGTTCCGGAGAGTGGGCGCACTGGAAATTTGCCAGAAGAGAATAGGCAATGGAAAAAAGCAGAGCATTCACTTTGAGCTCCTCATATCTTTTTGGTTCTTTTTCGCGATAAAGCTGATCAAGTATTTTCATTTTTCTGATGAAAGTGTGGATCTGCCCGCTTTCAATCAGCACAAGATCATTTTCATTTACAGTAAAATGCTCATGATCACGCCGCACATTGATTCGGGAATCCAATGTGCAGATCAGTTCTGGCTCTTCGTGCCAATGCGGTATGGAATTTTCTGAAAAAGCCATGGATGCGTCATGTATTACGATAAAAGCATGAATATTTTCAGGTGTTACAATGATTTGATGATGAGGCAGTCCCATAACACATCTCCTTTTGCAAATACTGGTAAAATTTAGACAAAAACAACGTCTTTTTGATACTATATCTGCATAAAATTGACTTTTTAAATGAAATTTTAAACAAAAATTAATTGATTAATACAAAAATATCAGATTGATTCCTATATGTCAATCCATATTTCGAGGAAAACAGTACGTTTTATTGAAGTATGCATCACAGAAAATGTCAATTAGATGCAGTTTTCTCCGCAAGCGAAAGTAGTATTCCTTGACGGGTATTTGCTACAATAAATATAGCGGAAGAGAATGTATAGAAAAGGGAGGAGGCAATGGCATAAGGAAGAGATGATTCAATATACAGAAATGAATGAAAGGAGTTGTTTTTATGGAAGTTAAACAATGGACATATGAAGAGTTTCCGGCATTTTCTGAAAAAGTAGAAGGAGCTGTCATTCTAAAATCATCCGGTGATGAAACAGGAGTACATTATATCCATGATATAGAATATGCCAACATGGATGGTGAGCCTCTTGTTCTGCAGATTCTACAGCCATTTTCCCGTAATGCTCCGAAGGCAGTAAGGCCTTGTGTGGTGTTTGTACAGGGCTCGGCATGGATGAAGCAGGATGTTTACGAACAATTGCCTCTGGTGGCAAAGCTGGCTGAACGGGGTTATGTGACTGCAATCGTAGAGTATCGTCATTCCGGTATTGCTTCCTTTCCGGCACCGGTGATTGATTCACGGAACGCGGTTCGTTTCCTGCGGAAAAATGCGGCGGAGTATGGTATTGATCCGGAAAAAATCATAATATCCGGGGATTCATCTGGTGGGCATACGGCAATGTTCGCTGGTATCCATCACAATGATGTCAGCGATGAAAATATTTATCCTGGCGTTTCTGCGGAAGTAAAGGGGATTATCGACTACTATGGATCTTGTAGTATCATGCGTTGGGACAGCAATCCTACTACAGAAAATCATAAGCTGCCGGATAGCCCTGAGGGAATGGAAATGGGCGGAGTGAATCTGAGAGAATCTCCTGATCTGTGCAGAAAACTTTCTGTGGAATGTAACATTACAGTGGATACGGAAATTGCTCCAACCTTAATTTTTCATGGCACGAAAGACCGGGTTGTCAACACATGGAGCAGTATTGACTTATACCGTCAGATGAAAAAGTGTGGAAAAGATGTCAGCCTTTACCTGGTGGAAGGCGCTGATCATGGCGGCGCGGAGTTCTGGTCTTCACAGGTACTTGATATTGTAGACGATTTTATTAAAAGATGCTTGAAAAATTAAATATAAAATAAAAATACAAGATAATATAAAAAGGGGATTAAAACTATGACAGATAATAAAAAAGATGTCGGCATTATTGAAAAGTTGGTATACGGTTCAGGAGCTATCGGCCTGAATGCCATGTATACGCTGTTTAGTACCTATGTTTTGTTCTTCTATACCGATGTTGTTGGATTTTCTCCTGCTATTGCAGGTGTTATCATCCTGGTCTCCAAACTTATGGATGGTATTTCAGATCTGATCGCAGGCCAGTTTGTCGATACACATAAAGGAAAACGAGGCCATTGTATTCCGGTTATGACACGTTGGACGATTCCAATGGTTCTCTCGGTTACACTTGTATTTCTGGTTCCTGATTCAACAACTGTGGTACAGGCGGCTTTTATTTTTGTGACCTATAATCTGTTTAACACAGTTGTTTATACATTAGTGGGAGCGGCTTACGCAGGCCTGGCCTCTTATGCTACAGATGATGATAGCACGCGTGCGCAGATGCTTATGTACTATATGATGTTTTCTGCTCTTGCTCAGACCGTTATGGCCAGTGTCATGATGCCTATGGTGGAGTTCTTTGGGGGCCAGCAGAGTCAGGCGGCATGGATCAAATCTGTTCTGGTTTTCGGCATCATCGGTGCATTCTTCCTGTTTTTGAATGTTTTCGTAGTGAAAGAGCGTGTGGAC
This sequence comes from uncultured Clostridium sp., assembly GCA_964523125.1. Taxonomy (GTDB): domain Bacteria; phylum Bacillota; class Clostridia; order Lachnospirales; family Lachnospiraceae; genus Schaedlerella. The sequence continues at coordinate 74,240 of CAZFXM010000007.1, read as the reverse complement.
AATCCGGCACCTCCGGAAAGTTTTTTGAAAGGAATCAAGTGTGCTCTGAGTAACAAGTATTGGATTATTTCTGTTTTGATTTGCATTCTGTCCAATTTTATCCTGCTCAACAATCTTTCTATCTCTGTTTACTATTTGAATGTGGTGGTTGGAAACATGGCAATTATGGGTACATGGGTTGCGGTCTGCAATATTCCTGGAATCATACTCGGCGTTATTATGCCGAATCTGCTAAAGATAAAAGGAATCACTCAGCAAAAGATGGTTATTTTTGGTGCCGCGCTTATTGGAATCGGCCAGATCGCATTTATTGTTCTGCCTAAAACGACTTCCGTTCTGTTAATTACTGGCCTTATTAAGGGAATAGGATTTGGATTTCCTATGGGAATGTGTAATTCCCTGATTGCGGAAACTATTGACTACGGCGAATGGAAAACCGGTACGCGTATCCAGAGTGTCCTGCTGGCCGGCGGCGGTGTCGGCGGTAAGATCGGCCAGGGCTTGATGACTTCGTTATTTGGTATCTTTCTGACCTCCATTGGCTATAACGGACTGGCTGAAGTTCAAGTGGAAAGCGCAGTCAACGGAATTGACGCTTTCTTTAAATTTGGTCCTCTGGTTGTTGTGGCTGCAATGTTGATTTTAGCTTTGGCATTTGATGTTGAAAAGAAGAATCCACAGATAAAAAAAGAATTAGTTGAGAGAAGAGGCGCGCTCGGCTGATTTTAATCAGTATTTTAGAATTGTGAATAAATTTCTTGATCAATTTCCCGGAAAATATGATACTCTGATCCATATTTTCCGGGAATTGTAATTATAGTCCGTGTATTCCATTTGCTCCTCTAAAATTATGACAAGCCACAGTTCCACCGCCCGGAAGCCCCGCAAGGCAATATCAATCCGGTACTTTTCACCGGCAGTCCGATTTCCTGAGAATCCACATGGCCATTCCGATTTTTCAGCTCCGCCCCGATCATATAAGTCAGTACCGCCGGAGCCAGGCCGGTAGTATAAGAATTAACAAGGAAAAACAGCGCGTCCTTTGATAAAATCTGTGTACACAGCCTGATCAACGGATGGATCATATCCTCGATCTTCCACACTTCTCCTTTGGGCCCCCGTCCATAAGAAGGCGGATCCATGATAATGGCATCATAGATGCTGCCCCGTCGGATCTCCCGCTCTACAAACTTTACGCAGTCATCCACCAGCCATCGTACAGGAGCATCCTTCAGCCCGGAGGAAACCGCGTTTTCCTTTGCCCAGGCCACCATTCCTTTGGAAGCATCCACATGGGTCACCTGAGCCCCGGCGGCTGCCGCTGCCAGTGTAGCACCTCCGGTATAGGCGAAAAGATTCAGCACCTTGACCGGCCGGCCAGCATTTTTTATAAGGTCAGAAAACCAGTCCCAGTTTGCGGCCTGCTCAGGGAACAGGCCTGTATGCTTAAAGTTAAAAGGCTTCAGATTAAAAGTAAGAGAACCATAGTGAATCTGCCATTGCTCCGGCAGTTCGGAAAACTCCCATTCGCCGCCGCCCTTTTTGCTCCGGTGGTAATGTCCATTCCAGTGCTTCCACCCCGGCGCTTTTTTCGGAAAATCCCAGATGACCTGCGGATCCGGACGGATCAGCGTATAATTCCCCCAGCGTTCCAGCTTTTCTCCCTTTGAACAATCTAAAATCTCATAATCCATCCATTGATCTGCAATCCACATGATAAATTCCTCGTTTCTTCTGATTCAGCAGTTGTATGGGAATAGACTATCACCTTTTTGGATTTAATTCAAGTTACAATTCACGGCCTAACCGTCCGCGAATTGTAAAGGTTTAAATTGTCCTCTTGACATAGAAAAAAGCACCTGCCTCTGGTACAATAAGGTTACTCCAAAACACAAAAACCAAGAGGAGATGGCCTTTGGAATGTTCATTTTAGCATTGCTGACATTCGTTTTTACGTTCTGTCGATAATGTTTTAAAGCATAGAAAAACCACCCTCATACTTTGACTGGGTATCGGGTGGCATTTTCTATGTAACCTTAGTATTTGGTCAACCCCTTGTGGGCGGTTATTTTCTTTTATGATTATAACATTGTTTCGTTCACTTGTAAATAATTAGTTCAACGTGTTCAATACTTCCTGTCACTACAGCAGATTGAATTGTACGCTCGTAATACACAAAATAGTTGAACAATATCCAAAAATCAAGGCTTTTCACAAATACACCGTTTCCATGGCAGGAACGGTAAATTCCGGATGAAGAGGAAAACCAGCAGGAAGAAATTTACAAAGAAGTGTAAAGAAGTACATCGTCTGATTCGGGATATGAGGACAAAACAATGCTAAAGGTGTATCCATTAGCAACGCCGAAAATCTATGTAAACGTGTATGCAAGATGGTTGTAGAACAATCCGTTTTGCAAAGAGCCCGGTGCGGGAAAGCCGTACGCCGGGTTCTGTGAGGGGCATACCCCGTAAGGGGTATGTCTACTCGACCTAATTCAACTCATACTTGACCGGATTATGGCTTGCTAAGATGGAATTCCCATGATAAGATGTAGGCGTAACGATCGGGTTTTTACGATAGACATAGCTTCAAGTGAAGAAAGCTTGGGAAAGGAATGCTGTGACTCTATGGGGAATTATTTAAATACTGCCTCAGTTTATGACGCTTATTAAAAGGAATTTCATAGCTCTTACTTTATAGATAAATCTTTGATCCTGGAGCAATTAATACCGAGGATCGGAACCAGCACAAATTATATCTGTATTACCAGACCGCGTCGTTTTGGCAAATCAGTCATGGCAAATATGATTGCGTCTTTTTTTCGTGTGCATGTAATGCCAACCGTATTTTTGACAAATTGAAGATTTCCGAGTCGGATCTATATAAAAACTGTGTTGGACAATACAACGTGATTTTCATTTCCTTCAATGAACTGCCGCGAAAATGTAAAAGCTGTGATCAATATATTGAACGGATTGAAAACAGGTTGCTTAATGATTTGAAAGAAGCATATCCAAAAGCAGATATTCAGGAAGCTGATGCTGTATGGGACGCTCTCTCAGCCGTATATAACGTATATGATTCCAAACGTTTTATTTTTGTTTTTGACGAGTGGGATTTTATCTTTCACAGAGATTTTGTGACACAGAAGGATAAAAAGGATTACATTGATCTCCTAAGCAATCTGTTAAAAGGAAAGGCGTATGTTTCCTTGGCATATATGACAGGAATCCTGCAGATTGCCAAGTATTCCAGTGGCTCCGAATTGAATATGTTCCTTGAGTATACCATGGCATCAGAGGAAATGTATGGAGAGTACTTTGGATTTACCGAAGCGGAAGTAGATGAACTATATACGAGATTTACGGAGAACCAGACAAATACGGCAGTCTCCCGTGAAGGCCTGCGGCTCTGGTATGACGGATATCATACGAAACAGGGCGGGCGGGTATATAATCCACGTTCTGTAGTGGCATCGCTGACAAATAATAATCTGGGGAACTATTGGACCAGTGCGGGCTCCTATGATGAAATATTTTATTATATCGAGCAGAACACGGCAGAGGTGCGGGAGGACCTGGCAAGGATGGTATCCGGTATACCGGTTCCGGCAAAGGTACGGGAATATGCGGCGACATCTATGAATCTAACTACCAAAGATGAGATTTTTTCGGCAATGGTCGTTTACGGCTTTCTGAGTTATGAAAATGGTCATGTCTGTATACCCAACAAAGAACTGATGGATCGCTTCCAGGATATGCTTATGAAAGAGCCATCATTAGGCTATGTGAATCAGCTCGCAAGGCGGTCTGAAAGAATGCTTCAGGTAACTTTGCAAAATGATACGGAAACGATGCTGGAAATCCTGGAATTTGCCCATAATACAGAGATTCCTCTGCTAAACTATAATCATGAAACAGACCTGACAGCAGTAGTGAATCTTGTTTACTTAGCAGCAAGAGAAAATTATCGGGTAGAGCGTGAAGATAAAAGTGGTATTGGATATGTGGATTTTATTTTCTATCCTGAGACTGACCGGACAGCAGATGGAATCATTTTGGAGTTGAAGATAGATCATACGCCGGAGGAAGCACTTCAGCAGATCAAAGATAAAAAATATGCCTTGAAATTTGAAGGAAGACTTGGAGAGAAACCGAAATATCCGGGGCGTATACTTGGCGTGGGTATCACTTATAATAAGGTAACAAAAATTCATTCCTGCAAGATTGAGGTATTGCGGGAGAAATGGTTCTGAAAAATGTAAAATTTGCTGAAATAAATCGGATCGTGATTGAAAGCCGGATGGCGGTGTGCTATCATAAAACATGGAGTGACCGTGTTACAAGGTGGAAAGCCTCCCTACACTTGAAAAGAGGGGAGGTGGTGCGTATGACTACATATGAAGCGTTAAGCCTGCTGTTTTTGGGCGGTACCTTTTTAGTCGCACTGCTTGCCTATATAGATAGGAACCACAAGCGAAAATAAATAAGCCTACCTTGTTACTTGGCCGTAGAAGGTAGGCTTTTACACTGCTGGAGGCTAACCACTTTGTGGGCGGTTGCTCTTTTATGCTTATAATATAGCATATCCGGCAGCAGGTTTCAAGAAAAAAGAAAAAAAAGAAAAAAATCGAAAAAACCTCTTGAATTCTTCGAAAGGATTCGTTATACTGATAAAGCTGTGGCATGATAGCGATGAAGCGTGAGGTTGCTGCCGATTGTATCAACCATACAGGATGGCAGGTTTTCCGTGGAGCGAATGTCAAGTTAGGAAACTGGCGACAAGTCACTGTACGAATCACAACAGACTACTGTTTTTGCCGTAAGGCACAGTAAGAAGTACGTGTATGTTTCTCACGACACACACGGGAGAGTGTACAGTCACCGCTTGTCGTACTGAAGTGAATAGTACGAAAAGGAGGCGACTTTTTTTATGGCAAGTCAAGTAATGAGAATCACATTGAAGGCATATGATCATCAGCTTGTTGATGCATCTGCCAGGAAAATCATCGAAACTGTAAAGAAGAACGGATCTCAGGTGAGCGGTCCGGTACCACTTCCGACTAAGAAGGAAGTAGTTACGATTCTGAGAGCGGTACACAAGTACAAAGACTCCAGAGAGCAGTTCGAGCAGAGAACTCATAAAAGACTGATCGATATCATCACACCTACCCAGAAGACGGTAGACGCGTTATCCAGACTGGAAATGCCGGCAGGTGTTTACATTGATATCAAGATGAAAAGTAAGTAATTCATGAGCAGAGTCCTACAATTTAGGATGAGCACGTATGTGCTCCGCTGTAAATCACAGGAGGTAATAATATGAAGAAAGCTATTTTGGCTACAAAGGTTGGAATGACTCAGATCTTCGACGAAGAAGGAGTCCTGATTCCGGTAACTGTGCTCCAGGCAGGCCCTTGCGTGGTAACACAGGTGAAGACAGAGGAAAATGACGGTTACAGCGCGGTTCAGGTCGGATTTGTTGACAAGAAAGATAAGATCGTCAGCAAGGACAAGAGCGGCAAAAAAGAAATCGCCCACAGGAACGGCGCTACAAAGGCAGAAGCAGGCCATTTCCAGAAGGCTGGTGTTTCCTCTAAGAGATTCGTAAGAGAATTCCGTTTTGAAAATGCGGAAGAGTATGCACCGGCACAGGAAATCAAGGCTGATATCTTCGCGGCAGGAGACAGGGTTGACGCAACGGCGATTTCAAAAGGTAAAGGTTTCCAGGGCGCGATCAAGCGTCACGGACAGAGCAGAGGACCTATGACCCATGGTTCCAAGTACCATCGCCACGCTGGTTCTAACGGTGCGGCATCCGATCCGAGCAAGGTGTTCAAAGGAAAGAAGATGCCAGGTCAGATGGGTAACAAGCAGATTACTGTTCAGAACCTGGAAGTAGTTAGGGTTGATGCGGAGAACAACCTGCTGCTGATCAAGGGATCTGTACCGGGACCGAAGAAATGTCTCGTAACGATCAAAGAAACAGTAAAAGTTGAGAAATAATCTGACACATAGAAAGGAGGAACACACAGATGGCAACAGTATCTGTTTATAATATCGAAGGTAAAGAAGTTGGTACGATCGATCTGAACGATTCCGTGTTTGGTGTCGAGGTCAATGATCATCTTGTACACAAAGCAGTTGTGAGCCAGCTTGCAAATAACCGTCAGGGAACACAGAAGGCAAAGACACGTTCTGAAGTTTCGGGCGGCGGAAGGAAGCCATGGAGACAAAAGGGAACCGGCCATGCAAGACAGGGTTCAACAAGGGCTCCGCAGTGGACAGGCGGCGGTGTAGTATTCGCTCCGGTTCCGAGAGATTATTCCATGAAGATGAATAAGAAGGAAAAGAGGGCTGCATTGAAGTCCGCACTTTCCTCCAGAGTAGAAGAGAAGAAGTTCATCGTGATCGATGAGATCAAGTTCGATGAGATCAAGACAAAGAAGTTCCAGGCAGTCCTGGATAACCTGAATGTAAATAAGGCATTGGTAGTGCTGGAAGATGACAACAAGAACGCGGAGCTTTCCGCAAGAAATATCCCGGCTGTAAAGACAGCGCATACCAACACGATCAATGTTTACGATATCCTGAAATACAACACAGTGATCACAACAAAAGCTGTTGTTGCAGCGATTGAGGAGGTGTACGCATAATGGCTGATCTCAAATATTATGATGTAATCCTTAAACCGGTAATTACAGAGAAAAGTATGGAAATCATGGGCGACAAGAAGTATACATTTCTTGTACACACAGAAGCTACAAAGTCCCAGATCAAGGACGCGGTTGAAAAGATGTTCTCCGGAACAAAGGTAGCCAGCGTAAATACAATGAACCGCGGCGGAAAGAACAAGAGACGCGGTATGGTATACGGCAAGACAGCAAAGACAAAGAAGGCAATCGTACAGTTGACAGCGGACAGTGCTGATATTGAAATTTTTGAAGGCCTGTAAGTGGAACTAATAATTAGAGCAAACGAAAGGAGAGACAGTAATGGGAATTAAAACATACAACCCATATACACCTTCCAGAAGACAGATGACTGGCTCTGATTTCTCAGAGATCACAAAGGCAACACCTGAGAAATCTCTTCTGGCATCCAAGAAGAAAACAGCCGGCCGTAATAATCAGGGTAAGATCACAGTAAGGCATCGCGGAGGCGGCGCTAAGAGAAAATATAGAATCGTAGATTTCAAGAGAAAGAAAGACGGTATCCCGGCAACCGTGATCGGTATCGAGTACGATCCGAACAGAACCGCGAATATCGCGCTGATCTGCTACGCAGACGGTGAAAAGGCTTATATCCTTGCTCCGGAAGGCCTGAAGGACGGAATGAAGATCATGAACGGACCGGAAGCCGAAGTAAGGATCGGAAACTGCCTCCCACTGGAAAATATTCCTGTTGGTACGCAGATTCACAACATTGAGCTGTATCCTGGAAAAGGCGGACAGTTGGTACGTTCCGCAGGAAACAGCGCACAGCTTATGGCAAAAGAAGGAAAATACGCAACCTTACGTCTTCCTTCTGGTGAAATGAGAATGGTTCCGATCATCTGCAGAGCATCTGTTGGTGTCGTAGGTAATGGAGAACACAACCTGATCAATATAGGTAAAGCAGGACGTAAGCGCCATATGGGCATCAGACCTACAGTACGTGGTTCTGTTATGAACCCCAATGACCATCCGCACGGTGGTGGTGAAGGCAAGACAGGTATTGGCCGTCCGGGTCCGTCAACACCATGGGGCAAGCCGGCATTGGGTCTTAAGACACGTAAGAAAAACAAAGCTTCTAACAAGCTGATCGTAAGAAGAAGAGATGGAAAGGCTATCAAATAATTAGTTTACAAGGAGGTTAGAACCTATGGCTCGTTCACTTAAAAAAGGACCATTTGCAGATGAAAGCTTACTGAAAAAAGTAGACGCTATGAATGCTTCTGGCAGTAAATCAGTTATAAAGACATGGTCACGTCGTTCTACGATTTTCCCGTCATTCGTCGGCCATACATTTGCCGTACATGACGGAAGAAGACATGTACCGGTATATGTTACGGAAGACATGGTAGGACACAAGCTCGGAGAGTTCGTGGCAACCAGAACCTATAGAGGACATGGTAAAGACGAAAAGAAATCGAAAGTAAGATAATATTACGCAATTTGAAAGGAGGGTTTATCCATGGCAAAAGGACATAGATCCCAGATCAAAAGAGATAGAAATGAGCAGAAAGATACACGGCCATCAGCAAAGATTTCCTATGCCCGCGTATCTGTTCAGAAAGCATGCTTCGTGTTGGATGCCATCAGAGGTAAGGATGTAAAGACCGCGCTTGGAATTTTGGCTTATAACCCAAGATATGCTTCCAGCATTATAGAAAAGTTATTAAAATCAGCGATCGCGAATGCTGAGAACAACAACGGTATGAGTACGGAGAACCTTTATATTGAAGAATGTTACGCAAATAAAGGGCCGACGATGAAAAGAATCAGACCAAGAGCACAGGGCAGGGCTTACAGGATCGAGAAGAGAATGAGCCACATCACAATCGTGCTGAATGAGAGATAAGGAGGGCAATAATGGGACAGAAAGTTAATCCTCACGGCTTAAGAGTCGGAATTATCAAAGACTGGGACTCCAAATGGTATGCAGAAAAAGATTTTGCTGACAACCTGGTGGAGGATCATGAAATCAGAAAATTTCTTAAAAAGAGATTATACAGTGCCGGAATCTCCAGGATTGAGATTGAAAGAGCTTCTGACCGTGTGAAGATCATTGTTTATACAGCAAAGCCAGGTGTCGTGATCGGCAAGGGCGGCGCAGAGATTGAAAAGGTAAAAGGCGAACTTGCGAAGTACACAGATAAAAAGCTGATCGTAGACATCAAGGAAGTGAAGAGACCTGACAAGGACGCACAACTGGTAGCTGAAAATATCGCGCAACAGCTTGAGAACCGTATTTCCTTCCGGCGTGCTATGAAGTCATGCATGTCCAGAACGATGAAATCCGGTGCGCTCGGTGTGAAGACCGCGGTAGCAGGACGTCTTGGCGGAGCTGATATGGCCCGTACAGAGTTCTACAGCGAAGGAACCATTCCGCTTCAGACGCTGAGAGCTGACATTGATTATGGATTCGCAGAGGCTGACACAACTTACGGGAAGGTCGGTGTAAAAGTCTGGATTTACAAAGGCGAGATTCTTCCAACGAAAGCTGATAAGGAAGGGAGCGATAAATAATGTTAATGCCAAAAAGAGTAAAACGTCGTAAACAGTTCCGTGGTTCCATGAAGGGAAAAGCCCTGAGAGGAAACACGATCACTTATGGTGAATATGGCATCATCGCAGCGGAGCCATGCTGGATCAAGTCGAACCAGATCGAGGCGGCCCGTGTTGCCATGACACGTTATATCAAGCGTGGCGGTAAAGTCTGGATCAAGATCTTCCCGGACAAACCAGTGACAGCAAAACCAGCAGAAACTCGTATGGGTAGCGGAAAAGGCGCGTTAGAGTACTGGGTAGCAGTTGTAAAGCCAGGCCGTGTAATGTTTGAGATTGCAGGTGTTCCTGAAGAAGTAGCGAAAGAGGCGCTTCGTCTTGCAATGCACAAATTACCTTGCAAATGCAAAATCGTTTCTCGCGCAGAATTAGAAGGCGGTGATAACAGTGAAAATTAATACATTTGTAAACGAATTAAGAGGAAAATCCGTAGAAGAATTGAAAGAAGAATTAGTAGCTGCTAAAAAAGAGCTTTTTAACTTAAGATTCCAGAATGCGACGAATCAGTTAGACAATACAAGCAGGATCAAAGAAGTGAGAAAGAATATCGCTCGTATCCAGACTCTGATTACAGAGGCGGGAAACTAACATTGAGCACATCCTTATAAAATTTGAAAGGAGAATCACCGTGGAAGAGAGAAATTTGAGAAAGACCCGTACCGGCAAGGTTGTCAGTGACAAGATGGATAAGACAATCGTTGTTGCCGTTGAAAACCACGTTAAGCATCCGCTTTATAAGAAGATCGTAAAGAAAACTTATAAATTAAAAGCGCATGACGAAAATAATGAATGCCGTATCGGCGATACCGTTAAAGTAATGGAGACAAGACCTCTGTCCAAGGATAAGAGATGGAGACTTGTGGAGATCATGGAAAAGGCGAAATAATTTTTTGCGCCGCAAGAGAATTGAAGGAGGTTTACCTGCATGATACAACAGGAAAGTAGACTTAGAGTAGCAGACAATACAGGCGCTAAGGAATTACTTTGCATCCGTGTACTTGGCGGTTCTACCAGAAGATATGCCAGCATCGGAGATGTGATCGTTGCGACTGTTAAAGATGCAACGCCAGGCGGCGTTGTTAAAAAAGGCGACGTAGTAAAGGCCGTAGTTGTTCGTACTGTTAAGGGAGCCCGCCGTAAAGACGGTTCCTATATCAGATTCGATGAAAATGCTGCTGTAATCATAAGAGATGATTTGAATCCGCGTGGAACACGTATTTTTGGACCTGTGGCCAGAGAGCTTAGAGAGAAGCATTTTATGAAGATTGTTTCCCTGGCTCCGGAAGTACTGTAGGAGGTGCCGATTATGTCAACTATGAAGATTAAAAAAGATGATATGGTAAAAGTCATTGCCGGAGCAGATAAAGACAAAGAAGGCAGAGTACTGGCCATAAATAAAAAAGACGGAAAAGTCCTGGTTGAAGGCGTTAACATGCTGACAAAGCACACGAAACCTTCCATGGCAAATCAGAATGGCGGTATTATACACCAGGAAGGACCGATTGACATTTCCAATGTAATGTACGTCCACAAGGGAAAAGCAACAAGAATCGGTTTCAAGATGGATGGGGACAAAAAAGTACGTGTTGCGAAGTCAACAGGTGAAGTGATTGATTAATCCAGGAAAGGAGGTCCAGGACTTTGAGTAGACTGAAAGAACAATATCAGAATGAAATTGTCGATGCAATGACAAAAAAATTTGGATATAAAAATAGAATGGAAGTGCCGAAGCTTGACAAAGTTGTAATCAACATGGGCGTAGGCGAAGCAAAAGAAAACGCGAAATTGCTGGAATCTGCGATGGCTGATCTGGAAAAGATCGCAGGCCAGAAGGCAGTGATCACAAAGGCAAAGAATTCCGTAGCCAACTTCAAGATCAGAGAAGGTATGGCGATCGGATGCAAGGTTACCTTAAGAGGCGAAAGGATGTATGAATTCGTTGACCGTCTGATCAACCTTGCGCTCCCTCGTGTACGTGACTTCAGAGGTGTGAATCCGAATGCGTTTGATGGAAGAGGAAATTATGCGCTTGGAATCAAGGAGCAGTTGATCTTCCCGGAGATCGAGTATGACAAGATTGACAAAGTCAGAGGTATGGATGTGATTTTTGTCACAACTGCCAAGACGGATGAAGAAGCACGTGAATTATTGGCACAGTTCAATATGCCGTTCAAAAAGTAAGGAGGGAAATCATGGCTAAGACATCGATGAAAATTAAGCAGCAGCGTAAACCGAAATTCTCTACCAGAGAATATACACGCTGCAGGATTTGCGGCCGTCCGCATGCATATTTAAGAAAATATGGAATCTGCCGTATCTGCTTCCGCGAATTGGCATATAAGGGCGAGATCCCGGGCGTAAAGAAAGCAAGCTGGTGACCGGAAGCAACTTAGTGCGAGGTCGTTCTTTGAGTTTGGCAAAAAGAACTTCCATAGAGCAGATATAACGAAGAGAAGGAGGATGCTTTGACATGACTATGAGTGATCCAATCGCAGATATGCTTACAAGAATCCGTAATGCAAATACTGCTAAACATGATACAGTAGATGTACCTGCATCAAAAATGAAAATCTCGATTGCAGATATTCTTTTTAACGAAGGATACATCAAAAAATACGACATCGTAGAAGATGGAACATTTAAGACCATCCACATCACATTAAAATACGGTGCAGACAAGAACGAAAAAGTAATTTCCGGCCTCAAGAGAATTTCCAAGCCAGGTCTCCGCGTATACGCGAACAGCGAAGACATGCCAAAGGTTTTGGGTGGACTCGGAATTGCGATTGTATCGACAAATAAAGGCGTTGTTACCGACAAAGAAGCAAGAAAACTCGGTGTAGGCGGAGAGGTTTTGTGTTTTGTCTGGTGACACTGAACACTTAGTGAATCTGGAGCGTAAGCGAAAGATGAATTTAGTGTGAAGGTCGTTCTTTGAGCTTAGCGAAAAGAACTTCCTTAGAACAGAAAACTGAAAACAGAGCAGACAAAGCTTCTGCTCCGAAAATTTAAGTTAGGAGGACAAGGGTATGTCACGTATAGGAAGATTGCCGGTCGCAGTTCCTGCAGGTGTAACTGTAGAGATTGCTGAGCATAATGTAGTGACCGTAAAAGGTCCGAAAGGAACTCTTGTAAGAGAGCTTCCGACAGAAATGGAAATCAAACAGGAGGGCGAAGAAATTGTTGTCACCAGACCAAACGACCTGAAGAAAATGAAATCTCTTCATGGTCTGACCCGTACATTGATCAACAATATGGTGATCGGTGTCAGCCAGGGCTATGAGAAGGTTCTGGAAGTGAACGGTGTTGGTTACAGAGCAGCAAAGTCTGGCAAAAAGCTGACCCTCAGCCTGGGATATTCACATCCTGTTGAAATGACCGATCCGGAAGGAATTGAGACCGTTTTGGAAGGTCAGAATAAGATTACCGTAAAAGGGATCGACAAAGAAAAAGTTGGCCAGTATGCAGCGGAGATCAGAGACAAGAGGAGACCGGAGCCATATAAGGGCAAGGGTATCAAGTATGCTGATGAAGTGATCCGCCGTAAAGTTGGTAAGACAGGTAAAAAATAAATAAGGAGGGTGTGAATAATGGTTAGTAAAAAATCAAGAAGTGAAGTTCGTAGAAAAAAGCACATGAAATTACGTAACCGTTTCAGCGGTACCGCTGAGAGGCCGCGTCTGGCTGTGTTTAGAAGCAATAATCATATGTACGCGCAGATTATTGACGATACCGATGGCAGCAGCAAAACTCTGGTAGCAGCGTCCACTCTTCAAAAAGACGTGAAAGCAGAATTAGAAAAGACAAATAACGTTGCGGCTGCGGCGTACCTTGGAAAAGTCATCGCTGAAAAGGCAAAAGAAAAAGGCATCACGGATGTTGTCTTTGACAGAGGCGGCTTTATATATCAGGGCAAGATCAAAGCATTAGCAGACGCAGCGAGAGAAGCTGGGCTGAATTTCTAGGAAGGGAGAACACATATGAGACAGGAACGTATTGATGCTGGTCAGTTAGAGTTAGAAGAAAAAGTGGTATCAATCAAACGTGTTACCAAGGTCGTAAAAGGTGGTCGTAACATGAGATTCACAGCTTTAGTAGTTGTCGGCGATGGAAAAGGCCATGTTGGTGCAGGTTTAGGAAAGGCTACCGAAATTCCGGAAGCAATCCGCAAAGGAAAAGAAGATGCGGCTAAGAAGCTGATCGAAGTTTCCATGGATGAAAACGAAAGTGTAACACATGATACGATCGGAAAATTCGGAAGCGCTTCCGTATTATTGAAAAAGGCTCCGGATGGTACCGGTGTGATTGCCGGGGGTCCGGCACGTGCGGTGATCGAGATGGCAGGAATCAAGAATATCCGTACAAAATCATTAGGCTCTAACAACAAGCAGAATGTAGTGCTTGCCACAATTGAAGGTCTGAAGGGGATCAAGACCCCGGATGAGGTTGCAAGGCTTCGCGGCAAATCAGTAGAAGAAATCATGGGCTAAAGATAGAGTGAAGTTCTATCACATAATGAGCATAGGAGGTAGCTAAAAATGGCAAATTTGAAAATTACGTTAGTAAAGTCTACCATCGGTGCTGTGCCAAAGCATAGAAAAACCGTAGAAGCACTTGGCTTAAGGAAACTCAACAAAACTGTTGTGTTACCGGACAATGCAGCTACCAGAGGTATGGTACAGCAGGTTAGACATTTAGTAAAGGTTGAAGAAGAAGCATAAAACTGTTCGTATCGGTAAAAGCAGTGAATGGATACGAACCATAAATAAAAAAGATAAGGAGGTAGCAGCATGGACTTATCAAACTTGAGACCGGCAGATGGTTCTAAGCACAGCAATAATTTTAGAAGAGGCCGGGGACATGGTTCCGGAAATGGTAAGACGGCTGGTAAGGGTCATAAAGGTCAGAAGGCACGTTCAGGAGCTCCGAGACCGGGGTTTGAAGGTGGACAGATGCCCTTATACAGAAGAATTCCTAAAAGAGGCTTTACCTGCAGAAATTCCAAGAGAATTGTCAGCATTAACATGAGTGCTTTGGAAGTATTCGAAGACGGCGCTGTTGTTTCTGTTGAGACATTGATGGAAAAAGGTATCGTAAAGAATCCAAGGGATGGCGTTAAAATTCTCGCGGATGGAGAATTGACGAAGAAGCTTACTGTACAGGTAAATGCATTCAGCGCGAAAGCGGCTGAAAAAATAGAGGCTCTTGGCGGAAAAGCAGAGGTGATCTAATGCTAGAGACATTACGAAAAGCATTTCGGGTAGAAGACGTCCGTAAAAGACTCCTTTATACTTTCATGATGCTGGTCGTTGTAAGGCTTGGCTCCCAGCTCCCTACGCCGGGAGTAAATCCGGCTTATATACAGAACTTTTTTGCGAACCAGTCCGGGGATATGTTCAACTTTTTTGACGCGTTCACCGGCGGTTCCTTTACCCAGATGTCAGTATTTGCATTGAGCATTACGCCATATATCACATCTTCTATCATCATGCAGCTTCTGACAATCGCGATTCCAAAGCTGGAAGAGATGCAGAAAGAAGGCGCTGACGGAAGGAAAAAAATCGCGGCGATTACGCGTTATGTGACAGTAGGCCTTGCATTATTTGAGTCTACCGCGATGGCAGTCGGCTTCGGACGCCAGGGACTCCTTGTAGAGTTCAATTTTGTAAATGCTGCGATCGTAGTTTGTACGCTGACCGCAGGCTCCGCGTTTTTGATGTGGATCGGAGAGCGTATTACAGAAAAAGGCGTTGGAAACGGAATTTCCATTGTCCTGCTGATCAATATTGTTTCCCGGATTCCGGATGATTTTGTAAAACTGTATACACAGTTCATCCAGGGAAAGACTCCTGCAAAGGGACTGCTTGCGGCTGTGATTATTTTAGCAGTATTGTTTGTAGTTGTTGTATTTGTTATCGTATTGCAGGGCGGTGAACGCAGAATTATGGTTCAGTATTCCCAAAAGGTAAAGGGAAGAAAGACATACGGCGGACAATCCACGCATATCCCTCTGAAAGTAAATACCGCAGGTGTTATCCCGGTTATCTTCGCGTCTTCTCTTATGCAGTTGCCGATCGTTGTAGCTTCATTTCTTAACAAAGGCAACGGCACAGGCATTGGAAGCCAGATCTTGAGAGGACTGAACTCAAACAACTGGTGTGACCCTGAGAATATAGTATACTCTATAGGATTACTGTTTTATATCGCGCTTACCATATTTTTTGCGTATTTCTATACATCGATTACCTTTAATCCATTAGAAATCGCGAATAATATGAAGAAAAACGGCGGGTTTATTCCTGGTATCCGTCCGGGCAGGCCGACAGTGGAGTATCTGACAAAGATATTAAACTATATCATATTTATCGGAGCCTGCGGATTAGTCATCGTACAGGTGATTCCGTTCTTCTTTAATGGTGTATTTGGGGCAGATGTTTCCTTCGGAGGAACTTCGCTTATCATCATCGTTGGAGTCGTGCTTGAGACGATCAAGCAGATTGAGTCACAGATGCTGGTACGCAATTATACAGGATTCCTGAATAGTAAAGGAAGTGCCGGAAAAGGCGCGAGTTTCCTTGGGTATTGATTGATATTTAGCTCGTTGTGATTATTTTATCTGAATAATCGCAACGGGTTAAAGTGTTATATGGATAAATCATTTGATGTTTTGATACGTATGGTCATAATGGAGGTATCATATATGAAAATTATTATGTTAGGAGCCCCGGGGGCCGGTAAAGGGACACAGGCGAAAAAGATTGCCGAAAAGTATTCAATTCCTCATATTTCGACAGGTGACATTTTCAGGGCAAATATAAAAAATGGAACAGAGCTTGGAAAGAAAGCGAAAACCTATATGGACCAGGGACTTCTTGTACCGGATGAACTGGTGGTAGACCTGGTAGTAGACAGGGTAAATCAGGAAGACTGCGCGAACGGCTATGTGCTGGATGGTTTTCCGAGGACGATCCCGCAGGCAGAAGCACTGGACAAGGCATTGTCAGAACTGGGCCAGAAGATGGATTATGCGATCAATGTAGAAGTACCAGATGAAAATATCGTAAACCGTATGTCCGGACGGCGCGCGTGCGTGGACTGCGGAGCGACTTATCACATGGTATATGCCCCTACAAAGAAGGAAGGCATCTGTGATAAATGCGGCGGAGGATTGATCTTAAGAGATGATGACAAGCCGGAGACAGTGAAGAAGCGCCTGGGCGTTTACCATGACCAGACACAGCCGCTGATCGACTATTATACAGAGGCAGGTATTTTGAAAGAAGTGGACGGTACGATTGATATCAATGACGTGTTTGCGGAAATTGTAAAGATTCTAGGCTGAAAGCACTTAGTGGAAAGCACTACATAAAAATAACGGAGGCATTTTATGCGTTTAGAGCCAGGAATGCTTGCAAAATCAAAAGCGGGAAGAGATAAAGATTGTATATACGTCATAATTTCTGTCAATGATGAATATGTATATCTGGCGGACGGCAGACACAGGACCGTCTGCCAGGCGAAAAAAAAGAACTGTAAGCATGTGCAGCCGATCGGCAAAGTGCGCTGCTGTTCTCTGACAGATAACGCAGAGATACGACGCGTGATAAAAAGGTATTTGAGCTGTGTAAATGCATGTGCGGATGCAGAGGAAAGTGAACAAGAGGTGCAAAAGGCACAGGAGGATTAAGTATGTCAAAGGCTGACGTGATCGAAATTGAAGGAGTCGTAGTAGAAAAGCTGCCCAACGCAATGTTCAAGGTAGAATTGGAAAATGGTCATATCGTACTGGCACACATCAGTGGGAAATTACGCATGAACTTTATCAAGATTTTACCTGGAGATAAGGTTACGTTGGAAATGTCTCCGTATGATCTCAGCAAAGGAAGAATTGTCTGGAGAGATAAGTAAAAAGGTGTTGACTTTGCAGGAGGCTTGGTGTTATACTATGAAATGGTCGTCTTTGGTTTGGTGTGCCCAAAAACGGCAGTAGCCCCAAAGTTTCAGCAAAGGTATAGAAGGAGGATTTGACATGAAGGTTAGATCATCAGTAAAACCGATCTGTGAAAAGTGCAAGATTATCAAGAGAAAAGGAAGTATCCGGGTAATCTGCGAGAATCCGAAGCACAAACAAAGACAAGGCTAGAACAGTAGGGCAGGAGGCGCGCGGCACCGGCCGAAGAAAAAGAACGGCTTACGCGTGTGGATTGTTGTTCAGGTTTTGATAAATGTTTGTTTAATTTAGGCGGCTGACAGTACGACACGCCAGGAGGTGTGTGGACTGTTTAATATACAGTAAGGATACATCTGGCTCGTGAATCAGGTACCGCGGCGAGACCGGTGGCCGTTATGCGGAATACCGCGTAAATGTATATTGCTTATAATACCCGGAACAAGAGCGTAGCTTCAGGCGCTGCCGGGAAAGGGCATATGGGATATGCCTGGGTAGATCGGGAAGATATTTTGTCTTCCGACAGATACCCGATGTACCCCAGTTAGGGACAATATTATAATTATTTAAGATGGAGGAAAGACACATGGCTCGTATTGCAGGTGTAGACTTACCAAGAGACAAACGTGTAGAAATTGGTTTGACTTATATTTATGGAATTGGCAGAACAAGTTCAAACCGTATCTTAGCAGAAGCAGGTGTGAATCCTGACACCCGTGTAAGAGATTTGACAAGTGAGGAAGTAAAGAAAATCAGTGAAGTCATCGACGCTACGCAGATGGTAGAAGGTGACCTCAGAAGAGAGATCCAACTGAACATTAAGAGACTGAAGGAAATCGGATGCTATCGTGGAATCCGTCATAGAAAAGGTCTCCCGGTACGTGGTCAGAAGACGAAGACAAACGCAAGAACATGTAAGGGACCAAAGAGAACTGTAGCGAATAAAAAGAAGTAAGCACTTTAATAGATGCAAACTGTAGGAATATAATAATGAGAAAGTAGGTTAGTTTAAATGGCTAAGAAAGTTACCAAAAAAGTGACAAAAAAACGTGTCAAGAAAAACGTTGAACGAGGACAGGCTCATATCCAGTCATCTTTTAATAATACGATCGTAACATTGACAGATGCACAGGGTAATGCTCTTTCATGGGCAAGCGCGGGCGGTCTGGGATTTAGAGGTTCAAGGAAATCTACTCCATACGCGGCACAAATGGCGGCTGAGACAGCGGCTAAGGCAGCATTGGTTCATGGTCTGAAGACCGTGGATGTTTTCGTAAAGGGTCCAGGTTCAGGAAGAGAAGCGGCAATTCGTGCATTGCAGGCCTGCGGTATCGACGTGATCAGTATCAAGGACGTGACTCCGGTACCTCATAATGGATGCCGTCCGCCGAAACGCAGAAGAGTATAATCAGATTAATTTATTATTCGATAAGATGTTGAGTCAGGGATTACCGCATATTATTAGGAGGAATTAAGAAAATGGCAGTTAACAGAGTTCCGGTTCTTAAAAGATGCCGTTCATTAGGTATGGACCCAATCTATTTAGGAATTAATAAAAAGTCTAAAAGACAGTTAAAAAGATCCAACAGAAAAATGAGTGAATATGGTCTCCAGTTACGTGAGAAGCAGAAAGCAAAATTCATTTACGGTGTATTGGAGAAGCCTTTCAGAAATTATTTCGAAAAGGCAAAACAGCAGGAAGGTATGACGGGTGAGAACCTGATGGTTCTTCTGGAATCCAGGCTGGATAATGTGATCTTCCGTATGGGATTCGCAAGAACCAGAAAAGAAGCAAGACAGATCGTTGATCACAAGCACGTACTGGTGAACGGCAAGCAGGTGAAGATTCCTTCATATCTTGTAAAAGCAGGCGATGTGGTCGAGATCAAGGAAAAGAAGAAAGGAAGCCAGAGATACAAAGATATTCTGGAAGTAACTGGTGGAAATATGATTCCGGGCTGGCTTGAAGTGGACGCGGAGAATCTGAAAGGTGAAGTGAAAGAGCTTCCGAAGAGAGACGCAATAGATGTTCCTGTTGACGAGATGTTGATCGTCGAGCTGTATTCTAAGTAATCATTCGGATATAGCATGACTGAAAAAGTACCCCTCAATATTTTTTAACCCATAAGGAGGGTCGTGTAGTGTTTGATTTTAATAAACCGAATATTGAAATTACAGAGATTTCAGAAGATAAGAAGTATGGAAGATTCGTTGTAGAGCCCCTGGAGAGGGGCTATGGAATCACATTGGGCAATTCCCTGAGAAGAATTATGCTTTCTTCTTTGCCAGGAGCCGCGATCAGTTCCGTGAAGATTGACGGAGTACTGCACGAATTTAGTTCCATCCCGGGTGTAAAGGAAGATGTGACCGAGATTATCATGAATCTGAAATGTCTGGCGATCAAGAATACATCGGAATCAGACGAAGTGAAGACTGCATATATCGAATTCGAAGGAGAAGGCGTCGTAACAGGCGCCGACATTCAGGCAGATTCAGATATTGAGATTATGAATCCGGATCAGGTCATCGCTACATTAAGCGGCGGCAAGGACAGCAAGTTGTACATGGAGCTTACGATCACAAAGGGAAGAGGTTATATCAGCGCGGATAAGAATAAGGGAGAGGATATTCCGATCGGCGTCATCCTGATAGATTCTATCTATACGCCTGTTGACCGTGTAAATATGTCCGTAGAGAATACACGTGTGGGACAGATAACCGATTATGATAAGCTGACACTTGACGTATGGACAAGAGGTACACTGCTTCCGGATGAGGCTGTCAGCCTTGCCGCGAAGGTACTCAGCGAACATCTGAAATTGTTCATTGATCTCTCTGAAGTAGCACAGGCAGCAGAGGTCATGATCGAAAAAGAAGATGATGAAAAAGAGAAGGTTCTGGAGATGAGTATTGACGAACTGGAATTATCTGTCCGTTCATACAACTGTCTGAAGAGGGCAGGTATCAATACGGTTGAAGAACTTACGAACAAGACGCCGGAAGACATGATGAAGGTAAGGAACCTGGGACGCAAGTCTCTGGAGGAAGTCCTTGCAAAGCTTAAAGAACTCAATCTGGAGTTGAATTCAGGGGAGGAATGACCGGATCTGTGAAACATGGGCAGGTACGATCTTCCGATATATAGAAAGTCATCGGTGACGGACTTTTTGTAAAATCCAAATATCCGGCCAGTAAGCCCGAAGTGCATGGCAGGAGCATTTGATTAATAAGCCCGAAGATTGCATAACCAAATGTATGGCTTAAGAGATGCTTAAACGGCCTCTTAAGCAGTTGAATGGAGGATAAGAACAATGGCAAAATATAGAAAACTCGGCAGAACATCCAGCCAGAGAAAAGCTTTGATCAGAAATCAGGTAACAGCGTTGCTTAACAATGGCAAAATTGTTACAACAGAAGCAAAGGCAAAAGAGATCCGCAAAGTAGCGGAAGGCCTGATCGCCAAAGCTGTAAAAGAGAAAGACAATTACGAAGAAGTCACTGTAAAGGCAAAGGTTGCCCGCAAGGATAAAGACGGTAAGAGAGTAAAAGAAGTCGTTGACGGAAAGAAAGTTACGGTATATGACGAAGTTGAGAAGAAGATCAAGAAGGATATGCCGAGCAGACTTCACGCAAGAAGAGAGATGCTGAAGGTTCTCTATCCGGTAACGGAAGTTCCGGCCGCTGCGGCAGGAAAGAAAAAGAACACAAAGAAAGTAGACCTCGTAGAGAAATTATTTACAGAGATTGCTCCAAAGTATGAAAACCGTAACGGCGGCTATACAAGAATCGTTAAGATTGGCCAGCGTAAAGGTGACGCGGCTTTGGAAGTACTGCTTGAGTTAGTGTAATCTGACAATCTTTAAAATACAGAAAACCTGTCATAGACAGCTTTTTTGCATACTAAGATATAGAAAGAACCGTGATGAACAAAGATCACGGTTCTTTTTTAAAATAGGGCTACCGCAATCCCACTGGCTTTAGACAATGGGTAGTTCACATTATTATCTACCAGGATTGGAAGAAAAGATTATTTCCGACATTCACACCATCCCGATCTGTAGCGCCCGCATATAAAAAGTAATAACAATCTGCCACAGAGGAAAGTCTTGCGCCATTTAATGCCTCCTGTGCAACTTGATAGGAGAGATCGCTTGCGCCTTTGGCAAGAACCGTGTCAAGCCGTCCGGTCCATACAGGTTCAAACTGTCCTTCCGCATATACGATATCACGGATGGTATCAGGAAAAGTAGAACTGTTCATACGGTTCATGATTACAGTGGCAACAGCCAGCAGAGAATCATGCTCCTGCATTGCTTCACATTCCAGTATGGCGGCAAAGATATCTAGTTCACTGCCGGAGACATTTTCCGCACTGCCGTTTACAAGGGTACTTTCAGAAGATTTCGCCGCTTCTTCTGCTTTTCGGACTTCTTCTGTTTTTCGGGCTTCTTCTGCTTTTCTTGCCTCCTCTTGACGAAGGAGAGCTAACTGTGCATTGAATGTCTCAAGATCTGTAGAAGTTGCTTCTGCGGCCGCATTCAGCTCCTTGCGTCTTTCCTCCAGCTGAGACTGCAAGTCCTCCAAAGATGACTGCTGGCTTAAAAGGACCTGTTCCCGTTCAGAAATATCTTCCCGTATCATCTGTAGTTGATTCAGCATGTCACGGTCATAGCTGCTGACTGTTTCAATAAATTCTGCCTTATTCAGAAAATCAGACATACTTTCTGCTGAAAAAAGCATTTCCAACAGTGATGAATTACCATTTTCATACATATATCTGATGCGTGATTTCATATCCTGATATCGCTGGTTTTCGTCAGCCTGGGCTTCCGCCAGGGAGTCCTGTGTACGGAGGATCTCACTGTGTATGATCTCAATCTGATTTTTTGCAGAGGAAATCTCGTCGCTGATTTTAACCATCTCCTGATTGATGCTGTCAAGCCGGCCATTCAGAGAGCTGGTTTTGCTTTCCAGATCCGTGATATTGTCCGCCCTTGCGGAAAAGGGGAAGCATGTTATAATAAGAGCGCTTATCAATATACTCAAAGTATATCTTCTTTTCATATATTAAATTCCTTTCAAACTTTTTACAAAAAAACTGCCTCTGATAGTATACTATAAATTGCATAATTTATCAATTTTTGTTACAATATTTTTACAAAAGTTTTTAAGAACCGGTTACAATTTACATGAACTTGTTGAGATCAATCATAAATCAGGGAAGGAACGAATAAAGCTATGCATAAGATAAAAATGATAGGCCTGGATCTGGATGGAACCCTGCTGACGTCGGATAAAAGGTTGCTGCCCTTCACCAGGCAGGTGCTTACAGAGGCGATCGAACGAGGGATTCTGGTACTTATGGCAACCGGGCGCCCTTTTACGGGAATACCGGAGGAACTTCGTAATTTTCCGGGGATCCGGTACGCTCTGACCTCCAATGGAGCCCGGATTCTGGATACGCTGACAGGAGAGGTTTTGATCGAGCATCTGTTACCTTTGAAAAGCGCGAAAAAGGCATTGGAAATATTACAAAAGTATGATACATTACAAGAGGTTTATTTTAACGGACAGGGATACGCAGAGAAAGAAAAATTAGAAAGGATTTCCAGATATCATCACAATCCCCATATGTGGGAATATGTCCGAAAAACAAGAAAGCCTGTTTTGGACCTTTCAGAATTGATTGCCAGAGAGAATCAGGATATGGATAAGGTACAGGCGCTTTTTGCTAATATGGATGAACTTGCGCAGGCATGGAAGGAGTTGGAGCAATATGAAGAGCTTGTGCTGGTTTCTTCTCTGGGATACAATATCGAGATCAATGCTGTCGGCGTAGAAAAAGGAGAAGGGCTTATCAAGCTGGGGGAACTGCTTGGAATCCGGCCGGAGGAGATCATGGCCTGCGGGGACGGGGATAATGATATCGGGATGCTGGAGAAGGCAGGGATAGGTGTAGCGATGGGAAACGCACAGGACAAGGTGAAAGCGGCGGCAGATTACATTGCCGAAACGAACGATGAAGAGGGAGCCGCAAAAGCCATTGTTAAATATGCGTTTTATTATTAAAGGAAGTTACACCGCCACTAAGCTCGAAAAGACCCCGCCAGGTGGGCGGGTATACTGAGCGTCAGATAAATCTGCCGCACAGTATAAGATGATGCGCACAGCCGCATAAGGAAGTATGCCGCTTTGTGGCTGCGGCTGGCGCAATACTCACGGCAGATTTCATCTGTCGTGAGTATAACTATAACTCGCACTTAGCGCCTGAAAAACAGGCGCTAAGTGCTCATAATAGGAGGAGAACAATGTTAGAGGCATTAAAAGTAATTATTTTGGGGATCGTAGAAGGAATCACAGAATGGCTTCCTATCAGCAGTACAGGTCATTTGATCCTGGTGGAGGAGTTCATCAAGCTGGAACTTAGCGATGCATTTATTGAAATGTTCAATGTAGTCATCCAGTTGGGGGCAATCATGGCCGTGGTAGTAATCTATTTTCATAAGTTAAATCCATTTTCATCAAAAAAGACGGAAAAGCAAAAGATGTTGACCATCCAGCTTTGGGTAAAGGTAGTGATCGCGGCACTGCCGGCGGCCGTGATCGGACTTTTATTTGATGATATGATCGAAGAAAAGTTCATGAATGCATATGTGGTGGCGGCAACCCTGATCATTTACGGAATCCTTTTTATTGTGATCGAGCAGAGCCATAAAAATAAGCAGCCCAAAGTGACAAAGCTGTCTAGGCTGACCATACCGATGGTGCTGATCATTGGGCTGTTCCAGGTGCTTGCTTTGATCCCTGGGACTTCCCGTTCCGGCGCTACGATTATTGGCGCGCTGCTCATCGGGACGGCAAGGGGAGTTGCGGCAGAGTTTACATTTTTCCTGGGAATTCCGGTGATGTTCGGAGCTAGTTTTTTAAAAATTGTAAAGTTTCTGACGGACGGCGCGGGAATCGCGGGGCAGGAAGTATTTCTGCTTCTCTTAGGCTGCGGCGTATCATTTGGGGTATCTGTTTTTGCCATTAAGTTTTTGATGCAGTACATAAAGAACCATGATTTTAAAGCCTTCGGTTATTACCGGATCGTGCTTGGGGTCATCGTGCTGATATACTTTGGAATCCGTGGACTTCTTGCGGCATAATGATAAAAAATTCGGATTTTAGATTGAAATTAAACCATAAGGCTTGTATTTTTGTAAAAACCTGATAAAATATAAAACTGTGTGTATGTTTATACATTATGGATGAAGAACTTATGGAGGAAAGATTATGAAGAAGAAATTGTTAAGCCTTTTATTGATCGCTGCATGTACATTTTCCATGGCAGCATGTGGATCTGACAGCAGCTCGTCAGGGGACAGCGGAAGTACAGCCCAAGGCAGTGAATCCAGTGAATCAGACGATACGGATGCGGAGGAAGCGTCCGGAGATGGTGCCGGTGAAGGCGGAAAGCTTATCATGGCGACCAATGCGGAGTTCCCGCCCTATGAATATCATGAAGGCGATGAAATCGTAGGGATTGACGCAGAGATCGCGGCAGCCATCGCGGACGAACTGGGTATGACCCTGGAAATCGAAGATATGGCATTCGATTCTATCATTACAGCGGTTTCCAGTGGAAAAGCGGATATGGGCCTTGCGGGTATGACCGTAGATCCGGACCGCCAGAAAAATGTAAACTTTTCTGATACTTATGCGACAGCCGCACAGGTGATCATTGTGAATGAAGATAGTGATATCGCAGGTCCGGATGACCTGACCGGAAAGAAGATTGGTGTTCAGCTTGGAACGACAGGAGATATCTATGCTGAGGATATCGAGGATGCGGAAATCGAGCGTTACAATAAGGGAATGGAAGCAGTACAGGCTTTGCAGCAGAACAAGATTGACGCCGTGGTGATCGACGGAGAGCCTGCGAAGGTTTTTGTGGCAGAGAATGAAGGCTTGAAGCTTTTGGACGAACCACTTACGGAAGAAGAATATGCGATCGCGATCGCAAAAGATAACGATGAACTGTTGGAAAAGGTAAATACGGCACTCGCGTCATTGAAGGATTCCGGAAAGCTGGATGAGATCGTAGCAAAATATATTTCAGCAGACGAATAAGAAGAGAGTTACTGTAAAAGGGAAACAGATACCCCTGGTATAAGGTTCAGGGAAGAGACGGGGATTTAGAGAATGTTGCAGACATTTCAAGAGAGTTTTTATGATAATTTTATAAAAGATGACCGTTGGAAGTACATCTGGGACGGTCTGGGCGCGACGTTGCAGGTTACATTTTTCGCGGTTATCCTGGGAATTGTGATCGGATTTCTGATTGCGATCATCAGGTCCACCTATGACAAGACCGGCAAGTTGAAGATTTTGAACTTTGTCTGCAACGTGTATCTTACCGTGATCCGCGGAACTCCCGTGGTAGTACAGCTTATGATCATCTATTTTGTCATTTTCGGCAGTGTGGATATCAGTAAGATTTTTGTAGCTATCATGGCGTTCGGCATCAATTCCGGCGCTTATGTGGCGGAGATCTTCCGGTCGGGTATTATGTCCATTGACAACGGGCAGTTCGAGGCAGGCAGAAGCCTCGGATTCAGCTATCCGCAGACCATGCGGTACATTATCATGCCCCAGGCTTTTAAAAATGTTCTTCCGGCTCTGGGAAATGAATTTATCGTGCTGCTGAAAGAGACTTCTGTATCCGGATATATCGCGCTGCAGGATCTGACCAAAGGTGGAGATATCATCCGAAGCCGTACATATGACGCGTTTATGCCTCTTCTGGCCGTGGGATTGATCTATCTTGTCATGGTCATGATATTTACAAAACTGGTAAATATGTTGGAGAGGAGGCTGAGAAACAGTGATCACTAATGGAAATGTACTGATTAAAGTGGACGATATCCATAAGGTTTTCCATGACAGCCTGCACGCCCTCAACGGTGTCTCGGAAGAGATCCTAAAAGGGGAAGTGGTGGTGATCGTGGGACCGTCAGGCTCCGGAAAGTCTACCTTTCTACGTTCCCTGAATTTGCTGGAGGTTCCGACCTCCGGGCATATTTATTTCGAGGGAGTGGACATTACAGGAAAGCAGACAGATATTGACAAGCATCGCCAGAAAATGGGAATGGTATTCCAGCATTTTAACCTGTTTCCCCATAAAACAATTCTGGAAAATATTACTCTGGCTCCTATCAAGCTTTTGAAAAAAAGCAAGGAAGAGGCGGATGCCGATGCCAGGAAGCTTTTGAAAAAAGTAGGGCTGGAGGAAAAGGCGGATTCCTATCCGTCTCAGTTATCAGGCGGGCAGAAGCAGAGGATCGCGATTGTCCGTTCTCTGGCAATGAATCCGGACGTGATGCTGTTTGACGAACCCACCTCCGCTCTGGATCCGGAGATGGTCGGGGAAGTGTTGGAACTGATGAAGCAGCTGGCTCATGACGGTATGACAATGGTAGTTGTTACCCATGAGATGGGATTTGCGAAAGAGGTTGCCACCAGGGTCCTCTTCATGGATCAGGGACAGGTCAAAGAACAGGGAACACCGGATGAGTTCTTTGGTAATCCACAGGATGTCAGACTGAAAGAATTTTTATCAAAAATTTTGTAATAGAAGGGCTGAAAAATCTTACTGACCTTAGGAATGAAAGTCAGTAAGATTTTTTGTTACAAAGTATCCGGCAAAACGCGCCAGTGGCGTGTTTTGCCGGATTAAGCGTGATCTCTATTGAAATAAAAAGAAAAAAGTAGTACAATCATCGTGCGGTTTGTCAAACCCGAAGGATATAGAAAAGGAATATCAGAAATGAAATATGAACGCATTTCAAAAGGAATTTTTCTGGAACGCCCAAACAGATTTATCGCTTATGCGGAACTGGCAGGCAAAAAGGAGGTCATTCATGTAAAAAATACCGGCAGGTGCGCGGAGCTTCTAAGGCCCGGGGCTTCCATTTATGTGCAGGAAAGTGATAATCCGGCACGAAAGACAAGGTGGGATCTGATCGGTGTGGAAAAAGGAAGCCGAATGATCAATATGGATTCCCAGGTACCTAATAAGGTGGTAAAGGAATGGGTGGAAGCCGGGAATCTGACTTCTGATATCCGTTTGGTCCGTCCGGAGACCGCCTATGGAAATTCACGTTTTGATTTGTATGTAGAGACCGGAAGCAGCAAGATTTTTATAGAAGTAAAAGGAGTGACACTGGAGGAAAATGGTGTGGTCCGCTTTCCGGACGCTCCAAGTGACCGTGCGGTGAAGCATTTACAGGAGCTGGAAAAGGCGGTCCGGGATGGATATGAGGCGTATGTATTTTTCGTCATTCAGATGAAAGGAGTACGTTACTTTACTCCAAACAGAGATACCCATCCTGCCTTCTGTGAGGCGTTGAAGTCGGCGAAGTCGGCGGGAGTCAGGCTCCTGGCCTATGACTGCCAGGTGGACGGCGACCGGATTGAAATCGCGGATCCGGTTCCCGTGGTGCTGGAAAGCCCCCGCTTGAAGGAAATCGTAGTACCTGTCACGGAATGGTACCGGGAAAACCATCGGGATCTGCCCTGGCGTAATACAAAGGATGCCTACAGGATCTGGGTGTCGGAGATCATGCTGCAGCAGACCAGGGTTGAGACGGTGAAGTCATATTACGAGAGGTTTTTACGGGAGCTTCCTACCATAAAGAAACTGGCTGAAGTGCCGGAGGAGCGGCTCATGAAGCTGTGGGAAGGGCTTGGCTATTATAATCGTGCGCGGAACATGCAGAAGGCGGCAAAACAGGTAATGGAGGAATATCAGGGCGAATTTCCCCATACATATGATACAATCCGGTCTCTCACTGGAATCGGAAATTATACGGCAGGCGCGGTCAGTTCTTTTGCCTATGGAATCCCGAAGCCGGCAGTGGACGGAAATGTGCTTCGTGTCCTGTCACGAATCCTTGCCAGTGGGGAAGATATTATGAAAGCCAGTGTGCGGTCCTGGATGGAACAGGCGGTGGAGGAAGTGATCCCCGAAAATGACGCGGCAGATTTTAACCAAAGCCTGATCGAGCTGGGAGCCCTCGTGTGTGTGCCAAATGGAGAGCCGAAGTGCGGCATTTGTCCTGTAGCAGGCTTTTGCCTTGCGAGAGAAAAGGGGATCCAGTCGGAGCTTCCTGTGAAAGCAAAAGCAAAGTCCAGAAGAATCGAAAAAAGAACGGTACTTATTTTCCGGGATGCGGAGGGAATCGCCATCCGCAGACGTCCGCCAAAAGGTCTGCTTGCAGGTCTGTACGAGCTGCCCAATGTGGAAGGCCATCTTACCGGAAAAGAGGCGGCCGCCTATGGAAAATCTATTGGGCTTACGCCGATCCGGGTACGGAAGCTGGAAAACGCAAAGCATATTTTCAGCCATGTAGAATGGCATATGACCGGTTATGAAATGCTGGTAGACGAGTTGGAAAAGAACTGTGGTGAAGAAATGATTTTCGCAAAAACAGAAGAATTAGAAGCTGTCTATCCGATTCCCTCCGCTTTTGAAGCGTACATGAAATTTGAAAAGAAACAGGGAGGGGAGCAAAGATGAAAGAGAATATGGAGTTATCCAGACAGCAGCAGAAATCAAAGGAAACGAAGGAGCGTATTTTCCGGGCGGCAAAGCAGATCTTGAAAAAGAAAGGCTATGAGGCACTTTCTATCAAAAATATTTGTGAGGAAGCGGGAGTATCCAATGGCAGCTTTTACCATCATTTCAAAACAAAGGACGACCTGCTCTCTTATTATATAGAGGAGCAGCCAAGCATCAATCCGGCGCTTCTGGAACTTCCGCGTAACGCGGACGAAGCAAAGATCGCGATTATCAGGGTTTATTTGAACTATGTAGCCTACTGCAAAGAGCTTGGGGTAGAATTTATGTCCGGATATTACAACCCGAAGAATCAGGCGCTGAACGCGGCTATACGGACAGAACGTCCATACCCCATTGTGACGGTACAGGCATATGTAGAAAAGGCGGCCATGGCTGGTATCATCCGTCTGAATGTGGATATCGAGTCTTTTACGACAGATATCCGTATGATCGTGATCGGCAATGTATTTGAGTGGTGCCTTCGTAATGGAGAAACAGATTTTGAAGGAAATATGAGACGTTCTCTCGGAAAGTATCTGGACAGTACAATTTATTAAAAGGGAATATACCATGTAAAACAGCCGAATGGCCATGATGGGATACCCGGAGGTACAATATGGAATATCAATTTATCGTAAATCCCAAATCCCGTTCCGGACGCGGGGGGATGGTCTGGAATCTGGTGGAGCCGGAACTAAAGAAAAGAAGGATCAAGTATCAGGTTTATTATACAGAATACGCGCGCCATGCAATCGAGATCGCTGCCGGGATCACGGCAGACGGGAAGGAGCATACGTTGGTGGTGGTAGGCGGAGACGGAACGGTGGATGAGGCCGTAAACGGAATCTGTGACTGTTCAAAAGTAACGCTTGGATATATTCCTACCGGTTCTGGCAACGATTTTACCAGGGCGCTCCGGCTGCCGGCAGATATCCATGCGGCTCTGGAAAATATCCTGGATAATGGATACGGAATCCCGATGGATATAGGCAGAGTGAGATGTGCTGGAAAAGTATACCGTTTCGCGGTCAGCACCGGCATCGGTTTTGATGCTGCGGTATGCCACCAGGCGGCAGTTTCGCCTGTAAAAGTATTTCTGAATAAATTAGGCCTTGGAAAGCTGACCTATCTTGTGATCGCGTTACAATGGATTTTCTCGGAGAAGCCGATGCCTGCGGAAATTCAGATTGACGGAGGGAAAATCCTTCTTCTGCTTCCTACCGCTTTTTTTGGAAAGCATGTCAATTTTAAAGGGATTTCCATTTATCGCTGCAGGGAAATTAAGGTAAAAATGGGCAAAAAGCTTCCCATTCATGCGGATGGCGAGCCAATTGCCGTGGAGCAGACAATAAACGCAGCCTTGGAACCGGAACAGATCCGGGTAATAGCACCATCAGCACGGTAAAAAATGGAACATTCGATGAGACCAATAAAGAATTATGAACGTTTTGTAAATTTTGTTGTTGTTATGTCTGAATCGTGCTATAATCGGGAGAATGAAAACTGACAAGGGGATTTATAGAGTGCGAACATCTATAAAGAGGGAGCGTTTTATATGACATGGAAGCAAAGGATGGCAGAACTGCTGAAAAAATATAAGCATGGATGGGTATTTAGCTATATACTGGTCTATATGCCATGGTTTTTATATCTGGAAAAGCATGTAACAAAAAATTACCATGTGATTCACGCGGCGATTGATGATGAGATTCCGTTTATAGAGTATTTCATCGTCCCATATTTGCTGTGGTTTGTATTTATCGCGGTGGTAATACTGTACTTCTTTTTTACAGATGTAGAAGGATTTTATAAGCTTGCTAAGCTGATGTTCACAGGAATGACCATTTTCTTGATCGTTTCCACACTGGTTCCCAATGGACTGCACATCAGGCCGGCAATTTTTGAAAGGGACAATATATTTGTGGATATGGTGAGGCTGCTATATCGGGCAGATACGCCTACTAATGTGATGCCCAGTATCCACGTGTATAATTCCCTGGCTGCCTGTATCGCGATCTATCATAGCAGGGCACTGCGGAAACACAGGGCGATCTGTGTGGGAGCCTATATACTTGCGGCACTGATTATACTGGCAACCATGTTTTTAAAACAGCATTCTGTGATTGATGTGGCAACAGCGATTGTGATGGCACATATGTTGTATCAGTTTTTCTATGTACAGGAAGGGCACCGGTATTCAGAAAGAAGATTGGCCAGGGCAGCATTGCTGCGGCGTGAATGAATCATATACTGAGCGTCAGATAAATATACACAAAAAAACATTACTATGTACAGCACCAAAAAAGCTTTTATCTACTGCCTGCGCACGGTCTGGTATTATGGACAGAAGCTTTCAGATAGAGTTATGAGGAGGAAAGAGGAACAATGGGAAAGATTATGTTGACAGGAGACAGACCTACCGGGAAGCTGCATGTGGGTCATTATGTCGGCTCTTTGAGAAGAAGGGTAGAACTACAGGAGTCAGGGGGATTTGACGATATCTTTATTATGATCGCGGATGCCCAGGCATTGACGGACAACGCGGACAATCCGGAAAAGGTGCGGCAGAATATCATTGAGGTGGCGCTGGATTATCTTGCCTGTGGGCTGGATCCGGAAAAGTCTACTCTGTTTATCCAGTCTCAGGTGCCGGAGTTATGTGAACTGTCATTTTACTATATGAACCTGGTGACTGTATCCAGGCTGCAGAGGAATCCTACCGTGAAGTCTGAGATTCAGATGCGCAATTTTGAAGCTAGTATTCCAGTCGGATTCTTTACTTATCCGATCAGCCAGGCCGCAGATATTACAGCGTTTAAGGCAACCACTGTGCCGGTCGGGGAAGACCAGCTTCCTATGCTGGAGCAGACAAAGGAGATTGTCAGAAAGTTTAATTCCGTATACGGAGATACCCTTGTAGAGCCGGAGATCCTGCTTCCGGACAATCAGGCGTGCCTGCGTCTTCCAGGTACGGACGGCAAAGCAAAGATGAGCAAATCACTGAACAACTGTATCTATCTTTCCGAAGAACCGGATGAGATCAAGCAAAAGGTGTTCAGTATGTTTACAGATCCTACTCATATCCGCATTGAAGACCCAGGCAAGCTGGAAGGCAATACGGTGTTTACTTATCTGGATGCTTTCTGCAGACCGGAATATTTCTCCGAATTCCTGCCGGATTACGCGGATCTGGATGAACTCAAGGCACATTATAAACGAGGCGGCCTTGGGGATATGAAGGTAAAGCGTTTCCTCAACGCAGTCCTGCAGGCGGAGCTGGAGCCGATCAGGAAGCGTAGAAAGGTATACCAGAAGGATATTCCGTATGTATATGAGATTTTAAGAAAAGGCAGTGAAAAGGCAGAGCAAAGGGCGGCAGAGACATTACAGGATGTCAAGGCGGCTATGAAGATCAATTACTTTGATGATCTGGAGCTGATCAAGAGCCAGGCGGAAAGATTTCAGAATCAATAATAACAGACATCGAAAGGGGCTGTCGGGAAATTTCCCGACAGCCCCTTTTAAAAGTGTGCCAATGATAGATTTTAAAAGAAAAACCTGCAGGAGAAATATCCTGCAGGTTGATAAACGTGCGATAGAGGATTCGAACCCCCGACCTTCTGGTCCGTAGCCAGACGCTCTATCCAGCTGAGCTAATCGCACATACTTGCTAAGCCGTTCCGCTTACAACAAAGATTAGTATATAATATCAGAACAGCTTTGTCAAGTTATAAAATGAATTTATTTCCCGTCTGTCATCGGATTCGGGAACAGATGCCTCGGGATTCCGTCTACCATAACAGGTGATACATCACCCTGGATCAGTGGACGTACATAGTTTACGAATTCATCTGTTACATAATCAGCCTCTTCGTTCATCCATTCTCTTGGAACAAGCTTCTCGTCATTGGCAATCTTGTGAACATCCTTCACTTCTGTTCCGCTCTGATACGGATCGTCGGACAGACGCTGAAGAACAACCATCTTACCGCTGTCACCTTCATCAGCAGCCTTTACCGCAGCACCGCCAACCTGGAATGCTTCCAGGATGTCTACACGTGAAGCACAGTGAGAAGCAGATCTCTGCAGGGTACTCAGTTCAATGGCACGAGATTTACACCCGATGTCTCCTGCAATATAGCTTGCCAGATAATTCGCAGTACCGGAAAGCTGTTTGTGGCCGAACGCGTCTACGAAATCAATGCTTTGTCCCAGTTCACATACATAACGGCCGTCATCCAGGCGGATTCCTTCCGAAACCGCAATAACAGCAGAAGGCTTTTTCGTCAGGATCTGCCTTACCTTGTCGCCAAATTTTTGAATGTCAAAAGGAACCTCCGGCAGATAAATAAGATCCGGCCCGAAACAATCCTCACCCTTTGCAAGTGCCGCGGCGCCTGTCAGCCATCCGGCATTTCTTCCCATGATCTCGATGATGGAAACCAGACCCTTGGAATATTCCAGGCAAAAGCTGTCACGGATGATCTCCTTGACGGATGTGCCGATATACTTGGCAGCGCTTCCATATCCCGGTGTATGGTCTGTCAGGGCAAGGTCATTGTCAATGGTCTTCGGACAGCCGATAAAACGGGTCTTAAAACCGGTAATGATCGCATAGTCGGATAATTTTTTGATCGTGTCCATAGAATCATTTCCGCCGATATAGATAAATGCTTCGATATTCAGCTTTTCCAGAATTTCAAAAATCTTGTCATAGACCGCCCTGTCTTCATGAATCTCCGGCAGTTTATAACGGCATGAGCCAAGAAAAGCAGCAGGCGTCCTTTTTAAAAGCTCCGCGTCAAGTTCTGTAGTGATATATTCCGATAAATCAATATACCTTTCCTGCAGCAGTCCCTGGATTCCGTGTAACATTCCATATACCTTGCCGGCTCCACGGTCTCTGGCAGTACGGTATACTCCTGCTAGACTCGAATTGATCGCGGCGGTCGGTCCGCCTGATTGACCGACGATTACATTTCCTTTCATGATATAGTACCTCCGTATGATTTAATAAAAACTGACCATAATTAGCCAAAAGATGATCAGATTCGCAGAGTATTCCACTCTCTGCAAAAAACTCCAATTACTAGTTTAGTGTATTTTTTGTGTTTTGTAAAGAAAAAATGAAAAGGTGCTTGCAATTTCCTGATAAATCAAGTATTATACAATTACTCTGATCCCAAATCATATGATTATCTGTTTATCATGGTCAGTTCTGATTCAAGCTATCAAGGATGAAAGGTTGTATTTTCATATCGCTATTGCAGAAAGGAGAGGATGTACTAATTGTAAATAATTACGATGTTTTAAAGTTTATAGAGCATGGAGGACGCTGCCGCCCCGCGATGGATTACGTGTCGGGCGAGCTGCTGATCTACAGGCTGAAGCGCTGTCCGGAGATTGAAAAAACACTTTTGTTTGAGTGGATGCGGGAACTTTTGCATCAACTGGAACAGTTTCACAGATGCCGAAGTAATCAGAGCTACCGTTATGTGAACCCATATAGTGTGCTTGTGACAGCAGAAGGAAAGCTCTTACTTTTGGATCTGGAGGCAGAGAGCAATGAATTCGTTTTGCGGAATATGCAGAAGCGGTCCATGCGGGAGCATTTTGTAAAACCAGTCATTTATATCAGAGAGAACACAAAGATTTCTCTGGATCTTTATGGTTATGCGAAAACCATACAATTCATATTGGCCAATGTACACGTTGAGCCATCATTAACACCCCGGGAAGAAAACCGGTTGGAAAAAATCATTGACAAATGTCTTTGCAAAAATTCAAAAAAGCAATATGAAGATTTAAAACAAGTTCAAAGAGACTTGCCGTCGGCACAAAGCAAGCATTGGAAGAGCGGAAAAAAGATACAAAAGAAGTGGTTGCTGCTGCTTGTTTCAGCGATAGGGCTTATTGCAATTTTATTCATAGTTTATGCAGGAATCACAAGGAACGAGGTAAAAAAGCAGGCCCTGCAGGAACAGAACGGAAATGCGAAGAAGGAGCTGGCAGAACCACAGAATCAGAACCATGAAAAACCGCGGGAAATAGAGGATATGACAGGGCTTTTGGATGGCATGGAAGAAGATCAGGAGCAAATAGATAAAAAAATGAACAGAGCAGAAGCCGTTCCAGATGGAATGGAAGAGCTGACAGACAATGTGGATGTCCTGCAAAAATATATGCTTAGAAATACAACACAGGATAACCAGGAGATCATTGAAAGGGGAGAAATTTTGAAAAGAGAACTTTTCCGGTATCTGGCGGCTGCATATGACCGGGAGGATATGAAAGAAAAAGCATTGGAAGCATATCAGGAATTATGCAAAACCGAGGAAAAGGAAGAGCTTCTGGAAGCGGTATATCTAAGGAGGATCGCACTGGAAATGGAGCAGAGTAAGGAAAAGGCATTTGAGACAGGAAAGGAGGCCTTATCTCGTATTCCTGATTCAGAAATTCTGGCAGAAAAGGCATTAGAAGTTCTGGCAGGAATAGAGACAATGACAAAAGAACAATGTTGGAAAGAAGTGGAATATCTGTCTGGTTGTTATACGGACCTAAAGAACTTGAAAAATTATCACAGGTTAGAGGAAATATATGAATTGGCGGAAGGAGGCGGCCAGGATGAAGATAAGAATACGTCTGCTGGGAATTAGTGCCGCGGTACTGCTTGCGGTCTGTGCGGCCACGGCCTATGCAGGCGAAAATGCAAACATGCGTCAAGAGCCGGAGCAGAATATAATAAAGCCAGAGATCCGATATCCAGAGGCAGACGGCAGCCATGGCTATTATAAAACACGCCCGGACCTTTATATTTTTCATAGACAGGCCGGCGCGGTTACAAAATATGAATTTCTGGCTGCGGACAATACGAAAAAAACAGGAACTCTGGAACTGATGGAAGGACAGACAGAAGAGAGCGTATATCTTGGCGAAGAAAATTTCAAAGAAGGAGAAAACATACTCCGTGTATGGATGGAAAAGAATGGCACAATAGAAAATGAATCAGAAAAGAAAGGATTAGAAGAGAATGAATCAGAAGAAAATATTTCAGAGAACATTAAATCGGGGAATTCCGATACGGGAGATTATGAACCAGGCAAGGTGGAGGCAGAAGATGATGATACGGGAAACACCTTCTCAACAGATGACACGGCGGATATTGAGGACGAGGATCATGAGGTAAAAGATGATTTGGCATCAGATGAAAAGGTACCGGCCGGTGGACCAGAAATCGTCTTTGAAAAAGAGATGCATTTTCTACTGGATACAAAAAAGCCGTTGAGGGTTCACTTCTTTTACGATAAGGCAGTACGGGACGGTTCGATTTTTACCAATGAACCTGTAACGCTGACAATGAAAAGTGAGGATGAGGGTAACGGTATAGAGGCGGTTTATTATACGGCAGGAGCCGGCGCCACAGGAGTACTGGAAGGAGGCAGCGGCAGTATTACGTTGAACCCGGGCTTTCAAGGGACAGTGGAGGCTTATGCCGTAGATAAAGCGGGTAACCAGTCAGAGGCCGCCGTATCAGAGAAAATTTTATGCGAAAATATATCTCCGGAAATTTGCATTGAGACGGAGAAGGGGATAGATACCTGGCATTCAAAGCCAGTGAAGATTGGCGTCAGCGTAACGGATCACTCTTTAAGTTCCGGACTCCGTTATATGAAATGTTACATAGCAGGCAGCGTCACTGTAAATAAGGAAAATGATTTTAATACGGAAGTGATTTCTATGGAGACAGGTTTTACTATGGATGTGGCGTCAGAAGGTGGAAAAGGAATTCCGGTAGTCGTAGAGGTACAGGACTGGGCAGGGAATTATCATTCGGAAAGCAGGCAGATCTATATTGACAATACCGCTCCTGCTATCCGAAGCGAGGGTATACATGACAATATGATCGCTGGGAAGCCCATAAAGGGAAAGATGGCCATCCAGGAAGAAAATGATCTGGCTTTTGCGAAAATGGAAGTCTGGAAGATTGATACTAATAAAAAGAAAGAACTACTGGATGAAAAAAAGGAAGAGCCGGAACTATTTTCAGGCTCCCGGGAACTGGTATGGGATATAGGGCTTGAAGAGGATGGGGTTTATGAAATTATTTTGGCAGCTAAGGACCGGGCAGGGCATGAAATCAGCCAGAGCTGCCATGTTACCCTTGATCAGGCCAATCCGGTGATCCGGTATGTGGATCAGATGCAGGGAGTATACGTGCCGTATTTTCAATGGAATTATGGAAAAGAAGAAGTAGTTCAGGATGAGACAGATTATTCCTATGATATATTTCTGGATGGAATACGTTATGAAACAGGAAAAAGAATCTCAAAAGAAGGTGTAAAACTGCTGCAGGTGAGGGCAACGGATGCCGCGGGAAATGAATCCACGGCAGAAGCAGTTTTCCAGATTGACCATACTCCGCCAAAGATCCGTGTTTATGATGTGGAAGACGGAAACTCCTATAAAGACGCGGCGGTGGTCAGTATATCCGTAGATGGAAAAGGAGACTATCTCAGAGAAATCAGTATTAATTCTGAAAGAATGAAGCTGGAATCAAACTGCCAGATTTTTTCGCGGACCTTTCAGGAAGCGGGAGATTATCAGATCCAGATCCTGGCGGAGGATCTGGCAGGAAACAAGGAAAGTGAGCTGGTCACCTTCCGCATAGAAGAACAAAAACAACTGGCAGGAAGTGCATGGAAACCGATCACCAGAATTTTTAGAAATGTAAAGGAAACACCTGGAAAAACCGAAAAACAGGAAGCGGCAGAACAAGAAAAAAGTCCGGCTGTCTGGTGGCTGATATTATGCTTTCTATTGGTGGCCCTGGCTGCTGTGTTGAAATGGAAAATAGGGTTTGTAAAAAGTAGGAAAAAATGAAAAGATTTCAGAGGTGGAGTTCATGAATAAAGAAAGTAAAATTTCCCGCACGATGCTGAGCGGTATGAGTATGTTGAGCCTTAGTGTCGTTGTGGTAATCTATATGTGGCAGACGAAAAAAACTGCTGTAGGCATGCCGGTGCTTTTTGTGCTGTCAGCTTTTCTAATAGCGTCGGCTGTCATGATATCTTATCAAAAAACAAGAGCAGCAACGGAAAAAGCAAAGGCGCAGAGCGAATTCCTTTCTAACATGAGTCATGAAATACGTACGCCGCTGAATGGGCTGATCGGCCTGAACCATATGATGATGCTGAATATTGACAAGGAGGAACAGCGGGAACAGATTAAGGATTGGCTTCACAAATCCTATGGCACGGCAAATTACATGCTCTCTCTGGTAAACGATGTGCTCGATGTATCAAAAATGCAGTCTGGAAAGGTGGATCTGTTCATGGAGCCGGTCATGCTGGAAACCATGATTGACGCAATCTGGTCTATGCAGCATGATAATATTGTGAGTCGTGGCATCGAATTTATTATAGAAAAAGATCTCTTTGTGCCATGTATTATGACTGACGGGACAAGGATGAAGCAGATTTTAATGAATATTATAGGGAATGCTGCCAAATTCACGCCTTCAGGGGGGCGGATCACGCTGTCGGTACGCCAGAAAAAATTAGATAACACGCATGTGGAAATGATTTATAAATGTGAAGATACGGGCATCGGGATGAGTGAGGAGTTTATTAAAAAAATTTTTGAGATATTCAGCCAGGAACAGAATTCGGTTTCACGCGGTACGAAGGGAACCGGGCTTGGTATGCCGCTGAGCAGGCTGATCGTGGAGGCAATGGGCGGAGTGATCAGTGTAGAAAGTGAATTAAATGAAGGGAGTATATTTACCGTAATGATTCCCTGCGCGGTCGCGGAAGATATATCGGAACAACGAAATCAATGTATGCGGGAAAAAGCAGGCGAAGAACAGAAACTGGCCAGATTTTGCGATGGAAAACCAATCAGGATACTGCTGGCAGAAGATAATGAATTGAATTCGGAGATTTTGCAGGAAATTCTGAAAGAAAAAGGTTTTCAGGTCGTTCATGTGGAAAATGGGCAAGAAGCGGTTAAAAAATTTGAAAAATCTGAACCAGGGGAGTTTGACATCATATTGATGGACATGCAGATGCCGGTCATGGATGGCTGTACGGCATCTAAGGAGATACGGAAGCTGGACAGGCCTGACGCGAAAACAATTTCTATATTTGCTTGTACGGCAAATATATTTAAAGAAGACCGGGAAAGGGCATTGGAAAGTGGAATGAACGATTTTCTTTCAAAGCCGATCGATGTAGAGGCTCTTCTGGAAAAACTTTCAAGCAGTATGAAAGGGGAGTACGTGTAAAGGTACAAAGATAGATGTTATAGGGTTTCATATAACTGCAAAGGGCCTCATATATATAGAAGCAACAGAGCCATGGATGGTAATTTTATGTCTGGGATCCTTTACGTAATACAAACGCTGCAGAAATGTCTGTGGGGCCTTCCCATGCTTCTGCTTTTGCTGGGTACGCATATTTATTTTACTGTCCGCCTGCATGTGATCCAAAGAAAGATCCCGCTGGGAATCCGCCTGAGCCTTCTCGGTACGGAGCAAAAAAAGAAAGAGGATATTGGCATACACGAAAAATCTCATGAACAAAAGGGGAATGTGTCTCCTTTTTCGGCCCTGGCAACTTCCCTTGCGGCAACGATAGGAACCGGAAATATTATCGGCATATCCACCGCAGTAGCAATCGGGGGGCCGGGAGCCGTATTTTGGTGCTGGATCACCGGTGTGCTGGGAATCGCTACCTGTTATGCAGAGTGCTATCTTTCCGTCCGTTATAGAGTAAGGCAGGAGGACGGGACGTACCGGGGCGGGCCCATGTATGTAATGGAACAAGTATTGCATCAAAAAAACGCAGCGGTATTATTTGCGTTTTCAGTCATTCTGGTCTCTCTTGGAATGGGAAGCAGTGTACAGTCCCATTCCATCGCGGCTGCGGTTTTGGAGCAGAAGGAGATTCCAGTCCGGCTGATCGGGATGATAGTGGCAATACTTACAGGGCTTGTGATTGTAGGAGGGGCAGAGCAAATCGCAAAAATATGCACCTGGCTGGTTCCCTTCATGAGCATTTTTTATCTGGGCGGCTGCCTTTTGCTGCTCTGGATGAACAAAAGTGTTCTGCCGGATACATTCCGGGTGGTACTGCAATCTGCGTTTTCCTCCCGCTCTGTGATCGGGGGAACAGCAGGAACTGCCGTTATGACAGGAGTGCGTGCCGGTATTTCACGGGGGCTGTTTACCAATGAAGCCGGACTCGGCTCTATCCCCATGGCTGCTGCTTCCGCGCGTACCGGCTCTCCCAGGCAGCAGGCTCTGGTATCTATGACAGGAACATTTTGGGATACGGTAGTGATGTGCGCCGTTACCGGAATTGCGGTAGTCAGCAGCATGATAAGACAGCCGGAGCTTTTTCATAGGGCAGCACCGGACCAGCTCTGCTTTCTTGCTTTTTCCCAATTGGACGAGATGATACAAAAATGGTTTCCAAAGCTGCGGATACCGGGAGGGATACTTGTGGATGGAAGTTTTATTTTGTCAGCGGCATTGGTATTATTTGCTTTCGCGACAATCCTTGGCTGGAACTTTTATGGAGAGTGCGCGGTTCGGTATTTGTGGGGAAAAAATGGATTGAAGCAATATCATATACTATATATTCTGGCGGTATATATGGGAGCTGTGCTGTCCCTGGACCTGGTGTGGACGATGTCTGATCTGTTTAATTCCTTTATGGCGGTTCCGAACCTGCTATGTCTCTGGATGCTGCGTGGTGTGGTGATAAAAGAACGCCAGGACCAGCCGCCACATCAGGAATAGAATTCCGGCGCCGAAGATCGTCATAGCAATATAAAGGAAGATCACCGGTACATTTCCTAAGACGGAAACCAGGTCAGAAAAAATAATCTGCTCCATATGATAATCCGGATTAATATAGAACATGTTGATCGTTCCGAATCTTCCAAAAACGCGATTAATCACAGCAGAGATGATACAGCAAAGCAGATAGAAAAAGACAGCCCCGATATAATCGCAAAGCATCGGTAATACGGTTGGCTTTTCTGAAAACCGGGCAATGGCTGCCAGGATTCCGATCATGATCAAAAGTATATGCCATGCATAAGAATGAAAGGTTAAAGCAAAAAGGGGATAATGAAGCCCGGTGGTATCAGCAAAAACAGCGATTCCGCCCAGCAGCCCGAAGGTCATAAGAAAAGTCAGAAAAGTATTGCGCAGCAAGCGATTCTTCGTATAGGGAAGAACCAGCAGGATGTACATAGGGATACTGCAGAGCTGAAAAGGAAAATATCTCCAGTTATAGGCCCCGTTGTTCAGAGAAAAAGTAAGACAGGTCTGTTTCCAGATTTCGGAAGCAAGCATAAGGAGCCCGCAGCAAATAAAAAATGGACGGAAACGGAGGGAAGAGGCGGAACATATTCCGGAAATTCTGTTCATATAAAGTATCTCCTTCTAGATATATCCTGATGTAATCGTTAGTATTTTACATTTTTTTCAGACAAATACATGAAAAAACAGCTATTTGTAAAAAGAATAACAGTACTTTTTTTATTTGACAAGTTTTACTTACATATTTTTATGTATTTTACAGCTTTTTTGCACGAAATTGTAGAAAAAAAATAGAAATAATTGTATAATAGATAGCATACAGTAATATTTATGAAAGAGAGGGTTCACTATGAAGCAAAATAATATGGTAGCAATGATTTTAGCCGGCGGCCGAGGGTCGCGGCTGCACGATCTGACCAATAAAGTTGCCAAGCCAGCCGTTGCATATGGCGGAAAATACCGCATCGTAGATTTTCCGCTCAGTAACTGCGCGAACAGTGGAATTGACGTAGTTGGTGTGCTGACCCAGTATGAGTCAGTATTACTGAACAGTTATGTATCAATGGGACGACGCTGGGGGCTTGACGCAAAGGGCAGCGGGGTCTATGTTCTGCCGCCGCGTGAGAAAGCAGACGCGAATCTGGATGTATACCGCGGTACTGCGGACGCGATCTCCCAGAATATTGATTTCATCGATACATATAATCCGGAATATCTTCTGGTGCTTTCCGGAGACCATATCTATAAGATGAACTATTCTAAAATGTTGGACTACCATAAGGAAAATAAGGCGGATGCTACCATCGCCGTAATTGAAGTACCTATGCGGGAAGCCAGCCGGTTTGGTATTATGAATGCCAATGAAGACGGCGTTATTTATGAATTTGAGGAGAAGCCGGAAAAGCCAAAGAGTAACCTTGCTTCCATGGGTATCTATATCTTCGACTGGAAGCAGCTTCGTAAGCTCCTGGTTGCCGATATGAAGAATCCGGATTCGAATCACGATTTCGGTAAGGACATCATTCCTACTCTTCTGAACGACGGAAAGAGGCTTATGGCATACAAGTTCAAGGGCTACTGGAAGGATGTAGGAACGATCGATTCCCTGTGGGAAGCGAATATGGATCTTCTGGATAAAAAGAATGAACTCGATTTAAGTGACCCGACCTGGAAAATTTATACAGAAGATGTTACAACCCTGCCTCATTATGTAGGCGCAGACGCGGACATTAAGCGTGCCTTTATCACACAGGGCTGTGTGATCGAGGGCGAAGTGAAGAATTCGGTATTGTTTACCGGCGCGAAAGTAGGCGCCGGCGCAAAGATCATTGACAGCGTGCTCATGCCGGGCGTAGTAGTAGAAGAAGGCGCAAAGGTTACAAGGGCGCTTGTAGCGGACGGAGTGAAGATCGGAAAAGAGGCTGTCGTAGGAAGTGCGGACAGTGAACATATTGAATTGGTCGCAAAGCGAGTAAAGGGGGTTGAATAATATGGCAAAAGCATTTGGTATTGTGAATACATCCGGAAATCATATATGGGTTGAGGGGCTTGAGAACCACCGTACGATCGGTGCTTTCTCATTCCTGGGAAGATATCGTGTCATTGATTTTCCTATTTCCAATTTCAGCAACAGCGAGATCGAGCAGATTAAAGTCTTCGTCAGAAGAAAACCGCGTTCTTTGATCGACCACCTGGGAACAGGACGTCATTACAGTATCAATTCCAAGCGTGGAAAGCTGCAGGTACTGTTTTCACAGAACAGCTCGGACAATGATATTTATAATACGGACATTGCGGCATTTTATGAGAATATGGAC
Organism: uncultured Clostridium sp.; assembly: GCA_964523125.1. GTDB lineage: Bacteria > Bacillota > Clostridia > Lachnospirales > Lachnospiraceae > Schaedlerella. Next base: position 31,274 of record CAZFXM010000007.1, on the reverse strand, counting down.
TGTCTGGAGAGAATGCATGAGCCGTATGTGATCATTACACCGAACTTTATGGTGTTTGCACAGAATTTTGATACACTGCTTCAGACACATATCGAGTCAGAGGCGGATATTACAATGCTGTATCATTCTGTTGATAACGCAAAAGAGATGTATCTGAACTGTGACCTTCTGAATCTGAACAAGCAAAAAGGGGTTCTGTCTATCGAGAAGAACCGTGGAACCGCAAAGAACAGAAATATCTCCATGGATACCTATGTGATGAAGAAGGATCTGTTCATAGAGCTGGTCAAAAAAGCAAGAAAGCTTTCTTCCATGTATACGCTGGCGCAGATCGTTAACAAGGAATGTGAAGAGCTGGATATCCGTGGAGTAGCACATCGGGGATATTTTGCTACCATTACAGACTTCAAGAGTTACTATGACGCAAACCTTTCTCTGCTCGACAGCAAGACAGCTGATAGTCTGTTTGATGAGAACTGGCCGATCTATACCCGCACCAATGATTCCAGTCCGACACAGTATTTTGAGGACTGTAACGTGAAGTATTCTGTTGTATCTAATGGATGCCTGATTGAAGGAACCGTAGAGAATTCTGTCATCGGCCGTGGATGTACGATCAAGAAAGGCGCTGTGGTGAAGAATAGCGTAATACTTCCGGGAGCTCTTATCGGAGAAGACGCGCATATTGAGAATCAGGTTGTAGATAAGCGTGCCAAGATCATTCATGCGAAAGAAGTGATCGCGCCTCCGGAGAAGCCGGGATATGTACGACGGGAGGATACACTGTAGAGTTTCCGTATCTGTTCAGTACCCTTACAGATACGAACGTAATTGTTTCATACGTGAGATATAAAGGAAAGGGATGTCTGATGCCATGGCACAGACATTCCTTTCCTTTGTGCGGCTTGACATAGTAAAAAAGAGTTATCTAGTCAAAAGTTAAATGCAGGGTACGAATAGATTTAAGGAGGAAATACAAATGAATCATAAATTGAAATATAATTTATTATTGATGCTTGCAGCCTTGATCTGGGGAAGCGCATTTGTGGCACAGAGTGTGGGGATGGACTATCTGGGGCCGTTTACCTTCAACTGTGTGCGCAGCTTCATGGGGAGCATCGTGTTACTTCCGGTCATCTGGTTTATGGACAGGCAGAAAAAGACAGAAGAAGCGGGGATAACAGAAACGGAAAAAGCAAAGGCAGAAGGAACCAGGACAGAACAGAGAAAGACACTTTTGACCGGAGGATTATGCTGCGGCGTGATCCTGACGTTGTCCACTTCACTGCAGCAGATCGGTATTCAGTATACGTCCGCGGGAAAAGCTGGTTTTATTACCGCGCTTTATATTCTGATCGTGCCGATATTGGGAATGGTTCTGGGAAAAAAGGTCGGGATCAAGACCTGGATCGGTGTCGCATTGGCAGTTGTAGGAATGTACCTGCTTTGTATCAAAGAGGGCTTCTCCATTTCTTACGGAGACTTCATGGTCCTGTTATGTGCACTGGTCTTTTCCTTCCACATTTTAGCTGTGGACTATTTTTCTCCAAAGGTAGACGGAATAAAATTATCTTGTATCCAGTTTTTCGTTTGTGGATGTATCAGCGTATTCCCGATGATGCTGGCGGAGCATCCGAATCCTCATCAGATCCTGCAGGCATGGCTGCCGCTTGCCTATGCAGGAGTACTGTCCAGCGGTGTGGGTTATACGCTGCAGATCATAACCCAGAAGCATCTGAACCCTACAGTGGCCTCATTGTTGATGAGCCTGGAATCCGTATTTGCGGTACTCACGGGATGGCTGGTTCTTAAGGAACGCCTGTCCACCAGGGAACTGCTTGGATGCGTACTGGTATTCATAGCGATCATACTGGCCCAGCTTCCGCAAAAGCAAAACAAAACAGAAAAAGAAACAGTTATAAAATAGCCTTGTATGAAAAAGCGATTCCGTAACTGTTCTGTACTTCCGTACATACACCGTATGCAGGATTATGCATTCCCCAGTGCTTCAAGCCGTTCTACGATCTCCGAAAAGCCCATCATGTGGGAAGCCTTTACGAGTATGGTATCCCCTGATTTTAATATCGTATCCAGGTTTTCAAAGAAATCCTGTTTTGTTGTGTAGTGATACACATGACATGTGCCGCTGCTTTGGGCGTCTGCGGCAATCTCTGCCGCCATCTCTCCGATACATACCAGAGTATGGATCCCGGATCTGGCGGCATAGGCTCCGACCTCCTGATGCAGCGCTTTCCAGTCCTCACCAAGTTCTCCCATATCTCCAAGAATCGCGGCCGTTCTGGTATTGGCCTTTGTTAAGACATCCAGGGATGCTTTCATGGAGGCGGGGTTGGCGTTGTAGCAGTCATCTATGACCGTGAATTTTTTTGTCTCGATCAGATGATTACGCCCCGCAAGAGGAACCAGGGCTTCGATCCCGGCCTTGATCTGGTCGTCTGTCAGCTCCAGGATGCGTCCCACAGCAGCTCCTGCCATGGCATTATATACCATATGGCTGCCGGGAATAGAAATATGTGCCGCAAAGAGGGAATCCGGTGTGATAAATTCAGCATTCGTCCCTCTCAGTCCCTGATCTTCCACCTTTTCCGCCCGGAAGGCACAGCTTTTGTCCAGGCCAAAATAAACCGGACGGATTCCGTTTCCAGGAGTAAAAGAATTTAACTTGTCATCATCCCCGTTGAAAACAATATGTCCTTCCGGATTCATATGATCCAGCATTTCTGTCTTGGCTTTCAGAATGCCGTCTCTTGACTTCAACTGCTCCAGATGCGCGCAGCCGATATTGGTAATGACACAGATATCCGGTCTTGCGATTTTCGCAAGACGTGTCATTTCGCCAAAATCACTGATCCCCATTTCCAGGACCGCAATTTCATGCTCTTCCCGGATATTGAATACGGTCAGAGGAAGTCCGATCTCATTGTTAAAATTTCCTTCCGTTTTCAATACGTTGTACTTTTGTGACAGCACGGAAGCGATCATCTCCTTGGTGCTGGTCTTTCCCACGCTGCCGGAGATCCCCACGACCCGGATATTCAGGGAACGCCGGTAATGCTCCGCCAGATCTTTGAGGGCCTGCTTGCAGGAATCTACAAGAATATAGGAGAAAGGTACAGCACCCAGATCCTTTTCCGATAAAGCACACAAAGCTCCTGCTTCCATGGTCTGCGGGATCAGGTCGTGGCCATCTATGCGGGCGCCCTTTATGGCGATGAATAGACTGTCCTTTTGGATCTTCCGGCTGTCAATGGTGACAGAGGACACTTCCTTTTCCGCGTTTTCGCTGCTGCCATGATAGATTCCGCGGCAGGCCCCGGCGATTTCTGTTAAAGTCATATGCTTCATGCTTTCTCCGTCCTTTCCGGCGCATATCGTTCTTCCAGAGATTTTTTAATGATCCATTCACAGAGATCTCCATATTCCATACCGGCCGCTTTTGCTTCCTTCGGCAGCAGGCTTGCCTCAGTCATTCCCGGCAGGGTATTGACCTCAAGACAGTAAAGCTTTCCGTCCTCATCCAGCAGGAAATCCGCCCGGCTGTATACATTCAGCTTCAGCACATGGAACGCGCGTACGGCCAGTGCTTTCATGCGTTCGGAAACCTCTTCGCTGATATCCGCCGGGCAGATTTCCTCCGTAGCGTCTGCCTGGTATTTATTTGCATAATCAAAGAATCCGGATTTTGGAATGATCTCGATGGGAGGTAATGCCTTTCCATCCAGAATTCCGCAGGCAAATTCCCGGCCCTTGATATATTCTTCAATCACAACCTCATCCTCTTGCTTAAAAGAAGCGGTCAGGGCATCCTCGTACTCTTCCTGTGTGTGAACGATATAGACACCGATGCTGGAGCCGCCGGAGCAAGGTTTGACCACTACAGGGAGGGAGAGCCCCAGATCCTCCAGTGCTTTTTTATTCTTATTTTTATGGATGCATACACCCTTGGGCGTACTCACACCGGTCTCAAGGAAAATGTGCTTGGTAATTCCCTTATCCATGGCGATTGCGCATCCGAGAGAATCCGGCCCGGTATAACGGATGCCCAGCAGGTCAAAAGTGGCCTGCAGCTTGCCATTTTCCCCTTCGCCGCCGTGAAGCCCCAGAAAAGTCATGTCTGCCATGCGGCACAATTCGATGACATTAGGCCCAAGGAAACAATCCGACTGATCCGGGCGTGAAGCTTTGACCGCCGCAAGGTCAGGAGCTTCGGTATGAATCCTGTCTACAATTTCCAGGCCGTGTCCCGGCAGGGTGAATACCTCTTCCAGCCGTTCCTTCTCATAGGGAAAACCCATAAAGACGTCCATAAGAAATACATCATGACCTTTTTCCAGCAGGGTACGGCAGATCCCTGCGCTTGAAACAAGAGAAACATCACGCTCAGGGCTTAAGCCGCCGGCCAGTACAATAATTTTCATAAAAAATACCTCACTTTGTTTTTCGTAACTATTTGCTCATTTCATTTAACAGCTTTTGTTTTGTATCATATAATTTCTGGGACAGATCCACATATACCCTGTGTGGGAAGAACAGACGCTTCGTCTCATCCCAGAGAGTATCTTTTTCCTGACGGCAGTATGCGGCAATTTCCATGACAGAAGGCGACTGATATACGCATTCACCATTGATGAATATGGGTTTTAAAATCTCCTGCATCCGATAGCTCCCGCCTGAGAGATGGGTCTTCTTCCAGGTCGCGCTGGGATCAAAAAGCGTCAGATCCTGGTCTGTATCAAAGGTCTCGTCGGCAAAGCAGATGAGGTCCGCGCGGATCTTACCGGTTTCTTTATCATATACACGGAAAATCGTTTTGTTGCCTGGATTCGTGATTTTTTCCGTGTTCTCCGATATTTTGATCTTCGGGACAAATTCTCCCCTGCTGTTTTGGATGGCCGCCAGTTTGTAAACGCCGCCAAAGGATGGGCAATCCTTCGAGGTGATCAGGTTCGTGCCGACGCCCCATGAGGTGATTTTCGCTCCCTGCATTTTCAGGTCATGGATCAGCATTTCGTCCAGATCATTGGAAGCAGCAATGACGGCATCCGGGAATCCGGCGTCATCCAGCATTTTGCGGGCCTGCTTGGACAGATAAGCCAGGTCGCCGCTGTCCAGACGGATGCCATAAGATTTTGGATGAATTCCTTCCTTACGCATCTCACGAAATACCCGGATTGCGTTGGGAACACCGGATTTCAGCGTGTCATAGGTATCTACCAGTAAAGTACAGGCATTGGGATATAATTTCGCATACTCCTTAAATGCCGTATATTCATCCTTGAAGCTCATGATCCAGCTATGGGCATGGGTTCCCATGATCGGAACATCGAACATCTGCCCTGCCAGCACATTGGAGGTGCCTACACAGCCGCCGATGACAGCGGCTCTTGCCCCGTAAAGGCCGGCGTCCGGTCCCTGTGCCCTGCGCAGCCCGAATTCCATGATGCCGTCACCCTGGGCCGCATAGACTACCCGGGACGCTTTGGTGGCGATCAGGCTCTGATGATTGATGATATTCAGGATCGCGGTTTCCACAAGCTGCGCTTCCATAATAGGAGCGATCACCTTGAGCAGCGGCTCTTTTGGAAAAATAACGGTTCCTTCCGGGATGGCATAAATGCTCCCGCTGAAATGAAAGCCGCTTAGATACTGCAGGAAATCCTCACTGAATATCCCAAGCTTCCGGAAATAATCGACATCATCATAAGAAAAATTCAGGTTTTTGATATATTCGATCACCTGCTCCAGGCCGGCCATGACGGAATAGCCGCCTTTGTTCGGATTTTCCCGGAAAAATACGTCAAATACGACAGTTTCATTCTCCTGTGTTTCATAATAGCCCTGCATCATGGTCAGCTCGTACAGATCGGTGAGCAGGGTCAGATTTTGTGTTCTCATCATATGTTCTCCTTTTTATACTATTTCTGCATTTTTACGGATCGTAGTCTGGATGATTTCCTGTACATAGGAACCGATATGCTTCTTTTGCTCCTTTTCCAGGTCATTCGGATAAATGGGCTTTCCATATTCGACGACCACATGCACCTTTTTGATCTTCGGCATCTGGTTCTCGAAGATCGCGCTGGTGTTATTCATGGAAATGGGAATGATGGCGCAATTGGTCCGGGTCGCGATTTTAAAAGCCCCGTCCTTGAATGGAAGCATGCTCAGTTCTTCCCCTTTATTCCGGGTGCCTTCCGGGAAGATGCAGATAGAGATACCGTCCTGGATTTGCTCAATGGCCTTTAGGATGGTCTTTAGCCCTTCCCGTGGATTCTCACGGTCCATAAACAGGCAGTATACAAAACGCATCCATGTGGAGAGCAGAGGAATCTTTTCCATTTCCTTTTTGGCTACATAGCCGGTTAGGCGCCTGCATCGGGAATAGGTCAGCAGAATGTCAAAAAAGCTTCGGTGGTTCCCGACGAACAGAACCGGCTCGTCGGGAATATTTTCTTCTCCGATGACCGTAGCCTTCACCCCGGTGATCCTTAGGATGACCTTAAAGCCCCACTGAACGATACGAAGGGAACTGTAATCCCGTTTTTGACGGTCAAATTTGCCGATCAGCCATTCTATGAAAAATATGGGAATGGAAAAGATCAAATATAAGATCAGGAATACGGCAACACAGATAAAACGAATCATTGGCACAACCTCTTTCCTTTGTAGTATATTATATCATGCCCACTAAGCTCGACAAAACCTCGCTAAGTGTGTTACTGTTCATATCTATGGCGCTCACAGTAACCTAAGTGTTCATATTATACCAAAAACTATCATATCAGACAATGGAATTTTCAAAAGTGAAGAATAATCAGGCTCTCTTTTCAATATGCTATAGAGAGAATAGATGCGGGGGCTGTATTTATGAAGGCAAAGAGAGGTGTCCTCCGGGTCTGCCTGACGAGTGTATTCTTATTACTGATACTTACAGGCTGCGTATCAAGGCCTCAAAAAACAGAGAAATTGAGGGATCTGGAATTTACCGTACTGAATAAGGAGGATGTGCCGGAGGAATTGAAAGAACAGATCTTACAGAACCAGGATATGCCGTTTCGCCTGACCTATACTGACCAGGGGAAACTTTATATCGCGGAGGGGTATGGCGCGCAGTTAAAAACCGGCTATAGTGTGGAAGTGACAGGGCTCTATGAGACAGCGAATGCGATCTATATCCACACGAACCTGCTTGGACCCAAAAAAGGGGAAGAAACAAAAGAAATCACTACCTTTCCCTATGTGGTAGTGATGCTCGAAGCAATCGATAAAACAGTGATCTTCGATTCCTGAAGATGTGGAAAAGCAAAAAAGAGGAACTGGACATTTTCAGGGATGCAAAAAAGCAAATAGTAAACACGGAGGGGCAGCTATGGAATTGATTCAAAAACAGGTACATTATACACAGGAGGGCAAGCGGACCTTTGACCAGTTTTATCTGGACGAGGACTTAAATGTTCCGGATACTAAGGATGATGTAAAACAGATCATCCAGGGAACCGCGGCGGCGAAGGTGGAGGAGATCCGTCTTACCGAGAATTATCTGCGGGTATCCGGAAAGCTTTATTATCAGATTTTATATATGACAGACGCCGCGGAGCCGCAGCCTGCGGCACTGGAAGGAAAGCTTCCTTTTGAGGAAATGGTCTACATGGACGGCGGGGAGATGACCGAATACTTCATCCAGAATATCCGGGTAGAGTTTACCTCGACCCTAGTGCATTCCCGAAAACTGAGCATCCGTGCCATGGTGGAAATGGAGATCGGCCGGGAGAAGCTGGAGGATGAAGCGACCGTTGTGGATGTGGAGGCACCGATCCAGGTGTATAAGAAAAAGCGGAGGGTCAATCTTCTGGAGCTTCATACTACAAAAAAGGATACATACCGTATAAAAGAAGAGATCACCCTGCCGGGTACAAAAGAAAGTATCGGTCAGCTCTTGCTCAGCAATATCAGCAGCCGGAAGCTGGAGATCCGGATGGGCCAGGATGAACTTCGGATCAGTGGGGAGCTTCTTGTATTTTGTATGTACCTTTCCGATGAAGGAAAGACTGACTGGCTGGAGGCAAGTGTTCCATATGAAGGCAGGATCGAGTGCAGTGGTGTCTCCGAGGATATGTATTATCATGTCCAGAATTCATTGGATGATACACTGCTGGATGTGCGGCTGGATGAGGATGGGGAGATGCGTGTACTGGGGATCGAGGGAACACTGGTCCTGCGCATGAACATTTACCAGGAAGAAGAGCTGGAGCTTTTGGAAGATCTGTATTCCCTGGAACAGAACTGTTGTTTCGAGACACGGGAGGCAGTGTATGAAGAACTGCTGATCCAGAACCATTCCAAGTGCAAGGTTTCCGAGCGGCTTTCCCTGCCGGAACTCAAAGATGATGTGCTGCAGATCTGCCACAGTGAGGGAACGGTACAGCTGGAACACATGGAGCAGACAGAGGAGGGAATCCAGATCGAAGGAATCCTGCATCTTTCCTTCCTGTATCTGCGCGCGGATGATGAGATGCCCTTTGGAAGCTGGCAGGGGATGGTTCCCTTTAGCTGGCTTCTGGAATGCCCGGGGATCACACCGGATGCCCGTTATAATCTGGCGTATCATGTGGAACAGCTTTCGGTGAACCTGGCAGGAAGCGAGGCGGTGGAAGTAAAGGCCGTGCTGGCATTTGACACATTTATGCGGAAACCTGTGTTCATGCAGGTGATCACTGGTGTGGAACCGGAGCCATTGTCCATGGAGGAAATGGAGAAGCGGCCGGGGATCGTTGGGTATATTGTGAAAAATGGAGATGACCTTTGGGATCTTGCGAAAAAATATATGACTACGGAGGATAGTATCCGGGAGATGAACGGACTGGATAGTGAAAAAATAAAGGCCGGGGATAAGCTTCTGATCTTCAAAGAAAATATGAGCATTCTGTAAAATGAAAAAATCTATGATTTTTTTCCGGATTGTGATATGATAATAACAGAAATGCAGACGGCGGTCCAGGATTGCCGTCTGCCCGGTCTGCGGCAGGAAGCAGATCCGGGCGGTAAACAATGGTTACAGGAAGCAGATGTCATGTAACCAGCCACATGCGTAGACAAGCATGACCATTACAGATATGGAGAGGAGAAGAAGGATATGTTACGGATTGGTATGTTGACAAGCGGTGGAGACTGTCAGGCGTTGAACGCGGCAATGCGAGGCGTGGTAAAGGGGATTTTTTCCGCAAGGGATGATGTGGAGATCTATGGATTCCAGGATGGCTACAAGGGATTGATCTATTCTGATTTTAAGATGCTGACCTCCAGAGATTTTTCGGGCATCCTGACACGGGGCGGCACGATCCTGGGAACCTCCAGACAGCCGTTCAAGATGATGCGCGTGCCGGATGAGAACGGCCTGGACAAGGTTGAGGCAATGAAGCATACTTACCATAAGCTGAGCCTGGACTGCCTGGTGGTCCTGGGAGGTAACGGAACCCATAAGACAGCGAACATGCTGCGGGAGGAAGGCTTAAATGTGATCACCCTGCCGAAGACCATTGACAACGATCTGTGGGGAACCGAGATGACATTTGGTTTCCAGAGCGCGGTGGATGTCGCGACAGATACCATTGACAGGATCCATACTACGGCGACGTCACACAGCCGTGTATTTATTATTGAAGTCATGGGACATAAAGTGGGACATGTTACCCTCCATGCCGGAATCGCAGGCGGAGCGGATATCGTCCTGATCCCGGAGATCCCGTATGATATTGACGAGATCGCCAGGGTGATCCAGGGAAGGTCGGCGGCCGGAAAGTCATTTACCATACTGGCAGTGGCAGAAGGCGCGATCTCCAAAGAAGACGCGAAGCTGTCCAAAAAGGAATACAAAGAGAAGCTGGCAAAGCGGAAATATCCTTCCATCGCATATGAGCTGGCAGAGCAGATCGAGAAAGTTACCGGAAAAGAAGTACGTATCACGGTTCCGGGACATACACAGCGCGGCGGCTCTCCGGTGCCTTATGACCGCGTGTTCTCTTCCAGGGTAGGCGCCAAGGCTGCGGATATGATCCTAAATGGCCAGTACGGTTATATGGTAGGAATGAAAAATGGCGAGACGGTGATGGTACCGCTGGAGGAAGTGGCAGGCAAGCTGAAATTTGTAGATCCGAATTGCAGCCTGATCAAAGAAGCAAGGATGGTTGGAATCAGCTTTGGAGATAAACCGGGAGAAGAAACAGAAGAAGCTGCGGCAGAGCCGGTTTCAGATGTAGAAGAAGCGGCTGGCGTGAAAGAGAAGAGTAAAAAGAAAGACAAGAAAGAGAAAAAAGCGAAAAAGGCGAAAAAAGAGAAAAAGTAAAGAACAAAGTACGGGGAATTTACGAAAATGCAGGAAGTAAGGGGTGCAAGACATGTCATATACGGCATTATACAGGAAGTTCCGTCCCACTGAATTTGGAGATGTAAAAGGGCAGGAGCATATTGTTACCACATTACAGAACCAGATCAAGGCAGACCGTATCGGACATGCATATCTGTTCTGCGGGACCCGCGGGACGGGAAAGACGACCGCGGCGAAAATATTTGCCAGGGCGGTCAACTGTGAGCATCCGGTAGACGGGAGCCCATGCGGGGAATGTGCGATGTGCCGGTCGATCGCGGCAGGCACGTCCATGAATGTGATCGAGATCGACGCGGCTTCCAACAATGGCGTGGACAATATCCGTGAGATCAGGGAAGAGGTCACCTACCGGCCTACGGAGGGACGATATAAGGTCTATATCATCGACGAGGTCCATATGCTGTCTTCAGGGGCGTTTAACGCGCTCCTGAAAACGTTGGAGGAGCCGCCGGAGTATGTAATCTTTATTCTGGCAACGACAGAGGTCCATAAGATTCCGGTTACGATCATGTCACGGTGTCAGCATTATGATTTCAGAAGAATTACGATCGAGACGATCTCGGACCGGCTTAAGGAATTGATGGAAGCGGAACAGGTGGAGGTAGAAGACAAGGCCATCCGCTATATCGCGAAGGCAGCGGATGGCTCTATGCGTGACGCGTTGAGTCTTTTGGATCAGTGTATCGCGTTCTACCTGGGACAGAAGCTTACCTATGATCATGTGCTGGAAGTGCTGGGAGCAGTGGACACGGACGTGTTCAGCCGGCTTCTGCGCAATCTGATCGGCAGGAATGTGCCGGCAGTGTTGGATACGGTGGAAGAGCTGGTGATGCAAGGGCGGGAGCTGCTCCAGCTTTCGGTGGACTTTACCTGGTATCTGCGGAATCTGCTTCTAGTGAAGACCTCGGACATGCCGGAGGATGTTCTGGATGTGTCCTCAGAAAATCTGGTACAGCTCAAAGAAGAGGCGGAAATGATCGAGACTGATGTGCTGCTCCGTTATATCCGGATCTTTTCGGAATTGTCTGAACAGCTCCGGTACGCGACTCAGAAGAGAGTGCTTCTGGAGGTGACGCTGATCAAGCTGTGTACGCCTGCCATGGAGGTAAAAACGGACAGCCTGCTGGATCGGATCCGGGCACTGGAAGAGAAGGTGGAGAAAGGCCTTGCCGTTGTACCGGCGGGTGCCGGCGGCTATCCTGGCGGCATGTATCCGGGAGGTCCCGGCGGAACAGATGGCTTTTCGGACGGAGGCTATGCCGGAGATTTTGACGGCAGCCATCCTGGGGGAGCTGTGAGGCAGGAGCTTCCGCTTGCTATCCCGGAGGATGTGCAGGAGGTAGTGAAGAACTTCCGTTCCATTGCGGAAAGTATATCAGCCCCGGTCAGCACATATCTGAAAAAGGCACGTCTGAGCCTGGGCGGCGACAACCGGCTTATGGTAGTTCTGCCGGACGGCCTGGGGGCTTCGATCGTAGGTACGGAAGAACATAGAAAGGAACTGGAAACGCTGATCGAGCAGCGGATCGGAAAGAAGGTAGAGGTGGAAGTCCGGGAGATAGAAGAAGGACGCCATTTTGAAGATACCTTTATCGATATCGAAAAGAAAATCAATATGGAAATAACAGTGGAGGATTGATCATGGCAAAAAGAGGAGGATTTCCGGGAGGCGGAATGCCTGGCAACATGGCGAACCTGATGAAGCAGGCACAGAAGATGCAGCGTCAGATGGAAGAACAGGCAAAAGAGATGGAGTCAAAGGAATTCACGGCTACGGCCGGAGGCGGAGCGGTGGAAGTGACGATTTCCGGCAAACGTGAAGTGACGAAGGTAAAGCTGGATGAAGAAGTGGTAGATCCGGATGATATTGAAATGCTGGAGGACCTTATTGTCGCGGCTGTCAATGAAGCGCTCCGGAAGGTGGAAGAGGAGTCCGGCGCGGCGATGTCAAAGCTGACAGGCGGCATGGGCGGAGGCATCCCTGGGATGTTTTAATTATGGAATATTACAGTAATCAAATCAATCAGTTGATCGAAGCATTTTCCAGCCTGCCTGGGATCGGGACAAAGTCTGCCCAGCGGCTGGCATTTCATGTGATCAATATGCCGGAGGAGCAGGTGCGAAATCTGGCAAAGACACTGGTGGACGCGCGGCAGAACGTATGCTACTGCGCCCAGTGCTGTACACTGACGGATCAGGAGATCTGTCCGATCTGTAAGAACCCATCCCGCGACCAGAAGACGATCATGGTGGTGGAGACGCCCCGGGACCTGGCGGCTTATGAAAAGACGGGAAAATATAATGGGGTTTATCATGTCCTGCACGGCGCGATTTCTCCTATGCTGGGGATCGGGCCGGGGGATATCCGTCTGAAAGAACTGATGGAGCGGCTGCGGGGAGATGTGGATGAGGTGATCATTGCCACCAATTCCAGCCTGGAAGGGGAAACTACGGCAATGTATATCAGCAAACTGATCAAGCCGGTAGGGATCAAGGTGAGCCGGATCGCCAGTGGGGTACCGGTAGGCGGCGATCTGGAATACATAGACGAGGTTACACTTCTACGGGCGCTGGAAGGACGGACGGAGCTATGAGCAGAAAAAGAGCAACGAAAAAAGCAACTTCTTCTGATGTGGCGAAGCTTGCCGGTGTATCACAGGCTACGGTCTCTATGGTATTGAATAAAAAGTACAATGTATCCTTTTCGCGGGAAGTCATCCGAAAGGTAGAAGAGGCTGCCGCGGAATTGGGATATGAGCTTCCAAAGCGAAAAGCACATAAAGAGGGCAGAAAGGAAAAGCTGTTGGTGGTATTCTGTCCGAATCTGACAAATCCGTATTATGTCATGCTGCTTCAGGGAATCGAATCACGGGCGACAGAGCAGGGATACGGTCTTTTTGTGTGCAATACACAGCGTAATCTGGAGCTGGAAGAGAGATATCTGAAAATGCTTCCTTCCCTGAATCCACAGGGTGTTGTCTATACCTGCAATCCGAGCCGCTGCTATATGCCGATGGTGGAAGAATTGTCTCAGAAGATTCCCTTTGCGGTGATCAATAATCAGAACGAAAAGCTGGATGTAGATGCGGTGGAGCTGGATAATTCTAAGCTGGGACGGATCATGGCCAGGCATCTCCTGGAACTGGGACACCGGGATGTGGCTTATATAGCGCCGCCTTTGACTGTACGCCAGAAGCAGCGTTCCAAACGGGTGGAGGGGTTTCAGAAGGAATTCCAGGAAGCAGGCTTGGGAGACCATGTGGTGATCAAAGCGGCAAATGAATCTATCGATAAAGATATTCCCGGTATTGATTCGGAATATCGGATCGGTTATGACCTGACAAGGGAGCTTCTGGCGGAGCATGACGATCTGACAGCTATTGTGGGGCTGAATGATATGATCGCCTTCGGGATTCTGGACGCCCTGCATGATGAGAAATATAAGGTGCCGGGGGATATGTCCGTGATGGGATGCGACAATACTTTGTTTGCGAAAATGAAAAAGGTATCTCTGACGACGATCGAGCATTTTGTCATATACAAAGGGCGGGATGCCTGCGATATTATTATGAAAAAAATCAAAACCCGTGACCGTCAATATTCGGATATAGAGCCGGTAAGTATTTATCATGTCGAGTATGAGCCTAGGCTCGTCATCCGCGGGACCACCTCCTATCCGCCGGATAAAAGGGTAGGAAAAAAGCAATCTGAGGAAAATAAAAATAAACCAAGTTTCGAAAAATATTAATAATAAAAATATTGGGTTATTATTGATAGATATTCGGAAAAACCAATAAAACAGAAGAAAAAGTCAAAAATAGTAAAAAATTTTTTCTTGTTATTATAAAAATAAGATTAATAATGACAAATTATTAATAAAGAAAATTATTTATAAAAACGGCCGCTATTGACCGTTTTTCTTTTGTTGTTTATAATCAGAATTAAGAAATGAAACATATTAACTACATCAAAAAACTATTTTTCAAGGAGGAACGGATCATGAAACTTTTTATTGACACAGCCAAGGTAGAGGATATTAAGAAGGCAAATGACATGGGAGTCATCTGTGGGGTTACAACCAATCCTTCCCTGATCGCAAAGGAAGGACGGGTATTCGAAGAAGTAATCGCAGAAATCGCTTCCATCGTTGACGGACCAATCAGCGGAGAAGTGAAGGCTACGACAGTAGACGCGGAAGGTATGATCAAAGAAGGAAGAGCCATTGCGGCGATTCATCCGAATATGGTCGTAAAGATCCCGATGACGGCAGAAGGGCTGAAAGCATGTAAAGTATTGACTTCTGAAGGGATCAAGACCAATGTGACCCTGATCTTTACAGCAAACCAGGCACTTCTTGCCGCACGCGCAGGTGCTACCTATGTATCTCCATTCCTGGGAAGACTGGATGATATTTCCGTACGTGGTACAGACCTGATCGCAGAGATCGCGCAGATGTTTGATGTTGCGGGTATTGAGACTGAGATCATCGCGGCCAGCGTGCGCAATACGATCCATGTAACAGATTGTGCGCTTGCAGGCGCGGATATCGCAACGGTTCCTTACAGTGTGATCGAACAGATGACACATCATCCACTGACTGATGCCGGAATCGCGAAATTCCAGGCAGATTACAAAGCGGTATTCGGAGAATAAGAGGGGGACTTCTAATGAACAAGCAAGAATTAATGAAGACTGCCAATGAAATCCGTAAAGGGATCGTGACTGCAGTCCACAGCGCAAAATCCGGACATCCGGGCGGCTCTTTGTCCGCGGCAGACATTTATACTTATTTATATTTTGAAGAAATGAATATTGATCCAAAGGATCCGAAAAAACCAGACCGTGACCGTTTTGTATTGTCCAAAGGGCATACCGCGCCGGGACTGTATTCTACGCTGGCGAACAGAGGATATTTTCCGGTAGAGGATCTGAAAACATTGCGTCATACCGGTTCCTATCTCCAGGGCCATCCGGATATGAAGCATATTCCGGGCGTAGATATGTCCTCCGGTTCTCTGGGACAGGGGATTTCCGCGGCGGTAGGTATGGCAATCAGCGGAAAGCTTTCCGGTGACACCTACAGAGTATACACGCTTCTGGGAGACGGTGAGATTCAGGAAGGACAGGTATGGGAAGCTTCCATGCTGGCAGGCCACAGGAAATTGGACAACCTGGTTGTGATCGTGGACAACAATAATCTGCAGATTGACGGACCAATCACAGAAGTCAATTCTCCTTATCCGATCGATAAGAAATTTGAGGCATTTAATTTCCATGTGATCAATATTGACGGAAATGATTTTGACCAGATCGACGCGGCGTTTAAAGAGGCAAGGGCAACCAAGGGGATGCCTACCGCGATCATTGCGAAAACCCTCAAGGGCAAGGGCGTTTCCTTTATGGAAAACCAGGTCGGCTGGCATGGCGCCGCACCGAACGATGAGCAGTACGCGGTGGCGATGGAAGATTTGAGGAAGGCAGGTGAAGCATAATGTCAGAGAAAAAGAAGATCGCGACAAGAGAGAGCTATGGCAATGCTTTGGCCGAGCTGGGAAAAGAACATGAGGATGTGGTAGTGCTGGACGCGGATCTGGCGGCGGCAACCAAGACAGGTGTATTTAAGAAAGCATTTCCAGAGCGTCACATTGACTGTGGAATCGCGGAGTGTAATATGATCGGCGTGGCAGCAGGGATTGCCACCACTGGGAAAGTACCGTTTGCAAGCTCCTTTGCCATGTTCGCGTCAGGACGTGCGTTTGAACAGGTTCGTAATTCCGTAGGATATCCGAAGCTGAATGTGAAGATCGGCGCTACCCACGCGGGAATCTCCGTAGGAGAAGACGGAGCCACTCATCAGTGTAATGAAGATATCGCACTGATGCGCACGATTCCGGGAATGGTTGTGATCAATCCTTCCGATGATGTAGAGGCAAAGGCAGCGGTCAAGGCAGCGTACGAGCATCAGGGTCCGGTTTATATGAGATTTGGAAGACTTGCCGTACCGGTGATCAATGACCGCCCGGATTATAAATTTGAATTGGGCAAAGGTGTAGTTCTTCGGGAAGGAAAAGATGTGGCGATCATCGCCACAGGACTTCCGGTAGCAAACTGTCTGGAAGCGGCAGAGAAGCTTGCGGCTGATGGCATTGAAGCAAAGGTCATCAATATCCATACGATCAAGCCATTGGATGAAGAACTGGTAGTCGCTGCGGCGAAGGAAACCGGCAAGGTCGTGACTGTCGAAGAGCATTCTGTGATCGGTGGGCTGGGAAGTGCAGTATGTGACGTGTTGTCAGAGCAGGCACCGACGAAGGTTTTGAAAATCGGAATCAACGATACCTTTGGAGAGTCCGGGCCGGCAGTGGAGCTGATAAAGAAATACGGGCTGGACGCGGATAGTATCTATGAAAAAATAAAATCACAGATTTCTTAAAAACAACATTTGTTAAAAGAATAAACACAATTTTATCACAAAGGCTGACTATGATATGGGTATAAAATAAATATACAAGAGAAAGAAGGATGCAGTATGGATAATCAATATAATTATTACAATCCGGAAAATTCCCAACCGACATATCAGAATTATAGCCAGCCAGAACACCCAGGCAGAGATAAAAAGACAAAGAAAAAAATGCCAAGGGCAATTGCGATCGTTGGACTGGCGCTGCTGTTTGGCGTTGTATCCAGCGCCACCTTCCTGACTTCCAATATTGTGGGGAGCAAGATCCTGGGGTTGGACACCTCTTCTTCCGGTAAAGGCGAAGCAAGAACGGCCACCCCGGTGACCAACTCCCTTTCCAAATCCACATCGGCGGTTACTTCGGATGTTTCTACTATTGTGGAAAGCGTGATGCCATCGGTGGTTTCCATTACGAACCTGAGTATTCAACAGGTGCAGAGCTTTTTCGGAGGAGTATTCCAGCAGGAGATGCAGAGTGCGGGAACAGGGATCATCATCAGCCAGACAGATAATGAACTTCTGATTGTTACGAATTATCATGTGATCCAGAATTGCGAGAACCTTACGGTCACCTTTGCGGACGAGACCAGTGTGGAAGCGAACGTAAAGGGCTCCAATCCGAGTTATGATGTTGCGGTGATCGCGGTTCCAAAGAATCAGATTTCGAAGGATACCATGGATCAGATCGTGGTCGCTACATTAGGTGACTCTACACAGCTTAAGGTAGGAGAGCCGGCCATTGCCATCGGAAACGCGCTGGGCTATGGACAGTCCGTGACCACAGGTGTGATCAGCGCGGTAGACAGGGAAGTAAATACATCGGACGAGACAAGCGGACAGCAGATCGGAAGTGCCGTAAAGATGATCCAGACAGATGCCGCGATCAATGAAGGTAACAGTGGCGGCGCATTGATCAATTTACAGGGAGAAGTTATTGGTATCAATTCCTCCAAGCTTGCCGGAACCAAGATCGAAGGAATGGGATATGCAATTCCTATCAGCGATGTGTCTGATATTATTGACGGCCTTATGAACCAAAAGACAAAGTATAAAGTGGCGGAAGGCAGCCAGGGCTATATCGGAATCGCGGGATTTGACGTGGCAAGCGAAAGCGCCCAGAAGTTCCATATGCCCGTAGGTGTTTATATTGATGAAGTAATAAAAGGCGGCGGAGCTGAGCAGGCTGGTATTACCAAAGGAAATATCATTACCGCTATCAATGGAAGCGGCGTAGACAGTATGAGTGCGCTTCAGAAAGAACTGACATATTATGCTGTTGGGGAAAAGGTTACCCTGACGGTCCAGATCCCGGAGAATAACGGGGAATATACGGAAAAAGAAATAGAGGTTACGCTGGGAAAACAGGCAGAATAAGCTTCACGGAGTACCGAAGGATAGAGAGAAAAAAGCTGTTCGCATATTACAATGCGGCAGCTTTTTTCTTCCCTTTTTGTCGAACGCACCTGACATAGAATGATAAATTCAGCTTTTTTCTTATGTTATGCTTAGGAAAAAATTGCAGAGGTGAGTATAATGGAAAGACAAATACCAAAAAATGTGCGGCAGATCGGCAATGTAAGCGATACTCCGAAGATTTATGTGGAGGATTATGTAGATACATTTTTCTCACAGCTATGCGATAAAGCGGGAGAGTCACCGGTGGGGGCATTTCTTGTAGGAGATATACAGAGTACGGAGGAAGAAGATTACGTATATATTTATGGGGCGATCCAGATGCATGAATTGAAGCTTTCCAAAACAGGATATGTTCTGGATGAGGATACCTGGAAGCATGCCTACGAGGACTGCAAGCAGTACTTTGAAGACGGGGAGATGCTGGGCTGGTTCGTGGCTCACGCGGGAGTACCGCTGGCAGCGGAAGAAAGCGTAGTAAAACTGCACAAAAAGTCTTTCCCTAAGAAAAATACGATTTTTATCATGAAAGATCCAGGGGAAAAGGACGAGGCGTATTTTGTATTCAAGTTGGACGACCTGATGGAAATAGGAGGACATTATACATATTATGAAAAAAATCCATGTATGCAGAATTACATGATTTCTACAAGAAAGAAAAATGGAACTAGCCCTACTGAGACGGTGGAGGATCAGGCCGCAAAAGATTTTCGCAGTATTGTCCGTTCCAGAGAAGAACAGATGATGAAGCAGCGCTCCAACCGTATGATGTATGCATTGAGCTCGTGTCTGGTTCTGTTGGTGGTGATCATGGGAGTTGCCACTATGAATAATTTTGATAAAATGAAATCGGTCCAGAATACGCTGGAGAATTTGTCCGGGGCGGTGAAGCCGGATTCCGATGAACAAGTGAAACAGACTGACGCAAAGGTAGTATCATCAGGTACACTGGCAGAAGGCGGAGAAAATACGCAGCAGCCGGTAGAAGAACAGAACGGGTCAGATCAACAGTTGGAGGCAGGAGAGCAGGCACAAAACGGAGAAAATGGACAAGCTGACGCTTCGGTACCCGCTGGTGCGGGAGATCAAGCTGTTCAGCCGTTAGAACCAGTTGTGGAAACCAGTGGGGGAGTGATTGCGGAAGGAGATTCAAAAGAAGCAGAAGGAGCCGATATATCTGATCCTGTAAATGATAATGGAAGTAACGGAATCTATATGGTAGAACAGGGAGATACCCTGGCAATTATCAGTCAGAAGATCTATGGGGATATATCCCATGTGGATGCGATTTCCAGAATGAATGGGCTGACAGACGGAAATTTAATTTATATCGGTCAGAAATTGCTATTACCTTAAAAAGATGTTATAATGAGTTGCGCTTAAAGTGCAAGCAGATCCTCAATTTACAATTCGCGGACGGTCAGGCCGTGAATTGTAACGACAAGTAAAAAAGGATATTGGGAATAAGATGACACAGAAGAAAAATCCAAATTTAAAACTGATGGAGCCGTCTTCGCCGGAGAAGCCCAGGATAAAAAGGCGGAAGCACCGGCGGATAAGACTGAAAAAGCTGATGACTACAGTGTTTCTTGCTGCTATGGTACTGTCAGGGACATATCTGCTGGTTACGAACCATCTGTATCATGATATGTATCAGACAGTATCTTATAAAAGAGAAACTTCGGAAAGCAATCGTTATGCTTCATTTAGAAACTGTATCATACGCTATGGCAGAAATGGCATCGCATTTTTGAACCGCAAAAATGAAGTACTGTGGATCCAGCCGGGGCAATTTCAAAATCCGGTGCTGGATGTTAATGGACAGACATTTGCGGTCGCGGATTCAGGGGGCAATTCCATTCAGATATTTACAGAGAAGGGATTAAAAGGGGAATTTGAGACAAATCTTCCGATTGAAAAATTTTCGCTTTCCAATCAGGGGATCGTGAGCGCTATCTTGAAAAATGAGAATTCTCCGATGATCGTGACTTATGATTCTACAGGAAATGTTTTAGTTGAAAATCAGGTCGTGACAGGAAGAGTAGGTTACCCTGTTGCTTTGGAGATGTCTCCGGACGGAACGCTCCTTATGGTTTCTTATCTTGAAATGAAGAGCAGCGCCTTGAAAACCCGGGTGGCCTGTTACAATTTTGCGGATGAAGGGGAGGAGCAGGAAAACCATCAGGTCAGCATGGAAGAATATGAAGATTCTGTCATGCCGGAGATTTTTTTCATGGATGCCTCCACATCTGTTGTAGTAGGTGATCATTCTTTTGTGATATCAAAGGGAAACAGGATTCCTGAGAAAAAAGCGGAAATTGAGTTGTCACGTGAGATCAGAAGCGCATTTCATACCGACCGATACATTGGCTTCATTCTGCTGAACGAGGAGAAGTCTGGTTATGAACTGTGTCTGTATAACAATTCAGGAAAGCAGATCATGAACCGCGCGATTTCAGGAGAATTTAGTAATGTGTATATGGAAGGAAACGAAATCATACTATATGAAGGTTCCAGATGTAGTATCTATACAAGTATGGGGATGCCGCGGTTTGATGGTGACTTAAAAGAGGATATTCTGATGATGATCCCCATAGAAGGCGTCAATAAGTACATGCTGATGAGTACGGATGAATTACGGGTCATTTATTTGGCCGGATAGGAGAAAAATCATGGAGAACTGGTTATTGATAATTGTAGGCGTTATATTTCTGGTGAGCATCGTGGCAGGAGCGGTCCGCGGCTTTTTTAAGATTGGGATCTCGCTTTTATCTACGGTGCTCACGGCTGCGTTGTTTGCTTTTTTATCTCCTTATGTAGGGAGCGCGCTTGCCGAATATACTCCTTTAGATGAACTGATACAGGAAAAAATCGTTCAGTCGTTTCTTCCGGAGGTATCGGCGGAGACGCTTGCGGACAAGGACTTGAGCGGCACTCCGCTTCAAAATATTCCGCTGGATGATATAGAAAAATATACAAGCCTGGACTGGAAGCGGCTGGGTATTACAACCGATGATTTTGCTAAAATATATGGACAGATACCAAAGGACCAGCAGATCAAGGAAATAGAAGAATCCGGATTGCCGGATTTCCTCAAAGATCTACTTCTGGAGAATAACAATACTGCTATTTATGAAGAACTGGATGTAAGTTCATTCCCACAATATATAGCGGCATATATATGCAGGATGATGTTGAATACAATATCTTTTTTGGTTACATTTATTCTGGCCTTTGTGATTGTGAAGGCGTTGATGGCGGCTGTAGATATCCTGGGAGAATTGCCGGTATTGGGCGCGTTCAATTATTTGGGAGGCGCTGCCATAGGAGCGTTAGGCGCGCTTCTGTTTGTATGGGTACTGTTTTTGGTGATTGCGGTTTGTTACTCGCTACCTATCGGAAAGATGTGTTTTGATATGATCAATGACAGTGCGGTCCTGAGACTTATATATGATATCAATCCCCTATTTACAAGGTTGATTTCATTTTAAAAGAAAACCTTAAGAAATGACTTCCATGGAATCCTTGCACTTTTTGTCGAAAATTGTTATGATAGACGAGGAGCATAAAAGGTTACACCGATAATTAATGGAGGGATTCATTGTGGCAGAGGAAGTAAGTCAAGTGAAGGAAGAAGTGAAAGCAGTATTGAAGCCGTCTGAACCGGCAGAACCGATGGGAACGGTGATCTCGATGGGGGCTGTAAAACCGGCAGCGGCAGAGAATTTTATACAGCAGGGAACGGAGGCACCCCAGAAAGTGGAGGAACCGGCAGATATGTCTCATCGGCAGGTCTCAGAGGAACGGCCGGATTTTTCAGAAAGACTGGACAGGGAAGTTGTATTTCATGAGCCGCCTGTTGTGGAAAGAAAAGAGGATCCATCATTTACAGAAAGGGCAGAGGCTGCCGGCCATGACAGGGAGAAAAAGCGAGTCAGTGATTTTATCCATATGCGGAAAAATATGGAGGACTTTACAAGGGAAGACTGGATTTTGTCCAGGATACCGGAAGAGGATCTGATGGAATATCTGACAATGGAGCAGAAAAAAAGTGAGATGCTCCAGAAAGCGAAAGAAATTAAGGAAAAGAGAATTTTTACAACTGTTCAGATTGCGATATCAATGTCTGCAATCGTAGGAGTTGTGGCATTGCTGAAGGATAATCCTACGGTTCTCGTCAATATTTTATATATAACGGGAATCGTGATTGCATTGTGGATCTGGAGGGGCAAGCAGGATAAATGATAAAATGACCGCAACTATACAGGACAGGCAGAAGATGGAAGAGAGGCTGTGCGGCGCATGCTGAAGGAAGAACTGTGGGAGGAACTGGTCAGGCATCAGGGGATGGTATTTCATACGGTAAAAGGATTGGAATTCCGATACCAGGTGATCGGCGGAGAATTATTTATTGACAGGAGATCTAAGTCCATTACACGGGCAACGGTCGAAAAAGCATGGGAGAAGATCAATGCCAGGCCTGGGGAGATCACTGGTCCGAAAAGCCTTGGAGTTTTTGGCGCTCCTTATGTGTGGGCAGTTTTTAAAGAGTTTGGAATCGTGTAAAATGTAGCTTTTTTTAGATTAGCGGTCGAATTTTTAAAGAATGAATACTTTTGTGTTTTTCTGGTATGATTTCTCTTTTCATTTCTAAAGATTTACAGTATAATAGGATTTAGATTATAATACCGTGTGTCATAGGCATGCCTGGAAGATGTGAAGGATCATTACGGATAGGCTTCCTACATGTAATACACGGAATAAAAACAAGCGGTAACGAGGTGGGCTTATGAAGAAAGATGATGCCAGTAAAACGGTAAAAAGCAGTAAAAGCAGTAAAAGCAGTAAAAGCAAAAAGAAAGTACAGCCTTATGAGATCGGAGAGTTGGACCAATATCTGTTTGGGCAAGGTACTCATTATGAGATCTATAAAAAGATGGGCGCCCATAAGGTGGCTGTAGACGGCGTGGAAGGCGTATACTTTGCAGTGTGGGCGCCGCATGCGGAGAAAGTGTCCGTAATCGGTGAGTTCAACAACTGGGAAGTGGAAGCGGATGAGATGGAACGGCAGGAGCCGGCAGGGATTTATACACGTTTTGTCCCCGGCGCGAAGGAAGGGGATATGTATAAGTTCTGCATTGAGACCATGAAAGGGGACAGGCTGTTCAAGGCAGATCCATTTGCGAATTATTCGGAACTTCGTCCGGGCAACGCTTCCCGCGTGGCAGACATTTCTCATTTTAACTGGTCCGATGAAGCATGGATGGAAGCGCGTCAGAAGTGGGACAATAAAAAGAATCCAATGTCTGTCTATGAGGTGCATATGGGTTCCTGGATGCGTCATCCCTGCAGGGAGGATGAAGGCTTTTATACATATCGGGACTTTGCGGTATCCGTTACGGATTATGTAAAGAAGATGGGGTATACGCATATAGAATTGATGGGAATCGCGGAGCATCCATTTGACGGATCCTGGGGATATCAGGTGACGGGTTATTATGCACCTACATCAAGATATGGAACACCGGAGGATTTTGCGTATCTGGTAAATTATCTGCATAAGAACAAGATCGGAGTGATCCTGGACTGGGTGCCGGCACATTTTCCAAGAGACGCGCATGGACTGGCGGATTTTGATGGAACACCTACCTTTGAATACGCGGATCCAAGACGGGGAGAGCATCCGGATTGGGGAACGAAGATTTTTGACCTGGGCAAGAACGAGGTGGAGAATTTCCTCATTGCGAATGCTTTATTCTGGATCGAACATTACCATGTGGACGGACTGCGTGTAGACGCGGTGGCTTCGATGCTGTATCTGGATTATGGAAAGCAGGACGGACAGTGGGTTGCAAATAAATTCGGCGGCAATGAGAACCTGGAGGCGATCGAGTTCTTTAAGCATCTGAATTCCGTGGTATTGGGACGGAACCATGGAGCTGTCATGATCGCGGAGGAATCTACGGCATGGCCGAAGGTAACTGGAGCGCCGGAGGATGACGGGCTTGGCTTCAGCATCAAGTGGAATATGGGCTGGATGCATGACTTTACGGAATATATGAAGCTGGATCCACTGTTCCGCAAGAATGCACATTATATGATGACTTTCTCCATGGAGTATGCTTACAGCGAGAATTATATCCTGGTGCTTTCCCATGATGAGGTGGTACATCTGAAATGTTCTATGCTGAACAAGATGCCGGGGCTGGGATTTGATAAGTTTGCAAATCTAAAGGCTGCTTATGCGTTTATGATGGGACATCCAGGCAAGAAGCTGCTCTTTATGGGGCAGGATTTCGCACAGCTCAGAGAGTGGAGCGAGGAAAGAGAGCTTGACTGGTACCTGCTGGCAGAGCAGCCGCATCAGCAGATACAGAACTGGGTGCAGGATCTTTTGCATCTATACCGTAAAAACAAAGCATTGTATGAGATGGATACGGACGAAAAGGGATTTGCATGGATCAATAAGGATGATATTTTCCGGAGCATCTTCAGCTTCGTAAGATATTCAAAGGATAAGAAGAAAAATCTTCTGTTTGTATGCAACTTCACCCCGATGGAACGGGAGGATTACCGGGTCGGTGTGCCAAGAGGGAAGCAGTATAAGCTGATCCTGAACAGTGATGATGAAAGGTATGGCGGAAAAGGAGAGAACAGGCCGCTGATTTATAAAGCAGTGAAGAAAGAATGTGACGGCCAGAAGTATTCCTTTGCATATCCATTGCCTCCGTATGGGGTGGCTGTATTCGAATTTTAAGCAGCAATCATCTGCTGTTGCTGTATGGTTACAATAAAAACGATGGAGTATGAAAAAATGCTCCGTCGTTTTTTGTTTTCTTGAAAGAAAAAAGGACTTATGGTAAAATACAGTCAGTAATGTTGGCTTATTTACGGAGGTCTTCTGAATATGAACGAGAAAAAAAGAATGTTGCAGAGCGCGTCTTATGTTCTGTTTCTTATCATTGCTATTGTTGTTTTATTCTGGTGGTATACGATACAGAACAGTAAGCGTATCGAAACCCAGAATCTGAATTACGCCGCAGATTCCGCAAAGCAGACGGCAGAATATATTGCTAAGGAATTTGAAAACGCAAAAAACAGGATCAGTACATATGCCTATTTTCTGGGTGAAAGTATGCCTGAATTATCGGTTGAGGAAAATGATCTGAAAGAGATGGCGGAAAATTCTTTGTTTGATTCGTTTATTTATACGGATTTAAATGGCACCAGCATGATTGCTGACGGGCGGACTGCCAATGTATCTGACAGAGAGTATTATATCAAAGGGATAAAAGGAGAGGCGGGGATGTCCGTGGAGATGGATTCCCGATTGTTTGAAGGAACTGTGATCACCTTTTATTCACCGGTATATCACCAAGGCGAGATCCAGGGAATATTGGAAGGAATATATTCCGCGGATTCTTACCTGAACGATTTGCTTGACATCAGCTACTTTGGAGAAGCCGCGGATGTGTTTTTGTGTACGCCGGATGGAAGAAAGATTGCATGCTCAGACGAAAACGACCATACGGAAAATATATTTGAAATGCTTACTAAGTCTCAGATTATTGAGCAGGATATGCTTCAGGGGATAGAAGAGGTATTCGGGAAAGGCGGGGAAATCTTTTTGGTTTCTCCTGACGGGACGAAAACGGATAATATCTGTGTGATAAACCTGCCTGAAAGCGAATGTGTTCTTGTACAGATGTTTCCGAAAAATGTTACCCGGACGATGATAGAAAACGCAAACCGTACGGGCAGCATACTGGAGGCCTTGCTGATTGCGCTGTTTCTTATTTATATTCTCCTTCTTCTGGCCCGGTATAGAAAAGAAAAGAAGCGGCTGGAAAAAGAAAACCAGGAGATGGGGTATGTCATAGGCGGCATGAATACATTATTCGCCCGCTTTGTCATGATCGATTTTGAGAAGGGGACTTACCAGTATCTGTCTGGTACGCGGCCGGAGCAGGAGAATTTTGCAAGCAGCGGCAAAATAGAGGGATTATGTGAATATTTGTCTACCTTTCTGGCTGAAGAAAGAGACCGTGAAAAGTTCGCGGAATTATTTAATATCCATGCGCTTGCCGAGATGCTGGGGGAAGATGGGACAGATGTACGTTTTGAGTACCATGTACAGAGAAATGGAAAACTGGGATGGGAGCATATGAATGTAATCTGTCTTGAACGAAAGGAAGGTGTGGTCAGCAAGGTTCTGTTCATCCGGCAAAATATTACCGAGGTAAAGGAAAAGGAATTGCGTATCCAGGCGGAAATCTCACTTGCCAACCGTAAAGAAAGACAGTACAGGATCGCGGTTACTTCAAAAGCAATCTATACCTTTGATTTTAATCTGACCCGTGACCTGATTGAGCGGGACATTATCTGCATGATAGATGGAAAGCTGGAATCTCTGCTTGAGCGAATGGGACTGCAGGCTCCATGCAAAGCTACGGAATGGTTTGAAAAATGGAAGCAATACATTGCGGAGGAATCCCTGGAGGACTACTGCGCGGTGGTAAATATGGATTATTTCCAAAAGTGCTTTAATGAAGGAAACACGGAAATCAACGTAGAGTATTGGAGCCAGAATATAAAAGGAGAGAAAGTATGTATCAGGGAATCCTTCATTATGACCTGGGATGACGATACAGGTGATATCATGGTAATGGTAGTATCTAAGGAGATTACCGGGCAGGTCAAAAAGCAGATGGAACAGACACAGGCTCTTCAGGACGCGCTGATGGAGGCACAGCATG
This sequence comes from uncultured Clostridium sp., assembly GCA_964523125.1. Classification (GTDB taxonomy): domain Bacteria; phylum Bacillota; class Clostridia; order Lachnospirales; family Lachnospiraceae; genus Schaedlerella. Next base: position 4,237 of record CAZFXM010000007.1, on the reverse strand, counting down.
CCAATAACGCAAAGACCACTTTCCTCTCCAATATGTCCCACGATATCCGTACACCGATGAATGCGATCATAGGATTTACAACGATCGCTGTAAGCCATATTGATAATAAAGAACAGGTACGGGACTGCCTGCAGAAGGTTCTTTCGTCCAGTAATCATCTGCTCAGCCTGATCAATGATATTTTGGATATGAGCAGGATCGAGAGCGGGAAAGTACAGATCAAGGAGCAGGAATGCAACATTTCTGAATTGATGCATAATCTGGTCAATATCATTCAGCCGCAGGTGAAGGCAAAACAGTTGGAATTGTTTATTGATACTTATGATATTGTCAATGAGGATGTATTTGCGGATTCGCTGAAGCTGAACCAGATGTTTGTCAACCTGATCAGTAATGCTGTAAAGTACACACCGGCCGGAGGGACAGTGAACTTCCGGATCATACAAAAAAGCACCTACCGCCGCGGATATGGAGATTATGTCTTTATCATCACAGACAATGGTATTGGGATGTCTCCGGATTTTGTGGAGCATATATTTGAACCCTTTGAACGGGAATCCAGTACGACGAAAACCGGAATTCAGGGTACCGGGCTGGGAATGGCTATTACGAAAAATATCGTGGATATGATGGGCGGCACGATCCGTGTCGAGAGCGAAAAGGGCAAGGGGAGTACCTTTACGGTAGAACTCAGCCTGAGGCTGCAGGATGTCGTAAAGGAAGCGGAAAAGATTAAAGAATTGGCAGGACTGCGCGCGCTGGTTGTAGATGATGATTTTGATGCCTGTAGCAGTGTCACCAAGATGTTAAAACAGATCGGTATGCGCGCGGAGTGGACGACCTCTGGAAAGGAAGCCGCGTATCGGGCGAAGTGCGCGTTTGAGGAAGGGGATTCCTACCATACTTATATTGTGGACTGGCAGATGCCTGAGACTAGCGGAATTGAAACCGCAAGAAGGATACGCGGCGTGGTCGGGCATGAAGCGCCGATCATTATACTGACTGCGTATGACTGGTCGGATATTGAAGAAGAAGCAAAGGCGGCAGGGATTACTGCTTTCTGCGCAAAACCGCTTTTTATGTCCGATTTGAAATCGGTTCTCCTTGTGGCAAACAAGCTTGTGGAAAAGGAAGAAAAAAGTGCCGCGTGGATGCAGGCTGATTTTCAGGGAAAGCGCATTCTTTTGGTAGAGGATAATGAATTGAACCGGGAGATCGCGGAGGAAATTCTGGAAGAGACGGGATTTGTGGTGGAATCGGCTCCGGATGGGACGGATGCGGTAGAGATGATGAAGAAGGCCGAAGAGGGGTATTATGACGCGGTATTAATGGATGTGCAGATGCCGATCATGGATGGATATGAAGCGACCAGGACGATCCGGGCATTGCCAAGAAAGGATGTCCGAACATTGCCGATCATTGCCATGACAGCAAATGCCATGGATGAAGATAAGGAAGCCGCGCTGAAAAATGGAATGACGGCCCATATCGCGAAGCCTATTGATGTGGATAAATTCATCGTTGTGCTGGGGAAGTTCCTGAATTAAGAGGATGTGCACAACTGCATAAGGAAGTATGCCGCTTTGCGGCTGGAGCAATACTCACGGCGGATTTTATCGGCCGTGAGTATTAATTAGAGGATAAACATTTCTACGACCAGGACAGCTACACAGCATAATACTGCTGTCTTGAATAAATCAGCGCCAAGCCATGCGGCTCCTATGCCGATAAGAAGAGCGATCAGTCCGGATACAGGGCTTTGTGTCGCATGGATGATCGCCGGAAAGGTCATGACAGCAAGTGTGGCATATGGGACATAGTATAAAAAGGACTGTATAAATTTATTTTTTATGGGCTTGCGGATCAAAGTCATAGGCAGGACGCGGATTGCGTAAGATACCCCGGCCATGATCAAAAGGTAAATATACATATTATGCATTTTTTTCATCCTCCTCATCTGCATCTTTCGGGAATAAAACTGCGGCAGCCGCCGAGAGGATCACAGTCAGAAAAATAGTCCGGGTGCCGTTGGAGATTTTGGAGACAATCGGAAGGTGAGCTGCAGCGTAGCTTGCCGCGAAGCAAAGAACGATAAGGCCTGCGACCACTTTGTTTTTCCGGGCTGCCGGGATGATGACGGCAAGGAACATTCCATAAAGGGCGACACTAAACGCGCTGACCAGACGGAGGGGAAGTAGTCCGCCTGCGATCGCGCCAAGGGCGGTTCCGAAAGCCCAGCAGGGTGCTGCTACAAGTACGGCGCCATAGCTGTAAAAAGGATTGAGACAGCCGGGGCGCGCGATGGCAATGCCGAACAATTCGTCCGTAATATGAAAGGCCATAAGGGGACGGTGGAATCCAGGCATTTTTGGATCCAGACGCTGGCTCATGGCACAGCTCATCAACAGATACCTGGCATTCGTGATCAAAGTCACGACCGCCAGTTCCAGATAAGTGGCGCCTGCGGCGATCAATGTAAAACCTGCGTATTCCCCGGCAGAGGCATTGCAGAGAAGACTTGCGAGGAACCCCTGAAACGGGGTGAGTCCCGCGTTTTTCGCGGCGATACCGAGAGAGAAAGAAACAGCAAAATAGCCCAGGCCGATGGGGATGCCGTCACGTATCCCTTCCTGCAGGGCCTGCCTGCTGAAATGTATTCCGAGAGAGTTTGGATTCATTTTATGGTTCATTTATGTACTCCTGTGTGTGAAAATATTTCTAAGTGCGCAGCTGCGATCCGACAGATGTCTCAGTGCTACATGTGCTATTCTAAAATAATTTTTCGATAAAATCAAGACAATATCATAAGCAGTCTGGTTTTGAACAGGAAACTCCGGTATTATAGTAGAGTAAATATATGATTTTTAGATAGGAAGGGAGGCAATATAAGATGAAATATGATTTTACAACGATTATGGACCGTAGTGGAAAAGACGCGATAGCAGTGGATGTGATTCCGTATAAAGATATTCAGGTCAAAGAAGGCTTTCGCAAAATTCCAATGTGGGTGGCGGACATGAATTTCCAGACTGTCCCGACCATACCGGAAGCGATTATTGAGCGTACCCGTCACGCGGCATATGGATATTTTCTGCCGAAGAATGAGTATTATGATTCCATCATAAGATGGCAGGAAGGCCGGCATGGTGTACAGGATCTGACGAGAGAATGCATCGGCTATGAAAATGGTGTTTTAGGCGGTGTACTCAGTGCATTGCGTGTATTTTGCTCGATGGGGGACAAGGTTTTGCTGCATTCCCCGACCTATATCGGTTTTACCGAGAGCCTGGAAAATGCCGGATATGATATAGTGCTCAGTCCTTTAATGAGAGATAAAGAAGGCATCTGGAGAATTGATTTTGAGGATATGGAACGCAGGCTGAAAGAGCAGAAGATTCATGCGGCGATCTTTTGTTCCCCTCACAATCCCTGCGGCCGTGTATGGGAGAAGAGGGAGTTGGAAAAAGTGATGGAGCTTTTCAGGAAGTACGATGTTTGGGTGGTGGCAGATGAGATCTGGTCGGATATCATCCTGGAAGGGCATAAACACATTCCTACCCAAATGGTCTCTGAAGACGCGAAAATGCGTACCGTAGCCCTTTACGCGCCGTCGAAAACCTTTAACCTGGCAGGACTGATCGGAAGCTATCATATTATCTATAATTCCTATATCCGGGACAGGGTAAGAAAGGAATCCTCATTGTCGCGTTACAATTCTATGAACGTCCTGTCCATGTACGCGCTGATCGGCGCGTACCGGCCGGAAGGGCATGAATGGGTGGACGAGCTTTGCCAGGTACTGACGGAAAATGTGGATTATACATACAATTATATTCGAGAGCATTTCGAAGGTGTATCTGTGGCAAAACCGCAGGGAACATATATGCTGTTTTTGGATTGTAAAGGATGGTGCGAAAAGAACGGGAAAACAATTGACGAGCTGCAGAGAGCCGGAGTAGAAGCCGGGGTTATCTGGCAGGATGGGAGGCCATTCCACGGAGAGTATGGGATCAGGCTAAATGTGGCGCTGCCGAAGGCGTTGGTGGAAGAAGCAATGAAGAGGCTGGAGAAAATGGTATTTTAAAAGACATTCGATCGGTACCCCATAGAAACCAACAACGAATGGATACATCCTATCTGAATGGAGGCGTGTAATGGAACTGAACACATCCGGAATTTCCAGACAGGTACCGCCATATATGCCGCAGTGTCCCGATGGATTACCTTACTGATGCCA
>CAZFXM010000006.1:0-130549 GCA_964523125.1 uncultured Clostridium sp. | reverse complement strand
GACGCGCAGATGGCGAAATACCGGCCCATCGCGGAAAAAGTTTATCAGGACGTATACGGGAGGTTTGAGTAATGGCAGATATTTTGAAAGGCGGGCCTGTGGCCGCCGCACTTAGTGAGGAACTGAAAGCAAGAGCCGAAAAGCTTACGCAGGCCGGAACCGTCCCCACGCTGGCTATCCTGCGTGTGGGCGAGCGCCCGGATGATATATCCTATGAGAACGGCGCCATGAAGCGCTGCGGCAAGATCGGCGTTGCCGTAAAGCGCTTCCTGCTCCCCGGGGACTGTACGAAGCAGCAGCTCCTTGATGCCATCCGTGAGATCAACGGTGACAGATCCATTCACGGCTGCCTGATGTTCCGTCCTTTGCCGGACAAGGCTATGGAGGACGCGGCCTGTGCCCTTTTGGCACCGGAAAAAGACGTGGACTGCATGACGGCCGGTTCTCTGGCCAGCGTGTTCACCGGAAAAGGCGCGGGCTTTCCCCCTTGTACGGCTCAGGCTTGTATAGAACTGCTTGACCATTACGGCGTCACACTTACGGGAAAGCGTGCTGTTGTCATCGGCCGGAGTCTCGTCATCGGAAAGCCTGTGGCAATGATGCTCCAGAAGAGGAACGCCACCATCACGATGTGCCACACCCGTACTGTGGATATGCCTTGCGTGTGCAGGGAAGCGGAGATTGTGATCGCTGCCGCGGGCAAAGCCGGCATCGTAGACAAGTCCTTTGCCGCGCCGGGACAGGTGGTGGTTGATGTAGGAATCAATGTGGACGAAAACGGTAAGCTCTGCGGTGATGTAAACTTTGACGAGGTGGAGCCTGCCGTGGCGGCGATTACCCCGGTACCCGGCGGAGTGGGCGCTGTTACCACCGCCGTTTTGGCCAAACATGTAATCGAAGCGGCCGAGAAGATACAATAAGAAAAAAGTTTCACTTGCGAAACTCGCGCCTGCGGCGGTCGCATCGCGACATCTACCTTGTACGCCGCAGTGCACATCAAATTATACTGAGTAACAGATTTATCTGGTGCTCAGTATATTTCCATGTCAGAGTAGGGACGGTGCGTTAGGAACTGCCGGAAAATAACCTGTACAGATCGCACGGGATATTTCCATACAGTTCCTTAAGTGTTGCAGGATGGGAGGTTGCCTGTAAACGAAGGAGCAATCCGCGGTGCCGTACCCGCTTCCGCTGCCACGGGAGAGCTAAGGAACTCCTTTTGTGGCAGATTCTGTCATAAAAGGAGTTTTTATCATGAAGACAAAACAATTAACCATTGACGCTATGATGGCAGCCCTGTGTGCCGTACTGGGATACCTGGCGCTGGACACAAATATCATCAAGGCCAGCTTTGAGAGCCTGCCGGTACTGGTAAGCGCGCTGCTGTTTGGGCCGGTGAGCGGAGCGCTGGTAGGGGGCATCGGCTCCTTTATTTATCAGCTGCTGCGCTACGGCGTCAGCGCCACTACGGTGCTTTGGATGCTGCCCTGTATCGCCAGCGGTCTCATCGCGGGTCTGGGCGCTAAGATGAGAAATTTCTCTCTCAGCAGGGTACATACCATTGTACTGGTGGTCGTCAGCGAACTGGTATTCATGGCGCTGAATACATTTACCATCTTTGTGGACAGCAAGATCTACGGCTATTATTTTTACGGCATTGTCACAGGGGCGCTGGGGATCAGGTTTGCGATCTGCGTAGTAAAAGCGATTGCCTACGGCGCAATATTGCCTGTGCTGATGAAACCGCTCAGGCAGCTTGTGGACAAGCCGCAAGGAGTTGTAGGAAAATAACGGATACAGTTCCCAGGCAATCATGAGGAGGCAAAATCATTGACAACCGCAGAAGCAATTTCTTATATCGAAAGTTATACATGGAGCGCCACCCGGCTGGGCCTTGATCGCACGCAGGAACTTCTCCAGAGGCTTGGCGATCCCCAGAAAAAATTGAAATTTGTCCATGTGGCCGGCAGCAATGGCAAGGGCAGCACCTGTGCCATGCTCGATGCGATCCTCCGCGGGGCGGGATACCGGGTGGGGCTATACACCTCTCCTTATATTCAGGACTTTTGTGAGCGTATGCAAGTAGACGGGGATAACATACCTGGCCAGACCCTTGCCGCCATTACGGAGCGAGTCCGCTGCGTGGCCGACGCCATGGAGGACCACCCCAGCCAGTTTGAACTGGTGACCGCCATTGCCATGGAATATTTTTGTGAGCAGAGCTGTGATCTTGTCGTGCTGGAGGCAGGCATGGGCGGGGCGCTCGACAGCACCAATGTCATTGATTCACCTGAAGTCGCCGTCATCACCAACATCGGCCTGGAGCACACGGAATATCTTGGAGACACGCTTGAAAAGATCGCGCTCACCAAGGCCGGCATCATCAAACCCGGCTGTTCCTGTGTCTGCTATGACGGCGCGCCGGAGGCCACCGCCGTCATACGCGCGGCCTGCTCCAAGAAAATGGTTCCTTTTATATGTGCGGGACGGTTCCCCGTAAAGATCATCTGCCATAATCTAAATGGACAGGTCATTTCATGGCAAAGCAGGGAATACCGGCTCTCCCTGCTTGGCTCACATCAGGCCCACAATGCCTCGGTTGTACTGGAGACGGTGGATGCCCTTCGGGGGCGGGGCTGGAATATTCCGGAAGAAGCTGTCATAGCCGGCCTGCGGGAGGTAAAGTGGCCTGCGCGCCTTGAGATACTGAGCCGAAAGCCGCTGTTTATTCTGGACGGCGGGCACAACCCACAGTGCGCCGAGGCGATGGCAGGCAGCATAGGCGAGCTTCTCCCGGGTAAGCGGGCCGTATTTCTCACCGGCGTTCTGGCGGACAAGGATTACCGTCAAATTATGGAACTGATGATGCCCCTGGCGCAGGAATTTGTGTGCCTGACCCCCGCAAACGACCGGGCCTTGAGTGCGGGTGCGCTGGCAGACTACCTGAAGCAGTGCGGTGCAAAGGCAAGGGCCTGCAGCGGCATTCCTGAAGGCATACGCCTGGCTCTTACCGCTGCCGGTGAGGACGGCGTAGTGATTGCCTTCGGCTCACTGTATCTGGCCGGAGCGGTACGGACAGCTTTTTCTCCCGCCCACCGCCAGTGGCTTCGCAAAGCAAAAATTCGGGCGCGGGACAGCCTCTCTCCAGATGAGCGAGCGGAAAAATCGGCGCAAATTGTGCAAAGGATCATCCACTCACGCGAATTTCAAAATGCCAAAACGGTCATGCTCTATCGCGCTACGCGCGGTGAAGTATGCCTGGACGGAATAAAAAATTCCCCGCAGGCGCAGGGAAAGCGGCTTGTCTATCCCCGGTGCGTAAACAAAACGGAAATGGCCGCCTTACTTCCCTGCAATGAGCATTCCTGGGAAGCCGGCTATGCCGGTATAGAAGAGCCGATTCCTGAAAAATCAGAGGTCATCGCGCCGGAAGAGATCGAACTGGTGCTGTGTCCCTGCACAGTCTTTGATGAAGACTGCAATCGTATGGGCTTCGGCGCGGGTTTTTATGACCGTTTTCTGGGGCGCTGTCCAAATGCGCATATCATGGCGGCTGCCTTCGAGGTGCAAAAGACGGACATGGTTCCGGTGGATGTATGGGATAAGCCTATGAACGCGGTTTTTACCGAAAAAACGACGTACCGGCAGACAAAGATCTGCTGTGGTAAGTAGTTACTTCATTAATCGGAAACGGAGTGGCGTCGCACAGGCGACGCCACTCCTCTTAAAGTCTTAGATACCGGCCTGCTCCAGCAGTACAGGGATCTTGGATTCCCAACCCAACGCCATGATATGGATACCCTGGCAGTAAGGGCGGCATTCACGGATCACCCGGGCGGCAATTTCCACGCCGGTGATTCCCGCCTTGGCCCGCTCCTTATCTGCCGCAAGCTCGTCCAGCATATCGTCGGGTACGTGGACGCCGGCCACATTGTTGTTCATATACCGACACATACCCGCACTCTTCGGAATAATGATGCCAAGCTGCACCGGCTTTCCAAATTGTCTGGCTCGTTCCATAAAGGCGATGAACATCTCCGGCTCGAACACAGCCTGGGTCTGGAAGTAGTCGCAGCCGGCCAACACCTTTCGTTCCATTTTTGCCAGCTGCGCGTCTATAGAATCACTGCAGGGAGACACCACCGCGCCCTTAGCGAACTTCGGGGGATCGCCGACCAGCGGATTGCCGCCCAGATCCACGCCTGACTCCAATTGACATACGGTGTGAAGCAGTGAGACGGAATCCAGATCAAACACAGGCTTGGCGCCAGGGTGATCGCCCAAACTGGTATGGTCGCCCGTAAGACATAGAATATTTTCAATACCGAACATGGCAGCGCTCAAAAGATCAGACTGGAGCGCAATCCTGTTCCGATCCCGGCAAGTCAGCTGATAAATCGGCGTAAGACCGGCATCCAACAGCTGCCTGCACGTCGCCAGGCTGCCCAGGCGCATGACAGAGGACTGGTTATCAGTGACATTGACCGCCGTAATGCCACCCAGATACTTTTTGGCATCTTCAATCAGGCCGTCGATATGTATGCCCTTGGGAGGGCCAACCTCCGCCGATACCACAAATTCACCGCGGTCGAATAATTCCGTAATCTTCATTATCTTTTCCTCCTCATATGTGGGATTTGTTTGCGTCGATTGCGAAATTGCGGATTTGCGTCGGACACTTGACCGCGTCAAGACGCCCCACAGCCTCCAGCCGGCGATAGATGCGCTCCCAACCGCACTCCATATCCGGATCCACCTCGCATCTGCCGTTCTGAGCTCCGCCGCACTGGCCGTTGACCAGGCTTTTGGAACAAGCGGTAATCGGACAGATACCGCCGGTGAGGTTAAGATAGCACTCACCGCACTGACCGCAATCATATTCCAGCGGCGTCACGCCTTGAAATCCGGGTAGCCGGATGGTGTCGCAGCCGGCATAAACGGCCTTGCCGTCCAACAGTTCTGCCACCGTCTGCACGCCCACGCCGCAGGAGAATACCAGCACCCCGTCGGCCTCGTCGATCATGGCACGACGGCGTTTCAGGCGCAGCGACAGGTTCTCAGGGTTACAGATATAATCCGCCGTGAGTACGCCGGTGACCTTATCCGCAGCCAGAAATTCGCTTATCAGCTTCTCTATTTCCTGCTCGGGGAAAGAAACCTCTTTGCATCCATTACACAGCAGGACAAAAACCTTTTCAGGCAGCAGGGACTGTAAATCTTCCCTGGATTTTTGTTTCGTTATAAGCATTTCACTTCATCCCCCTTACAGCCGCTTTGCCTTCCCGTATCTTCGTGACCAGCGGGATCTTGGACGAGCAGATATACTCGCAGCAGCGGCACTCCATGCAATCCATGATGTTTTGCTCCTTGAGGCCCTGAATGTTCCCTGTCTCCACGTACCTGGCAAAGTACAACGGGAACAGCTCCATAGGGCACACGTCTGCACAACGTCCGCATTTGATACATTCTACGGCGGCAGTGTGATCAGCCTCACAGGCGATAATGCCGTTTGTAGCCTTAATCACAGGGACATCCAGTTCCGTCTGGGGGATTCCCATCATAGGCCCGCCCAGCTTGACCGTTACGTCATCGCCCACGATGCCGCCGCAGAAGTCTAAAATCTCCTGAACAGAAGTGCCGACCTTGACGATGAAGTTGCCGGGGCTCCGTACCCGCTCGCCGGTCACACACACCACCCGCTCGATCGGCGGCATACCAAGCCGGATCGCATCCGCGATGGCTTTGGAGGAACTGACGTTGCTTACCACAGCGCCGGCGTCAGCCGGCAGTCCGCCGCTGGGCACCGAGCGGCCCAAGACCATCTTGATCAGCATCTTTTCCGCGCCTTGCGGATATTTTGTGCGGGCAGCCATAACCTCTATGTTTTCATAGCCTTTCGTCTTTTCCTGCAGCATGGCAATGGCATCCGGCTTGTTGTCTTCAATGACGATCACGCCCCGTGGCGCGCTTACGGCCTTCATAATGGCGCGCAGCCCATAGACCACATCGTCGGCGTAGTGGAGCAGCACCTTGTGATCGGCGGTGAGCATAGGCTCACACTCGCAGCCGTTTAACAGCACCGCGTCGATAGGTTTTCCGGGCTGGAGCTTCACATATGCAGGGAAGCCGGCGCCGCCCATGCCCACAATACCATTGTCTTTTACAATTTCAACGATTTCCTCAGGAGACAGTTCTTCAATATCACCGTGAGGACGAACCGATCCGTCAACAGCGCCCAGCTTGTCATTTTGTATAACGACTGAGAGTACACCTGACCCAAGCGTGGGGTGGCGGCGTTCCTCTACCGCCAGGACTGTGCCGCTGACGCTGGAGTGAATGGATGCACCGATGAAGCCGGCCTGTTCCCCAATCTTCTGTCCGACCCTGACACGCTCTCCCTCTTTCACCAATGGCACAGATGGTTTGCCAGCGTGCATGGACAGAGGAATGACCACCACATCGGGCTCTGGGAAGCGGACAAGCTGCACATGCTCGCTCATTTCCTTGCGCTCGGAAGGATGAACACCGCCGTAATACCCTTCAAACCGTTTCTCCCGAATGGTACGTACATAGTCGCTTATGAGCCTGGAATTGACCTTAGAGTAATCCCTCAGCTGAACAGGCTGATTCCGGAACTCCTCCAGCCGGCCCAGCTTCGCCAGCTTCTGTTGGATCTTCTCCCAGGCACAATCCTTCGTGGGATCTACCTCGCACTTGCCGTCCTTTGCGCCGCCGCATTGACCGTTCAACAGACTTTTGGAGCAGTCAACGACAGGGCAGATACCGCCTGTGACATTCAGGTAACACTGGGCGCAGGCATCGCAGGCCTTCGGGGTGAGGGCCATGCCGTGATGCCCCCGGCGGGGGATAGAGTCACTGGCAGCAAACACTGGAAGCTGAACCATATCGGCCACAGTCTGGATGCCCAGCCCGCAGGAAATGACAAACACGCTTTCGGTTCCCGCCGGAACAATATCACGAAGCCTGCGGAGAGTCTGAGTCTTGTTGCACAGGAAATCGACCCGAACCGCACCGGTAACATTCTTGCCGGCAGCCTTAGCAAGATCTGCAAACTCATCGCATTCCGGCTCGTCTACGGACGTAAATTCCTTAAAGCACTTGTTACAGGCGATGACAAAGATATGATCCGTACCGGACAGTGTCTGGATAAGCTCCTCAGATGATTTGAGTCTGTACTTCGTATAATTTTCCAAACCATCACCCTCCTTTACAATGAGCTGTTTTTTATTTAATAAGATAATTCTACTTCACAGGACCATTGTTGTCAATATTGAGTTGCCTTACGGCAAAAGCCGTACAACAAGGGCACGTTCAAATGTTCCGGAAAAAAGATCAAACAAGGTACAGAAAGATTGCTGAAACAGCCTCCTTTCTGTACCTTGTTTAATCTCCACACTCATAAATCGGACATGCCTTCTCTCATGCCTGTGGCCTCAGCGGTCCATAGAAATAGCTGGACGTAGCGCCGCCATCGATCAAGAATGTTGAACCTGTAATAAACGCGCCTTTATCACTCATCAAAAGCTCCGCTACATTTGCAACTTCATCTGCCGTTCCAGGACGCCCTGCGGGACAATTGACAAACATATTTTTATAGAAGTCTCCGCGCGGACCATTGAACTCGTCAACAGCCAGCGGTGTTACAATAATGCCAGGGGCAATGCCATTGATGCGGGCGCCGCGCCTTCCCCATTTGACCGATTCTGCCATAACACGTTTTTCATTGCAGCGTTTCGCCATCTGGTAAGCGTGCAGGGTATCCCGGATATTCTCCTCCTGTAACATAGGAAGCTTCAGCAATTCTTCTGTAGGCGTCGTTGCCAGAAGTTCATCTTCCTCTGCCGTCAGGGCAGGCATACGCCAGCCGGACTGACTGGAAATCGTGACACCGACACCTCCTGCCATAATGACCTTGCCCACCTCTTCCAATAAAACAGCCGTACCATATAAGTCAACCTTTAAGATTGCCTCGATCGGCGCCTGACTGGGTGAAACGCCCGCCGCATTGACAAGCGTGGAAATCTCACCGAGCTCCTTTGCTTTTGCGATCAACTCCAAAATAGAATCACGGGAAGACAGATCCATTTCCATCGGGACTGCATCAAATCCTGCTTGATTCATAATCCCCGCTATCGCCTCTGCATTCTCCCGCTTTTTATCTCCGATCACGATTTTCATCCCGTAACCCATCCGGCGCGCAATCGCCATTCCAATCTGTCCTGCTCCGGTTAATATCATTACATCCGACATTTTAGTTCCTTCTCCTTTCGATTTCTATCTTCACGCTTTGCGCTCAAACTCCTTCGCCACATCAACCAGCAAATCACGGATCTGAAGATGCTGCGGGCAGGCTTTCTCACATTTACCGCATTTGATACATTCCGAAGCTTTCGACTTTCCGCCGCCGGTATGCACCACATTGTAATAATAATCCGCATTCCAGTCATGATAGATCTGTTTCGTATTCATCACGGCGAACAGATCCGGAATCGCAATCTGCTTCGGGCATCCGGCCTCGCAGTACCGGCAGGACGTGCAGGGAATCAGGTTCATGGAACGGAAGATCTTCTGTACCTTGCCTACCGCGTCCAGTTCTTTCTCTGACAATGGCCGGAAATCCTTCATGTAGCTAATATTATCCTCCATCTGCTCCATATCACTCATGCCCGAAAGTACCATCATGATCCCTTCAAAACCAGCCGCGAAACGAATCGCATAGCTGGCAGGACTCCCGCCTTGCAATTCTTCCAGAACAGCTTTCGCTTTTTCCGGCAGATTGACAAGGTTACCACCCTTGACCGGCTCCATGACGATCACCGGTTTCCCAAATTTCCGACAGACCTCATAGCACTTACGGCTCTCTACCGCCGGATCTTCATAGTCCACATAATTGAACTGGATCTGTACCACTTCGATCTGCGGATATTCTGTCAATATTTGCTCCAGAACCTCGGCCCGGTCATGGAAGGAGATACCAAAATGACGAAACTTTCCCTCTTCCATCAGCTCCAAAGCAGTCTCATAGGCATGACACTTTTTGAAGTACGCAAAATTATCCTTGCCCTGCGCGTGCATCAGATAAATGTCAAAATACTCCACACCACAGGCTTCCAACTGGCTTTCAAAAAACGGACGGATATCCTCCTGCTTTTTGAAGAAAAAATTGGTCAGCTTATCCGTCAGAATATACCGGTCACGGGGATAACGGCTGGTAAGACAGGTCTTAAGTGCCGTTTCGCTTTTTCCATTCAGATAGCCATGGGCCGTATCAAAATAATTAAAACCATTTTCCAGAAACGTATCTACCATCCGTGAAAATTCTTCCGTATTTACCTCATCCCCCTTCATTGGAAGACGCATACATCCAAATCCAAAATTCTTTTTGATCCATTCCATAACTACACCCTCTTTCCCATTTCATAAGACTGCTCATAGGACGGATGCCGGTAGACATCCCCTTTGTCCCAGGTTCCCATTCCATAAATAATCCCTTTTTCCTTTGCGTCCGGAATGCACCGGACGAACCCGCGAAGGGCTGATAGAACCCCATCCGCGGCTTCACGCTGGGGATCTGCGGCAGTGACGATAAAATAAAACTGCTTTCCGGCAAGACTTTTATGGTCTACCAGACAACGATCAATCATGATCTTCATCTGCGCGCTGACTGAATAAAAATAGACCGGAGAAGCCAACACGATCACGTCAGCTTCCTGCAGCTTCGAAAATATATCTGTCATATCGTCCTTAATGACACAGATATGTGTTTCCATACAGGCATAACAGGCGTGACACGGGGAAAGCTCCTTATCCCGGAGCAGAAGCTTTTCTACCTCATGCCCGGCCTCGGACGCTCCTTTGGCAAAACGCTCACATAATACCTCAGAGTTTCCTTCCTTTCTTGGACTGGAACTGACGATCAATACTTTCATAGGGCACCTCCTTTTCCTTCCCTCTGTCACTCATTATATAAAAAGACACGCCCTGGAATCAATCTGACTTCCGGGACGTTTTTATAAGAAAAACTAATACAAAAAGCTATCCCTTAAATCTCAAAATAGCTTTTCCGTCACAACTTTTTTATTCAAACTTCTTTTTTAGTATATCCGCAAATTCTTCTACATAATATCCCGAATTATCCCGTTTCCAAAACGCACAATAGTTCCGCGTGATCTGCGAATCTCCCCGGAATAAAGGGATGCGGCTGATAGACGAACCAAAGCTCCCACCACTTTTTGCGCCTTCTACGGGCATAAATCCCTGTCCCCCGATCACCATCAGGCGGGCTTCCTCCAGATTGTCCGCATAAAGGAAATCCCCCTGAAATCCTACCACGCCTTGATAATAGTCTTGTTCGTTTTCCCTTTGTTCCTTTGACGCTACAAGGATACAAGGGACATTCTTCAGTTCCTGCGGCGTAATGGATGGCAGGGACGCAATCGGATTTCTGGATGAAATTTCAATATATGCATTCCCAACCGTCAAAATGAGATTCACATACTCGTCTGAAAATGCCCTTCTCTGATCATTCAGAACCAGATCCACGCCTCCCGTCCGAAGCAGCTCGTACAATTCTTCATGATTGCCATACTCAATTTTCACTGACACATCCGGATATTTCTCTGAAAATTCCGCCAGCGCAAGATGAAATTCCTGCCCGCTGTAGCAGCGCAGATAGCCGATCACCAAAGCGGCCTTATCTTCTTGTGCCAGTTTGCCCGCCTCCCGGCACATCCGCTCAAAATCCGCGATCAACACCAGGCTCTTTTTATAAAAATGTTCTCCCGCAGGGGTAAGTGTAAATTTACGGTTCTTTCGTTCCAACAGAGAAAAACCCAATTCCCTCTCTAATGCCTGTACCTGCTGGGAAATGGCAGACTGCGAAATGTGACACTCCTCCGCAGCTTCTGAAAAGCTGTTGTTACGGACAACAGACTGAAAATATCTAATTTGTCGTATCATTTCCGCCCTCCTTATATTGCTTTCCATTATATATGGAGAAGCGGATAAACTCAAGTCTGTGTCTATGAAACTTCCGGAGGTTTCCTGTATGCAGATCAATTCAGGAAGATAATAATTTCTTCCTTATATCCGATAAACCTTCGTCCCGTATGCAGGCAGGATTACTTTTCCCTCTGCCTCTTTCTGATTATCCAAATCTGTCACCGCTTTCCCCAGGCAAATCTCCTGTTCCTGATCTGAAAAGTTCAGGACAAACAAATATTCCTTCCCCCCTTTTCTGCGAAGCGCGGTCTCGCATTCCTCCGGTGCCTGAACCATCTGTGCCAAGGGCTCCATGATTCCCAGATACGCGAAGAAGGACTTCAGATTCTCTCTTGTAAATACACCGCCAAAATGAAGAACCTTTCCATCTCCCGCTTTCGTCTCTACAAGCGCCGCCTCTCCTGCATAGAAATTGTTCTCATAGACTGCCAATACCTTTGCATCCGGGCCTGCGGCCTCCAGGATATCATTGAATACGCCTGTATCCATCTTCACGCCGTTCCAGTCCGCGGTCACCTTATCATCTGCCGGACCCACCAATGTAAATTCCTTCACCGCGGTCTGGGTAAGGGAAGCCAGCAGTCCGGGCATCCGCTTCATCACGCAATGTCCGTCCACATCCTTCTGCCCGGTCCGGGCCCCCAATACCAGGCTGCCGCCCTGGCGGACATACTCTTCCAGCAATCCGGCAGTTTTCTCTGTCAGGATTTCCGGATGGGGATAGATCAGTACCGGATACTTTTTCAATTCTTCCAGCTCCGTATTTTCCCGCATATAAACTACATCCATCGGTACATGGTTCAGCTGGGAAGCCACAAAAATCTCTTCTTCACTTGCGTCTGCCACACGCCCATGCCATACATCCTGCTGCGCGTCATATATATTGTCATAATCTCTGACCAGCGCGAAGCCCGCCACATACTCCGCCCCCGCCACTTCATCGATTGCCTGGACTCTCTTTGAAAATTCTCTGATCTCCTTCAATTTACGATTGTCACAATTGTCATAATCCAGGATTCCATGCCAGTACATTTCCGTGCCAAACAGCGCGGTACGCCACCGGAAAAAGCTGACATAATCCGCCCCATGCATAATGCTCATCATGGCCCAGAGCGTGATCTGCCCCGGCTTTGGTGCCGGTGTATCCGCCTGCGTATTCCATCCGTTCGCCCCGGACTGCATCTCCATGATGCCGAAATGCGGGCAAATGGACCGGACCTCTGTCAGGTTTTTACTCCATCTCCTGTCCTTCAATGTAGTATTATGCTTCGGATCCTCCCGCATGGAATAGGCAAAATTCGGATAGCAGTCATAGGTATACACATCCAGACATTCCTCTTCCATTCTGTGGTTATCCAGATTGCGGAACATTCCATTTGTGGTGATAAAATCTCCCGGTTTTACATATTTTCTTAAAATGTCACTCTGCATACGGCAGAACCGGATCGCGCTTTCCGAGATAAATCTGGTATAGTCCAGCATCTGGTGCGGGTTCGTCCAGTCATTGATGGTTGTGCGTGGCACATAGACCTGATTCCAGTCCGTATAGGTCTGATCCCAGAATACCGTTCCCCAGGCCCGGTTCAGTTGGTCCAGGTTTCCGTATTTCTCCTGAAGGAAGCTGCAAAATGCTACATTATCGCTTTCGGAATAGAACTCATTGATCTCACAGTTGATCTCATTGTCGATCTGCCATCCAACGATAGACGGATGCTTCGCGTAATGAGACGCGATATGCTCCACCGCGTCTGCCGCCAGTTCATGGAGCTTCGGGGAATTATAATTATAATGACGCCTCATACCGTGGCGGAACAGGACACCGTCCTTGCGGCAGTTGAGAACCTCCGGGTACTTTTCTGTCAGCCAGACCGGAGGAATTGCCGTGGGTGTCCCGAAGATCACCTTCATCTCCTCTTCTTCTGCTATCTTCAGAAAATTGTCAAAAAGCTCATAAGAATATACGCCCTCTTCCGGTTCGAATATCTGCCATGCAAACTCTGCGATACGCACGGTGTGAAGCCCGTTTTCTTTCATTCTTTTCAAGTCATCCCGCCACAGGCTTTTGTCCCAGTGCTCCGGATAATAGCATACTCCAAGATTCAAATGTTCCCATTGAAATTTCTGTTTTTCTTTCATCAATCCATAACCTCCCTAATCAAGTCTTTACTTTTCCATCTGTATTTTATATATTTATTATAGCTTATTCACAATAAAACGCTATGTCCCCTATAGAACATCCAAGCATTTTTTGTAACCAAACCAGAACATTTTCCGGCTGTGCGGTTGGTTTCATCCGATGAGGTACAAGTTATGGATATCACTCAGGAAATCACAAGTAGATCACGATCTCTTACGGAGCTTGCCAGCCAGCTCAGCGGACTGGACATAAAAAACGCAGAAAGTCATACCATGCAGCATTTTTCTCTGAAAGTCCCCTTCCTGCTCATGTTGGAAAATTGCTATGAATCCGATTCCGTATACCAGTTTTACGAGATCAGCCTTCGTCACCATACCCTGGTCATTTTAAATGAAGAGGAACGAAGCTTAAGTTTACGCCGTGCCCCCCATAAGCACGACTTTATTGAAATCATGTTTGTTTTATCAGGGGAGGTTACGATGCAGATCGAGCATCAGATCGTGCTCTACACAGAAGGGCAATGCTGCGTCATGAACCGGAACATCCGGCACCGCGAACTCCTGGAAGGCAATTTTTCAGTTGTCTTTTTTATGTTTGAAAACAGCTTTCTGGAAAGCATTTTAAATGCATATCATTCGGAACAAAGCCTGCTCTCCGATGCTTTCGCGCCCTTGGAAAGAAATGAACTCTTCCGCCTGATCCAGGATAACCAGGCAGACACGCGTTTATTTGACAAGGTCTATCTGAACTACCGCCCCGCAGCCGCCGCTCAGATGACCCTGGAAAAAATCACGCCTCTTTTTAATGAGATCCTGTTTGAAATCATAGATAAAAAAGCCGGCTGTTCTCTCTATATCCTGGGAGCCTTTCTGCGCTTTTTCCGGCTGCTTACTTCTCCCGAACTATATTTTGAAGAAAAGTCTCTGGCAAAGTCAGGATCTCATGACCAGGTATTTGCAGAAATCGCGCAGTTCATGGAAGCACAGCACGGACGCTGCACACGGGAAGAATTGTCGCAGAAGCTGCATTACACAGGAGAATATATCAACCGGATCGTCAAATTACATACAGGAAAAACCTTATCTGAATATGGTCAAACCCTTTTGCTGGAAGAAGCAAAACGGCTTTTGGCATCTACAGATCAGAATATCTCTGATATCATATACTCACTTGGCATCTCCAACCGAAGCTATTTTTACCGGATTTTCGAAAAAGCTTACGGGGTAACACCTTTGCAATACCGGAAAGAAAAAGTATAAAGCCGGAGCCCCGTATCCTGAACCCCCATGTGCAGCAGCATAGTTACATTCCCTTTTTCACCTCCCCCTCCGGGAATATGATCTTATTCACAACAAAGAAAATTACCATAGATACTCCGCCTGTCAAAACTGTTGTGATAATATTATAAATAAAATCCGGCACACCCAGGGTACCTGCTACGCCCACCCAGATACTGTTGATGGAATTGACCACCAGTGTCACTCCCACCCATCCGAAAAAATATCCCACGATCTGCGGAAGAATGGAACCGTGGCTACGGAACGTAATGTTCCTCTGCAAGGGAAAGTTGATACATTGGGCTGTAGAGGTCGCGATCAGATAACCGATAAAGTAGGCCAGGCCGCCATCAGCTACACGATAGCCCAGAACATTAAATGTAAAATCCGCCCCCAACAGCTCCATATGAATCCCCGGCCACATCCACTCCACATTTTTATAGGCTGAGAAAACTCCCGGCAAAAACTGGATCAGAATATACTGCCACACAGTCACCAGATTGCTAAACAAAAAGAACAATCCACCCTCACGGATCCATTTGGACGCGCCTGGATGTTTCTTTGCGAAGCCTGCCCACCACTTTGTAAATACATTTTCTTTCATGGCCGCGTCTCTTTCCTTTCTACTATTTTATTTGATTCGTTTTCTTCATGACTTTGCGCTGGCGGAACAAGCCGCCGATCACCTGGCGCACGCCGCGGAAGAAATATCCGTTTACGATCTTTACGATTCCGTCTACCATCTCCTGGCTGCACATTCCGCCCGCCATCTTCCCGATGGCCCTGAAAGGCATGTTGTAAATAAACATAATATTCAAATCCGGTTTCCCTTTTTTCATGCTTTTATCCAACATACTTGTCATGATTTTATAGACCAGTCTTGCCAGGGCGCTTTTCGCGTAGTATAGCTGACAAATCGCGTCATTCCGGTCAAGCCGGCCGTTCCAGTGTCCGTTCGGGATCTTATGGCCTAAAAGAACTTCAAACTCCCGATCCGATACCTGTTTGATCTCCCCGGACGCATAATCAGGCAGTCTTGCCATATCGTAAGGGACATAAGCCTCTGTTCCGATGACATTTATTGTCCCTGAAAGACGGATGTCAGCCACACTGGCTCCGATCAGTATCTCATATTCCCCGTTTTCAGTCTCATACCGGTTTGTCTTCACGTTAAAATAGCGAAACGCGTAGCTGTCTATTGGAATCTCCACCTGCTTTGTCTCACCGGCTTTCAGAAATACTTTTTGAAAACCTTTTAGTTCCTTCCTTGGCCGGTACACACCGTTGCATTTCGAGCTGACGTAAAGCTGTGCCACCTCCGCGCCATCCCTGTCTCCGGTATTTGTAATATCAAAAACGGCTTTGGTTTTACTTAAAAACAAGCTATATACAGTAAAAACCCTGTAAACACTGGGCTTTAGAGGTTTTAGAGCAACAAAATTTGTCGAATTTACTACTGATTTACTACTTTTGAAAGAGTCTTGATATGACACCTAAAATCGAATAAAATAAAAATCTGAGAGAATGGAGACAGAACGAAATGTCAAAACGGGATGCCCGATACACATATCGGAATAAATCTCTGGTGTGCTGTTTACTAGAATTATCACAGATTAGATACAAGTCTCCCGATATATTTAGAAATTGCGAAAAGTGCTTTGTGTGGTCGTATGCTGATAAAACAGCATACTATCTCATTTCCGCTTGATTATCATTTATCCTGTAAGCTGGAATGTGTCAAGGACATGTCAAGGACATGCCGCTATGCGGTGCGAAGCATCCTTGATACATTGCAGATTACAGGATACACTGCCCGAAGCGGAAAAGAGTCTTTTACTTCCTCTTCCCCTTTGAAAAAAATTGAAGCTAAGCCAAAATATAAAGTATGCGACAAGGAAATTCCCCCTATGGGAGAGGGCATAGGGGAAAGAAATTTTGCTTGAGTGCAAATGTGCATTTTACATTTGCTCTCAAAATTTCTGCTTTGGGGGTGAGGGAATGGTACACAAATAAGCACTTCCCTATTATAATATTCATTTGCCTGTCCTCTTTTGCTGCTCTTACATGGATTTTCATTCCATATTTTACCTTCCAGCATTTGAGGTGTCCCGGCCGTGCAAAAGGCTTGTCTGGTTCCAATAACTCGTTGCATGCCATATAAAAGTGGTATGGAAAAAAGCAATACGCCTGTTCTGTAGCTTGTATCAACAAGTCGAGAAATGACAGGTAATATTTTGGTTTCAGTTTCTCATTTTCTTCCTGTGCGTCCACTTTGTTTGGAATATATGACAGGTCAAACAAGCATTTCTTTGTTGTGTTCGGCATCTGTGCCCGCAGTTCTTCCCGTTCTTTGTGCAGCCGCTTTAAAATGGATTCTATTACCTCAACCGCAGCCATAAAGTCGGTAATATCACCATCATAGTGATTTTCGTCATCTACGGCAATTCCCTGCGATTGTATGAAATCAATCCATTCCGGATAACACGCATAATCCCCAAATATCTGTACGTTGTTTGCATATGTTTTGTATAACATTTTTTGTCCCCTTTCTGATTCTGTTTTGTTTGTTTTAGTCTATCCTCCCAATGCTGTCTTTTGTTACCTGAGTGGTGTTATACATATGCGTTAAGGGCGTCACGGAAAAATAAAACGCTGTTAATCCGCTGCGTTCCTTATGTTCTGATGATGTGTAATGATATACGTAATTCCACCCTGCCGCAACATATTCTTTCGCAATCTCATTTCGTACATCCATTGGAAGCTCATAGTTAAGAATGGCTTGTTCATATGGACTCCAGCCGTGCGCTCGTTTGATAGCTTCGTCAATCTCCTGAATGATGTCCGAGCGGCTCTTGCTTGGATATACAGTGAAAGCATTTACTTGTGCTGGTGTGAGCATGATGTTTTTTTTCTCCTTTTCTTTAAAAGTAAAAAGCAGATATAAAATTCTATATCTGCTTTATGTATCGTATATTGGGTTATTATCTTGCTCCATAGCCTGTATAATAACGGTAACTTTATCTGCTGCTTGTTTCATAAAAGGCAAATAATTTATTAATATCCGTGTCTGACTTATACCGTAACAAAGCATCTGTAGCAATATACTGTTCTGACAAATCTACTCCTATAATCATATCACTCTGGGTTGCAAAAACAGGCGGTGTCGCTATTATATATATGGGTATCCTGTCACGAAATCTGAAATAAATCTGTTTGGCTAAATCCACATGAGGGTAATAGTGTAACAGATTGCTGTCAAGATCCCCTTGTGTGAGCATAATATTCAATAATAGCCCTATCTTCTTTGCATGATACTGTTCTGCTTCTGAACATCTTTTTTCTATCTCTTGTATTACACTCTCATCATAAAAAGAATATGTTTCCCCTTCATATGTACCGTCTATCATGCCCTTTATATGTTCAAAATGATAATCATAATCGCCATGGCTTCGTGTCTCGGCCAAGTGTGTCAGGCAATCAATAAGTTCTGCAGCTTCTTTTTTCTGGCTCTCGATTAAAATGATTTCATAGACGTTTTGCTTTGAACTTAGCATATCTTTGTCTCCTCATATAATAAGGCAGGTATAAAAATTGATACCTGCCTTAATTGCTTTTGGTTACTGTCTTGCGCCGCAGCCTGTGCAGTAGCGGTAGTCTACAGAAGTCTTTGTTTCATAATGACCCTGGTCTTCTGTGTGGGAACCAACCTGGACCTGCGTTGTCTCTACTTTTTCATAGCCATTTGTTGGTTCATCAGCAAGAGCGTGAGCTATTGCATGAGCTTCCTGTTCATTTATTGGAATTACTGCACCACAATTGCATACCCAAACACCTGTTGTCTGTGTCTCATAATCTGGTACGGTTACGATGTTTGCCACCCACTCCTGTGTGGTCACTACATGGTCCGCCCAAGTATGGGTATGAACTGGCTGTGCAGGCTCTGTTACTACAGGTGCAGACGGCTGTGCAGGCTGAGTCGGCTGTACAGGTGCTGCAGGCTGTGTGGTAGTCTGGTTGTTGTTGACTGCTGTATTGTTCTGTGTGTTGTTGTTCACTGCCGCATTGTTCTGCGTATTGTTATTCTGTGCAGTATTGTTCTGTGTGCTATTTGCTGCTGTATTGGCCTCTGTCTGGTGATTCTCTGTTGTCTCTGCCTTTTCTGCTGGCGCTTCCGTCTTTACGGTTTCCTCTGGCTTTGTTTCCGTATCCGTATTCTCTTTTACGGTGTTTGCCATATCCTTTGTTTTCTCGGATGCGTTCGGGCTGTTCTGTACATTGGATGCAAGCTTATCCAGGGTTGCCTTTCCAGCGTTGCCTTTGAGAGTCTCGTCACCCTTCTCTACTGCTGCCTGCGTCTTTGTTACAATATCCTGAATCATTTCATCCGTTACCTGTTCTGCTGGAATCTGAGTCATTTCACAGTCTACCGTCATATCTGTACCGAACTCTACGGTGATCTCCTGGGATGCGCCCATATCGTAGATTTCGTAAGCAGAGCCGTCATGGTTGAGCGGGCTGATGAATTCCACCTCATATTTGCCTTCTGCCAGTGTAACGGTGGTACTGCCCTTGCCGCCTTCTGCGTCAGGTGTGATTGCATGATAGAATTCCACATCTTCGGTATCCTTTGCTGCAATATGCAGGATTGCTGGTGTAGAATCGGCGTCCCAACCCTTGTCAACTAATACATTAATTGTAACGCTATCTGTCGCAATCTCTTTTTTCTTATTGTCTTTTATAGAAAGTTGTTCTGCCTTAGTAGATGGCTCTTTAGCAGATGCCTTTTTTTCGCCGCAACCGGAAAGGATGCCGCTTATAATAGTTACCGCTAAAATCATTGTCAAAACTGTTCTTTTTTTCATTATGTAGTATCTCCTATTCAATTTAATAGTTTTATTCCATACAAGTAAAGATGATATTTTTTCTATCCCATTTTACCCCCCCCCCGAATGTTGTCAACGCTTACTCATATTTTTATGCCGCAATCCTTCATTCTTTCTTAAACTTAAATTTTAATCACATATGGTTTCCTCTTTTTAATTTTACCTCTTAAAGTGTTTTTTGTCAACGCTTTAAGTGCTCTTTGATTACTCCAATAGCGTAGAGATATTTAAGAAAATAGAAATACAAACTTAATGTGTAAATCTGGTAAGTATGAAAGGAAATAATTTGATGATAAACGGATTATCTGAAAGACTACAAAAACTAAGAATAGAATATGGCTTATCACAAAAAGAAGTTGCAAATAGAATTGGGATTTCTTCCAGCGTTGTTTCCGGCTATGAAACAGGCGAACGTACTCCAAGTGCGGAAGTCCTACTATCACTTTCTTACTTATATAAATGTAGCACAGACTACCTTTTAGGGAAAGAAAAAAACTGTACTTATCCACTGCTTGATACCGAAGGATTAAGTAACGAACAAATTTATGCTTTACAGGCACTTATTAAAAGTATCAAACACGAGAAATAATATTCCAAAAATAAGTTGTTGCATTGCTCAACATAGTAGAGTGCTTTAAAAATTCATAACAGACAAAAAAGAGCGTGGGAAAACCACACTCTTTTTGTCACATAATGAAAATTGTCGCTATTTGCTATTTATCTTTTACAAGTTTTTTTATTGCATTATTTATAAGCTCTTCAAAAGTTTTTCCTGAATCATCCAAAAAAGTATCTTCTATTTGATAATCTGTTGAGTTATCTATATTGTCAATAATAGTTTTTTCTAATTCGCTATTTCTTAGGTTAGCAAAATAAGTACGTTGAGATTCCTCTAACTTTTTTGCACAATCTAATAAATAACTATTACATTCATCACACATGACTTTTAAGTATTCTTGACTTTCATTAAGTAAATAGTTTTTATCAATAGTTTTCTTGTCATATAGCGTCTCCATCAAATTGTGAACACAGTAGCCTATATTTGCAATGCTGTCTTTTTTAAGTTTTTCTTTTTTGTCTATTAGGTATGGCATTAATTTTTCGTTACACCATTCGTCTAGTCGTTTGGGTATGTCTTTACTATTTTTTATTTTGTAAATAGGGTTATTCTCATCGTCAAAAATATCTCTAAAATTTTCCAATACCTCGTCAGATATAATACTCCATGTATATTTTACCGCAGAAACTAATGCTCTGCGTTCTTTTGTATTAGGTCTTTTATTAATATCTTGATTATTAATTTTTGCTTGTCCATAAACAAATGAAAAACTAGCATCGGCATAAAATAAATCTAAAATTATATTAGTCTGTTCTCTATATTCATTTTGTGTATCCGACAATATGTTAAGGCAAATTTTATAATATAATTGTTTTAAAAATTCACGTATGTCTTGTTCATCACCAAAGATTATCCAAAATCGAGAGATTTTTTCAGGTAAATTATTTCCTTTATTATTTTCAAGATTATCGTTGGCATTATCAATAATGCTTTTGAGAATCTTATTTGTTATAAAAGAAGAATAGCTGTATTCACCATCTAATATTTTCTTTATTAAAAAGGGCTTATCACTATACAACTGTTCAAAACTTAAGTCTAAATCAGTGTGTATGTAAGAAACTCTTTTTCTTATTCCTTGGGATAAAAACTGTTCATAATTATTAATGGTTAATGGATTTTCAAATATTTTTTCTTCTGGATACCATATTTCTTTTTCGCTATTATATTGCATGTTTATCTTTCCTTCCTGCCTAGGAGATTTTACCTAAAATGAATTTCCGAAATCCCCTAGATATAGTTTTCTTTACTATGATATGCTATAATTACAAATTTTGCAAGTGCTTTGTTTTGCGGGATTTGGCGTAAAAACCGCCGTCCTTGACTTAATAAATTATAAAGTGAAAATTATCTTGACGGTGGTAATCTTGTAGTTGCAAATGCAAGAGACAAAACTGGCGTATTTTAAATGCCATAACGGTGTTACAAACACCTAAAATATCGCAAGCTTGTATACAAAATCTATGAAAGGAAAGGATTGAGTGCGCACTCTAAAAATCATTGTAGACAATGGATGTATGGACAAAAGACAAACAACTAAATTATGTAATCCGCAATGCTTTTGTACAAGATGTAATGAGCAAAATTGAGGATTTGCGAAAAAAGCGTCTAAAGGAGTATAAGGCATCAAGCGGTACGGACAATCGTTACACACAGCAATATATGGCATACAAAGGCGGTATCAGTCTATCTACATATAAAAATTATCTTACTGGCGATAGCTATGATATCAAGTTAATAACTATACTCAAATTTGCGGATATATTGCAATGCGAATTGCACGATATCTTACCCGTAGACCAATATTAACATGTGGAGTTAAGTTAGGCAAGCAAACAAAAAATAAGAAAGGAAAAGGAAATAAATTATGAAACAAACAACAGACGAATCAACAATAACTAAGGAGGAAACCAAAATGAAAGCTGTGGAAAAAACGCACTATGAAAATGCAAAAGTCAAAGAACTGTTAGCCAAACCTGATATACAAGCCGCAATGCGTAATTATATAAGCGTGCCGGATATTGTAATTATAAAAAAGGTAGGCAAGGCATCGATGGAGCATCACACGCAGCGAATAGAATATATGGCGGGCGAAACTATTATGGATGCAATCCACGGACAAGCTACTATAACCGATGATACACATACACAATTTGTTGACCCCGTAAATGCTATCAATAAACGGTATCGGATTGTTGATTATGCGTTAGCTCTGGAAGCAAATATGTCCGGAAAAAATTTTGAAGGTTATAGCGCTACAGGTCTGAAATTAAATATAAAAAAATTGGAAGAGGTTAAATAACAGGAGGAAATACGATGAGAACACTAAAATTAAAAACAGACGGCAGTGCGATAACTGCCGTCAAACAAATAATATTAGCTATAGCATCATTATTTACAATATTGCCAATTTTTTTGTTCCTTTGGAGCGACTTAACAGTTGCTCCGGAAATACTAAAAATATTATTGTACATGCTAACTACAGGTATCAGCATTTGGATAGTATATGGCTCAATAACGCTTTTATTGTCAAGGTATTCTCCCATCAAAATACTAGAAATCAGAAAAAAATTAATCCTATTTACAAGATTATTTTTGAAGTCGGAAACGGATGGAATATTGATACACTCGGTCAAATGGGAGTATTGCATCAAAGACAAAAAAATTATCATTGACCTGTATCCAAATGGGCTAATAAAAGACACTGCTGACATAGGACGGAAACTATCTGAGTATTTGGATTTAATCCTATATAAATACGAGGAATCAGAAAATAAAGCACGTTATATATTTGCAAATCCTCCAGAACGTTATAACGGTATATCACTGATAAGGGAAGGATTATCCGAATATAAAGGCGACTATAAGCCGGAACTGAGTTATAAGCCGATACCCATTTATGACAATATAATTTGGGATTACATGAGCGAAGCATTACATATATTATTGATTGCACCATCGGGCGCAGGGAAAAGCCAATTTTTACGGTATCTAGGTGGGATGGTGCTAAAACGCCAACATATGTTATATGTGATAGACGCGAAAAATTCTGACTTAGCCCGGTTATTCCGCCATATTGGTGTACAGGTAGCTACTAAAACCGATGAAATTATCAAAATGCTAACCGCACTTGTGGATGAAATGGAGGAGCGATATGCTAAATATTTTGCGTCCGACAATGTGGACATAGATGCAGATATTAAATCCCTTGGATTACAGGCACTAATACTAATTTGCGACGAGGTGCTTGCCGCCATTAGAAATGCAGACACAAAGCAAAAAGCGGAAATTGAGCGGTTACTCTGTCAATTAGCCCTAAAGGGTAGAGCCGTAGGTATTTCTCTCATATTGACCGCTCAAAAATTAAATGCAACAGACCTACCTAAAGCCATTACGGAGCAATGTCAGACACGGATTGTTTTGGGAGCAGTGGTGTCAGATGAAACATTTCATCAAGCGACAGGTTACTACAAAAAGGACATTGCAGGCAGTTACAAGGGCGGTGTCGGAAAGGGCTATGCAGTTACGCCTAAATCGGACGGATTGACGTATATAAAAACACCATTAATGCCGGAAAAAACCAGTGATTACATTATGTTGTATAAGGAATTAAGAGATAGGGGGACACAATGCGGTGAAGGTCGTTAAGATGCTATATGCATTTGTACAAGAAGATGGAGAAACTTGCATTATCAGCACGGACAAAAGGCAGATGGCACGGTGGTATGCACTGGATTATCTGAGGGAAAAGCCCAAATTGACAGATAAGGGCTACAGAGCGGTTGTATCTGACGGCTTTTACTTCTCCCCTGCCTTCCGCAAAAAGAAATGAAACTAATCTGCCTATTATGCGCAGTTTTGCGGCTTGCACAATCGCATATTGCAATGTCGATAATTGCGTATAGTGGGGCATGGCGCATGGGGTGGCTTGCCGCCACATGCGCTGTGCCACTGCAAATACGCAATGATTGGGATTGCAAAAATGCGATAAATAATAAAACCGCACTACTGCGCATAATAGGCAGGACGGCAACATTGCCTTACTTGACAATAGGCAATGTTGCGACGATAACGCCAAAAATACAATTAAATGGAGACACAAAAAATATGAAAATTACGATTTCGCTGCAAGAATTTTGTAAAGAATACAAGCGAAAAACAACTGACTATGGCGATGGAATGACGGAAATAGTTACCTACCATCGTCCACTGCAAGAATTTATAGAGGAATACAACCGAAAAACAACTGACTATGGCAACGGAATGATGGAAATAGTTACCTACCACCATCCAAAGCAAAAGTATATTGGAGATGATCGACTGGAATCCAAAAAGAAGCGCAAGAAAAAGCCTAAACTGTCCGATGAAGAACAGGAAAAGCGAACCCGTAAGCAAATATACGCTATCAGGAGACGGATAAAAGGCTACGCACTGATTAATGACTTTAATTGGTTTGTCACCCTGACTCTTGACCCCGAAAAAATAAACAGTTATGACTATAACGTAGCAAAAACAACCTTGCTAAAATGGTGTCGTAAGATAAGGGACAGATACGGAAAATTTGATTATCTGTTAGTACCGGAATTACATAAGTCAGGCGCAATACATTTCCACGGTTTACTTGGAGATATACCAGCTAAATTTATAGAAGCGGTAAACCCTAAGACAAATATTCCCGTAATAAGGCATGAGCGGCAAGTATACAATTTAGCTGACTGGGAATATGGATTTAGCGATTGCGAAAAAATAGAAAGCCCGGAAAGAGCCGCTTCCTACATTACAAAATATGTAACAAGTGCCCTATTAACTGATAAAAAAATGTACAACCAAAAAAGATATTTTTGTTCGCAAGGATTAAAAAAGCCTACAATAACCTTTAGCATGGAGGACAATACCGAATTAGATAATTTTATCCCCAATTACGGCATTGTCGATACAGACAGCAACGGCGAAAATTATGTAGATATTGGTTTATACAAATTGTCCATAGATACAGAAACAGGCGCATTTGTACAACAAGATACTGACTATTTAATAAAGGCGAAAAAGCAGGCAGAAAATGAAACTAACAATGAATGGATTTTATTAACAAAAGGAGTGACACTAAAATGAGATTCGAAAGAGATAGCTATGACAGAGCACGACACATGATGTATACACAGCGATTAAAAGACTTACCGACAAAAACTATTGATAATTTAATCGATGCAATAGAAAAAACCAAACCGAAGAAATACGCATTGATTATACATAATGATGATGTAACTGAATGGGGGGAACCTGTAGAAGAACATGTACATGTTATGATATCCTACCCAAACCCCCGTACATTAGATGTCATTGCAAGAAGATTGAAAGACGAACCACAATCTGTTGTCAAGTGGGAAGGAAAAGCGGAAGAAGGTTTCTGTTATCTTATTCGTTCGCCAATAAATTCTATTTGTAAATATTGGTATTCCCACACGAAAATTATAGCAAATTTTGATTATCTGGAAGAACTAATAAGACTTGCAAAAAGAAATCAGAAAATAAGCGAACATTTTTTTATTAATGACATTTTCTTCGAACGTAAAGTTACAAGAAAAGAAATAGAAAATAAAAAAGGAGGTGCAATGCTATGAGCAGTATTAATGTTCCAATCAGCGAAAAATACATGCTTTCCGTGGAGGAAGCCGCCGCATATTTTCGCATTGGCGAAAACAAATTGCGCCGTTTTGCGGATGAAAACAAAAATGCAAAATGGCTATTTTGGAACGGAAACCGTATGCAAATAAAACGGGAGCAGTTCGAAAAATTACTTGATAAAATTGATACTATTTGATGCAAAAAGAGCCTAGATATGGTATAATATATATAGGTCATATCAAGGCTCTTTCCATTTGGGAAGGAGAATAAAATATGGAAAAAAGGAAAGATTTAAAAGGAAGGATTTTAAATAAAGGAGAATACCAAAGAGCAGACCGAAGATATGTATACAAATACAAGGATAGATACGGAAAAATACAATCTATTTATTCCTGGCGATTAACTGCGACAGACAGAATACCTGCTGGGAAATATGAAGACCCGAAAAGCAAGTCACTCCGTGAGCAAGAAGCCGAAATACAAAAAGACCTTTTAGACGGTATTGATACCAACGGCAAGAAAATGACACTTTGCGAACTTTACGCAAAGCAGAACGCAAGCCGGGCAAACGTCAAAAAGTCTACTGAAAAAGGTCGTGAAACGCTCATGAACGCCTTAAAAGAGGATGCTTTAGGAGCAAGGAGCATAGACAGTATAAAGCCCTCTGATGCGAAAGAGTGGGCGTTGAGAATGAAAGAAAAAGGTTACGCTTACAAAACTATCAATAATTATAAGCGTTCTTTAAAAGCCGCATATTACATAGCCATAGAAGATGATTATGTACGCAAAAATCCCTTTAATTTTAATCTAAGTGATGTGATATCAGACGATAGCACTCCACGGGAAGCGTTGACAGAGGATGAGGAAAAGCGGCTTCTTGATTTTGCCGGAACTGACATGGTATACAAACAGTATTATGATGTGATTGTGATATTGCTTAATACCGGGCTTAGAATTTCAGAATTATGTGGATTGACAATAGCAGATTTAGACTTTACTAATAAGCTAATTAATGTAGACCATCAACTATTACATAGTAAAGAACATGGTTTTTACATTGACACTCCAAAGACTAAAAATGGTATTCGAAAAATCCCCATGAACAAGAAAGCCTATGACGCATTGCAAAGAGTAGCAAAACAATGTGAGGATATGCAGACGGATACCATAGACGGCTATAGCGGTTTTCTATTCCACACGCAAGAGGGACAGCTTGCAAAAAGTCAGTATTATTCAACAATGTTTAAAAGGCTTGTAAAAAAGTATAACAAAACACATGAGGACAAGTTACCAGATTTTTCACCGCATGTATTAAGACATACTTTCTGTACACGACTGGCAAATAGAAATATGAACCCGAAAAGCTTACAATACATAATGGGACATAGCAATATTGAGATAACGCTTAATCTGTACGCACATGTTACCATAGACGGCATACAAGCCGAAATGGAGCGGTTAGCAAGCTGAGATTTACTACTTTTTTACTACTTTTGAAGTGCATCTTATAAAGAAAAACAAGAAGAAACGTGAAGTATCTACCGATTTAAAAATGCCGTAAAGCCCCTATTTTACAGGCTTTACGGACATTTAAGAAATTATAAAAAGATATTGAAAAATCTGTATTAAGTTTGACTGAATCTCAAATTGTTATATTGAAATGTCGTATAGCTCAGCCCATATCCGAACGGGAACCGCACCGGCTTCTCCACGGTCTCAAAATACCGGTAGCCCACATACAGACCTTCCCTGTATTCCGCGTTGCGCTCTTTTGCCGGGAAATACGGAGCCGATGGAACATCCTCATACTTCAACGGATATGTTTCATTTAGTTTTCCGGATGGATTCACTTTTCCGGTAATCGCGTTCAGCATCGCCGCTGCCCCGGCCTGTCCGCTTAAATATCCATGTATCACTGCTTCACATTTGTCAAGCCACGGCATCTCTATGGGAGAACCTCCGGAGAGCACTGCAACCACATGAGGATTCACTGCCGCTATCTTTCGAAGCAGTCTGATCTGACTGTCGGGAAGCCTCATATGCCGGCGGTCTAATCCCTCAGACTCTGATATTTCATCCAGCCCGATATATAAAAGGACGACTTCCGCTTTCTTTGCAAGTTCCGTGGCTTCCTCTTCAAGTGCGGCGTCCGCGTCTCCTGTTCGATAGTACCCTCTCTCAAAGCCCAGCATCTCTATCTGAAACTTACCAATCATATCCAAGGTAGAATCCAGCTTCGTTGGATTTACCACAGAAGAACCGGCCCCCTGATAACGCGGTTTCTTTGCGAAATCACCGATAACAGCTACTTTCGTGCCTTCCATAAGTGGAAGTATATGGTTATCATTCTTTAGAAGAACAATACTCTCCTCCGCCGCTTTTTGTGCCATTGCATGATGCTTCTCAATATCAAACTTCTTTCCCTTTTCTTTGTCTACGGCTTCCCGTAAAGGCAGAATCGCATACAGAAGTTCCTCTACGCGCCGGTTCAGCAGCTTTTCCTCCAGCTTTCCGCTCTCTACCGCCCTGAGCAGTTCCTCATCCGAATCTCCTCCTGTGGTCGGCATTTCCAGATGCGAACCTGCTGCCACACCTGCCACATGGTCATTGGACGCGCCCCAGTCAGATACTACAAAACCATCAAAGCCCCAGTCATCCCGCAGGATTTCCTGGAGAAGATGTTCATTTTCATTTGCATAGACTCCATTTACACGGTTGTAGGAGGTCATGACCGCTTTTGGTTTTGATTCTTTTACCGCGATCTCAAAGCCTGTCAGGTAGATTTCCCGTAGTGTTCTTTCGTCCATAACGGAATCGCTTGCCATACGCCGAAGCTCCTGGGAATTCGCCGCAAAATGCTTGGGACATGCTCCCACTCCTTTAGACTGAATCCCACGCACATAGCCTGCTGCCATCTTTCCTGCCAGATATGGATCTTCACTGAAATATTCGAAGTTCCGCCCACATAACGGACTTCTCTTAATATTCAGCCCAGGGCCGAGCAGAACACAGACATCCTGCGACGCGGCCTCAGTTCCAAGATAACGTCCGATCTCTTCTCCAAGCTCCGGATCCCAACTGTTGGCAATCGTCGCCGCTGTTGGATAACAGGTAGCCGGTATACTGCCGTTTAATCCAAGCTGGTCACTTGCCCCTTCCTGCTTTCGGATTCCATGGGGGCCGTCTGACAGTGTAACGCCTGGCACTCCCACTCTCCGCACGGAACGGGTCTGCCAGAAATCTTTGCCGGAAAGAAAATAACATTTCTCCGGCAAAGTCATTTTTCCTACAATCTTTTTTATCTCTTCTCGATTCATATTTTTTACCTGCACATCACGGCATGGGTCCGCCCTCTGACTCTACGTAGTTCGCTGTCTGGCCTTCGCTGTCTGTCCCATCGGCAACGGTCAGTTCAATCTGCTCACTCTCTTCGGAAGCTTCCGCCAGGTTTCCGTCTCCTTTCGCAGTAAGGCTGATCTTATATTCTCCCGCCTCCACGGTGATCACTTTTTCACAGCTATAACTCGTCATCGGCCCCATGGCTGTCGCGATCAGATCTTCCTCCGTAATCGTCTCTGTCTGTACCACTTCTCCACTTTCATCATAAATCCGGACCTCAAGATCCGTAAACAGTTCCTTTTCATTATAAGTAGTCAAAGAATCCGACCACAGGGTAACTGTCACAGATGTTCCATCCTGTGTATACTTAAATTCCGGCGTCGAGAGCTTACCTGACACATCAAAGTTTTGTACCACCGGCTCCGCGCTATTTCCATCTGACCGGAAGGTCAGCAGGTTCGCGTGATAGCTTCCAAATGGGAGTCCTGAGATATCCACATTTCCACTGATCTCACCTTCACCGGTCAAACGTGAGGAAGCCGCCACATAATTGCTGCCTTCGTTTCCTTCCTCATCCAGGCCATATACCCAGATCGTATAATAATCTACATCCGCGCTTCCGGTAAATACAAAATCTCCTGTCGCTCCGTCAAAGGTATATCCCATCGTATTCTCGGAAGTCTCGGCTAAAGCCTCTTCTGTCTGTCCGGCCGCGCCTCCGGTTTCCGGATCCGTCCCTCCGGAGGCTGCCACGCTTCCTCCCAACGTTGGCGCTGCCATAGAGATTACCATCAATACGACTGCCAGTGCTGCCATCACATACCGGGGAACCGGGACAATACGGATTTCTTTTTTCCGAAGCCCTGCCAGTACCATGAATACGGAAACAACACACCCTGCCGCCACACCATACGCGATATTCTGTGTAAATACAGTCATCACAACGGTAACCGCGAACGGAACTGACTCTTCTGCTTCCATTGCTTTCAGATTCTTTAACCCTTTCAGCATTCCAAGCGCCAATACCAGCATCACCGCGTCCGCGATCTGAAATGCCGCGTAAATTACATTGGGAAATACAAATCCCGCATGACCGTATTCAGGAACACTCTTCGTATAAGTAGCAAACAGGACAAACGGAATCCACGTAAACATGGAAATCAGGTAGCCGATTGCACATACTATGGAAGAAAGCCCTGTTTTTCCACCGTCTGCCGTTGCTGCTGAGGACTGCTTCGCGACCGATACCGGCGCTGCCCCAAAGACAGGCGCAATCACATTCGTTACCGCGTTTACGAGCAAAACCTTAGTTACTTTTTCTTTGTATTCATCTTCATTTTCAAAAATCTGTCCATTCAGATCTGCTCCCTGCATTGACGCTTCTGATTCATACATTCCCATGAAAACAAACATCAGGATTGCCCTTACAAAAAGCATGATTACATTTCCGCCTGCCGCTGTAAAGCCTGAAAAATCAAATCCTTCGGTAAATACGGTTCCAAGCTGCAATTCCTTGATTCCAAGCCCGATGGTATACATTTCACCCAGCGGATCCGGATTCACGCCGATCCAGATCCGGTTCTGTGTATACACATAGGTAAACGCAATTCCACCAACCACAGAAGCAATCAGAAAGAAAATTAAAGTTGCCGTAAGAAAGCCTGAAAATACCGGTGTTTCCGCTTTCCGTTTCATATAAAAGATGACCAGCGCAAACCCGATCAGTCCCGCGAATACGCAAAGACGCATGTATGGCGCCAATGCCGCCCCGCCAAGGGCATCGTCTGAAACGGCTGATAAGGACATTCCTTCAATGATCCCCATGTTTTCCAGTGCCACATAAGCGATATAAAGCCCCATTGCTGCCGGAAGCGCGCGCCGTACACTGTCCGGGAGCAGTCCCAGGATCCCTTTTCGGAGCATAGGCACTGCCATGGCCACCAGATACACAACTGCTGCCACAAACGTTACCGCAAGAAGATTCGCGTAGGTCAAACCGGAATTTGCGCCCAGCATGGAGATCATCACTGTACTAAGGCTCAGTGACGCTGTCTGAACCAATGGCAGATTGCAGACAAACCCTAAAAGTAATGTTCCCACAAACGCCGTGACCGTTGCCCCCAGATAAAGCCCGCAGTAGGGAATATCGTCCGCGAATGCAGAGATCAATATCTGGATGTTCATAAACAGGGCACACACCGACAGGAAGAATACTGACAGCCCGGCCTTCACTTCGCTTCCTATTGTAGAACCTCTCTCAATATAATGGAAATATTGATTGAAAGCAT
Organism: uncultured Clostridium sp.; assembly: GCA_964523125.1. Classification (GTDB taxonomy): domain Bacteria; phylum Bacillota; class Clostridia; order Lachnospirales; family Lachnospiraceae; genus Schaedlerella. The sequence goes on along the minus strand of CAZFXM010000006.1, from coordinate 99,362 downwards.
CCTGGATCCTTGTATTCTGTTTTATCTGAATTACTTGTTCTTCTTTCTTTCCACTCATTTTCGCCCACCTACTCTTTCTGTGTTCCTCTTTTCAAGCATTGGCTTTGTATACTGCTTATGTACGCCCAACACATATATAAGAATGATTCCAAGCACCAGAATCACGTCAATGAGTACCCATCCGATCTTCCACGTAGTATTGTCCGAGGATACGGCATTTGCCGCGGCACTTTCCGTACCTGCGTCATTTCCTGTCGCCACCATTTGATAGAACAGACGATGCATGCTTTCCCGCAGCATATACTGTCCGTAAAGCGTGTCTACGGCTCCGGTTCCTTCTACTACGGTATAGGTCTCTTCGTCTACCCGGTCATCTCTTGTCAGCATAGCCACCTTACTTGCCAGGCATAATGACGGTGGGTTATAAAGATCCGTAAATCCAGGTCCTACGCCATCGGTGATCAGATAACCGATGAATCCCCATTCGTCACGCAGGATATTGTTGAACAATCCATAGTGTCCCCAGCTCATGCCGATCCGGTTCAGGCATGCCATAATTCCCAGGGCACCGCCTTCTTTTACAGAGATTTCATATGGTTTGCAGTAAATTTCACGAATAGCCTGTTCAGAAGCCCATGTAAGGACACCATTCCGGTTCGTATCTCCATCATTGAGTACAAAATGCTTGATATAGACCATTACACCGTCTGACTGTAGTCCTGCCACTACCTGACTTCCGATTGCCCCCGCGATAAATCCATCCTCAGAATAATATTCAAAGTTCCGTCCGCCGAACGGAGAACGATGTGTATTCATCGCTGGCGCGTAGGCGCCTACATACCCTCCCAGGATAGACTGATGTCCGTACGCTATGCCTTCTTCTTTTGCCAGATCCACATTCCAGGTAGACGCGATCACGACTGCGGACGGCCACCATGTACCACCGGCAACATTTCCGTTCCCTGCTTCACCCGGTCCGTCAACTACACTGTCTGAAACCTTTCCGACAGATTCAACTTCCGGAGTTCCCCAGCCGGAATTTCCATGCACGTTGATACATTCCTCCAAAGAAAGCTGATCCAGCAGTTCTTCCCATTTCGGATCATCATAAGCAAGTACCTTTCCGTCTTCATCCACCATATCTGCCAATGTATAATCCGTTTCGTCCGAGTCAAATGTCACCCGGTATGTCTCATCATTTAAATCCAACCCGTCCGGTGTCTCATCCATATAAAATGACTGAGTTCCGGCATGCACATACAAGGTTTTTGTTCCCGTGGTCTTCTCTCCGTTTTTGTAATATTCATAGGTGTACTCCATGCTGCCTTCGCCGCGCAGTTCCACGGCCTGCTTCTGCTGTGCCCCCAGTTCCTCACATGCCGCGCTGCCGTTCAGATTGGACTCATGTTCCTTGATAGAATCCATACCTGCCGCGAAATCACTTCTGGAAAGATAGCCATCCAGCATATTGCCATCTCCCGCGGACACGTCATCTAACTGGTTGACAGCCGCAGTCTCGTCTGAATCCCTTTTTCCATCATGGGCGTCATCATACACATAGCTTTCATCCAGAAGAGCTTCGGCGGTCTCGATCACATCATGCGCGTTTTCCGATACATGGAATTGATATTCCCCTTTTTCCAACACATAGCATCCATACCCGCAATAGTCATAGCTTGCAAGATCATCCGTTTCAAACGTAACGGTAACCGTTTCACTTTCACCTGGTTCGATCACATCTGTCTTAGCGAATCCAACCAGTACCTTGGCTGATTTCTCCAGCCCTCTTCCTTTGATTCCGCAATTTTCATCGGTATTGTAGGGCGCCTCCATATAAATCTCTACCGCCTGTTTTCCCGCGTAGCTGCCTCCGTTTGTCACTGTAACATCGATACGGTTCGTTCCATGAAGCTCCAGCGGAATGTCTGATCCTTCAATCGTCTGTGTAAATGTTCCATAGGACAGCCCGTATCCAAACGGATATTGTACCGTATTCTCATAACCGCCTTCCTCATCACGGGCGCCGCCCTCTGAAATGTCACGGTCATCGTTCTTATAGGCTGCCCCTTTATAATCCGCCGAATCGAAATAGCCTTCCGCGTCCGCGGTTTCATAATACCGGTATCCTACATAAATGCCTTCTTCATATTGATAATACCCGTACATTTCCGTATCATCCATGTTTGTGTAACGGTTGTTATCCGTGTTGTAAAAAGAAGGAGCCGTACTCAGGTCATATGCATAGGTGTCAACCAGTTTTCCGGATGGATTTGCTTTCCCGGCAATAATATTAGCCACCCCGTTCAAGCCTGCTTCCCCTGGATGTCCGATCCAGAGGCAGGCATCCACGCCATATTCCTCTGATTCTACAAAGCCAAGCTCCATAGCCGCGGAAGAATTGACCAGCACGATCGTATGCTCAAAATTCTCATTGCAGAAGGTCAGAAGATCTCTCTCCTCATCACTCAGTTCCAGATAGGACTGGCCGGTAAGGGTACTTCCGTCACCGTCATAATCCATTACAGGCGAAGCCCCTTCCGCGCCGCTTCTCGCAAAGGTCACGATCTCGTAATCGCTGTACTCCCCGATCATACTCTTCGCGTTGTCTTCATACGTATCAATAGAAAACTCATTGATCTTCTGATATCCCGTCCAGTCGGTGCCCGTGATTCCGTCATACTTCGCGTCCGCTCCCCGGGAACCTCCGCAGGCTTCCTCCAGCCAGTCCCACAATGCCTCGTTTACATCCAGCCCGGCGCTTTGAAGCGCATCATTGAGCATCACCGTATTGGAATCGTCCGCACCTCCCGCGGAACCTGTACCGCCTTCCACATAGTTGTAAGACATCGCACCAAGTATGGACACTTTTGTCCCCTCTGCCAGAGGCAGCGTCTCGTCTTCATTTTGAAGCAGCACACTGCCCTCTTCCTGTATCCTCGTCGCTACGTCCGTACCTTCTTCAAAACAGGCAGCCGAACCAAATTCCAATGTAGATTCATCCACTGTGTTTCCTCCCAGGTACATAGAAATATCGCTCTGCATACGCGCCAGTACATTGTTTACAATAATCAGCAAACATACCAGCACCGCGATCAGCGATAGTCTCGATTTGCCAGCTTTCATTTTCGCTTCTGACATGCTTTCTTCCTCCCATTCATTTTATATTTGAGTATATAAAAGATAGCATTTCTTTAGAGGTTTTGATGAAATCTGGCACAATTGGATTTTTTTGCGGCACAATTGGGAAAAAAAGACGCCACACCAATGATTAAACAATCATCCGTGTGGCGTCCCCAACGGTATCAGTATCTGTAGCACAAAAAAATTCTGTAGATTCTGGCACACGATTCCGCCCCCATACTTCTCCGCCGTATACTGTATACTCTTCAATCCAAAGCCATGGTATCCTTTATCCTGTTTTGTACTGACCGGGATTCCATGGCTAAACTCCAACCGATCCTCACAATAATTTTTCACACGGATCATCAGGAGATTTTTTTCGTGGAATACCGACACCTGTATGACCCTCTTCTCCTCGTCCTCCTGCTTCATCACGCATTCAATCGCGTTATCCAACGCATTTCCGAAAATGGTATATAAATCCACATTTCCTATAAATCCCAGCTTTTCTCCATCCGCCATGCATGTCATCTGGATCTGATTCGCCTCACATACCAGGCTTTTCTCGGTAAGTACCGTGTCCAGGACAGGATTTCCCGTCTTAAAAATAGAATCATAGATCATAGCGGAATGCTCCAGTTCCTTTAGCTGTTCATCTATCAATTTTTCATCCTTCAGCTTCCTGAGCGCTTCCATCTGATACTTAAGATCATGGCATTTCCGGTTGATCAGATCGATATTTTCCTGCGAAACGCGGTATTGCTCCTGCTGCCGGTATAACAACTGCTGGATCATATTCAATTCCTGCTCCGTTCTCTGCATATTCTCAATATTATTTTGTATATATAAAAGCAGTATGCACGCAATACCGACCACCAATCTAAAAAATGTAACCATATAGGAAATGCTTTCCGGTTCATATCCAAGAAGCCAGAAAATAAACTGATAATTAGAAAGCATCAGGTATCCGCCCATGATTACAATACAATAAAGCATTTTCTGGCGGCCTACATGATAATGGTTGTCTGTCCGCAGTTTTTTTATCAACACCTTCTTTGTAAAACAGCTCGCCAACGCAATTGCCAGACAATAGAAAATTACCTTTCCAAGTAAGAAAAGCTTCCCATAAGCCCCCGGCAAAACAGCATCCACAAGGGGCATGACAATCTGAGAAGTCACTTCTGTAAGAAAATAGGACCAGACCGTACAGTAGAATGCTTCTCTTTTACGGATTTTCAGGATGATAACCGCGAAGAAAAAGGCAGCAATAAAGCAGAAAATCGATTCCAGTGCGGTCGAAGCCGTGTCAAAATCCACAAAACAGTAATCCAAAATTTCTACCAAGAAGATCAAAGCAGCCGCGGTCCCCAACTTGAACCATGCATTTCCACCACGTTTATTTTCATAAATGGATGAAAAAATATAGATCAAAGTCAGCTCACATAAGGTCATGAAAAAAATCGGCCCGACAAATAATATTTTACCGATCATCTGTAATTCCTCCAATATCAAGCTTCTTCTATTGTTCCTCCAACGTATTTCGTCAGAGAAGCGATAAAAGGTTTTCTTTTCTGTCTGCTGATCGGAAGTAATTCTCCTCCGACTACCGCAATATCACCTGTGATTGCAGATACATGAGCCAGATTTACCAGATAACTTACATTGCATCTTTCAAAATAGAATTTTGACAATTTCTGTTCCATATTCTTCATCGTCTCACGGATATCAATGACCTGCGACTTCGTATGGATCAGCATACGGTGACGCTGGCTTTCCACATATAAAATTTCTCCGACCGCGATCTTCTACAGCCCGTCTTCCCCTGGCAGCAGAAGAAAATCGTCAATCTTTTTCGAAATAGACGCCAGAGCTTCTTGAAGCTCCAGCGAAAAACTATAATAATTTACAGGTTTCAAAATGTAGGAATGCGCACGGACCTTATATCCCTGAATCGCGTACTGCGCCATATTGGTAATGAATATGATGATCACGTCTTTATCTACTTTCCGGATTTCCTCTGCCGCTGTCATGCCATCCATCCCCGGCATCTCAATATCCATCAAAATGATGTCATATACCGGCCGATAATCAAAGACAATCTTATTCCCATCCCGGAAAACCTTCACATCTATGGATGTTCCGTTCTCTTTCATATACCTATCAATATACTTTTTCAAAGAATCTACATGGTTTTTATCATCCTCCACAATTGCAAGCTTTACCATTCGCTCTCCTCCTTCCTCATTATTCCATATGAGACAGAGCCATCCTTTGAAAAGTTTATAAAACATCCACTGTCATTCTTCCCGAAGCTTCTGCCGTAAAATCATGCAGCGGGCAGGATACCAGATAACCGCTGTAGCAATAGGGATACAACATCCACGCCGGAGTATTCGCGGCCAGTCCACCCGGAACAACAAATACGATTTTCCGTATCCTTACTTTCTCCTTATTTTTCCGTTATTCCCCCGCCAGCACATCCGCCAGCGAATTATCATTCAAAAATGTATCCATATTATACAAGAACAATACATCCGTCATCCTTTTATTATCAACCAGTGTCTGTACGTTATCGTAATAATATCTGGCATCAATCATTACGATCTCATCGAAGTAAGGGATTAAAAACGGCACGAAACAATTTGCATAGGAATCCTTAAAGATCAGCAGCCTCCTCCCCTTATCATTGGTCGTAACAATATCCACCATAGAATGATTCCCGCCAAAGAATACCTGATACTTGTCCTTCCCCTCCAGCGCCTTCCGGTCATAGATCGTAGGCCGCCTCTCTTCATTGTCAGAATCACTCACAAGATACCGGCACTCCACATTCTCCGGCTGATATACTTCCACAGTATCCTTTGCCTTGTGGTATCCGCTCCTGGACGCCAGTGTCCCTGAGAAATCCGTAGTTACCGTATAAATATTATAATCTGACACAGCGCCCTCAATCTCCATCTGCTTCGCGGCGGCATTAAATCCATATGCCGCCCCTCTGCTTGTCCAGTGATGGTCTGTCTTATAATAGATGCCTTCATCGACATGCTGACGCAAATTTTCCGTGACGTCAATACACCCGATACTGTCGGAAAGCTGCTTTTTGATATATTCCATATCTTCCTCCTGGTCACGCACAGGAGCTCCCAGGGGCAGATAATCCTTCATGATATAAGCCGCGTTCGGAACGATCAGCGTATTCATTCTCAATTCTTTATTTCTCTCGTGAAAACGGTTGATCGCCTCCAGATTTTCCTTTGTATTTTTTTCATCCATCCCCACAGGGATCTGCATCAGATATTTCTTTTTCCCAAGATAGACCCCGTTGAATTCCCGCTTTCCGACAAAAAGGTCACACTGCACCTTCAGGCGGATCCAGAGGTCGCGAAGTATGAACTGGTCAGAAGCATAGTCTTCCAGTGATGTCATATATTCTTTATTCTTAATCTCTTCTATTCCCAGTTTGGGAAATGTTGTCAGTACCCTGTTTTCTTCGTCCGACATCTTTTTATCAGGCTGTATAAGACTTGCCAGCATGAATATCAAAAGCATGCCGGCAAAGCAGCAGGCCATATTCCAATGCAGCCTTTTATTGTATCTTTTCCGCCTTTCTCTTCCCCTTTTCGGTTCCATCTATTTTCCCCTTTATCCTGTGATATTGAATCTTCCGCCCGTCTGGTTATATGCAATAGGATTGAAGAACAGCATTTGCCGCGCAGATTATCCGCCGCGGCAGATGCTGTTCAGATCAGAATCTAAAATACAAAAACGGATTGTAAGTATCATTGACCAGATATGCCGTAGAAATCAGAAATATTCCTGCATACATCACGATACTGGCCACCTGCATATATTTTTCTTCCTTCCAGGACAGTTCTGAGAACTTCCTGCTCAAAAACGGAGTGCTGCAGATTCCCGCGAAAATCCCAAGTATCAGGCTGGATTTCAAATAATAAAAGCCTGTCATATCGATCAGCCCTTTTCCACCGAATCCAAACATCGCTCCCAAATAGGACAACGCGCCCCCCATTGACGGCGAGAAAAAAAGTACCCATCCAAACATCACCAGCAGCATGGTGTATACATGTTTTGCAGCCTGCGGCAGACGTTCCAGTACTTCACCCAATACATATTTTTCGACGCAAAGGATGATCCCGTAATACAGTCCCCAGAAAATAAAGTTCCAGGCGGCGCCATGCCACAGCCCGGTCAGCATCCACACGACCATCAGATTCCGGATTGCTTTAAGCGTCCCGCCCCGGTTTCCTCCCAGCGGAATGTATACATATTCCTTAAACCAGGAACTCAGGGAGATATGCCATCTCCTCCAAAATTCCGTAATGCTTTTGGAGATATAGGGATAATCAAAATTCCTCATAAAATCGAACCCAAGCATTTTTCCCAGCCCGACCGCCATATCTGAATAACCGCCAAAATCAAAATAAATCTGCATGGTATAGGCAAAGCATCCGATCCATGCTGTCAGCGCGGACATTTCCGATACTCCAAGCGCCGCAATGGACTCATAGACACTTCCAATGTTATTGGCGATCAGCACCTTTTTCCCAAGCCCCCGCAGAAACCACACAGAGCCTTCCCCAAACCTTTCAAAGGATATGGTCCGTTTCTGCATCTGCCGTTCCACATCCGAATAGCGCACGATCGGGCCGGCTATAAGCTGCGGGAACATACTCACATAGGCCCCAAACGCGACAAAATCATGCTGTGCCTTTACTTTACCCCGGTACACATCAATGACATAGGACATGGTCTGAAATGTATAAAAGGAAATACCGATCGGAAGCGCAAGCTCCTTATAAGGAATGTCAAAAGGCAGGACCATATTCAGATTTTCAATCACAAAGCCATAGTATTTATAAAATCCAAGAATCAAAAAATTAACCACCGCGGTCACAATACACGTGTATTTTGCCTTTTTCATATCGCCGGCTTCTATATAGCTTTCCAACTCCATACCGCTGACATAATTAATCCCAATACTGAGCAGCATCAGAATCACATAAACGGGCTCTCCCCATGCGTAAAAAACCAGGCTGGAAAGCAGAAGCACAAGATTCTTCCCGGCAAACGGTATAAGATAATAAATAATAAGCACTATTGGTAAAAATGCAAAAATAAAAAATATACTGCTGAAAATCATAATCCATACCTCACAAGCTATCCAGGAAAGCCTTCTGTGCTTCACCCGCATGTTCCCCGACTACATATAGTATATAATTGCCTTTCTCCACAAGTACATGCTTCTTCAACAACTCAGTCTGTTCTACACCATAGCCCTCAAAGCTTTTCAGCTGTGTATCGAGCCGTTCTTCAATTGCATCCCGTACGGATTTCATCTGGGAAACATCATTCAATTTTACAAGAAACAGCTCATGAGCATCCATATTATCTATCGGCGCATATAAGACCGTCCCCTCATAGTCCTTTGGATTCAGTCCGTAAAACCGTTTTACCATTCTCGCCTCCGCCCGCTCCATTTCCTGAAGTTCCGCAGCCTTCACCACGTTTTCCGCCACTGTTTCGATCTCTGCGCCGCTAATAGGATCATTAAGCAGATCCATAATCACAAATACCAGCAGGAGCACTACCAACGCGGTCCGAATGTACATATATGGAATCCGGGGCTGCCTTCCGAATCCATATCCGGTGGATTCATCCGTTTTTTTTTCTCTGTTTTTAAAAAAAACTGGTTTACTCATCTTCACTGCTCATTCACCTCTGTCAGCATATTGGCCGCCCAATATTTATAAAAATCCGGCTGCAGATGGAGTCCGTCTCCCTGATACAGATCCTGGTGTTCCTCTGCCAGATATGTGTTATCAACATAGTGAAGTCCATTCTGCTGTGTCATTGCCTGCAGAGCCGCATTGTAATCCACGATCCGCGCGTAACTATCATCCCAGTATACGGCGTCACTCGGCGGCAGTATCGAATTCAGATATACTTCACACTCCGGCAGCGCATTTCTAACCGCCTGCATCTGCGCGGCGCATTCGGCTGCGTAATCGGCTGGCTCCGGCCACAGGCCGCTTTTTATATCATTGATCCCATAGCACAAAAATACCCGTTCCGGCTTCAGCCTCCTTAGCTGGTCCATATGCAGGGACACATCAGATATTATACTGCCGCTTTCCGCTATGACCCAGTCTTCCGGAAGGAATTCATAATAGGAAAATCCAACCGCACGGGAATCTCCAAGGATCGCGGAATTTTCAAAGTCACTCCAGACCATGCTTTCATCTGTTTCCGCCAGATCCAGGCTATGTCTGACCTTGATGGCCTTGATCGTGTCATTGATCTCCGCCACGTTCTGATTCTCCAGACTTTCCAGATAGCTGATGCCCTGGGTTACCTTCTCCTTGCTCTGCTCCTTCTGCTGGCCCCTATAAATAAACACAACAATAACGACAGTGATAATAACTATCCCTGCCGCCAATAAAAAAAATTTTATATCCGGTAAACGGGTTTTCTTCCCTCTTCTCATTTGTACTCTCCCTGAAAATAACACTACAATAGTACTATTTTACTCTTTATCTGCTATCTTTTCAATATGAATTTATAACCAGGAGAATATCCCACGAAATATGTGATCACAGTTCACCCGTCAATGGTGCGGAGTGAACTGCCACAACTATTCTCTCTCATTTCAGCATATCCAGCACTGCCTTTTTCGGTTTTGCCCCAAGATCCCGTTTTACAACTTCCCCGTTTTTAAATACGATCAAAGTAGGAATACTCATCACACCATACTTCTGGGCAATTTCCAGTTCACTGTCTATATTCAGCTTTCCAACCTTTACATCTGTCACTTCTCCCGCAATCTCCTCGATCACAGGAGCCATCATCTTACACGGACCGCACCAGTCTGCATAAAAATCTACCAGGACCGGCTTCTCCGACTGCAGCACCTCCTGTTCAAAATTCTCTGACGTAATTTTCAATACTGACATTTTTACCTGCTCCTTTCCTCTATTGTTCCTACGCACACTATTTTATGCTTCATCTATAGCTTTCCCGATATCATGCCTCATATACTTGTTCCCAAATTCCACCCAGTCTGTGGCCGCATATGCATTTTCCCTTGCTTCCTGAAGGTTCCTGCCCTTCGCTGTCACGCCCAGCACACGGCCTCCGTTGGTCACGATCTTCTCCCCGTCATACTTTGTTCCCGCATGGAAGCAATAATATCCTTCATGCTCCCGGAACTTATCCAGTCCGCTGATCGTAAATCCTTTCTCGTACTTCACCGGATATCCGTCCGACGCAAGTACGACGCAGACTGCCGCATTGTCTTCAAACTGCAGGTCCACCTGGTCCAGACAGCCGTCAATACAAGCTTCCACCACCTCAATCAGGTCATTCTTCATACGCGGCAGCACGACCTGTGCCTCCGGATCTCCAAACCTTGCGTTATATTCCAGCACCTTGGGTCCGTCCTCTGTCAGGATCAGCCCGAAGAAGATCACGCCCTTAAACGGCCTTCCTTCTTCCGACATCGCATCCACCGTCGGCTGATAAATATATTTTTTACAGAACTCATCCACCTCATCCGTATAGAACGGGCTTGGGGAAAAGGTGCCCATTCCTCCGGTATTCAGCCCCGTATCGCCGTCTCCTGCCCGCTTATGGTCCTGGGCGGAGGTCATCGTCTTGATCGTTTTCCCGTCTACAAAGGAAAGAACGGAGACTTCACGTCCGGTAAGGAATTCTTCGATCACCATCTCATTGCCCGCAGAGCCGAACTTTTTGTCCAGCATGATCGTCTTTACGCCTTCTTTTGCCTCTTCCAGGTTCTGGCAGATCAGCACGCCCTTGCCAAGCGCAAGACCGTCCGCTTTCAGGACGATTGGGAACTTCGCGGTTTCCAGATACGCAAGTGCCGCGTCCGGATCCGTAAAATTCTCAAAATCAGCCGTAGGAATCTTGTATTTTTTCATTAATTCCTTGGAAAATGCCTTGGATCCCTCCAGGATCGCCGCATTTTTCCGTGGTCCGAAGGTCCGGATGCCTGCTGCCTCCAGTTCATCCACCAGGCCGCCCACCAGCGGATCATCCATCCCTACGATAACCAGGTCGATCTTCTCCTCTTTGGCAAATGCCGTAAGCTTGTCAAATTCCATTGCGCCGATCGGCACACATTGGGCATACTCCGCGATCCCGGCATTTCCCGGCGCACAGTACATCTTCTTTACTCTCGGGCTTTTTGCCGCGCTTGCCGCGATGGCATGCTCTCTGCCTCCGCTTCCTACAATCAATACTTTCATGTCTGCCTCCTGTTTATTCCTCGTTGGTTCTGCAATTACCGCTTTTCCATCCTTTACCGTAACTTTTCCATTGGCGATCAGGTCAATCGCCTGCGGCAGGATCTTCCACTCTGCCTGTTCCATGACTCTTTGCTGCAGCACTTTCGGCGTATCTCCCGGCCGGACCGCCACTGCCTTCTGAAGGAGGATCGGGCCGGTATCCGTCCCTTCATCTACAAAATGCACGGTCGCTCCGACCACCTTCACACCTCTGTCCAGCGCTGCTTCATGCACCTTCAGCCCATAATATCCGGTTCCGCAAAATGCCGGGATCAAGGAAGGATGGATGTTGATCATCCGGTTCCTGTATTTCGCGATCATTTCCGGCGGGATCACCACCAGAAAGCCTGCCAGCACGACCAGGTCCGGCTTGTAGGAATCCACGGCCTCCAAAAGCTTCTCATTGAACTGTCCCCGGTCTTCAAAATCCTTCGGGGAAATACACCTCGCCGGTATCCCGTGTTTTTTCGCGCGCTCCAGGGCATACGCATTTTTATTATTACTGATCACACCCACAAGCTTCGTATTGGTAATGCTTCCGTCCGCCACACTGTCAATGACCGCCTGTAGGTTCGTCCCGCCTCCGGACACCATGACTACCACTTTTAGCATAAGGTCACCCCTTTTTCTCCGGCTTCGATCTGTCCTACCACATAAGGGTTCTCTCCTGCTGCCCGGATAGCCTCCATTGTCTTTTCCACATCTGCCGCGTCTACCGCAAGCACCATTCCAAGACCCATATTATAGGTATTGTACATCATCTGCTCCTCGATGCCGCCGGCCTCGGACAGCATTTCAAACACAGGTGGAACCGGATAGCTATCCTTTCGGATAACGGCACGGATGCCGTCCTTTAACATTCTTGGAATATTCTCATAAAAACCGCCCCCTGTAATATGGCTGCAGGCCTTCACGGTCACACCGGCTTCCCGGATGCTTCTAAGTGCTTTTACATAGATCTTGGTGGGAGCCAGAAGTGCCTCGCCTAAAGTACACCCCAACCGGTCATGATACGTCTCCAAAGCTTCCTTTGTCATATCAAATACTTTCCGGACAAGAGAAAATCCATTGCTGTGTACGCCAGAAGATGCCATGCCGACCAGGACGTCCCCACTTTTCAGATCTTTTCCGGTAATCAGATCCTTTTCATCAACAATTCCTACTGCAAACCCTGCCAGATCATACTCGTCCTCCGGATAGAAGCCCGGCATCTCCGCAGTCTCACCGCCGATCAAGGCGGCATTTGACTGCTTGCAGCCCTCTGCCACACCGCTTACGATCGCGGCGATCTTCTCCGGTTCATTTTTTCCACATGCGATATAGTCCAGGAAAAACAAAGGTTCTCCCCCCGCACAGGCAATGTCATTGACACACATTGCCACACAGTCAATTCCCACTGTGTCATGCCGGTCCATCAGAAAAGCAAGCTTCAGCTTTGTACCCACACCGTCTGTGCCAGATACCAGAACCGGCTTTTCCATATTTTTAAATCTTTCCATGGAAAATGCCCCGGAAAAACCGCCCAGATTCGTCAGAACCTCAGGGCGCATAGTTCCCTGCACATGCTTCTTCATCAATTCTACGGCTTTATAGCCTGCCTCAATATCTACACCAGCACTCTTATAATCTATTGCCATTACCTTTTCTCCTTCTTTTGTCCTGTAAGCGGCACACCTCCGGCTACATTTTCAATCTGCTTTTTGATGGCATGCCAAAATTTTTGTATCTGATACTGTGCGGCAGATAAATCTGACGCTTCGTATATTTACTGTGCCAGATAAGCCTCATATCCAATCTCGTCCAGCTTCGCGGCCTTGGACTGAACCGTTGCTTTCATTTCTGCCGTATACTCCTTTAGCTTGTCCAGAAGCTCCGGATCTGATACGGCAAGGATCTTCGCTGCCAGGATTGCCGCATTCATGCCGCCGTCGATCGCCACGGTAGCCACCGGAATTCCCGGGGGCATCTGTACGATGGAAAATAACGCGTCCTCTCCCTCCAGATTTTTTCCTGAGAGTGGAACTCCGATGACCGGCATCGGGAACAACGCCGCGCACATACCTGGCAGATGGGCCGCCATTCCCGCGCCTGCGATGATCACCTGGATTCCTTTTCCCTCCGCTGCCTTCGCCCATTCGAAGAACACATCCGGCTCCCGGTGCGCGGAGATAATCGTCATCTCATAATCAATCCCAAACTTTTCCAACGTCTCTGCCGCCTTACTCATGACCTTCAGATCAGAGTCACTTCCCATAACAATTCCTACTTTAGGCATCCTTTTCCCACCTTTCCAACGGTTCGTTGAGTACTTCTGTTCCCGGAAGTACAAACCGTCCATTTTTCAATAGTATAATTCTTTTTCCCTCTTTTGTCACTACACTTATTTCCTCCAATTCCTCATAAGGGATCGTGATGTCTGTATGGCACTGGAAATATGCTTTGTCCACATCCTCTTTCCGGAGGATGGAAACCGAGTTGTCCTTTGCCATGATTTCCTTTCCATTTGGATTGTATACCTTTATATCCTCACTCCAACTGTAGCAGGTATCGCCAACCGCAAAATGCGGGCCTGTCTTCTCCGCGATCAGGATCGGAAGCTTCTCCTCGATCTGATACTTTCTTCCTGCCACATAGGCCGTTGTATTGGTTCCGATGGCAAATTCTCCAAGGGGCAGGCTCGGATGATTGTGAAGCACATTGTCACGGACATATCTCCGGTTATCCTCTTCCTGTTCGAAATTAGAACAGCTATAATCCGTGATCCTGCCGTCCTGGAAGGTCAGCTTCAGATCCCGGTACTGCAGTTCATTCAGATATACCCTGCCCACATGAAGCACGCCTTCGGTCCCTTCCAAAACCGGCGATGTAAACACCTCTCCTACAGGAATATTCACGTCTGCCACACAATTTTCAAAAATCGTTTCCTTCTCCGGATCTTTCAGCCGGTAAAGCTGTACTTTGATATCTGTCTGGTTCTCACCTTTTCCAAGCACATGAACATATTCCCCCTGATCCAGCGCATCGATCATTTTCTGCTGGACCTTTTCATAGAGCTTTGCGTCCAACGTGTTGATCCGGATCACTTCATCAAAAATCTCCGGGTACTGCGCTCCGATCTCCGGTATCGGAAAAGCGATGATCGTAAAGCTTCGTTCCTCGCCCTTGATATACTGGTTGGTGATCTGTCCTGCCTTACTGTCATACTGAAGCGAAAGGGACTGCTGCGCTTCCGTAAAGGCAAAAGCTTCCTTTTTCACCTCCGGAGAAAATGGCTTTTCCCCAAACGTCTCGATCACGGCCGGGCCTGCATACTGTACCGCCTGCCTCGCGTTCTCTTCATATACATGCTTCAACACATCCAGCTTCCGCTCGATATATCGTTTATCCATAAACAGCGCCTGATCCTGCCGATGGTCATATTCATACTGCTTATTCGCAATGGCTCCGCTAAAGCCAACCTTTCTCTGCCCCTGCTTCGTGATGACACTGGAAGCCGCCCGGTAAATGACCGGAGCCAGGCCCATTTTTTCAAAATTTTCAACCGCCAGCTTCACCACCCGCTCAAATCCCAGGCGATAACGGATATCGACGACGGATTTCTTAGATAAATCTTTTCCTGTATTGACAAATCCGATGCGGTAGCCTTCCGTATAGACGTCCGCCATTTTTTTCAAGGTTTCCCACGGCAGGCTCTTCAGATGTCTGGCCGTACCAAGCTCATTTTCCGTAATATATTCTCCAAAGCGATAGAGATATCTCTCATCGTCCATATCTTCACAAAAGATCACATCTGACGCAAATGCCTGCATCGGATATAGCTGCTCCTCCACCCGCTCTGTCAAAAAGACCTCGCAGTAATCCGTGGCATACCAGTAAAAAATATCCTTCACAGCCCCGGCTTGTGGAAGCCCGCCTTCAAAGTGGTTGTACACCTGGATCAGCAGCTCATTCAGGAGCGTCAGATAATCCGGCCTGCATTCATAGGCATAGGCAATACCGCTCCGCAGTTCTGCGTACAAGACACTTAGAAAACTGCCAAAACCCTCTCCCAATACGGACACGGCATATGCCGGATTCCCATAACTTTCTGCATAATGCTCCGGCAGGATGTCCGCATACAATGCATGGTTTGCTTTCTGCAGTTCCTCCAGGCTAAGCCAATGCCAGGAACCATCCATGAGCTGCCGGGAAATCTCTGCCAGCCGTAAGGCAAATGCCGCCATCTGCCGGAAATAAGACCGGAAGGGCTCCGATACCGTATCCTCTGTAAGGATCTGCTGAAGCCGTCCGATTGACAGATCATACCTTTCCTGATAATGATCTTCCGAAGCATCTATCCTAACAACCCCCTCCATTGATGTATCCTCCGAAATCTGACCGTGATTTTCACTCATTTTCGAATCCCTCCTATAAAAATGATACACATAACAAGCAGGATCAGAATATTTGCCGCGATTCCGAGCTTGCAGAAAATATATCTTTTTTCCCGTTCCCGAAGTCCTTTTATCCCTGCCCGGACTCCCAGGATAGAAAATATCATTGCCAGAATACCGAAACCGCCGATATACCCGGACGCCTCACCATGCCTCACAAAAGCGATCGCGACTGCGGCCATGACCAGCAGAAACGCGCCCGAAGCATACCAGCAAGAATACGTACCCATGTGGGAATACTTCAGAGGTGCCTGACCATACTTCCGGGTTTTACGTTTTTTCCCTTTGTTACGTATCTGCTCTTTTGTATTTTTCTTGTTTCTGGCCATAGCACTTTCTCCTTATTATATTGCATATTAAAAATAAAATGTATCCCAGAACTCCTCCCAGCGTATTCAATATCAGATCATCCACGTCAAAACTTCCCACTCTGGTGAACAACTGAAAAATCTCAACACCAAGGCTAAGCGCAAAGCTGTAAAAAAGAGTCTGAAAAAAACCTCTGCATGTGCTTGCCATAGATATAAAAAAACCGTAGGGGACGAAAATCAAAATATTCCCGAATAAATTTGCGAATACCGCAAAGGCTCCCAATTCTTCCCTGTATTCGATGAAACGCTTGATTTCCTTAAAAAGTACCAGATTATACCGATACCCTTCCGGCGCCTCTGTACGCCCGTACCACTCGGCAAAACACAAAAAATAAACCAGAAATGCAATATAGAGTACAAACATTACTTTTCCGAGTATGCGGTACCTTTTAACTTGTCTCTGACTCAAAATAATACTCCTTCAGATTTTTACCTCTAAAATGTAATCTCTCCCCGATGCTTCAGAAGCCGTGCGCCGTTTACGATCGTGATCACACCTGATGTGATCCCAAACACGATCATTACAATCCCAAACGCGATATTCATTCCGCCTGATGACGTCATTGTCTTATATGCCCTCTCCATGAATAACACCCCTTCCTTATTATGAGCACTTAGTGCCTGTCTTTTGGGCACTTACGTGCGAATTATAGTTACCTGCCTCTTTGCGAGGTCTTTTCGAGCTTAGAGGCTGTGTAACCTCCTTTTATACTCACGGCTTCACGCCATATGTTTCATAATATGCGTCGATCGCCTTCTTTAATGTATCATCGATTATAATTTGTCCATCGTATTCCTTATTGTACAGGCACTCCACGACCTCTTCCATGGTCACGATCGCCGCCGTACCGAATCCGTAAAGGTCTTTGATCTCATCCAGAGCACTCTTCTCCCCGCCTTTTCCGACTTCCATGCGGTTCAGCGACACGATCAGGCCCTTGACCTCCACATCTGCCTGTGCTTTCAGGATCGGGAAAGTTTCTTCTATTGATTTGCCGGAGGTGGTCACATCCTCAATGATCACCACACGGTCTTTGTCCTTAAGCTTACTTCCCAGCAGGATCCCTGTATCGCCGTGGTCCTTTGCTTCTTTTCTGTTAGAACAATAACGCACATCCTTGCCGTACAGCCTGCTGATCGCCATCGTCGTTGCTACGGACAGTGGGATTCCTTTATACGCAGGTCCAAACAGTACATCAAAATCCAGACCATAATGATCATGGATCGCTTTTGCATAGTATTCCCCAAGCTTCTGAAGCTGCGTACCGGTCACATAAGCTCCGGCATTCATAAAAAAAGGGGATTTTCTTCCGCTCTTCAAGGTAAAATCGCCGAATTTCAGCACTTTACTTTCCACCATGAATTCAATAAATTCTTGCTTATACTGTTCCATCGTTTTTAAACCTCCATGTTTATGGACTTTTCAGCCTCTTCTGTAACACGACAACATAAATCCAATATAAAAGATTCTTTTAGATTGTAACACAACTAATATCTATTTTCAATCAGAGAATCTGACTCAAAAGCCATGGAACTGCCCTTTTCTAATGAGCATGTAGAATGAAAAAAGATGTAAAGCCTTTGATATCAATAAAAACTTTACACCTTGGTTTATTGGGAACCTATTTAGTTTCTGATCTTGGTTCAGTCGTTTCAACATATTTTATAGTTTCTATAATCTTTTCGGCTGTCATACCTTCTGCCTCTAATTTCTGAATAAGGTTTACTACTTCTTTACCCGTCATATTCTCACCTACTTTCTAAGTACCATTTGCTTTGGTATTTTCATTATATCAATCGGCGATCGTGGTGTAAAGTCTTTGTTCAATACAGCATCCTTTTTTATTTCCACAAAGGCACTGTTTTCTATCTCTTCTGCTTCTTCCTGGGTGATCAGCCTATGCCTGACCATGCTCTGAAGCACCTGTGTCACTCTCCGTGCAGCCATCTCCATACTGATATCCGGGGAATACATAGTCGGAGCGTTAGGCACCCCTGCCAGCATAGCCGCCTCATAGTCCGTTACTTCTGACGGCAGCTTTCCAAAATACCCTGTAGACGCCGCATAAATTCCTTCATAACCACTTCCAAAGCTGGCTGTATTCACATACAGCTCGAAAATCTCTTCTTTGCTGTATTTTTCCTCCATATCAAATACCGCGAAAACCTCCGCTGCTTTCCGCTCAATGGTCTTCTCCTGTGTAAAAAGCATATTTTTCGCGAGCTGCTGTGTGATTGTGCTTCCGCCTTCTACGAAAGCCCTCTCCCGGATATCTGTCAGCAAGGCCCGCAAGAGCGCGATCGGGTCTATTCCCGGATGTTCCATAAACCGATGATCCTCCACAGACAGGACAGCATCAATATAAAAATCCGACATTTCCGAGTACTCCGTAAAATCTTCTTTTTCCCGGATTGCCTCCACTCTTTCTTCAATGGAAGTCCGGGCTATGGCGTCCTGGTACATCCGGTATCCTTTCATTCCAAAAAAGCCACCCACCGCCGCTGCCAGAAGCAGCAAGACCGCAAATAAACGAAGTATAAAATTTCGGATCGGACGTCTTTTTCTTACTCTCCTCAAGATCCCGTCAGCTCCTTTGTATACCATGGTGTGCAGAAAATTGTCAATGGCAGTCTTCCCGCATTTTCTCATCAGGTCATTTCATCCCACAGTGCGTCAATCATGTTCTCTCTTCTGATCTTACTTACAGCATACATCATTGTGGCGAATATTACAAGCACATTACCCCTCCCCCATTGGGAAGATATTTCCGATATAACGCTTATCCCGGCTTAAATCTCAGTTTTATCTCATAGCATCCTTCATGGATTTCACATATTTACCTACGTGCTCAGGTGCGTCCTTTCCATACTTTTCAAGTATCTTTATAATCGCCGAACCAACGATTGCACCGTCAGAAATCTCCGCCATTTTCCTTGCCTGCTCAGGTGTGGAAATACCAAATCCAATCGCACAAGGTACATCGGTGTTTTCTCTTACTACCTTTATAATAGAAGTAAGGTTTGTCTTAATTTCGGTTCTTGTACCTGTAACGCCGAGACTGGAAACAATATATAAGAAACCTTTCGCTTCTTTTGCGATCATAGCAACGCGGTTTTCAGACGTAGGCGCAATCATTGACACTAAATCAACGCCATACTTATGGCAAAGCGGCAAAAATTCTTCTTTTTCCTCAAATGGCAGATCAGGAAGGATAAGACCATCAATTTTCATATCTCGGCAGGTCGAAATGAATTTTTCCGCGCCATAAGAGAACAGCACATTTGCATAGGTCATAAAGACCATCGGCACCTTTACATCACGGCGAAGTTCTTCGACAAAGGCAAATATCTGATCCGTCGTAACGCCTCCGTTCAGCGCCCGGATGTTTGCTCCCTGAATGACAGGTCCTTCTGCTGTTGGATCGGAGAACGGGATTCCAAGCTCAATGAGATCTGCACCGTTTTCTACAGCGGCGCGGATAGCAGCGGCTGTGGTTTCCAGATCCGGATCACCGCAAGTGATAAAGGCGATGAAAGCCTTTCCGTTTTCAAATGCTTTTTTGATGTTACTCATGAATATCCTCCCCTCTGTAGCGGGCAATGGCGGCGCAGTCCTTGTCGCCTCTGCCGGATATAGTGATTACGATGATTTGGTCTTTATCCATTGCCGGCGCAATTTTCATCGCATGCGCAACAGCGTGGGCCGATTCGATGGCAGAAATGACGCCCTCAGTCTTTGCCAGATATTCAAAAGCATTTACCGCTTCGTCATCCGTGACAGGTACATACTCCGCTCTGCCTATGTCATGCAGATGAGCATGTTCGGGACCAACGCCGGGATAGTCGAGTCCTGCGGAAATGGAATAAACAGGAGCGATCTGTCCGTACTTATCCTGGCAGAAGTAAGATTTCATTCCGTGGAAGATACCGACTCTTCCGGTGGCAATGGTTGCCGCCGTCTCAAAGGTATCAATCCCTCTGCCTGCCGCCTCGCAGCCAATCAGCCTTACCCCTTCATCTTTGATAAAATGATAGAAGCTGCCGATCGCATTGGAACCGCCGCCTACACAAGCAATGACTACATCAGGCAGTCTGCCTTCTTTCTCTTGCATCTGCTCCTTCATCTCTTTCGAGATGACTGCCTGAAAATCACGGACAATGGTTGGGAACGGGTGGGGACCCATAACGGAGCCGAGGCAATAATGGGTATCGGAAATACGGGAGGTCCATTCACGCATAGCTTCTGATACGGCGTCTTTCAGGGTTGCCGTACCTGTCTTTACGGGGATTACTTCCGCGCCAAGCAGCCTCATACGGTACACATTAAGCGCCTGGCGAATGGTATCTTCTTCGCCCATGAATACCACGCATTCCATGCCCATCAGTGCTGCGGCAGTTGCCGTGGCAACGCCATGCTGACCGGCTCCTGTTTCAGCGATCAGCCGGGTTTTTCCCATCTTCTTTGCCAGAAGCGCCTGACCGAGTACATTGTTGATCTTATGCGCTCCGGTGTGGTTTAGGTCTTCCCGTTTCAGATAAATTTTCGCACCGCCCAGGTCTTTGGTCATTTTCCCAGCAAAGTACAGCCTTGACGGTCTGCCTGCATATTCATTGAAAAGTTCAGTAAGTTCTCTATTAAATTCGGGATCGTTTTTATAGTGATTATACGCTTCTTCCAGTTCGATAACCGCATTCATCAGCGTTTCGGGAATGTACTGGCCGCCGTAAATACCGAAGCGTCCGTTTGGATTTGTCATAATCTATCTTCCTTTCTGACAGCGGCTACGAATGCCGCCATTTTTGTTTTATCTTTTGCCCCATTGGTTTCAATTCCTGAGCTGACGTCAACTGCAAATGGATGGAGTGCCTTGACCGCATCTGCCACATTGCCAGGATCAAGACCTCCCGCGAGAAAATACGGCCTTCGGATACTTTTCACGAGACTCCAATCAAACACCGCCCCTGTACCTGCGCCAGAATCAAGCAGGATTGAATCCGCCGTACTTTGTTTCGCAGTTTTTATGTCATTCGCAGTTTCCATTCGAAAAGCCTTGATGATTGGCTTATCCGTGAGCAGCCGCAGCTGTGTAACATAATCTTCGTCCTCATCGCCGTGAAGCTGCGCTATGTCGATCGTGCCGTTCTGCAATAGCTTTGCGACATTTTGCAGAGATTCATTGACAAACACACCGACTGCTTGAATTTCGGGCGAAAGCAGGCTTTTCAGCTCCATCGCTTTTTCATATGTCACATAACGCTTGCTTTTCGATGCAAAGACGAATCCGATATAGTCCGGTTTTAGTTCGTTTGCTGCCTCTATATCGCAAAGTCGGGAAAGTCCGCAAAGTTTGATCTTTGTCATAACTCACCTCGCAGTTCATCAAGCTTGGCTTTTTTATCAGGTGCCCGCATAAGAGTTTCTCCGATCAGAACAGCATCCGCACCGATTTCACGGAGCTTTGCCACATCCTTGGCGCCGCTCACTCCGCTTTCGGAAACAAACAGCACGTCACGGGGAATCAACTCTCTGAGTCTGCGGCTATTGTCCGTATCCACAGAAAAATCTTTGAGATTACGGTTGTTGACGCCAATCATTCTTGCTCCTGCTCTGACCGCGGCGCTGACTTCTGCTTTATCGTGCGCCTCCACCAAAGCAGAAAGCCCCAGTTCATCGCAGATGCTGATGTATGCCTGAATCTGCTCTTCACTCAGGATAGAGCAAATGAGCAGTACTGCCGATGCGCCAAGTACCTTTGCTTCGTAGATCATGTATTCATCTACCGTGAAGTCTTTCCGCAGACAAGGTATGGAAACAGCGGAGGCGATTTCTTTCAGATACCCGTCACTTCCCAGAAACCATTTCGGCTCGGTCAACACGGAAATACAGTCTGCTCCTGCTGCTTCATACTCCTTTGCAATCTGCAGATACGGAAAATCGGGAGCGATCAAGCCTTTGGAGGGAGATGCCTTTTTGCATTCACAAATAAAGGAAATCCCCGCCTTCTGCAATGCATTTTCAAAAGCGAAGGAGCCTTTTGGAAGTGATAAGGCTATCCCTCTGATTTTTTCCAGTGATATTTTCATTTTTGCCTGCCCGGTACGTTCTCTGGCGTGTTCAGCAAGCTGGTCAAGAATCGTCATACCTCTACCTCCGGACGGTTGCTGACTTCGATCAGTTTGTTCAATGTTTCAAGCGCCTTACCGGAATCAATCATTTCTGCGGCAAGTTCGATGCCATCTTTCATGCTTTCAGCCTTGCTGCCGATATAGAGTGCCGCGCCTGCGTTCATAAGAACAGCGTTTCTCTTATGACCTTTTTCACCGTTTAAAATCGCAAGAGTAATTTCCGCATTTTCTTCGGGTGTGCCACCCGTCAGGTCTTCTTTGGTACAGCGTTCAAAACCGAAGTCCTCGGGTGTAACCACAGTAGATTTGAACCAACCGTCACGAATCTCGCAGATCGTAGTCGGCGCGCTCATGGAGATTTCATCCAGCTTATCCTGACCGTACACAACCATACCACGTTTGATGCCGAGATTGGCCAGAACCTGCGCCAGTGGTTCAACGAGATAATCATCATACACGCCGAGAAGCTGCATGGATGGTGTGCCGGGATTCGTAAGAGGACCAAGAATATTGAACACGGTACGGAAACCCAGTTCCTTGCGGATGGCGCCCACATACTTCATAGAGGTATGATATTTCTGCGCAAAGAAGAAGCACATACCAACCTCATTCAGCAGTTCTATACATTTTGCGGGACTCTGCTGAATATTCACGCCGAGAGCTTCCAGGCAATCTGCGGTCCCACACTGTGAGGATGCAGCTCTGTTGCCGTGTTTTGCGACCTTCAAACCACTTGCAGCAGCAACAAGGGCAGAGGTAGTGGAAATATTAAAGCTGTGAGCGTTGTCCCCGCCTGTTCCGACAATCTCAAAAAGTTCCATTCCTGTTTCAATTTTTGTTGCGTGCGCTCTCATAGCCGCCGCACAGCCTGCGATCTCGTCCGTAGTCTCGGCTCTGGCACTTTTGGTGGACAGCGCCGCGAGAAAGGCGGCATTCTGTGTCGCTGTTGTTTCTCCGCTCATAATTTCATTCATAACAGTGTATGCCTCATCATAAGTGAGGTCTTCTTTATTTACAATCTTTACAATGGCTTCTTTAATCATGACTCATATCTCCTTTATAAAATTTTTAAGCATTTGTTTTCCATCCGGTGTCATAATGGATTCTGGGTGAAATTGTACGCCATAAATGGGATACGTTTTGTGCTGTACCGCCATTACCTCACCCCCTCTGGTAAACGCTGTTATTTTTAATTCTTCAGGAATGGTGCCGGTATCTGCCGCCAGGGAATGATACCGTGCGACAGGCGCGGCCTGGGGGCAGCCTTTGAATAAAGGGCAATCTGTGTCAAATTCCACATCCGACTGTTTGCCGTGCATGAGTTTCTTTGCATAGGTAACAGCCGCACCGAACGCTATACAAATTGCCTGATGACCGAGGCAAACGCCGAGAATGGGAATATCCTTCCCAAGTGTTTTTGCAGCTTCCACAATAATCCCTGCATCTTCTGGCCTCCCCGGACCGGGTGACAGAATCATACGGGCAGGGTTTAATTCCTTGATTTCTTCTATCGTCATTTCATCGTTGCGGATGACCTTGATATCCGGCTCGATCTCGCCAATGAGCTGATAGAGATTATAGGAAAAACTGTCGTAGTTATCTATCAGAAGAATCATAATTCCGCCTCCTGTGCAAGTTCTAACGCTTTGAGTGATGCTTTGGCTTTGTTCAGGCACTCTTCAAATTCCTTTTCGGGTACGGAATCTGCCACAATTCCGGCTCCGCTTCTCACGAATACTTTACCGTTTTTCTTATAGGCAATGCGGATGGCAATACAGGTGTCCATATTCCCCGTAAAATCAATATAACCAATGGCGCCGCCATAGATGCCGCGCTTGTTGTTTTCAAGCTCTCCGATCAACTGGCAAGCTCTGATCTTCGGTGCACCGGAAAGTGTTCCCGCAGGTAATACCGCTTCAATGGCATCCAACGCATCGCGATTCTCACTGATCTCACCACGCACCGTAGAGCCGATGTGCATCACGTGAGAAAAGCGTTCAATGGAATGGAGCTTTTCGACATGTACAGAACCAAACTTGCTTATTTTTCCAAGATCATTTCGTCCTAGATCGACCAGCATATTATGTTCGGCAAGTTCCTTTTCGTCTGCAAGCAGTTCTGCTTCGAGGGCTTTGTCTTCTTCCTCGTTTTTACCTCTCGGCCGTGTTCCTGCAAGGGGAAAGGTATGCAGTACACCATTTTCAAGTTTGACCAACGTTTCGGGAGAGGCACCCGCAACCTCTACATCCGTTCCGGAGAAATAGAACATATACGGTGAAGGATTGATGGTGCGCAGAACACGATAGGCATTCAGGAGACTTCCCTCAAACGGCGCACTCAATCGGTTAGAAAGCACAATTTGAAAAATATCTCCCTCATGGATATGATATTTTGCTTTTTCTACCATACTGCAGAACTGCTCTATGTCGAACAACGGCGTAACTTTGCCAAGCAGCTTACCGCCCGGTTCATTCTTCTTTTCTCCGTATTTTAAAAGCTCTGCAAGCTGTTTCAATTCCATAACCGCTTTGTTGTACCCCGTTTCCGGCTCATCCAGCGGCGTATTGACAATGAGGATAATCTTCTGTCGGAGATGATCAAAGGCAATGACCTTATCAAAAAGCATCAGGTCAACATCCTTGAAAGCTTCGCTATCTTCTACATCACATTTGACGGCAGGCTCGCTATAGGTGAGATACTCATAAGAGAAGTATCCGACAAGACCTCCTGTAAAGGAAGGAAGATAATCAAAACGGGGGCTTTTGTAATCGGCAAGGATCTGGCGGAGATAGTCGGATGGGTTCTCCGTCTTAACCTTCAGATTGCCAATCTTCATCTCACCATCCATGCAAGTGATCTCCATTTTCGGATCAAATCCGAGAAAGGTATATCGTCCCCAAGTTTCATTTGCCTGGGCGGATTCCAGCATATAGCAATGAGTAGATACATTTTTCAGAATTTTCATGGCTTCAATCGGTGTGGTGAAGTCAGAAAAAATTTCAAGGCTGACCGGCAGCACATTATATTGGCCGGTTGCTGCAATTGTTTTGACTTCAACTAAAGTTGGCTGAATTTTCATAATCGGATCCTCCAAGGATAAATTAAGCGGATAATTTGATAATACGATTCCATTTACGGCGCACATTGCGCCACCAACGTTTTGTATACAGCATATCGCAACCTCCTTTGAAAATAAAAAAGACTCCTTTGACCTTATATTTCAGCCAAAGGAGCCTCATAAAACAAAAACGCCCTTGACAGAAATATACTCTCTATCAAGGACGAATAAAATACTTATCCGCGGTGCCACCTTGATTCATAGGAATGACCCTATGCACTTAGCAGGATACCAACATATCCCCGGCAAATGACGTCTGCCTGCAACGTCGCAGAATACTTTGTGAAAACCACATTTGACTGCGCCCTCAGCGGTCCATTTGACAACTTGTTTCTTGCCTGATTCTCAGCATCGCAGGCTCTCTGTAAAGGCATCATTGCCGTTATCTCCGCTTCAACGGTTTAATATATTAAATTTTCATTTATCGTAGTACATCTTAGCACTATCTCTTGGACTTGTCAATAGCCTTTATTGTTCATTTATTTCTGATACAATCCCACACTGCTTTGGGTTTACCATGCAATAAAATATACAATTATCTCTTGCTGAACTGTGGAGCACGGCGGGCTGCCTTGAGACCGTATTTTTTTCTCTCCTTCATTCTTGGGTCACGAGTCAGATAACCAGCCTTTTTCAAGATCGGTCTGTACTCAGGGTCTGCCTCCAGCAACGCACGGGAGATCCCGTGACGGATCGCTCCTGCCTGTCCGGTGTAACCACCGCCATGTACATTCACAAGTACATCAAACTTATCCGTCGTATCTGTCGCAACGAGCGGCTGGCGAACAACCACCTTCAGCGTCTCCAGGCTCAGATAATCATCAATATCTCTTTTATTTATAGTAATCTTACCTGTACCAGGCACCAGGTATACTCTTGCGATAGATTTTTTTCTTCTTCCTGTTCCATAATATTTTGCATTAGCCACTGTAATATCCTCCTTTCAACCTTTCCTTAAAATGTCAGTGCCTCTGGTTTCTGAGCCTGCTGCGCATGCTCCGGGCCAGCATATACATGAAGCTTCTTGATCAT
The DNA here is from genome assembly GCA_964523125.1 of uncultured Clostridium sp. Classification (GTDB taxonomy): domain Bacteria; phylum Bacillota; class Clostridia; order Lachnospirales; family Lachnospiraceae; genus Schaedlerella. Next base: position 72,841 of record CAZFXM010000006.1, on the reverse strand, counting down.
CGCCCTGCCTAAAGGTCCTTTCGGAAGCATTCCTTTTACAGCCAGTTCCACTACTCTTTCCGGCTTCTTCTGCATCATCTCTGCCAGAGTGGTCTCTCTCATTCCACCAACATATTCGGAATGGTTGTAATAAATCTTCTGCTGCAGCTTCTTGCCTGTTACTTTTACCTTTTCCGCGTTCACAACTATTACATAGTCGCCTGTATCCACATGTGGTGTGAATTCCGGCTTGTTCTTTCCTCTTAATACCTTTGCCACTTCGGAAGCAAGACGTCCTAATGTGCAGCCTTCAGCATCAACCACATACCATTTTTTTTCAATCTTGTCTGGATTAGCCATATAAGTTTTCATGGGTGTTCCTCCTGTTATTTTCTAATCATCTCTCATTTATTACCTGCTTTTATATGAAATCAGTATGCTCCGGGGCTTTGGCGCACACTGTTTCTCCCTTTTTCACGCTGTAATATTATAGTACGCTTAAAATCGAATGTCAACATTTTTTGAAGATAATCTAGATTTTCTTAAGCTGCTGTCTGTACACAAACTGGCGGATGTCTTTTTCAGCACTGTTGGTTAAATGTATAAAACGGCATCCATAGACATGGTACTTTTCCTGCATCGGCTGTTCTCTCAGAACGACGGCTTTTATCTCGTGTTCCTTTTTCAGGAAACAATGGCGGAACGAGATTTCTTCATTGACACTTAAAGGCATCTCGGTAAAAAGCATGATACCGCCAACGCTGATATTCTGTATGGTCCCTGTGAATTGTCCATGCAAAACGGATAAAAACTCCAGATTTTCCTTTAGCCTGACACGTAAATCTTTCTGCCTCTGTATGGTTTCAAGGACTTTGATAATTTCACAATCTGCCGCCCACTGCTCCATGATCGCCGGATCCGTATTTTCGCGTAAAATAATTTTACTCAAAGTCTTGATACAGCCTAACTGGCTGTCAAAAAAATCTATCCAATACACCCCTTCTGCCGCAGGTTCAAGGTTGATGTCATCATCAAAATATAATGTAATATCTGCTTCTGCGCTCTTTACCCTGGCTTTCATAAGAAACCTGGCATCCGCGTCAAAGATCTTGCACAAGCTGCAATCCTTTAAATTCATGGCCTGAAAATCTCCCTTCCTTAATGTATATCCGCCAAACTCAGATATACAGATAAAAATTATGTAGAAAAATGGAATATAGAAAATTCGCTATATACAAAAATACCTGCTAATTTACACTAAAAATATTTTATCATAGAAAAAAAGGGTTGTAAACGAAGAAGTTAGCGTCTCCAGAGTGGTGAATTTAATGGTGAATTTAATTTTTACTTCTAACATAAAAGATTGACAGGATATCCCTAATCGTTATATAATAAAGCAAATTATATAAAGGTGTAAACAAGATTATTTTTCGCATAAATTTATAAAGGAAGGAGAAAAAATATGTTCTTAAAAAAGACAATTATAAGAGGGATAATATCACTATTTACAGTATCGGCTTTAGGATTTTCTGCTTTCAATTATACAGAGAGCGCGAAGGCTGATGAAATGGAGAATTTTGCTGGCAGCCTGGAAACCAACAGCAGCATCTATACCAATCCTGCCCAGGTTTCAAAAGAAAATGGCAATACCAGCGAAGATGACATTGATGACAAAGCAAGTAATTTTCCGCCCAAGTCGCAAAAGCATACAAAGACTGATATTTCTGAGAAAGTTACCCCAGAGGCCACCAATAAAACTAACAAGCACAGCACCAATACATCTATCAATAACCCTAAAGTTAATGTTGCTAAAACTGACAACATTCCAAATACCAACGGCTCTCTTGAAAATATTCCGGCCAAAACCGATGTTGACAATACAGTATCAAACAGTGTCTCTACAAACGATGAGTCTAAAAACAGCCAACAGGGAAATACTCCTGCAATCGTTGCAGCCGCTCCTCCTCTGAATACTAACCCTGGCAACGTTTCCACAGATACTTATGATATGGCATCCAACAATAATTCCGTAAACAACAGTTCTAAAACTGCCAACAAAGAGAATACTCCTACAATTACTGAAGACACTGCCTCTGTGAACACTGACCCCAGTAATGCCTCTACAGATACTGGCAGTACAAACAATAATAATTACCGTACTGTTTCCTACTACACAGATGACTGGTCTACCCTACTGCGAGTAGAATATTATGATGATAATAGCAAACTAGTCGAATATTCTTCTGTTACCGATTATGATAAAGACACCAATTCCTATAAAGAAACAGTATATCAGTATGATTATGAAAATAATGTGGAAGTCACAACACGTACAGATACTTATGTAAACGGGGAGATTGCGTCTTCTGAAATTCCTTAAGCATTTTTTCCGATATAATTATTTTTCTATCATGATATCTCAAAAAAAGGCTGGAGCAAATCTGTCTCTATCATACAGATTTGCTCCATTTATTTGAAACCTGTATATCTATTTTGGATAAACGGATGCCCCGACGGCCAGCCGCAAAACATCAGGAGGGAAAATTATGGTTGACATACACTGCCATGCACTTTATGGTGTAGATGATGGAGCCAGTAGTATTGAAGAATCGATCGCCATGCTGCGGCGGGCAGATTCACAGGGAATTGAGGCTGTCGTCCTCACTCCCCATTACCGCTTTGGGATGTTCGACTATCCGACGGAACAAGTTCAGGCGCATTTTGACCTTTTAAAGCAAGAGGCTGAAAAGATCGGCATAGCGCTGTATCTGGGCTGTGAATACCATGTCGACGGCAGGATCCTGGAGGCTCTGCAGGAAAATCAATGCTTTTCCCTCGCGGGAGGAGACTTTGTGCTGACCGAATATTCCTTCAGCACTGATTTTTCCTACATATATACACAGACACAAAAGCTTATTTCCTGCGGATACATTCCTGTGATAGCACATATAGAACGTTATGAATGTTTTCTAAAAAACCCGAATCTCTGCCCGGAACTCTCCAACACAGGCGCCTATATCCAGATCAACGCGGACAGCGTCCTGGGGCTGGACGGTAAAGCCGCAGAGAAATTCTGCCGGAAAATCCTGAAAAAAGGCTGGGCAGATATCGTGGCAAGTGATGCCCACGGTACAGCCAGGAGAGCCTGCCATCTGGAAGAATGCATGGAATACATTACGAAAAAATACGGGGAAACCTATGCGGAACTATTATTTAAGGGAAACCCGGCAAAAGTGGTTGGGAATGGAAATTGAACAGGGACGGACCGTCTTCGTGACGAAATATATAAATTGGAAAGGACAGGGACATGCAGCTTGAACAAGACGAGTTAGAGATTGATTTAAAAGAGCTTTTTTTCGAACTGTTAAGCCATTGGAAAATATTGACAGCATCTACCATTATGGCAGCAGCAATCGCGCTGGCGGCAAGCAAATTCATTCTGGTGCCTCAGTATGAGTCAACATCGGCATTGTATGTATTGAGCAATTCAATCACCAGCCTGGCGGATATCCAGATCGGAAGCAGCCTGACAAATGACTATATCGTAGTAGTCAAAGGACGGCCGATACTGGATCAGGTCATTGAAAATCTGGATCTGGATGAGACTTATGATACATTAGTGGATAAGATTACCTTGGAAAATCCGTCTGACTCCCGTATTTTGGAGATTACGGTCAGGGATCCGGATCCAAACCACGCAAAGGCAATCGCAGATGAGATGGCCAGTGTGGCATCGGATTATATCTCGGTGAAAATGGACCAGTCCGCCCCTACTACCATTCAAAATGGTTACGCGGACGGCGACCCTGTCAGCCCCCATGTCGGGATGAATACACTGATCGGCGCAATGGCCGGTTTTCTCCTTGCGGCGGCAGTCATAACGATATCCTACCTGCTGGACGACTCAATTGTAACAGCGGAAGATGTGGAACAGAAGTTGGGAATGAACCTTCTCGGCAGCCTGCCTGAAATCACTTCTGAGGATCATAGGAAAAATTCCCGGAGAAAAAAGAAGAAAAAGCCGAAACGAAGCGCATAAGGAGGAATGCGGCTATGCAATTTGTACTGCTTGAAAATATAAGTGAGTTAGAGTATACCATGAAGGAATCTCTCCGCGCGCTTAAAACAAATATCCAGTTCTGCGGCGATGACATTCAGACAATCCTCATCACCAGCACGATCCCGAACGAAGGCAAAAGCACCGTAACCATAGATCTGGCCCGTTCCATGACTGAATCCGGGAAACGCGTACTGCTGGTCGACACGGACATGCGGAAATCTATTTTGATCGGACGCCTCCGTGCCAAAAACGCGGCCGGCGGAGAAATTTATGGATTGTCCCATTACCTGTCAGGCCAGAGAAAGCTGGACGAAGTGCTGTATTCTACAGATATCCAGAAGCTGTCCATAATCTTTGCGGGACCTTCCGTTCCAAATCCGACGGAAATCCTGGACAAAAAATATTTCGGAGAACTGATTGATTTTGGAAAAGAGCATTTTGATTATATCCTGCTGGACTGCGCGCCGCTGGGCGCGGCAATTGATGCCGCGGTAGCCGCGAAATATTGTGACGGGGCCATCATGGTGATTGCCCAGGGAATCGCAAGCGGACGCATGATCACCGGAGCAAAAAAGCAGCTGGAAGCGTCAGGCGTACGTATACTTGGAGCCGTACTGAATAAAGTGAAGATGAAGAAAAGCGAATATGGCCATTATTATGGAAATTATTACGGCAGTAAGGAACAATCATGAGTATCAGACAAAAGAAACCTGCCGCCAGACGTAATAAGTACATACCCTTTATCCTGCTTTTTACCGCGCTTTCTATTACCCTTGCAGGAACAATCGCGGCGGGATTATATTTGCGCCGGAATCAGGCATCGGATGTCAGCGCGACAACCCCCGCCCCGGAAGACACAGCCGCGGAAACGGTACGGGAAAAGTGGCAGGAAGGCATAATCAGCTATCATGGAAAGCATTATAAGTACAACAACCGTCTCCGGACCTATCTTCTGATGGGAATTGACAAAGACGGCCCGGCCCTGGAGGCAGAGGACGGCGTCAGCGGCGGGCAGGCGGATGCCCTGTTCCTTATCGTAGCCGATTCAGAAAACAAAACCATTTCCCTGGTCTCCATCCACCGCAACACAATTACGAAGATCCAGACTCAGGATAAGGATGGGACAGATACAGGCGAGATTGACGCACAGCTCTGTGTACAGCATGGCTTTGGGGACGGAAGGCACCTGAGCTGCTCCAGAACGGCAGACGCGGTCTCCTATCTCTTCTACAACCTCCCGATCAGCGGCTATCTCTCCATCAATATGGGGGCAATTCCGGCATTGAATGATTCGGTGGGCGGCGTGGAGGTCTCAGTACTGCAGAACCTCAGCTATCCGGACAAAGGTGTAGAACTGCATGCCGGGGAAATCCGTACCCTTAACGGGGCGGAAGCCTACTATTATCTACGCGGCAGGGATATCAATGAATTCGACAGTGCGACCTTCCGCCTGCGCAGACAGGAACAATATATCACTACTTTTATAGGAAAATTAAAAACGGCCATGGCTGGCAATCCTGACAAAGCGGCTGAACTATATGATTCCATCTCGGAATATCTGGTGGCCGATGTGGATTTTGTAAACCTGGTCTCGGAACTGATCACCTATGAGTACGATGGAAGCCGGATGTATACTGTCCCAGGGGAGACACGTATGGGGGAAGAATTCGAGGAATTTCACGCGGATGACGCGGCTCTTTATGATCTGGTCCTGCAGATTTTTTATAACGAGGCCGAATCCTGACCCAAACTGATATTAGGTGAAGTATTGCTTGCAATGCTGCGCTTGATATAAAAACCACATGGAATATGTAAGAAAGGAGTGATGCGGAAATGAAAAAGAAACTTGTGGGATTGCTTACAGCGCTTATGGTACTGGCAATGGGAACGACCGCGTTTGCGGCAGGTTCTTCAAATACTTCAAATGTAACGGATACCAACAGGCCCTCCTCACAGCAGCAGGCAGTGCTCACCGCGAATGCTGAGACAGCAGGCCAGGTAGAGTCGCCTACTGCCGGTATCGCGGTAGCGGCGCCGGAAGGCGTTTATGGCGCTCAGGTAATCGTGGCGGCCCAGGTAGTGGCGGCCCAGGTTGACGCGGACGCACAGGTCATGACTGTAGTCGAGGTCAGCGGAACGATCCCAGCGGATGGATTGGTTACTTTTAACGTCCCGGGCATACAGGCTGGCGACAATATCGCCATCCTTCATTTGACCGGCAATGGCTGGGAACTGATTCCGGTGGAAGCTGTCGGAAACGGCACTATTACAGGAAGATTCACATCTTTCTCACCGGTAGCGTTTGTTAAGCTTCCAAAACAGCTTACCGGCCCGGTACGGGGTACCACCCCTGGTGCTTTTCAGGCCGGACAGCAGACGGGAACCAGCACCACAAGCGCTGTATCTTCTCCGAAAACCGGTTCCGCGTTTTCCGTTTTACCGGTTCTGGCAATGCTTTGTATAGCAGGCATGATTGTTTGCGGTAAAAAAGCGAAATATAACGCATAACTCAGGATATCACGTTTAAACGGCATATCTAAAAATGCGGGATTGTCTTTACCGGCATTCCCGCGGGCACAACATGTGGCAGAAGAACCAGGGATCTTATGGTCCCTGGTTTCAAAAGAAAGAAAAGAAAAGGAATAAAAACAGAAAGGCCTATTAATTTGAAAAAAAAGCGGAAAAAGCTATTCTATAGAATCTTACTTGTCATTTTCTCAATCGCCCTGGCGGTAATCCTTGGATTTATGTTCCGTACCCGGCAGATACAGAAAAACGCACAGGAACGCTTTGATGACCTGGCGGCGCGTTCTGACAGTACTGACAGCCAAAAAGTTCCCATTCCGGACGACGATGGTGAAGTATCCGCGGCAGGAGCCGATGCACCGGAAAAGGATTTGGACTGGGAAGCGCTTCATGCAGAAAATGGGGACATCTATGCATGGCTCTATATCCCCGGAACCAGTATAGACTATCCTGTACTCCAGCATCCGGAGGACGACTCCTATTATCTGGGACACAACCTGGACGGCAGTCAGGGATATCCGGGCTGCATCTACACAGAAAGACTGAACAGCAAGGATTTCACGGATCAAAATACCGTCATCTATGGCCATGACCTAAATGACGGCACGATGTTCCATACGCTGCACAGCTACAAAGATAAAAACTTCTTTGAAGCCAATCGATATGCATATATTTATACTCCGGAGCAGGTATTTATATATGACATTTTCGCGGCATATGAATCAGGAGATGAACACATACTCTATACCTATGGTTTTGCCGGTGATTCCGGATTCCAGGAGTATCTGGACATGATATTCCTAAGCCGCGACGCGGGAGCACATTTCAGGGACGGTGTGGAGGTAGATGCCAGCGACCGCATCATTACCCTGAGCACCTGCCTGGATACAAAGCCGGACAAACGCTATCTGGTACAGGGGGTATTGGTGAATGAAGCGCCACTGACACAGTGATGGTTTTTGTTTGTGGCTCTTCATAAAAAAGTACCAGGGAAAAACACTTTGGAAATGACGTAAACAGGGGAGGCAGACATGTACAGGCAGGGAGAAAGCAGTTGGTTAAAACATTTTGACTTCATGATGCTGGACATGCTTTGCCTTGAATTTGCGTTCCTGTCGGCATGTATTATCCGGAATGGCCTCGAATGGCCGTTTCATAATGATGATTACGCAAAATTCGGAATCATCATTCTGCTGCTGCATGTGTGTGTTGTTTTTTTCCTGGACAGCTATAAAAACATCATAAAACGCGGCTATCTCATAGAGATAAAATCTGTGGTAAAACACAATACTGCCATACTGCTCTCTGCTTTTGTGTATCTGTTTGCTACAAAGCAGACCGCTGTCTATTCCCGGATCATTATATCCCTGATGTGGGGAATCGGCTGCTGCGTTATGGCTGTGGCAAGACTGGCCTGGAAACGTGTAATACGGACACGGATCCGAAAAAGGAAAGAGGAACGAACCGTCCTGGTGATATCCGACACTCATAATATTGAACATATCATTGAGAATTTCCAATCACAGCGCTTTGAGAATTTCATCATTGCCGGAATCATGATCTATGATCAGGACCTGATTGGTACAGATATAAAATCTGTGCCGGTGGTTGCGTCAAAGGATACGATACTGACATATATAAAGCATAACGTAATTGATGAAGTGTTCCTGTCGCTCCAGGGGGAGGATTCCCATATAGAATTGATGATCAATCATTTTATAAGTATGGGAGTGACCGTACATATTAGGCTGTCTCCATTCGGAACGAATATAGGGAATCGGGTGATCGAGCATTTTGGAAGCTATACGGTACTTTCCATAGGTACAACATTTGCCAGCGACTGGCAGCTAATGGCCAAAAGAATGATGGATATCGCAGGGGCTCTGGTTGGGCTTGTACTCACCGGGATCATCTTTATCATATTCTCCCCCGTCATCTATCTGCAGTCTCCGGGGCCAATCTTCTTTTCGCAGAAACGTATTGGACGAAATGGCCGGGTATTTAACCTGCATAAATTCCGTTCCATGTATCCTGACGCGGAGGAAAGAAAGCAGGAATTGATGACACAGAATAAAATGAACGGCCTGATGTTCAAGGTGGATGATGACCCACGTATCATCCCGGTCGGAAGATTTATGAGATGCACAAGCTTAGATGAATTCCCCCAATTTTGGAATGTCCTGAAGGGAGATATGAGCCTGGTCGGGACAAGGCCCCCTACCGTAGATGAATACGAACAGTATGAACTCCACCATAAGATGCGGCTTGCGGCGAAACCAGGAATGACCGGGATGTGGCAGGTGAACGGGCGAAGCAATATTGTGGACTTTGAGGAAGTCCTGGCGCTGGATACGAAATATATCAGCGAGTGGAATCTGGGGCTGGATATAAAAATTTTGTGGAAGACACTAAGGGTATTGGCAGGAAGGAACGGGGCTGTGTAGGAAGATGGGCTTTAAAGAGTGATATGAAAAAGCGTGAAAAAGACCAACGTTTAAAAATAGCTATGCTTGGCCATAAAAGAATCCCATCCCGGGAGGGCGGAATTGAAGTTGTTGTTGAAGAATTGAGTACAAGAATGGTCATAGAAGGAAATCAAGTAACCTGCTATAACCGCCTGGGCCATCATACTGCAGGGGCAGAATTTGATTCAAAAAAAAGGGATACCTATCAGGGGATCATACTAAAAAATGTGTTTACTATAGACTATCATGGACTGGCAGCTGTAACTTCCTCCGTCTTCGCTTCTTTTGCGGCGGCCTTCGGGAATTATGACATCGTCCATATCCATGCCGAAGGTCCTGCATTTATGTGCTGGCTGCCGAAAATCATGGGAAAGAAGGTAATCGTGACCGTTCATGGTCTTGATCATCAGAGGGCCAAGTGGGGAAGGTTTGCTTCTGCATATATCATGATGGGAGAAAAAAATTCCGTTCGTTTCGCGGATGAGATCATTGTTCTCAGCGAAGGGATGCAACAGTATTTCTTGAGAAACTATGGGCGAAGAACCGTATTGATCCCTAATGGCGTGAGCAGGCCTGAGATTAGAAAGGCTGATTTAATCCAACAGAAATGGGGACTCAAAAAGGATGGATATATTCTATTTTTAGGGCGTATTGTGCCTGAAAAAGGCGTGAAATATCTTATTGAAGCTTTCAAAAAAGTCAGGACTGGCAAGAAGCTGGTGATTGCAGGAGGAAGTTCGGATACAGATGCCTTTTTAAAGGAATTAAAATGGCTGGCTAACGAAGATCGCAGGATTCTTTTTACTGGTTTTGTACAGGGAAGGATACTTGAGGAATTGTATAGTAATGCCTATATTTATACTTTGCCGTCCGACCTGGAAGGAATGCCGCTCAGCCTTTTGGAAGCTATGAGTTATGGAAACTGCTGCCTGGTATCGGATATTCCGGAATGCACAGAGGTTATTGAGGACAAAGCAGTTGTCTTTCAGAAAAGTAATGTGGCGGACTTGAGAGAAAAACTACAATTACTGTGTGAGTATAAAATAACCGTACAAGAATATAAAAAGGAAGCTTCAGACTTTATCTGTGGGAAATATGATTGGAATCGGACGGCAGAACAAACTGTTTCGATATATAAGAAGCGCCACTACCATCCATAAATATATGAACACGGAGATGGAGCCGCATTCCATCGTACGCCCTAAAAAATCAGGGACAAAGCCAGGGAAGCCGCATAAAATATTTGAGAACAAGCTGAACCAGGACTTCCACGTGGACAAGCCGAACCCAAAATGGTGTACGGATTTCACATACCTGTTCCTGAAGAATGGGGATGTACGGTACAACTGCACCATCATAGACCTCTATGACCGGAGTGTGGTGGCCAGTATAATGGACAGACACATTACCAGCAACCTGGCTGTGCGCGCCCTGCAGAAGGCATTGGATTACAGATTATTTTACATACACACCCATTTAGTCATACTCATTATATCTTGTTGATATTTTAACATATTTTCTTGGATATAAAAAGAATTTCATCCATGTATATTTTTCCATAATTATTGCTGCTAAAATCGGTCCTATAAAGCTGCCTCCAATTCCAACAATAATATGAATATACCCATTCGAAATTCCTATTTTCGCCAATATACTCCTTATTGTTGCCGCAAAAATAGTATGCATCAAGAATATCGGCATTGTATATTTGATCAAAAATTTAAATATTTTATTCTGTTCTTTTTCTTTGAAAAAAGAAAGGAATAATATTATCACAGATATACAGGCAATTACTCCCATAAAAAAACTTATCCCATTAAACTCTATTTCTTTTTGATACACCAGGATACTAAGAAGAAAAAAAACAGTACCTGTAGCAATACCAATTACTTCCGCAGTTTTCTGTTTTATGTTTTGAAAATCAAAAATATACAAACACATTCCGACAATAAACCATATTTCATTTGAAAGAACCACGGATACTGCATATACTCTGATTCTCATTCCCACACATATAGAAATAATCTTGAATGTAAATGCTAATACTAATCCTAAAACAGCTATCCTTCTATTTTTCAAAGTCGGTGTAATTAAAAAGATTAAAAATAGACAGTATAAATACCAATAAGGAGGTATCGGACTGACAAATAAGATTTTTAATATCCCATCAACTTCATTATTTACTTGATTCGAAAATATCGTTTTTAAAATCCATGTAATAATTGAAAATGTGAAATAAGGGATACCAAAATCCAATACTTTTTTTAACACATTTTTTTCCCAATCAGACACTCTTTCTACTTTACTGTTTTTTTGATATAAATATCCGGAACAAATAAAAAACAACGGCACATGAAAATAATAGATTGTCTGATTAAACCATAAATATACATTATTTTCTGGCAAAATATTAGCTTTTGTCATACTTTGAAAGAAATGTCCCACTACAACCAAAATACAAGCAAATACTTTTATATTATCTATCCATATTTCTCTATTCTTTGTTTCAAACATATCTGCCCTCATTTATTAATAAACTTCTCTGTAGAAACTTGCGCGGAAGCAGACTCGTAATCTTCTTCACTACTTGTATCATTTCAATCGCTCTATATTACTTTTTCTGCATGCTGCTAATTCCTTCTTTTACTATCGGTTGAAAATATTTCCTTTTCGTAAAACAGACTAGAACAAGTACAATTGTCATAATATAACGCATAATTGCATATCTATACATAGGAATATATAAAAATGCAATTGCCATAGTCCCTCCAGTAATTGATAATAGTATCTTCAAATCATAAGGATATACACCACCTAGATATGCCGTACATACCTTTCTCATAAAATAATAATGCAAAAATGAATTGAAAAGAAGACAAATTAAAGTTGTATAGCCTGCAGCATAGTAACCAAACCTTGGAATACATATATAGTTTAGAATAATATTGATTATTGCGCTACATGTTGTCCCAACAGTTGTCCAAATACGCTTTTCAAAATAAAACTCAAAGCCTACAAAACACATATACAAAAAATCCACATATACACTCATTGAAACTGGTGGTATTATATATATAGCTTCATAGTATTCAGCGGGAGCAAAAAATGAAACGACTTCTGGTGCCGCAGCTATAAGGCACAGATTAACAAATGCGATAAGAAACAATGCTGGATATACCATTCTTTTTATATCACTATATAACTTTTTATGGATTTTTTGATAAATCCACGGTGCCATAACCATATTAATGGAGTTACTCACTATTAACATAATTCGTGAAGTCGAATATGCTAAGCTATAAACCCCCGCACTAGCTTCACTTTCCATTCGTTGTATCATAATCCTATCTGAACTTTCCAGAATGGAATTAGAAAGATAATGTGGTATAAGTGGAAGATTAAATAGAATTGCATATTTCCAAAACCTTGCCGAAAAAAATTTTTTCCCACGTTTTATATGCCAAAAAAACATCCATGAATATGCGGCAAGATCTACAATTGTATAACCAAGAATTCTAGCAGTAGTCTTATCATTTGAATGCAATACTAAAAACATCTCAATTAAAGGTCTAAAAATCGAACTAATAAGTGTAACAATTACTAATAATCGATATTGATAAGAATTCCTTTGAGTCACCATCCAAAAATTGAATACCGTACTCGCCCAAATCAGTAATATCATTGCTAACATCTGCGTTGTAGTTAAAGTAAATAAGTCATTCCAGAAATCCTGAAATAACAAATAAACTACAGACCACATAAAGCACAATACAAGCGTTAATCCTTGTAAAGAAGATGTAAAAATATCTGCTTCTTCCTCAAACTTAACTATCCCCATTGAAAATACGCCGCCAGAAAGCTGTAATGTGACAAACACCATAATAATAGACATCCATGAGTTAAAAACACTAAATTGTCCATATTCCGATGTTGTCATTATACGTGTAAATATTGGTGTCGTGGCTACCGAAATCCCACGTTGTAATATAGAACACATAAAAAACCAAAGCAAAGCTTTAAATTTTACGGAGAGAGCATCATACTTTTTCAATAAATTTTTCATTAATCTTTATCCTTTACTACTTTTACTTATACTCTAAAATATTATTTTATCCTTCTAATTTCTGTATTGAATTTCGTAAGAATTGGATTCCTTCACTTTTAAGAATGTTTAATCTTTGATCCACTGTATCATAGTCAATAGATAATTTTAATGCCTTCGGAATATCGTCTATTTTTTGTATGCAATTATTCATGATACCTATTGTATCGCAATATTCCAAAAGTCTTGGCATCTTATCAGATAAACACGGAATAATATAACACTCTCTTTTATAAATTGTTGATAATACCAAACAATGGAATGAATTTGTAATAACATAAGAAGCATTATGTATTAAATTAAGCCATTCTGCAGGTGTTATTAGATTTTTAATTATTTCATTCTCTATATACATAAAAGGCTCCGGAGATGCATCAACTACTTTCATATATTCCTTTTTTCTCAATTTTTTAATTATTCTTTTACATAATTCGGCAGAATTACCCTTCCATAGGAGGAATACCAATATGTAAGGTTCTACTATACCATTCTGCTCTTCCAGTTCCATATAACATCTAGCATCGATCAGAAGGGTTGGATCTGCACATATAGTTACTTTTTTTTCTATTAATTTCTCTATATATTGTTTATATTTATTTTCTCGTAAAGATATAACATCAGGATAATTTAATAAATATTTTAATTCTTCCTTATTCCCTTTTTCAAATTCTAATGCACTTACTGCATAAGCAATTCTACGTACTTCCATTTTTCCAAATTTCAAAAAATATGCGGCATCATACCTGCCACCGGTAATATTAGGATTCCATAATTGATCACTACCACATATATATACATCACAATTTGGAGGATCATTTTCCAATTCTTCCAATGATCTATATGGACGTGTTAAATTCATATAATCATTCTGAAATTTACAAAATATAGAATTTCGTTGCTTAAAATTAAACACTTTTTTAATATCCAGGATAGTTTTTATTCCCCGACGAAAAGACCGATATAATCTATACAGAACTGATCTTTCGTATAATTCCATATAGATTGCTTTTCCTGCTCTAATTGGATTAGGTAATATATGAGGTTCCCCATACTTAGGAATATAATTAATTACACACACTGAGTATCCCTGCTCTTCTAATACTCTTTTCAATGCTATACACTGAATCACTGCACCATAGTTCCAAACATAATGAAATGTAATGATTCCAATTTTCATTTTGTTTCCCTCTAATCTAAAATCCTGAGTACTAATACCGTTTTATTCCAACTTTTTATCCATCAATATTATTGTACTTAAATGTATAAGTGCCATTATCACATACATATATATGAGTCCCATATAAAAATCAAAAATTCCATCTAATAAAATTGCTGCAAAGCATAAAATTAATACATTGATATGTTTACACTGCCTGATTTCTTTTGGTATTTTTAAAGTATATATTATCCATCCCAGAAAAACAACCGTTCCTATAATTCCTGTAAACAAGAGATATTCTAAAATAAAATTATGTGGATGATCTGCGCCATAGAGTATACGATTAGCCAATTGACTTTCTGTAAAATACCCATATCCCCATATCCAGTTTGATTTTATAAGGTAAAGAGCTCTTGGCCATATGAACTCACGTGCACTGAAACCTGTTTTTCCCATACTATACATCAATGGTTGAATAAACCTTTGAATATTAAAACTAATAATTGATATAAGAACCGCGGTGCTAAGTAATATTACATTTTTAACAGACAATAACTTTTTGATTTGAGGATAATTCATATAAACTACAACAATTAATAAAATAAAATATGTAATCATACCCGCATATGATAATCGATAGCAAAGTCCTATAAATCCGATTATTGCAAAAATCCATGTATTAATTCTTATTTTCTCATAATTTAACAAATCATTTGCAAATACAATTCCACATAAAGCCACTAAAATGAAGGCCGCAAAGTTATCTTTACCTAAAAAGAATTCTTCTTCCCCACCCGCCACAAGAAAAGTTCCCCCCTTAAAGAAGGATATTGTATTTAAAAATATATAATATTTGGAAATCAAACTTAAACTTTTATAAATATATTTTTCAAATTTCAAAGTATTAGAAAAATAGTCAAACAAAAGAGAAATACCGATAATAGATAGTACTACCTGTAAATTACTCCCAAGGCTTCCTGCACTTTTTAACATACTAATACACCATGTTATACAAAACCCAACAGCATATCCGGTAAATCTCGATATTTTTTTATTTTGCAATATAAATAATAAAATTAATATCGCAGTGCCAACAAATTTTATAAATTGAAAAAGCACATTTATTGTAGGAAACAATGTAACATTATATGGTTTTAAATAAACGATTAGGAAACAGGAAAGCGGAAAACTCCATCTATTTATTTTTATTTTCATATATTTCTCCATCCACACTTAATGATGTTATGTTTTACGTAATATAATTTCACATATACGTGAAATAAATTGGTAAAATCCTTTCGCTTTTAATAACAAAAATCCATCAAATATCCGTCTTCCAAATCTACCACAATATGTAAACACCCAAATTCTATACATAGCTTCTTTTTTTTCTTTTTCTGTCGTCCAAGATCCTGCATAATGATGTATAGATATTGTATTAATAGTTGTTTTGGCTTTTCCATTTAAAAGCAACATTGGACAAAAATATTCTGTTTCATATATAGAAATATTTTCTATTTTTTGTCTTTTATCTTCTCTTTTCAGCCCTAAATTTATAAGATATTCTGTCGTATATTGAGGACAAGGTTTTAAATTATAATTGCCATCTTCTTTTATAAAACGTTGCTTCCTATACAAGTCTAAATTTCCTTTAATAATTCTATTTCCTACTTCTGCCCCAAATCCAAGTCCCGTATTTATATTTCTTCCTTGCTCAAATCCCATAAAAGCGACTTCATGTAAAAGACAATCCAATGATTGAATTAATTCAACATCTGTGTCCAAATAAAATCCACCATACATGTACACAATCTCCAACCTTGCAACATCAGAAACAAACGCCCATTTTTTTGCTTCATATGCTTCAGCAGTAAATCTATATTTTTTATAATCATAATTACTTTCATCCCATTGTATGATAAGATAATCAGGGCAGTATTTTTTCCAGCTCTCGATACATTTTAATATATCTGGTGACAATGGTTCCTTTCCAAACCAGCAATAATGAATCACCTTAGGTATTGCCATACACTTTTTCCCCCAGTAGCTGTATATACAATATTTCCAGCTCGTCAGCCATTTTTTTCTCATTGCAATGCACTTCTAAATACTCCCTTGCGTTTTTCCCTATTGTCTTTACATATTCTCTTCTCGTTAAGCAATCTTTTATTTTATAACATAAATCTTCAACATTTCCTGCCTCATACATAATTGCTGTTTTCCCTTCTTGCACATAATCGACCAAACTCGGAACCCTCGCTGTGATTACACACTTCTCCAGAGCCATCTGTTGCATCAATGTCATTTGTCCATAAGAGTAATTAAACTTTTCAAGCGGTAACACGCAAAATATAGCATGACTAATTTGATTGATCAATTCTCTTATTGGAACGAAAGGAATCTGCTCTATTCCCTGTATTTCTTCTAAATCATGTATCACATGCCCTACTAATCTTAATTTTACGCTTGTATCAATTTGACAATATGCATCTACTAACGTCTTCCAATCACGTTTTGAATATCCCACACAGATTATATATTCCTCCTCACTTCTCGCTTTTTCTAACTTCTCGGAAGAGAAAAAATCTATATCTGCGCCAAATCGAACAAAATTACTTTTTTCAATAATCCAGGGAAAAAATTTCTTATAATATTCAATTTGACTACTAGTATGATAAATGATTTTATCAATCGATTTACTGGCAAACCGCATTAATTTTAAGGCAAAACCGGATTCAGATGCACTAGCAAAAGATCCAATATCGAATACAATATGCTTTATATTTCCTTTCCATAATCTGCGCCATAAACTAATTACCACACCGGACTGCATCCCATGCGATACAATCAAATCATATTGGTTTAACTTTGGAATAGCTTTCAATGCCTGAATAATATAAAATCTTAATGTATTTTTCTCAAAGCTTTCCAACCAGAGAAAAGAACTTGTATCAATAATATCTACATCCGGTTTATCTTTGAAATATCGATAAAACCAATAATCTGCCCCCTTAATGTAGTAATCAGGAGGCTGTCTGTCAATTGGAACAGATTCACAACATTCCACTTTCCAATTGACAAGCATCAATATTTTCATTATACTAAACTCCTAACTTTCTTCTCGCTGGCTTTATTCCTGATGGGAACCAAATTGCGTGTTTTATTATCTCTTTAGCAAAATATAAAATCTCTTTTCTTTTCTTTTTTGAGGATGATTCATTTTCTGGCATAAATAAATTTTTTTCTTCCTTCTGGCATTCATTGTGTTCACAATATACATTCAACAAAATCTCTGCAAGATAGCCATATACTCGTTGTTCCTCTTTCGTATATCCTGTCATGTCGGTCTGATCTTCCATCTCTCCTAGAATTCTAAAAATCCATTTACAATAACCATCAAAAAATGTTTTTCTACAAATTATCATATTACAATAGCTAGCTTTGTGACCATTCAGAACTTTATTTAATGCTGGCATATATTCTGGATATATTTTATCAATAATCTTTATCACATGTTCTATATCCTTTTTATATCCTCCTCCACGTAAATATGCTAAATAAACAGAATCTTTTTTCCAAGTAATTGGTTTGGGCAAAATCACTGCATTATCCGTTTGTAAGATAACACTGTTTTCAATATCAGATGCCGTAAGAATTCTCTCATTTTTAAAATATCTCCTATAGTGCAAAACGCCTACAATTTCACTGTCCAGATCATTTTTCCATATCCAATAATATGCAGTCATTTCACAATAATTTGCATTTTTCTTGCTAATGTTGGAACCTATGTCATCAGATAAAAAACTTTTTGCTTTTCCATATGAAATTCCATTCCCTACATAAATTGGATGATATATTGCATCACATTCAGCTGGAAGTTCAAATGGCTTATGTCCCACAACATACAATGTTATTTTCTTCATTATCTAGCCTTCTCTCTTTCCCAGGTACATCAAATAAATAATATTTATTTTCAATACATATCACATGTACTACATCTGTCCAGCTCTTCTTTTGTAACAATTCCTCTCTTATAGTCTCTGACAATTTTATTCTCATACATTGAGTATTTCTTCTTCATAAAAAATCGTAAAAATTTATGCCGAATAATCCATAATGATGGAATCCATATATATTTGTGCATAGCTGGAGAAACAGAACCAATCATCCAACAATTCCTATCACAACATCGGACCTTTCGTCTTACAATTTCCGCTTCTGGGCTATTCCACAGTTCATCCCAATTCTGCTTATTAAGATTCCCCATTACTTCTTTATTTTTAGTTCCATTACAAGGCATAACATCTCCATATGGATCGATAAAAAAAGTGTCAAAACTCATATCACAAGGCAAAAGACGTTTTTGGCCATAAATATAGTTTATCAATCCATGATTAAAATATGCTCGAAACCATTTTTTAGGACTACTACTGTTTAATAACTCATTTATTAGAACTTCAAATTGTTTTGCCACCTTAGGACGATTTTTAATAATATTATTTGACTCCACAAAATAAAAACTATTATGAAGACTTGCTGTGGCAAATTCCATCCCCAATTCATCAGAAATTTTATAAAGCCGCAAAATCTCCATACAATTTGTGTCTTGGATAGTCATGCCAAACCCAATATCTTTCATTCCCATTTTTCGTAACTCTATTAGTGTATTGTAGCCTCTCTGAAAGCCATTATCCAAACCTCGTATTTTATTATTTGTATCTTCCAATCCTTCTATAGAAATTCGGATTCCAATCTTTGGAAAGTCTTTACATAGATCCAAAATTTTCTCTGTAAAATATCCATTTGTGGAAATCACAATGCGATCTGATTTTTTATATAATTCATTTACAATATCTTTCAAGTCTGATCGAAGGAATGGCTCACCCCCTGTAATATTAGTAAAATACATCTTTGGTAATTTCTTAATTGTTTCTATGCTTATTTCCTCATCCGGCTTCGAAGGACTTTTATAGCGATTACACATATTACATTGCGCATTGCAACGATATGTTACAATAACAGTTCCATTAAGTTTTCTTTGTTTCATCTTATTCTTCTTTAACATAATTAAACAAATATGGCAACCCCAATGTTTCTCCTAACAGCAGTATCCGCTGCCACCTAACTCTTTATCCTCTAAACTCCGCATAATACTTCTCAATCTGATTCACATACTGATCTGGATTGAAAAGTCTTTTAGCCTTATTCAATGAACACATAGTCATCGTCTTATACTCTGCTTCCGTTAATCCCATCATCTTCCAGATACATTCTGCCAATGCATCAACACCACTTTTTGCGTTGTACACATAGCCATTCACACCATCGTCCACCAACTCCGGCAAGCCTCCATTATCAGAAACAATCAACGGCTTGCCAAATGACATTGCCTCCATTGCACTGTATGGCCCGTTTTCATACCATTCGGAAGGAAGAACGACACATCGACTATTCTTAATATAATCTATCAATGCCTTTCCCTTCTGAAATCCCTTAAATTCCACATTGCTTAACCTATTGGCATATACTTTCAGTTCATCCTCTATAGGACCTGTACCTACGACAATAAGTCTGCACCCCGTTTTCCTGACGGCATCAATCAGAGTTCTTACGCCTTTTTCTTTTGCCAATCTTCCAAAGTAAAGAATATAGTCATTATTTTTTAAAAACACTTCGTATTTTGTATCAAATGGCAAAGGGTTTCTAAGCGTTACAATCTTGCTTGTGGTAAACTTTGCTCTCTGTAATTTTTTGCAATAGAACTCCGACGGACAGATGAATAAATCTACTTGATCATACCATTTCTTTTTTCGGATATAGTCAGCCTCGTATTTGGATAATATACTCATTAGTTTAGACCCTTTTATGCAACGATTATCGACACACGGTCTAAAGCTACCTCCTAAACATCTTTCACAGACCTCGCCTTTTCCGTCCAGCATCGTATAAGATGGACAGATTGTAATCAAATCATGCATCGTCCAAAAAATTGGCAATTTCGAATTATACTCTTTAATTGCATCTATAATAGACAACGTAATCTGCTTATGTACAAGATTCAAAATCACAAGGTCTGGTTTTTCTTCCAACAGGAGTTTTTTCATATTAGAGTAGGCTTCCTTGGAATAGGCAATGTGCAAAATCATATTCAGTTTGCTCTTAACTCCGCCTTGTACAGTAGAATTAGACACGAAATATTTTTCCTGCTCACAAGGGATATTCTTCTCATCATCCTTCATAGCCAAAAACACTACTTCGTGTCCTCTCGTTTTTAATGCTTCTGCAACTGTAAAATAATATGTCTCGCTACCGCCCTTTTTATAATGAAATTTATTGACCAAAAGCACTTTCATCTGTCTGCCACTCCTGCTTTCCTTATGGAAATTTTAACGGTCTTTCACTATTCTATTTCTGATAAAGTTCCATTTATCGTCAATATCTATTTATTATATAGTGTCTGCTCATAAGTGCCGTCAAATTTCGTAGAATTGACAACCCCTTTCAGTAAACCCACTCAGACCGAAATATTCCATTTCAGTTCCACCAACAGTGCTGCCGTTCTACATTCCGCTTCGGAAGATATACCACATCGGCAAATCCTTTCCCCGACGGTAATTCCATGATTGGATTCATATAATATGCTTTTGCGCTATAATATGCCATAAGAACCGTAAGAGCATTCTGTGAATTACCTCCACTGCCTTTGCTACTGCTTCTTCGTCTAATGCCCATGTCCTCTCCAAAAGTTCTTCTGAACGACTTAATGCCTGAATCTATCCTTCCCATCCACCAGCTTTCACCGAACGCATGAATTCCTGCGCAATCTCCTGATTGGGAATAAAAACCTCTTCTGCCATCTCATCATATGCCAGATATCCCAAATGAACGAGAAGTGTAAGTACATCATCTTTACTTTTAAATGTTGTCATATCATTTTGGGACGTAAATGGATCTATTCCACAATGCACATTACTGAGCATTTCCACAACTGCGGTCTTAAGTCCGTCAAAGTTCAGGTCAATATAAACTTTCAAAGCCTCATATGTCTCTGTTCCCGTCCAATAGCTTTTAAATTTTCCTCTCTGAACTGCATCTACAACAGATTTTGGATTATAAATATGCAGATTATTGAGCACATATCCATCATACCATTTCTGAAGCTCCTGAAAATCAATATTCTTTTTTTCACATAAGCCAAGGACCTCTTTTTTCCGTAAATCCAAAAAATCTGCCAGGTCAGCGGAATCTATCATGGAATATTCATCAAAAATATTAATTGCTGAATGCTCCCCATATTTCTTGATTGGAAGAATTCCTGTCATATACGCAAGTTCTATATTTATCTTATCATTTTTCCGGCAAACGGACAAGGCCGGTCAGAAAATCTGTTTTGATTATTTACGATAAACATGATCCTACTTTACCTTGATAAAAAAGTCTGTCAAAAATATATTGATATCCGTTCCGGACTTGACAGTCCGAATTTCAATGAGTAAAATAAAATCAGACTTTATTAATCTCGTCCCCGCAATGATTGGAGGTATCAGTTGTGTATATTAACAGGCATTTAGAACGCCAGGTACTGGAGGCATCAAAATTCTATCCCATTGTTATGGTCTGCGGCCAAAGACAAGTGGGGAAATCAACCATGCTGAACCACATAAAGGAAGACAGGCGCCGCTATGTAACATTGGACGATGGAAATGCCCGCCGTCTTGCGGAACAGGACCCGGCACTTTTTTTTGAAACCTATGGATATCCGCTTCTGATCGATGAGTTCCAGCGAGTACCATCCATCCTTCTGGAGATGAAAAAGATCGTAGACCAGAAGGCTTTGAACGGCGAAGATAACAATGGCATGTACTGGCTGACAGGTTCCCAGAAATTCAGAATGATGAAAGAAGTATCTGATTCACTTGCCGGCAGAGTCGCGATCCTTGAACTATCAGGTCTGTCAGAAGCTGAAATAGAAGATCGGCCGATAAGAGTGTTTCATCCTGATCTTCCATCTCTTCGTGAACGGATGGAACAAATGCACCCAAAGAACATACATCGGATTTATGAACGGATCTTTCGGGGTAGTATGCCAAAACTCATCACAACGGATCTGGAACGTGACCGATTCTATCAGGATTATGTAAACACCTACCTGGAGCGGGATGTACGAGATCTGGCACAGGTAGGAAAATTGAGTGAATTTTATGATTTTTTGGTTTTCATGGCAGCAAGGACATCCCAGGAACTGAAGTATAATGAGATTGCAAATGCCATAGGGATATCTTCTCCTACCGCCAAAGCCTGGGTTTCTATTCTGGAGAGTTCCGGGATCATCTTTATTATACGCCCCTATTATTCTAATGTGACAAACCGTCTTGTGAAAACGCCGAAATTTTACGTTATGGATACCGGATTGGCTGCATATCTTTGCCGTTGGCCAAATGCAGAGACACTTGAGAACGGCGCGATGGATGGGGCATTTTTTGAGACCTTTGTGGTTTCCGAGATCATAAAAAGCTATTATAATGCCGGAAAACAACCGGATCTGTATTACTACCGCGATATTGACCAGAAGGAGATTGATCTTCTGATGGTGGAAGGCGATAAGATGTATCCAATTGAAATCAAAAAAAGGAAAGCGCCTGCCCATCCGGACAGGAATTTTAAGGTTCTGGATAAATTTAAAATGGATGTACAGCCCGGGGTTATTATATGCATGAGCGATGAACTAATGCCATTCCATCGCAGGGCATGGTACTTTCCGGTGGCTGCTTTGTAAAAAATCAGCCTGCTATTCCAATGCAATATTCACAAAATCTGTTTTGCTTATTTATGAAAAACATTATCCCGCTTTGTTTCCAGTTAAAATTCTTTACGGTCACAGATATAACGGAATTCCCGGGAACCAAGGAGGCTTACAAAGCCCTCATCCGCCACTTCCGGAAGACAGATAGAGGTTCTTCCGGAATATCCCCTGCTTTCTCATTCTATTTCTGCTTTACAAATTTCTCAATCACGCACTCATGCCCTTTATGTTCATCGTAGTTAATTCCAACTAAAAGAATCTCTCCTGTATACCCCTGAATCCAGGAAGAATACCGTTTATCTTTTATTTGCTTGATGGCTCCTTCCGCCGTCTTATTCCATTTCAGTTCCACCAACAGTGCCGGCCGTTCCACGTTCCGCTTCGGAAGATATACCACATCGGCAAATCCTTTCCCCGACGGTAATTCCATGATTGGATTCATATAAAATGCTTTTGCGCTATAATATGCCATAAGAACCGTACAAGAAAGAGCATTCTCATTATTATATTTTAAAATAGAAGCCGTCTCGCTGTGAATTGCCTCCACTGCCTCTGCTACTGCTTCTTCGTCTAATGCCCATGTCCTCTCCAAAAGCTCTTCTGAACGGCTTAATGCCTGAATCAATCCTTCCCATCCACCAGCTTTCACCGAACGCATGAATTCCTGCGCAATCTCCTGATTGGGAATAAAAACCTCTTCTGCCATCTCATCATATGCCAGATATCCCAAATGAACGAGAAGTGTAAGTACATCATCTTTACTTTTAAATGTTGTCATATCATTTTGGGACGTAAATGGATCTATTCCACAATGCACATTACTGAGCATTTCCACAACTGCGGTCTTAAGTCCGTCAAAGTTCAGGTCAATATAAACTTTCAAAGCCTCATATGTCTCTGTTCCCGTCCAATAGCTTTTAAATTTTCCTCTCTGAACTGCATCTACAACAGATTTTGGATTATAAATATGCAGATTATTGAGCACATATCCATCATACCATTTCTGAAGCTCCTGAAAATCAATATTCTTTTTTTCACATAAGCCAAGGACCTCTTTTTTCCGTAAATCCAAAAAATCTGCCAGGTCAGCGGAATCTATCATGGAATATTCATCAAAAATATTAATTGCTGAATGCTCCCCATATTTCTTGATCGGAAGAATTCCAGTCATATACGCAAGTTCTACATATTCAGCTCCTTTAAAAAGTCCTCGAAGGAAATCCAGATATCCTTTCTGTATGTCTTTGTGTTCTTTGGCGATTCGAAATACACAATCCCATTCATCGATTATAAAAATAAATCCATTTCCTGTCTGGTCAAATATCCGCGACAGGATTGTCTTTAACCGGTCTTTCTCTTCGAAGCCATCGCACTCTGGAAATTCTTTTGCCAATTCGCGCGCCACAGAACTCTCAATTTCAGAAATAAACGTTTCAAGGTCACGCTCTGATTCCAAGAAACGCTGTACATCTAACCGTATCGCATGATGCCGGTTCAGATGTGCTTTATATGTCTCGTCTCTCTCTATCTTTAATCCCGTGAACAATGACGCGGAATCGCAGCCACAGCTATAATAAGCTGACAGCATATTCGCTGCCATTGATTTTCCAAAACGGCGCGGCCTGCTTACACATATGAATCTTTTCTCGGTTTTATACACTGAATTCATCTTAGCTATCAGCAGGCTTTTATCTATGTATAAGTCAGAACGCCTTGCTATTTCGAATGCAACATTCCCAGGATTCACGTAAATCCCCATATTCCCGCGCTCCTTTCCAGTTCTACGCTATGCGGCTGCTATATTTTTATCTTATCATTTTTCCGTCAAACGGACAAGGGCGGGCGCAAAATCTGTTTTGATTATTTATGAAACACATTATCCTGCTTTGTTTTTATAAAAAACTCTTTCAGAAATTCATAAAAATCAACAACATTCTGGCTGTCCATCTTATTTCTGTTATAGTTGATGATAATATCCCTCTGGCAGACCGGATCTTCTATTTTTAAAATCCGCACAGGCTCATTTTCAATGCTGCCCCATGTAAATTCCGGCCAGAAACCAATCCCCATATTGGCCGCGATCATATTTTTTACGGCGGCCGGATTATCGCTTTCAAAAATAATCTTCGGCGTAAATCCCGCATGCTGGCAGAAACGGTCACAGATATAACGGAATTCCCGGGAACCAAGGAGGCTTACAAAGCCCTCGTCCGCCACTTCCGGAAGGCAGACGGAGGTTCTTCCTGAATATCTCCTGTTCTCCGGAACAGCCAGATAGATTTCTTCCGCGCAGGCAAAGCTGTTTTCCTCATCAGCCGCCTGATAAAAAAGCTTTGTCGTTACCGCAATGTCATAAAGTTCACTTTCTACATTCTGATGGAGCTGGAAGTTGATATCCGCATGTTTCTTTTTATATTGTATGATTGCCTCCATTACAAGGCTTGAAGCTGCCAGTACATTCATATGGATCGTTTCGCTTTCCAGCGCGACCATCATTTTCAGTTGTTCCGGAATATCATCGATCTGCGCCATCAACGGTTCCAATTTTTTCTGCAAATATTTCCCATATTCCGTCAGAACGATATTCCGCCCCTTTGCGGCAAACAATGGAACCCCCAGGTCATTCTCCAGCCTCCGTATGGCCTGGGTCAGGGCCGGCTGTGTAATATGAAGATTTTTCGCACTGTTCGTCATATGCTTTGTATTTGCCACTTCCAGAAAATAACGGATCTGCGTCAATTCCATTTTTATATTTCCTTTCTACTACCAGTAATCTGATCTGCCCGGCTCTTTTGCATTGTTCCTTCTATTTACTGATATACCTTCTATTTGCTGATTCATAATATATACATTATAATTTTTATAAATATTATATATTAGACATAATCATACGTCAATGCTAAACTAGGGATGTAAACAAAAGGAACGCTATACAGGAAATCATCTATAAAAATCTAACAGTAAATAGCAGCTATCTATATACGATGGTTTTCTGCATACAAGGTTGTCAAAAAAGAAAGTGAGGGAAACAAAATGGCTGAACTTCTTGAATCTACCATGCTGATCTGCTTTGGATTATCCTGGCCCATGAATCTTGCAAAGAACATCAAAGCCAGATCAGCCAGCAACATGAGCCTCCAGTTTATACTTCTTATCATTACAGGGTATATCGCTGGAATCTCTGCAAAAATCTATACCCACCGGTTCAACTATGTATTGATCGTGTATCTCTTAAATCTGGTGGTTGTGTCTGCCAACGTGGTCGTATACTTCATCAATCGCCGTTACGACAGGCAAGCAATGGCAGCAAACGCGCAATTAAGCAGACAGATATCCGGTCAGGCAAATAACAGGGCAGCAGACGCGACAAGAGATTCCACTGAAACTTCCCAATCCCCTACACCTTTCCAACCATCGATTCATGAGCAAGGAGATGACGAAATGCAGACTTATCAAGAACTTAACAGCATTACAGAAGCAGGCGGTGTTGTACTTTTTGGATCCAATACATTTGCTGCCCTTCCCATCGGGGAACTGGCACAGGCTTTCCGCATTACAGAGCCTCTCTATAACCGGAGTGTCAAGGACATACGCATTGACCAGACCGAACGCTATCTGAAGGTATGTCTGTATGACCTCAATCCACGTAAAATCTTCGTAAATATGGGGGATGTGGATATCCTGGATGAAAATGTGGATGTAGATAATTTCATCTCCAAATACGAATGGCTCCTCTATATGATCCACACAAAGACACAGGCTTCCATTTATATCGTACCAATCGTGTCCAAAAGCCCGGCAGCGTTCAAGATCAACCAGCGCCTGAAAGATCTGGCAGCACAGACCGGATGCAAATATATCGATGTATCAGGCGTCCTGGATTCACAGCGCCCGACACTCCGTCTCTTCGAACTGATGAAAGTGCATATGCGCAACCATCCGATCAACTTTGCGGACGCTATGGAGGTTGGCACACTCAGCAACCGGGTGATCAAAGATGTGCCAAATGACGGCCAGGCTTCCGCGGAACCAGGACTCAGAAAAGAGCCTGTATTTGCAAAGCATTAACCCTGGCGGCACATCAGTTTCCCCAAAATTTTCCACCTATACGGTTGGACACATTGGAAGAACCATTTTCACGGAAATTGATAAAAGAATATGTGGGGATTACTCCCCACATTCCTTTTACAAACCTTTTCATCCATGAATTTACAGATACGGGATGCAAGAGTATGTAACCTGTATCTTATTTATTTTCTGTTTTATCCTCACATCCGCTCCACCGTATCCCGCAGCTTTTTCAGATCCTGGTCCACATCCTGGTACAGATCCACATAATACGGATAAAGCTTATCATAGGCATCCGCCCATTCCTCCACAGGCTCGAACACTTCCTGCACCTTCACCGCGCGCTTTGTCGCCTCCGCAAGATCAGAGAACACCCCCACCTTCCGTCCTGCCAGCAGCGCGTCTCCTACGGGCACATCCCCCGACTTTTCATCCAGCCGCAGCACCGGCATCCTGAGCATGGATGCCTTGATCTGGCACCAGGTCCTGCTCTTCGCTCCGCCGCCGCAGATGCGCAGGACATCCGCCTTTGCCCCGGCTTCCTTCACCGTCTCCATGACATGGCGCAGCGCGTACGCCGTCCCTTCGAACACGGAGCGCACCAGATCGCTGCGCTTCATATCCATTCCCATCCCGATGAACATCCCTCTGGCATGAGAATTCCATAGAGGCGCTCTCTCCCCCAGCAGATAAGGGAAGAAAAACAATCCGTTAGAGCCTGCCTTCGATTCCAGCGCCAGCTCGTTCAGATAGGTAAAAATATTTTTGCCACGGGCTTTTGCAGCGGTACATTCCTCTGCCGCCATTGTCTCAATGAACCATTTTAATGCCGCCCCGCTGGACTGGATGGGAGCGTCAAATACCCAGGGCATCCCCGCGATAGTGCATGGCTTTGTGACCACAGGAATGTCCGGCGCGCTCTTTTTCTCACTCCCTACAAACACAAGGGAAGTCGTCCCTGAGGATTCTCCCGCTTCCCCCAGACGGCTCATTCCCGTAGCATGCATGGACGCCATAGCGTCACTGCAGCCTGCCAGCACCGGAATCCCGCTGACCAGCCCGGTCTCTCTCGCCGCCTCTTCCGTCACATAGCCGATGATCTCATCCACCAGCTTCAGCGGCGGAAGCATTCTCCCGAGATCCACGCCGATCACATTGCCGATCTCCTCCGACCAGTTCATGGTCTTGATATCCAGGCACTGCGTCCTTGTGGCCTGGTCGATATCCGAAGCCATCTCCCCGGTAAGCTTAAAATTGATATAAGAGCTTGCCTGCAAAAAATACGCCGTTTTCGCGAATAATTCCGGCTCGTTCTTCCTGTACCACAGGATTTTATTCGGAAGGAACGCAACCGAAGGCTGTCCTCCCACGATCCGGACAAACCGGTCGAATCCAATGGTATCTACAATATAGTGTAACTCTGCCGCTGACCGGTTGTCCTGATAGGTCATGGCATTTCTGAGAGGATTGCCGGAAGCATCCACCGGCAGCAACGTCACCGTATGGGAGCTGATGGAAATGCCCCGTATCCTTTTTACAATCTCTGGCCCGACCTGGCTGCAGAGAGATTGGATGATCTCTACCGTATTTTTCCACCAGTCCCGCGCGTCCTGCTCCTGCATATCCGGCCCCGGATTCAAAAACCGGCTCGGCCTGCTTGCTTCCGCCACTACATTTCCGTCTTCTCCAAGGATCACTGCCTTAATGTTCGTTGTGCCGCAATCCATTCCAAATAAATAATTTTCCACTTTTTTCATTTTCATATTCCTTTATCCTCATGGAAATCCCTTCCGCATATTTTGATATAAAAATGTGCCTGGCTGGCGCGATATTCACGGTAGATTTCACCAGCCGTGAGTATCATGAACCTTATTCATCCCACGGATGCAGCACGACCTTGATCGCTTCCCCTGTCCTTGTCAGCCGGATTCCTTCGTTGATCTTGTCCAGCGGCAGTATATGGGTAATAAATTTTTCCGTCGGAAAGGACGGTGAGATCGCAAGCTGGAACGCTCTTTTGGACTGGCTGTAAGAAGCGCCGAAATGTCCTTTGATCCAGATATTGTTATAATGGATCAGGTTGCAGTCCAGTTCCGTCATGGAGCCCTTCGGTACGCCTCCGAAAAAGACCACCAGGCCGCCTTTTTTCACCATATGGATGCTCTGGGTCTGTGTGGCGTTTGCCGGCGTCGCGGAGATCACCTTGTCCGCGCCTTTCCCGTTGGTCAGCTTCTTCACCGCCTCGATCGGATCTTCCTTGGAGCTGTTGACCGTGATATCTACCCCAAACTCCTTTGCCATTTCCAGCCGTTTCTCATTCAGGTCGATCATAATGACCTTCCGGGCGCCGCGGATCTTCGCAAGCTGCGCCATAAAACATCCAATGGGGCCTGCGCCGATGATGACCAGCGTATCCGGATATCCCACCTTTACATTTTCAAGGCAGGCAAATACGGACGTCAACGGCTCTCCAAGGCTTGCGGCCTCAAAGCTCACGTCATCCGGAATCTCATAGATCCCGCCCCGCCGGATCTTCTCTCCCGTCACTGCCACATACTGCGCGAACCCGCCTGTCCCCGCCAGCTTCGCGACCGCTGTGTTGGAGCAATTTTCACTATGCCCGCTGATACATTCGTCACATTCCATACAGTAGGTTCCTGGAAATAAGAACAATCTGTCTCCTACCTTGTACTTTGTTTCCTCTGCTCCCACCTCATCTACAAACCCTACGATCTCATGTCCATAGATAAAAGGGTAGTTTCCTTTTCTGGAATCACTGGTCAGGTTCCGGATATCTGATCCGCAAAGCCCCACTGCCATGATTTTAAGAATCAGTCCGTCCGCCGGGCATTCCGGTTTTTCCACCATCTCTACACGGATATCATTTGGTCCATACATCAACGCTGCTTTCATCTGCATTTTTCTGGTTCTCCCTTCTTGTCTCTAAAACTGTTGTAGTATTTTTCTCTCTGATATCAGTATAGGAAATATCCTTTTTTCCGGCAATTTTATAATTACCGCTTTATAGCGGAAAATAACGGTTGGTATATCCTGTAATTTTTCTCTTTTCTGCTACCGGAAATTTTGGTAAGATAGATATATAGAGCTGAACACCCGAACAGTAACAAAGAAAGGATCTTTGTCTCATGAATACTTTGAATCTTTCCCTGCGCCAGCGTAAGCTTTTGCATATCCTGCAGAGCCGCGGTTCCTGCATCACCGGCCCGGAGGCCGCCAGGCAGTTAAATGTTTCTTCCCGTACGATCCGAAATGATATCGCGGAGATCAACCAAAGCCTGCTGCCCTATCACGCGCAGATCCTCTCTGAGGGAAACAAAGGCTATCTTTTGTCGGCGGAAGACCCGGAAGCCATCCGGCAGATGAACCGGGTCGGCACGGCATTTTTTACGAAGGAAGACCGGGTACGCTACCTGGCCATCCAACTGTGCCTGTCCGATATTCCGATCAATATGTACGACCTGGAAGAAGAAATGTATATCAGCCGCACCACACTGGACCATGACCTCCGCCATCTGAAGATGAAATATGTCCTTTCCGAGCCGCATATGGAGCTGAACCAATACAAAGATAATCTGGAATTTGAGCATTCCGAGCGTAAGCGGCGCATGCTGCTGAACCGGCTGCTGCATGAAGACTGGAATTACCATACAAAGGGGAATGCCTATTATGAATATGATTTTCTGAACCCGGATACCCTGGACCTGATCATGCGTGAGATCCCTGTTTTTCTGAACCGGCACTCCATCCAGATGGAAGATGTCAACCTGACTGCCCTGGACCTGACCATTGCGATCATGTACCACCGCCTCCTGTCCGGGCATCCGCTGCCTCCTTCCGAAGCCGTCCCAAGGCCGGATGCTGCTGCCGGGGATGCTACGGAAGAACTGATGGACTCACTGGAAAAGAAGCTGAAATGTACTTTCCCACGGGAAGAACGAGATGAAATCTACCGAAACATTTCCTCCGGGCACCTGATGGACGTATCACGGCTGAATTTTGAGACCGTAAAGCTTTATTTTGAACCAGTCATCCTGGAAATAGCAGATTCCTATCTGGCGGAGATCCGGAACACATTCCGGATCGACTTTTCCAATGATGAAGATTTTTATATTACCCTGCTGCAGTATATCCGCTACCTGCAGACCCCGGTCCACATTTTTAATACCCAGGAAAATATGGACATTGCCAGGAACAGCCTCTCTGTGGAATATGAGATTGCCTTTCTTTTCCAGGGTACGGCCCTTCGGTATCTGGGCTACTATCTCAACAGCTCGGAGCTTCTTTATCTGGCATACTGTATCTCCGGGGCGCTGGAATACCTGTACCACCATCATCCGGAGATCAAGTTCCGGACGGTCATATGCTCCCATCTGAACCTGCCCGCTGTCTGGTCTTTAAAGCGTAAGCTCCTGGTGGCCTTCGGCAATTATCTGCATATGACGGCCCTCCTTCCGGTCAACGCAAAGAGTGCCTATGATTTTCAGGATACGGATCTGATCCTTACCACCGTGCGCAAGGAGATCACCGCTGATCCTTTTGTGGATACGATCCAGATCTCTCCCTTTATGACCCCTTCCGACCACCGGAAGATCGAAAGCTATATCCAGAAAAAACGGATCCGGAACCTTTGTCCGCTTACCGGCCCCACCCTGCGTTTGCTCCTTGAGGAAGCCTTTTGGCATGAAGCCCAGGAACCCTCTAAGCCCTTCATGGTCATAGAGCAGATGGCCCATGATTTCCTGGAAAATGGGCTGGTCAGCGAAACCTATCTGGAAGACCTTCTCCGGAGAGAATCCATTTCTTCCTTTGCGTCACATCCGGGGGTGCTGTTTTTACATACCCTGGTGCCTGCGGCCGAGACCCGTTTATCCGTTACTACATTTTCTCATTCTATGAACTGGAAAAACCATAAAATATGGACCGTGGCCATGGCAGCCTTCCGGCCCGGTGAAGAGACGCTCCTCTTCCGTCTGGTCAACGTCTTCAGTGAGGAAGCCAGTCCGGCGGAACAGGTGAAAGATTTAAAGACAAAAGATGAGCTTATAAGATATTGGTGTTGAATATTCTTTTTGGGATACCATTGTTGCCCGGATTGCAGCTTGTTTTTGTAAAAACATATGTTCTTTCTTGCAAGGATCCGTTGGATATGGTATATTAAGCATGAAAGGGAAAACCATAGAAGCGGCTACCCTTCACAGCTTAAAACAGTTTTTACAAACTGCCGTCACTATTCGCAGTAGTGGCGGCTATTTCTTTTTGTCCTTAAAGATTGTATAGCACAATCCAATAAGGGCTACAATGAATATTCCAATTTGGATCAAATCCGAATATGTAACACACATTGCTATCGCCCTCCTTCCTCTTTTAGATTCCGGAGGATACGCCCCCCAGTAAATGGAGGGTAGCCGCCTTTGCTCTATGGTTTTCCTGTCTGACAATATACCACAATTTCCCTTGTGTGGCAATATCATATCTGAACCTGCCCGCTGTCTGCCTATGATTTTCAGGATACGGATCCTTTGTCCGCTTACCGACCCCACCCTGCGTTCGCTCCTTGAGGAAGCCTTCTGGCATGAAGCCCAGGAACCCTCTAAGCCCTTCACGGTCATAGAGCAGATGGCCCATGATTTCTTTCCATGATAACATATGTCTGTCCTGTATCATGCAACTCCTTACAGATAATGTAAAAAAGATCCGTTACGGAAGACGCGGTTATATATGCACTATCCCCATTTTCTCTAATCTTCCGGAATAATTTCATAGAATTATCACAGCCATTCCGATGAAAGACCATGTCGAGAATCACATTTGTATCAATCAGCAGCTTCATATTTTCCCCGAATCCTTTCCTCCCTGTATTCTTCCAACGTCCTGCCTGTATCCGGCAAGACGCCTATAATGTTCTTAAAAATATCATCCAAAGATTCTTCTGCAGCTGGCTTTTCTGCTTTCTGCTGTAAACTAAGGAACTGTACAAAACGATATATTACCTCTACCTGATTTTCCGGCAAGGCATGTAACAGGTCTATCGTCTTTTCTATAGTTGACATTTCTCTGTTATTCGATCTGACGTCTTTGTTCGTTGTACTTTCCATATGCATCCTCCCTTCGCCGTATCAGGCTCCTTTACCCTGATCCTTCTCCTTCAGATACGAATTCAGGTTTTCAATATAATAAAGTGGAAAATTAACCACCCAATCCTGTTCCCGGAAATCAGACATGGACGTTCTTACCGCCTGCCCAATGTCATATTTCTGTGTAAAATACTTTAAGCTTTTCGCCCGCAGGTTCTCTTCTGCCTTCACCTCAATGGGCACGATCTTTTCCTCTGTCTGGATCAGGAAATCCAGTTCCGCGGTCGCATTTTCCGCGGACCAGTAGAAGATATCGTTCTCCGGAATGACCTGAAGCTGCTGCAGTACATATTGCTCCGCCAGAGCTCCTTTGAATTCTTCAAACAGCCTGTTTCCTTCCAATATCATTTTTGCGTCCAGCCGTGACATCGCCCCCAGCAGTCCGATATCCACAACAAATAATTTGAATGCCGAAAAATCCTGATAAGCCCTTAATGGGAAATCCGGTTTTCTCACCCGGCTGACCTTATGCACCAGTCCGATATCGATCAGCCATGTGATCGCCACCTCATATTCCCGTGCCCGTGCCCCTTCCCGGACCAGCCCATAGATGAACTTCTTATTTTCCTTCGCAAGCTGGGCCGGAATCGAATTCCAGAGCATCCGGATCCGTGTAACAATTTCTCTCGGCGCGTGTTTTGACAGATCATTTTCATAGGCCGTCAAAAGCTCATTCTGAATGATCCGCACACTTTTAAAATCTTTCTTCGTGATAAAATCCAGAACTACCCCCGGCATTCCTCCGATATAGAAATAATATTTCAGATAATCGATATATCTGTTTTTAAAGATCTTCATCATCTCAAAATCATTTTGTACCAGCACCTCATAGAGGGATTCTTCTCCGCATGCAAGCAAAAATTCTGAAAAGGTCATCGGATACAGATCACAGAACTCGACCTTTCCCACAGGAAATGAGGTACCTTCGTGCAAAGCGATTCCCAGCAGTGATCCCGCCGCAATGATCTGATATTGAGGCGCGGTCTCCTGAAAATATTTCAAGGCCTTTAAAGCCCTTGGTATTTCCTGTATCTCATCAAAGATGATCAATGTCTGCTCCGGATCGATCTTAAATCCCACTTCAATTTCCAGAGAACGTATGATCCTCTCAATATCAAATGCTTCCCGGAATACCTCTTCCATCCTTTCATTCTCATCCAAACTGATATATGCACAATTCTGATAACAAGTTCTTCCGAACTCCTTCATCAGCCATGTTTTTCCAACCTGTCTCGCACCTCGTAAGATCAATGGCTTCCGATTCGGATTCTTTTTCCACTGTTCCAACTGTCTTATTGTCTTCCGAAACATCTCTGCCCCTCCTTTCGTGGTCCGGCTTTTTCATATTTATTATATGTTGTTTTGCTCTGTTTTACAATAGATTTACACGTTTTCCAAAGGATTTTTCGCATTGATCTTCACATTTTTCGAATGATGTTTTGTGATTTCTTGCACATTTTCTAAGGGAACTTTATTGGCAGAGTTAGGGTTGATGACGTTGAAAGAATACAGCAAGAAATAGTCTCTGCCATAAATTTACGAGCTTTAGATAGTGAATTTTAATATAGCAGTTATGAAAGAGCCTGCCACATAGATGCAAAAGGGGCTGTCGGGAAATAGGATTTGCACACAATACATTGCTGCGTCTTCAATGATCCGCAATATATATTGTGGAAATCCTGCCATTTCCCGACAGCCCCCTGTCTTTCATTTCATAAAGTTTTAAAGTAAATGCCCACCTAATAAAAAATGGTGTATGGCGGGTAATAATTGCTCATGCAACCCCTTTACATTTCATCCTGCATAGCCCGGAATTTCTCTACATATTCATCGAATCTCGGATACCGGTCTTTTCTTCCCTGTTCCACCTGGTGCTCCAGCACGCCGGTAAATTTCAGGCGGCTCCGGTTCTTCTCTTCCTCGCTGAATTCTACACGTACCTGTTCCCCGTCCATCTTCAATGTCCCGTAAATACCGCAGATCGGGCAGCATACGGTGGAAGTCCCGTTCAGTGTCATTTCCTTACAGTGGCAGACCGGACAGATTCCCGGCTCGGATTCCCACTGGATCTCGCTTGTCTTTTGCCCCATCGCTTCTACAATATGTGCCCCGATGCGCCTGGATTTTTCCAATAACTTTTCCTGGTTTTCCGGCACATAGGAACCATATGCGTCCAGTTGGTCCACAACCTTCATATTCAGGCTCATCCCAAATAAATTCATTCCCGGCAGCCCATAGGATACCCAGTGCGGCGTGGTCGCCCCGCCTACGGAAATATAAGATACCAGATGACGTTTCAGGCAGTCCGGGTTCAGTTCCTCGCCGCCCGTATCTTTCCGAAGCTCGTTTTCAAACAGCATATACGCCTTATCATGCGCGGGTCCGAAACGGTCTACAAAATTTTTGAACTGTCCCGTAGGAGCCAGGACATACACCGGCGCCGCTACTACGATCGCGTCTGCCGCCAGTACCGCGTCGGAAAGCGCTTCATAATCATCCTTCTGGATACAGCGGATCTGTCCCTTCCCGCTCTGAAGCATTCTGGAACATGCGCCGCATCCGAGGCAATGCCGGATATCCATTTTCATGGTATCTATGATCTCTGTTTCCGCGCCGGCCTCTTTTGCCGCCTCCATTGCCGCGTTTAAAAACTTTTTACAGTTTCCGTTTACTCTGCCAAAATTAATTCCAAGTACTTTTTTCTTTTCACTCATCAAATCCACTCCTCATCCTTATTTTTTCTCCAGCTCCGCCCGGATCTCCGTTGCCTTTTTCGCATCGATCGGGTAGAACATCCAGATTACAAGGGCTACGAAAAATGTAACTGCAGGGAAAATATTTACCGCGATATTAATTCCCTTTAATGCCTCTGCCGTCTGGTCCGCATTTGCCACATACCCGAAGGAAGACATGATCATCAGGCCTACGGACGCGCCGAAAGCGCTTCCGAATTTTGTCGCCAGGGATGTAAAGGCGTAAGAGGTTCCGTCGGAGCGTACCCCTGTCTTTAATTCCGCATAATCGATACATTCCGGAACACTTCCCATAAAGAGCGGAACCGCGAATGAAAACAGCCCGTATACTCCTGACATGATGATGACCAGGGTCGCGTTGGAAGACGGTATCATATAAAGAATGATCAGGGAAACACCGCATCCTGTAAGGCTGATCGCTCCCAGGATCTTTTTCGGCACATAGTTCACCAGTTTTCTCGTCAGGAAGATCGCGACCGCGCCGCAGATGGTAGGCGCCATCATCAAGATCGAGATCAGGTCAAACCGTTTCATATTGTACATAAAGTAATAAATCGCAAGTCCGATACGTCCGAACATACCTGTCATATATGCCAGCAATGTGAAGAAAATGATCAGCAATGGCTTGTTGGTCACAACAACCTTGATCGTCGTTCCGATGGAAATCTGCTTTACATCCTGCTTCGGCTGGATCACTTCGATACAGCATTTAAACACCAGGAAGAACAGTGGAAGAGAACAGATCGCAAATACCATGGTCGTCAAAGTGTAGCCTGTTCCGGTTGGGGTTTCCGCATGGCTGAATTTTAAAATCAGCGGCATGGAGATCGCGCTTAAAAGACAGGAACCCAGGTTCGTTCCGATCATTCTCCAGGAATTCAGCTCCACACGTTCCTGGGAATCTGTTGTCATAACATTGGAAAGAGAGCCGTAGCTTAAGTTTACGACCGTATATAACATTCCCAATCCAATATAGGAGAATGCCGCCCAGGCCACACCTGCCGTCCCATTTCCAAATGGCGCCGTAAATGCCAGCACGTTGAAAATGGCAAGAATCGGTGAAAAGATCAATATGTAAGGACGGAAACGTCCCCATTTTGTTTTTGTACGTTCCGCAATGGCTCCGAACATCGGGTCATTTACCCCGTCCCAGATTCTTGCGATCAGCATGATCGCGCCGGCGATCGCCGGGGCTAAGCCCACTACATCCGTATAATAAACGGTCAGGTAATTTCCTACAAAAGTCCATACAAGCTGGCAGGCGAAATCACCAAGACCATAAACAATTTTCGTGCCCAATGTTAATTTTTTTCTTTGTTCCATATCGTCCTCCGATCATATATTTCCGCTCTGCCGCCTATTCATGATCATCTTTTCCAAGCTGTATCTTTGCAACCATTTCTTCAGACCTGTATATCGGCAATCATTTTTCAAATCTACATATTCGCAATGGTCTCTTCAAATTTCTCATACTTTTCCATCATCTTCGGCAGCGTTTCCTTATTGGCAACCAGCTTCGGTACACAAACCTTGATCATGTTCTGGATTTCATTATAGTGCTCGTAAATTCCGATATTCGTATTCCGCGCACGTGCGATCTCTTTCTTGGACCATTCCACTTTCACCTTGTCGCCTTCCACGGACAGGTCGCCCCAGATCCCGCAGACCGGACACTCTACATGAGTCGTGCCGTTCATGCTCAGCAGCGGGTTGTGGCATACCGGACATACGCCTTCTTCTCCGACCCAGGTATCTACTTCGTCATAAGGCTTGCCCACGGACTCTGCAACGGCCTTTCCAAGCTCTGCACATTTCTTCATCAGCTCCGGATCAAACAGCGGATGGCCGGTCCTGCCCTGGTCATAGGCGTCTACATGGCCCACACACTTCATGCAGAAGGAAAAGCTGAACAGATCCAGCATAGGAAGTCCCATAGATACCCAGTTGTGGGTCTGTGCCCCTCCTACGGAAATATACCCCGTATAACGGTCCTTAAAATATCTGGGATCCAGTTCCGGCTTGCCTGCCTCGATCCTCTTCTTGTTCTCCTCGATCAGAGCCGCCCTGTCATGGGACGGACCGAAGCGGTCTACAAAATTCTTGAACTGTCCTACGATACCTACCGCGTAGACCGGCGCTCCAATGATGATTCCGTCCGCATCCAGGCAGGCCTCTTCCAGGATATGGTAATCATCCTTCATGCAGCAATGAATCTCTGTCTCTCCCTTATCACGCATACGGCTGCAATAGTCGCAGGCACGGCAGTGTCCGATGTCCAGACGTACCGTATTAATAAACTGTACCTCAGCCCCGGCCGCCTTCGCCGCGAACAGTGCCTCCTTTACCATCACATCGCTGCGCTGGTTCCTTCTTCCAAAGGAAATTCCTAATACTTTCATGTTTTACCTCCATTCTTCTCTTGCTTCTCTATTTGACTTTAGTTTACATTTTTTTTAGAAAATTTGCTTTTCTACAAATCGCTTCATTGAATACAAAGTTTTGCTTCTGTTTTCTACAAAAAAACTGCCATAGCAAAAATCATGGCAGTTTTTTTGTCCTGTATTTTATTCCAATATCTTTACAAAAGAGTCCTCTTTTGTACAAGGCCTCCATTCTCCTGCTCCCGCAGGTTTTCCGGTACGCATGAACCCTGCCCAGTAACGCATCATGTCTTCATTCAGCTGTCTGTCCTGTTCCTCAAAAGGACGCCAGCAACGGTCCATAGTACCGAACATATACCACAGTTCCGCACAGTGGAAAGCTCCCCAGTCATCTCCCGGCAGATGCCGTTTAAAATAATACACGTAAGACGGCTGTCCCCACAACTCCTCTGTTTTCAGGCTCCACTCGATACATCCCTTGTAAAGTTCTGTTTTTTCTCCCGTTTCCAGCATTTCCGGGGTGACGAACAGATCATTCTCCGTAGTCCCAAGCATATAAGGAATCTGCTTTACATGGCCATGGTTCAGGCAATCTGTCGTATTTTCCGGAAATACATATCCGTCAGTCACCGGCATGAACAGAATTCCGTCCTGCCGCTGTGCACTGTATTCCTCTGCCAGCAGCTCCAGCTTTTCCGCCTGCATGGTCCGCAGTTCTTCCAGAGACTTTGCTTTCGTATATTCCACAAATCCCTGTCCGATCTCCAGGCTCTGTTCCCAGGTACGCCCCGCAAGCGCCTCATTATTGTGTGCGCCGCCGCTCTGGAAGATTGCCTTTGCGATCCTGTCTCCCGATAATGGGGTTGACACTAAGAACTGCGTGCTCATAGCTCCTGCCGACTGTCCAAACACTGTGATATTGTGCGGATCGCCGCCAAATGCCTCGATATTTTCATAGACCCAGTTCAATGCTTCGATCTGATCCAGGATTCCGTAATTGCCGGATACACCATGCTCATTTTCCACATTCAGCCATGGATGTACCAGATTTCCCCACATGCCAAGGCGGTATCCGATGGTGACCAGGATCACACCCCTTTTGCAGTATGCTTCCCCGTCAAATTCCTTCTCCCAGCTCCATCCGCTCCCGAAGCCGCCTCCATGCACCCAGAACGCGACCGGAAGTTTTTCTCCTGCCTGCTCTGCCGGAGTCCAGATATTCAGATAAAGCATATCCTCGCTCATATCCGGCGTATAGGAAGGGTCATCGTAAAATTCCTTCAGCAATTTTTCCTTCCAGAAGGGAACCTCCCCTTGCGTATCCTTTTCCTGCCAGCCACGGGCCTGAAAGGTATCTGCCCGGTAGACACCTTCCCATGGCTCTACAGGCCGGGGAGCCTTCCACCGCAGCTCCCCGACCGGCGGCTTTGCATACGGAATGCCTTTAAATAAGGAATATCCAGTCTTCTCTATCCCTTCGATCAAACCTGTTTTCGTTGTTACCAGCTTCATATTTCCTGTTCCTTTCTATTTGTTCAAAACAGCCTCTCTCCGCTCTTTTAAAGTCTTGCGTACCTCGGTCATTTTTTCTTCATTCAGGTCGAATATCAGCATCGGAACAATTGCCAGCGCCGCTGCCACAAGGGGTACGATATTGACACCAACATTGATACCTGTCAGCGCACGTTCTGTCAGATCGGCACCGTTAGTATACCCAAATGCCGCCATCACCATCAGTCCGATGGAGCCTGCGATCGCTGCGGAGATCTTTGTCATCAGACCGTTGAACGCAAATGCCACACCGTCATTACGCACACCTGTTTTGTGCTCATAGCTGTCCAGCGCATCTACGATCATAGCGCCCACACATGCACTGTATCCGCCGCCCAGCCCATAGACCAGATTGGCCGCGATGGTATACGGAATATTGGTATAAGGACCCGCGAACATCATCACAAGGCCAACGATCTGGATAAGCTGAGACACAATGACTACTTTTTTCTTTCCAAATTTCCCGATCAGCGTGGGAATAAAAGGAATCAATACCAGACCTACCAGGCCGCTCAAAGACATCAGTACGGATGCCCATGCCATATTGCCTACACAGAACATATAGTAATAGAAAGCCGTACTTGCCCTTCCAATCTGGCTGAACATAGCACAGAACATATACGCATAGACACACAGCAGGTTCTTGTTCGAGAAAATAGATTTCAAAAATCCGAAAAATGAAGTACCTTTCTCTCCCTCCTGTGCGGCAGCGATTTCTTTTGCCCTTGCAATGTCCGGATTCTCCTTACAAAAATGTACCATCAAAAGTACCAACGGCAGAGAAATAATTGCATAAGCAATGGCTGTTTTCTGATATCCGGCCTCCTGCACTCCTTTGCCAAGCATCAGGATCAAAGGCATCGTGCACATTCCCAGTATGGTGCTTCCAAGCGCTCCTGCCCACATGCTGGACGCAAAGATCTGGTTCAGGCGTTTCGGATTGTCTGTCATTCTCGACGGCAGTGCGTTAAACGGCACATTCATCACGGTATACGCCATACCCAATCCAATATACGTCACATAGGCATATACCAGTTTTCCGGAATCTCCGAAGCCTGGTACACTGAATGTCAGGACGGTAAATACCACCAGCGCGATGGAGCCTGCAATAATGTAAGTGCGGTATCCGCCGACCTTTGTATAGGTCTTGTCCATCAGGGCACCCATCATCGGGTCGTTGATTCCGTCCCATACCTTTGCCACAAGAAGAAGTGTTGCGACCGCTGCTGCGGACAGGCCAAATACATCGGTGTAAAAATATGCAAGGTACATATTTACCATGGTAAAGGATAACTGACATGCAAAATTCCCCATCCCATATGCCCCGACCTGGATTGGTCCGACATTTTCTTTTACTCTGTTTCCGGTTTCCATTGAAGAAATCCTCCTTTTCCTTTGTTTTTCTATATTTATATTGTAAGATTTCTCTCATGGAAAAACTAATCCTTTCCTTTTCAAAAATACCGCATCCTTGAAAATTCAGATTCCACCACAGACGCGAAGCGCAAAAATCAACTACATTTTTGTCAATTCTTGCGCTCCTGCTTTTTCTTTCTAATTCGAATCATAGAATCTGGATCAGCGCCATCTCATTTGCCTCCAAGGACACCTCCAGGTTCAGTACCTCATCCGTGACTTCCTGATAATGCACCTCCATTCGGGGGATGCAGATTTTTTTCAGATACGCGATTTCTGAGCGTAGGAGGTCTTTCGCATATCCCAGCTTCTCCCACTCTGCAAGAATATTTCCGGCGGATTCGCTTACCCGGTAGATACAGATCTTTTTCTTTCCGTTTTTTAGGTTCCGCAGAGCAAAGGCCAACTCCAGTTTTGTGCTGTTGCGGAATACAAAAGGCAGTTCCTTTGGTTCCAGCCTGTCCTCGTCTTTCAAATGGTACCCGTAGCTGAACTGCTTGGCATTGAATGCCAGGATCTGAATCGCTCCTCCAGGCTGGGACGTGGCGATATGATGTTCCCCTTTTCCCAGCAGCCGGTCTCCTAACATTTTCCAG
The DNA here is from genome assembly GCA_964523125.1 of uncultured Clostridium sp. GTDB lineage: Bacteria > Bacillota > Clostridia > Lachnospirales > Lachnospiraceae > Schaedlerella. The sequence goes on along the minus strand of CAZFXM010000006.1, from coordinate 30,827 downwards.
AATTCAAAGGCATGATAGGCCGGTTTCGGCAGAGAATCTCTGGTGATCAGCCCGGTCGCCCCAATCAATGGGGATGCGGAATCAAAATACTGCGCCGGACAATCACTGATACTCCAGAAGCTCATCTGCTCCACCCGGTCCGCGGCATCCACCATCTGGGTCAGCATATGACAGGCTTTCGCACAGCTGTCATTATAAATATTCCGCTCCGACAACGAGGTATTCCACTCCGACACCCATACCAGTGTCCTGGGATAATCCACTTCTTTCAGCAGGGCATAATAGTCATCCAGATCCCGCTTCAGGAAATGGGAATCCGAGTCGATACTCCGAAGGCTGTACTGATTCCCTTTTTCTTTTTGATTCCATCCCACTTGGTAGGGATAACTGATCAATGTCAAAAAATCCGGCCGGTCTTCTCTGTTCTTCCACCGGCATAGCTGTTTTTTCAGCACCTCCCGGCTGATCTCCGTATTCAGTCCGCTCCCGCCGACCTTTGCCTCCGGCGCATAACTTTTAATAATGGCTCTTGTGCTCTCATACAGTTCAAAATAAGGAATCTTTCCCGCACCGGTGGCCGCCTCCACATCATACCAGACCTCGAATATCCACCGGCCTACCTCTTTTTCCGTATACCGATCCACGAGGTGCTTCATCAGGGACTCCAAGGCGCGTTCCCACTCTTCCAGACAGAGAAACACCGGCTCCTTCCTGATCTCTTCCAGTATTTTATTTGATCCGATACTGACTATCATTTTTCTCTGCCGCTCAGGAAGCTCAAGGGATGGAACCACTCCCTGCTCCAGCAGAAAATCCAGCACCGTATCCAGTTTTTCAAAGTTCATCTGTTCCGTCCCATGGCCGGACCGAATCTTCAGATCCGGATCAAAGGGATTGGACAGCCGGATATACTTCACCTCCAGGTTCCGGATCACCATAGAAACGTGTTTTTGTACTTTTGCCTCCAGCAGGTCAGAGAACATGCCCGCATTCATGCATTGAAGAGCCGGTTCCGTGAAGATGCCCCCCTGCCCCGCATCAACCAAAAGCCTTTCTCCTTGTATTTCCTCTTTTTTCCGGTGAGCATTTGTACTCTTCAGATAGGCCGCCAGCCCATCCATATCCGAGTTCTGTGTTTCCTGAACGAGCTTTCTGCTTTCCTGTCGGAACTCCTTCGGACTCAGTGAAAATGCCTGCCTGAAATTTTTATTGAACACAGAAATACTGGAATAGCCGCAGTCAAAAGCAATCTCTGTGATCGTTTTTCCAGTGGATGAAAGTTCTTCCTTTGCATGTTCCATCCGGACATTCCGCACGTATTCTGTGAATCCGACTCCTGTTTCCCGTTTGAATACTCTGGAAAAGGCAGACTCCGACAGATACCAGCGTGCCGCCATATCCGCAAGGTTCAGCGCCTGGTTATAGTTCTTATGGATATACTCCATCATTTCCCCGGCCTGGTCTCTGACCAGCCTGCGCTCCTCCTTGCTTTCCGCCAGATACTGGGTCTTCATCGCTTCCCACAGAGCATAATACAGACTTTCTACCCAGAACCCCTGGGGTTCCTCCGCATACTTATTCAGAATCGTTTCCAGAATATAACGGATCCTTGCATAATCCCGGCTCGGCTCGCTGATGCTGTTACATACAAAAGAAATGTGCTCTTTTTGCAGCACATTTTTCAAGACATAATAATCCATGTATATTTTGCATATCAGAGTATTTTTATGCCCCTTCCAGCCATGCGGCTCTTCCGTATTGACCACTGCCACGTCTTTCGCGGACGCCGAAAACACCTCATCCCGGATATGGATATCCGCCTCGCCTGTCAGTACATAGATCAATTCTACACTTCTGTGGGAATGACAGGCTTCTTCTCCTGCAGATGTGATCTGTATTCTATTCATCTTCCATTTCTCCTGCCCATATATTGAATGTCGGTTCCTAAAATTTTATTATATATTTTATCAGAAAAACGCATTCCTTCCCATATCTTTATTTATCATAAATTTTTATCTGATTTTTGCCTAAAAAAACTGCCATGACAAAAATCACAGCAGCTTTTTTGCTTAACGCTTCCAGATATATTTTCTTTCTTCTCCCTTTAGGTACGCCAGTACTTCCTGTGCCATCATCTCTCCGGACCAGTTGTCCACATCGGTAGTCAGCCCTGCCATGTGCGGCGTACATACCACATTGCGCATGGACAGAAGTGGATGGTTCGCCGGAACCGGCTCCTGCCAGTACACGTCGATCGCGGCTCCCCCGATGGTCTTATTCTCCAGTGCCTCTACCAGGTCCTTCTGGTCAATAACTGCTGCCCGCGCCGTATTGATGAGGATTGCTGATGGTTTCATCTTAGAGAACCAGTCTTTATTGACCATAGCTCTTGTGGAATCAATCACCGGAAGGTGGATGCTGACCATATCGCTTTCCCGCAGCATCGTATCCAGATCAACAGCCTTTGCCCCGTCTGCCTCGATCCGTTCTGCCGGCATGTATGGGTCATATGCCAGGATCTCCATTCCAAATGCCTTCGCCCTTACCGCGACTTCCCGTCCGATGGCGCCATAGCCTGCGATTCCAAGTGTTTTGCCGTACAATTCAAATCCGATTCCATAATCGGTAAATGGATGATTCTCATCCAGAGGTCCCCAGATCACATTTTTTACATCCGGCACATTGTAGATATCTTCCACCGGAGCGCCCAGGTGCTCCCCTTTTTGTAGCCCTGTGCTGCTCAGTGTGAGCTTTCTTGCAGCCGCCAGCATCAGGCCGATATTAAACTCCGCAACTGCCACACGGTTTCTTCCCGGTGTATAAGACAACGGGATTCCTTTTTCCTTTAACAGTGCATTGTCCACGGTTACCGGTGTTCCCTTTGCAACACCGATGAACTGCATCCCGGAATCGATCCATTCCTGTAATGTGCCTGCGCCTGCATTTTCATCGCCCAGCACTACGATCTCATATCCTTTACATTCCTCCCGCACCATATCTTCCGTTACATTTCCCTTGCCATGCTTTAACTCGCCGGCAATCGTGATATCACAATATTCCTCGATCTCCTGTCTTCTCTTTTCCGGAAGCTGCGTGCATAAAACCAGTTTTTTCTTCATTTTTCCTTAATGTCCTCCTTTTCGAGCCTAGTGGCTGTGTAACTTCCTTAAATCCTCAATGCTGAATAGTATCCCGTGTTCATCGCGTCATATATTTTTCCGACTTTCCCACAGTCTCCGATGATATAATATTCATCCACCAGCTCTGTGAGCGCGTCTACCTGTGCATAAGGAGAGCGGAAGCCCAACGCGCACACTACGGTATCTGCTTCTAACAGCAGCTCTTCCCCATCCTTTTCACAGAGCACGCCTTCCGGGACGACTGCTTTTACCTTGGTATTCACCATGCACCGGGCCGACTTTTCTACCTCCGGCATCAGTCCGCCTCGATAGAAAGAGTTCACATCTGCCGCGATGGACGGACGCATCTCTACGATCGTACATTCTTTTCCTTCATGGTGGAAACCGACCGCTGCTTCTGCCCCTACCAGGCCGCCGCCCATGATCACGATCTTTTGTCCCAGTTCCTCCGGGTGCAGTTCCGCTTCAATTGCCATAACTACCTTGTCCGAATCCAGTCCCGGGATCGGCGGACGCAGTTCCTGGGAACCGATTGCCACGAGCAGGGCATCCGGCGCAAATTCTTTCACATGATTCGGTGTCACTTCTGTACCCAGTATTACCTTGACTCCGGCACGCTCTACTCTGCGTGTCAGCACCTGGATCAGTTTCCGGATATCTTCCTTAAAATAAGCCGCCCCTGCCGGATGCAGGTTTCCGCCCAGCTTATCTGATTTCTCGATCAGTGTGACATCATGTCCACGTCCGGCTGCGGTAATGGCTGCCTCCATACCGGCAGGCCCTCCGCCTACGACCAAAACTTTCTTTTTCTTCTCCGGTGCTGCCTTCGGAAGCCTGGCCGCAAGCTGCTCTCCCATGGTCGGGTTCACTGTACATTTCACCATTTCCAGTTCACCGGTAGAGCCAAAGCATTCATAGCAGCGCAGGCAGGGTGTGATATCCTCCGCATTTCCCTCATAAGCCTTCTTCGGCAGATAAGGATCCGCCAGGACTGCTCTTCCGATCTCTACGGCATCCGCCTGTCCGCTGGCAATGATCTCTTCCATCTGTGCCGGATCATTCAGGGAACCTACACAGGCAACCGGTGTTTTTACATGCTTCTTAATGGCTGCCGCCAGATACACATTTACTCCTCTTGGATAAAAAGCAGAAGGATGGGTACGGCAGAACATATCCGGATCTTCATGGTTCCCGCAGGATACATTGATCAGGTCTACTTTTCCGTCGATCATCTCCGCTACCTTGATACAATCCTCCGGCCCCAGGCCGACCTCTGTCAGGTCATCCCCGGAAATCCTCGTCTCGATCGGGAACTGTGGCCCCACCGCGTTTCTTACGGCATCTAATGTCATCAGGAAGAATCTTGCCCGGTTCTCCAGGCTTCCTCCGAATTCATCCGTTCTTTTATTCATGACCGGAGATAAGAACTGGGAAAAGAGCCATCCGTGGGCCGCATGGACCTGCACCATGTCAAATCCGGTTTCTTTACACAATTTCGCCGCTTTTCCATAGGATTCAATGATCTCATAGATCAGCTCCTTCGGCATTTCCTGTACTTCTCCCATGGGAGTCACTTCGTGGCTTGGCCCATATGCCACCTCACAGGTAGCCACATCGCCGCCTACGCTCACAAGTCCGCCGTATTTTCCGCCGTGGGATAGCTGGATATTGGCGTAAGCGCCTGCATTGTGGATCGCCCTGGCTGCCTCCGTCATCCCCTGCCGTACACCGAATGAGTCCAGCTGAAGCTGCTTGTTATGTGACTTTCCGGTGGCGGAATGGGGAATCGCCTCCCCATACGTGACCACTGCCGCGCCGCCCATGGCCTTCTCTTCCAGATACGCGACCATCTCCGGGGTAAAATGCCCGTTGAGGTCGATCATGCTGGGGCTGGTCGGCGCACAGATGATCCGGTTTTTCAGCTTGATATTTCCGATCCGTAAAGGGGTAAACAAATGCGGGTATAACTGTTTTCCTTTTTTACAGCATGTTGTTTCCATCTATTCTAGTCCTTTCTATTACGAGCACTTAGCGCCTATTTTTGAGGCGCTTACGTGCGAGTTATAGTTACACGGCCATTTAGCGAGGTCTTTTCGAGCTTAGTGGCGGGTAACTTCCTTATCACAGGCGCTTGCGTTACAATGCCTTCTTTAAGATTGCCAGAACATCCTCTTTGGTAATGTTCTGTCTTGGGTTAAAGTTCAATACAGGTTCTTTCAATACATCATCCGCCAGCATGTCAAAATCCTTCTCCTGAATTCCCTGTTCTGACAATGTTTTGATCCCAAGTGTTTTGATGAGCCGCAACAGTTCCTTTGCCAGCAAAAGCGGATCCTCCTCCTGATTTCCGGTGACCGGAAGCCCGATCGCTCTGGCAAGCTCCGTCATTTTCTCCGGACAGCTTTCTGCGTTATACTCACATACATAGGGAAGCACCGCTGCATTTGCCATTCCATGGGCAAGCTGGAAATGTGCGCTCAGAGTATGGGCGATTCCATGCACCAGTCCAAGGTTCGCATTGGAAAATCCGAATCCGGTAATGATGCAGCCCAACATCATCTGCTCCCTTGCCTCCATGTCCGAACCGTCCTCTACAACCTTCTGCAGATTCTGGAAAAGGATCTGCAGGCCGCGCAGAGAGTGATATTCTGTCAAAGGTGTTGCCATATTGGACACATAGCTTTCCACCGCATGGGTAATGGCGTCCATTCCTGTCGCCGCTGTCACGGATGCAGGCATCGTCCGGGTAAACTCCGGATCAGCAATCACCTTATCTGCCGCGATCTTATTATCAATGATCACATATTTACAAACTGCCTTGGTATCGATCAATGCCGTCACATTCGTAATCTCACTTGAAGTTCCTGCCGTTGTTGGAATCGCGATCAGAGGAAGCACCGGCTGTTTTACCATCCCGATCCCGCCATACTGCCCGATGGGGCCGGGATTTGTCATCAGGATATTGACTGCCTTTGCCAGATCAATACTGCTTCCGCCGCCTACTGCCACAAAGGAATCTACCTGTTCCTTCCGTGCGGTCACTGCCGCTTCCTCCACGGCTTCATTGGTCGGGTTCGGCATAACACCGTCAAAAATGGTGATCTTTACTTCTGCCTTTTCGATTTCTGCCAGTACCTTCTCCGCGATTCCGGCCGCTTTCACTCCCGCGTCATACACGACCATTACGCTTTTCGCGTCAAATCCACGCAGCATCTCCGGCAGGCGGGATACGGCTCCCCTGCCAAATGTAATATCGCTGCCCGTAAAAAATTCATATGCCATTTTTAATTATCTTCCTTCCTTTATACTGCCTGGTCTGCCGCGATCAGTTCTTTCATTTTGCGGATCCCTTCCTCCGGCATGGGCTCATAATTGCCCAGAACCTTTGCATAATATGCGGTCGTTGCCATTTCTTCCGTATACACGGTAGCTGCCATCGCTGCTTTCATATCCTTGCCGCAGCAGAACATTCCATGGTTCTTCAACAGCACTGCACGGCCGTCTCCTAAGGTCTCCACAACAATGTCCGCCAGGTTATTGCTTCCCGGCATGGTAAATGGGACTACACGTACCGGAACGAATTCACATTGCGGCGGTGTGGTGGGCTTTAATTCCTCGCCGCCCATTGCCATGATGGTCGCGAACATGCCGTGGGTATGTACGGTTGCACGGATATCTTTTCTCGCCCGGAGCACTGCCGTATGCATTGGCCACTCGGATGAGGGCTTGTATGGCCCGTCCAGCCATTTTCCGTTCATGTCCACAATGGCAATATCTTCTGCCTTCATCGTCTTATACGCGATCCCGCTGGGTGTGATTGCCACAACATCCTCTTTTTCATCCTTCAACGCGATATTGCCTGATGTCCCTCTGATCAATCCCTGGTCTACCGCATCCAAAATTGCGTCCAATACCTGCTTTCTAATGTTCTCATACTTCATGATGAGTTCCTCCTTCTCTTTTATCACACATCCGGACTCCTTTTGATGTCTGGTCTGTGCTGTCCTTGTCCGGATATGTTCTTTTGACTTTATTCTAGTCATTGCGTGGGGAAACCTCAAACCAGGTTTTTCCGCTATCAAGAGGAAGTTCTGTAGGAAAATTAACTGACCCCTTATTGATTTGTTTTTTCTGAAATGTTATACTGACCATGAAGCTATTGTAAAGTTATAGACGGTTCCGAAATACAGGAAGGAGACATACAGATATGGGAATGTTTTTAAACAGCATCGTTCCTTTTGAAGCTTTCAAAGCCACAAAAACAGGAACATATTTTGTAGACAAATCCAATTTGATCAGCGAACTGATCCCTGCATTTGGTACGGAAGACCGCTTTTACTGCATTACAAGGCCACGGCGCTTTGGGAAAAGTGTTATGGCTAATATGATCGCCTCTTTTTTAGGTAAGGCAATAGATGCGGGTGATTTATTTTTTGATCTGTCAATTTTACAAGCGCCAAAATACACGAAGCATTTGAACAGACACAATGTATTTTTCATGGATCTAAGCCGGATGCCAAGAGACTGTGATGATTATGCCCTCTATATTGACCGGATCCAGGACGGCATGAATCGTGACCTCTCAGAAGCTTATCCCCAGATCGAGATTGATATGGCAGGCGCTGTCTGGGATAATCTTCTCTCTGTATTTCAAAACACAGGCAATAAATTTATTTTTATCATAGATGAATGGGATGCTATTTTCCACAAGTCCTTTATTACCCCTGTTGACCAGGAAAAATATCTTGATTTTTTAAAAAATTTATTAAAAGGCCAGGTTTATGTAGAATTTGCTTATATGACAGGCATTCTTCCGATCGCAAAGTATTCCGGAGGTTCCGAGCTGAATATGTTCCAGGAATATGATATTGCTACATCCGAAAGGTTTAGCGAGTACTTTGGTTTTTTAGATTCAGAAGTGGATCAGCTTTACACCATTTACCGTCAAACAGTAAATAACGCGAAAATTTCCCGTGAAGACCTGAGTTTCTGGTACGACGGCTACCATACGGCCGAAGGAAGGCTGATCTATAACCCCCGCTCCATTGTATGCGCGTTAACCAATAATCAATTGCGGAATTACTGGACTAGTTCCGGCCCCTATGATGAAATTTTTTACTATATCAAAGAAAATGTATCGGAGATCCGGGAGGATTTTGTTCTGATGATCTCCGGTGAACGTGTAGAAGCCAAAATGCAGGAATATGCCGCCACAGCAAAAGTACTAAATACAAAAGAACAGATCTATTCGGCAATGGTCATTTACGGACTTCTGACCTATGAAGATGGAGAGGTATTTATTCCAAACAAAGAGTTAATGGATCAATATAATCAATTATTGCTTTCAAATGAAAGCCTTGGATATGTTCATCGCTTAGCCAGAGAATCTGAAAAGATGTTGAAAGCCACTCTGAACCACGATACGAAAACAATGTCAGAGATCCTGGAGTTTGTACATGATACGGAATCTCCGATCCTCACCTATAACAACGAGACCGAATTATCCGCCGTGGTGAATCTTGTTTATTTAGCCGCAAGGGATAAATATCGTGTAGAACGTGAAGATAAGGCTGGAAAAGGATATGTGGATTTCATTTTTTATCCGGAACGTCGAAACGCGGACGCCTTCATTCTTGAATTAAAAATCGACAGTACTCCGGAAGAAGCGATCCGGCAGATCAAATCTAAAAATTATGCATTACGCTTTAAAGGAAAAATTGGTGAAAAGCCAAAATATACCGGAAAAATTTTAGCAGTCGGGATCAGTTATCATAAAAAAAACAAAAAGCATTTCTGCAAAATAGAAGTTCTGTAACGTTTTTGCGATACAGCCCCCTCTATTGGCTGCTTTTCTGCATACGATGACATGAAAAATGGAAAAAGTAATCCACGATTTTTTATTCGATCACTTTTTCCATTTTTATGTTATTTCTAAAATTTACAGGCTATACTGATACTGTATATCCATCAGCCGGATCTCCTGAGCCTGCAGCAGGCTGTCCAATTCCAGCGTACCGCCCGCCACCTCTACCGTCCGCATCTCCATGGTGGGCACCGCCCGTTTTTTCAGATATTCGATCTCCGCCTTTGCAAGCCCTTTGGCAAATTCCAGCTTTTTCCAGAGCTCCTGCGCGTTTCCATTATCCTGGTTCAGATAATAGGTCTTCACCAGGTATTTTCCATCTTTCATATGCTCCAGCCGGAAGCGGATCTTCAGAGGTTCCGTATTATCCATGAACTGATCCAGCTCTTCGATCCGGATCTCATCCTCCTCCTGAAACACATACCCGGAAAACAGCTTTTTATAATTATGGCAGGCGATCACATATCTTCCTCTGTTGTTGGTAGTCACAATACTGTTTTCATTCTTTGCCACCATGTACTGCTGCAGCTTATCCAAAAACTGGAACGCATAGAAGGAAGGCTTCCGGATCCCATCCCTGGAAATCATGGCGGAATCTCCATTCAGGATCGTATCTGAATCATAGTATTCCGAATAAATATCCAGCCCGTGCCAGTAAGCCATAAAATCCACGAGCCCCGCCATCTCGATACAGTTCTTTAAAATATAGGCCCCCTGTCCGCAGCTATCATTGAGTACGTTCCGGTTCGACACCGTAAAATTCCATTCGTCAATATGAAGTTCCGGCACCTGGAATTCCAGGTCCTTCATGATTTCCCGTATGACCTCCACCTGGTTTTTCATATAATGCCCATCGATCGACTTCCGCCCATAGCGCAGGCCGGATTCCACCATCGCGATATACTGGAAAGAACAAAATGAGAGAAAATCCGGATGAATTGCCCGTTTCTTCCATATCCGGAAAATGTCTTTGACGACCGGTGTCTCATAGCCCAGGATGAAGCCGGCGCCTCCTACTTTCATTTCCGGAGATATCTGCTTTAAAGTCTGATAAATCACTTCAAAATAGCGGTAATATTCCCCATCCTCTTCCGCCATCTGAAGCTGAGGGTCATTCCAATATTCAAAATACCAGCCTTCCATTTCATCCAGCCCATACCGGTTCACCAGATGCATACACAAAGCTTTTATGATCTCGCAAAATGTCTCATACTGATAGATTTCGGTATCCTTTTCTTCTTCCATCAGGCAGCGTTCCGCCGTATACATAAACAGGCTCGGCTTATGTCCCAGCTCAATATAAGGCTTCATATGGATATCCAGCAGAAAATCCAGCACCAGGTCCAGTTTCCGGAAATTATACCCCTTCCGCTCGTCAAAGCAATATTCCTGTGACAGCAGGTTCCAGATCCTCGCGTATACCATCCCGGTCTCCTGACGGATCTCCCGGAGCTGGTTCTGTACCTCGGACTGCAGCAGGCAATATGCCTCCCCCACATTGACTGCCTTATTCCAGATCATGTTCCGTTGCTTATAATCCTCCACATTGACTTCACACAGCAGATGATCCTTCACCTCCGGCATCTCTTCCTTTTCCCTGGACTTCAGATACCTCATAACGAACTCTCTGTTCTTTTCTACTTCATGGGGAGCCGCCTTCTCTTCCTCTGTCGGTTTCTGCACTCTTTTCCGATACTCGCTGGGCGCTTCCCCGTGAATATCCCGGAAAGCCTTGGTAAATGCGGCGGACGTGGCGAATCCGTTGTCCAGCGCGATCCGGGTGATATTTTTATTGGTATAGAGCAGTTCATCCACCGCATGGAACAGACGCACATTATTCAGATATTCCAGAAACGTAAGCCCCAAATGTCTCTTCACATATTTGGAAAGATAGGCATTTGACAGATAGAGTTTTTCCGCCAGGTCATTCAGGCTGATCTGGCTCTGGTAATTGGCCTGGATATAATTCTGGATCTGGCGCACCCGGACGCGGTCCTGGGAATTTTCCATATTGACCCGCACATCATCTGCCTTCACCATAAAATTGCTTGTGAGCAGATGCAGCGTCTCATAATAAAGCGACTGAAGATGCAGGGAGCTGTTATCTTCTTTTTCGAAATATCTCTCCAGGATCTGATCCAGCATCCTCCGTAAGTCTTTGTAAGCATCGTTTTTATCTGCTGTCGTATTACACCAGAATAAAAGCTGCATCGTCCCCATAGCCTCGGCCAGCAGGCGGAAATCAATCACGAACCGCGCCCCGAACATTTCCTTTGTCACATTGATCGTATGGCTTTTGTTCGCGTTTATCAGTATAAAATCACCATTTTTCAGAAAATAATCCGTGTCGTCGATCTGAATCTTCATCTCTCCTTTGAGTACATAAATGATTTCCAGATTCTGGTGATAATGTGTTGCCTTCTCCGGACTTGTCAGAAAATAAAACTGCATCAGCTTCCTGTCATTTTCCATATCTTAACCTCTACCTCTTTCACACTTTCCTGCCATCTGCTTTATACTTCCGTAACACCAAAACAGCCCCCGAAATGAATCTTTCTCATTTTGGGAGCTGTTTTTCACATGGATTCCATTACCCGTCTTTTATTCTTCAAACGCGATGGATTTTCCTGTCTTAGCGGATTCTCTTACCGCATCCATCAAACGAAGTACCCGTCTTACCTGTTCCGGTTTTACAATGATCTCTTCCTCTCCGTTAAATGCTTTCAGGAAATGTTCAAAATAATTTCTGTGCGCTACATTTACTTCCGGTAATGGTTCCTCTGAAAGAAGTCCCGGTTCCGGCGGTCCAAAGCTTCTTGTAGGGCCAGCCGCCGTCATCGTGATCTTGCCCGGTACATTCTCCAGCAGATGCGCGGTGCGGACGATCTTGCCCTCTCCGCCGAATCCGTCGATCATCGCCGAGCCTTTGTTTCCGCCGATGAACCATGCGCGCTTTGGTGTCAGATAGTACGTACCCAATTCAATCTCGGCGGTCACACCGTTTTTGAATTTCATAATAATCTTAAAATAGTCATCTACATTTTCATTGATGACGTTCTGTACATCCGCGTACAGGGATACGACCTCAGACTTCACCATGTCCAGCATCTGGTCAATCAGATGTACACCCCAGTCGTAGAGCATTCCTCCGCCCATCTCCGGGTAGATATGCCAGTCATGCATATTTCCATTCACACCGTAAAGCTGGGATTTGATGATGTACATATCACCTACCATAGCCTTATCATAAACCTCTTTCATGATCCGGTAGTCCTTATCCCATCTTCTTTGCTGATGCACAGTAAAGATCACACCATTCTCTTTACATGCCGCTACCATCTCGTCATATTCCGCAATGCTCATAGCAGCCGGTTTCTCGCAGATCACATGCTTCTTTGCTGCCGCCGCCTTCTTCACCATCTCCGGATGGCTCGGATTTGGCGTGGATACCATCACGACATTGATATCCGCATGGGCAAGCATTTCATCGATATTCGCGTAAGTCTCCACACCCTCCGGCGCGTCCTTTAGCTGATCCGGATTGGTGTCTGCTACGGCTACCAGGTCGATCTCATCAAATGTACTCATCATATCCGCGTCGCAGTGGCCCATAAACCCAAAGCCCACGATACCTAATTTTATTTTTTCCATCTCTTTCTTCCTTTCTTAATTTTGAAATATCCATTTTTGAAACAGCAGGCCACAGTCCTGTTTGCCGTTCTGAAACGTGGCCTTTCCTTTTTAATCGAAGTAAACCTCTTTCCCTGTCTCTGCGGATTTGTAGATTGCTTCCAAAATCTGCGTTACCACAAATGCCTGCTCCGGTTTTACCAGCGGCTCGCCGTCATTGATAATGGCATTCAGCCACTGCTCCTGCTCACGGACCGCCTCTGCCGCCGCGCCGCCTTCGAAGAAGTCCACCACGCCTGCCGGGGAGATGGTCTTTTCCATCAACTGGTTATGCTCCACCGTATTATAGATCAGCTCGTCCTGTGGATAACTTCCGCCGTGATGGATCTCCGCTCCGCCCTTGGTTCCGCAAAGTGTGGTGGATGCTTCCATAGATTTCAGTACATTCAATGCCCAGGATGCTTCCAGATAAATGGTCGCCCCGTTTTTCATCTTCACAAGTCCGAACGCGGAATCTTCTACCTCGAATGTCTCCGGATCCCATGGTCCGAATACATTTCCCTCCGGTCCGTCTGCCTGGCGTCCCAGCTTGTAGAATACCTGTCCGGATACGGAAGCCGGCTCATAATTATTCATCATCCAAAGTGTGATATCCAGTGCGTGGGTTCCGATATCGATCAGGGGGCCGCCGCCCTGCAGGGCCTTGTTCGGGAATACGCCCCAGGTCGGAACCGCTCTTCTTCTCAGAGCATGAGCCTTCGCGAAATAGATCTCGCCAAGCTCGCCTGCTTCACAGGAAGCGTGCAATGTCTGGGTATCGTCACGGAGACGGTTCTGGTATCCAATGGTAAATTTCTTTCCGGATTTCTTCCATGCGTCCAGCATCTTCTGTGCGTCTTCTGTGTTGTGGGCCATGGGCTTCTCACACATAACATGCTTGCCTGCTTCAAAGGAAGCGACTGTGATCGGGCAGTGTGCCACGTTCGGGGTACATACATGGACCACGTCGATCTCAATGCTCCTGTCCGCTAACATTTCCTTATAATCCGTATAAACCTTCGCGCCCTCCGCGCCGTATTCCTTACATGCCTTTTCCGCACGCTCCGGGATAATATCACAAAATGCCACCATGACAGCCTTGTCCTCATTTGCCTTGATGGAAGGCATATGCTTCTGATTTGCGATACCGCCGCATCCTACGATTGCTATTCTCAATTTGCCCATTGTCTTTTTCTCCTTTTCTTTTTTATATCTGTTTGAAACAAGGCAGACAATTCTGTGATCTGTCATGCCCTATTCGATGATCTGCTGTTTGAAATCGTAATATCAGATTACAAAGTTCCGTAAATATCTCTGGCTCAATACGAGTGAATCTTCAACCTTTTCCTTTGTTCCCTCGAACGCCTTATCCTCTACTTCAATACAGGTACATCCGTCATATCCGATATCGGTCAGCGCAGATACATATTTGCCCCAGTCTACGTCTCCCAGCCCCGGAAGCTTCGGTGACATAAAATCAAGCGGATATGCCATGATACCGCAGTCATCCAGGCGGTCCGGATAAACCTTGATATCCTTGTAGTGTACATGGAAGATCTTATCCTTGAATTCATAGATCGGTTTGATGTAATCGATCATCTGCCATACAAAATGAGACGGGTCATAATTGATCCCTATGTTGTCACTGTTCAGGATCTCAAATACCTTCCTCCAGATCTTCGGGGTGGTCATCAGGTTCTGTCCGCCCGGCCACTGATCCGGTCCGAACAGCATCGGGCAGTTCTCGATGGCAACCTTTACGTCATTTTCTTCCGCAAGCTTCATGATCGGCGGCCAGATTTCCTTTACCAGTTCCAGGTTTTCCTCCACGGTCTTTGTCTGGTCTCTTCCGATAAATGTAGTTACCATGCCGATCCCAAGCTTATGGCTTGCTTTGATCAGGTTTTTCAGGTGAGCTACAGCCGCCTCACGTTTCTCCAGGTTCCCATCCATGGTATTCGGATAATATGCAAGAGAGGAAATCTGCACGCCCTTTTCCCTGCTGTAGTCCGTAATGTGCGCAGCATATGTATCATCCTCCAGTACACGCTCCGCGTCAATGTGGCTTACGCCCGCATATCTTCTTTCCGCTTTTCCCTGAGGCCAGCATGCCACTTCCACACACTCAAATCCATGGTCAGAAGCAAAATCCATCATTTCTTCATACGTCCATGTGTCCAGAATCGCGCTTACAAATCCTAATTTCATAGCTTTTTGTTCTCCTTTTCTTTTTCTCTTGATCTTGAATATATTATAATAGAAAGGAACTGGAAAAACTTTCGTTTAATTATCCATATTTATTCTCATATTTAGACTTTTTTGTACCTCTGCAAAAAGGCAGGACAAAAAAAGATATACTTTTTTTGTCCTGCCTTTTTTCAAACAACAGCCCTCAGCCTCCAGAAGCTGCTTCTGCATTTCCGGGGTATCAAATGCCTCCGCACCGCTTAAATTTCTCAAGAAAATCTGAACGACGCCCCATCGTATTTTGATAATGTATACAAAGAGGAATGGATTGAGGATGCCTTTGTAAAAGAGATGATCCAGGATGTTGACCATTCTGCTGTCATCAATGCTCATATCATCGAGAGCCCTGTTTTAGGCGCGATCACACCGAAGGATTTGTCCGGCGGCGTAAAGGTTCTGATCCTGATGCTAAAAGACGACTCGTTTATATATAATTTGTCTGACTGCGGAAATAACTGTGCAAAATGGGTCTTAAAAATCGCAGAAACAAAAGATCTAAATTATTATGTTTATCTGCGCCAGGAAGTCGGACGTACATGGGAAGCTGCATTATATCCATTGAAAGATACGATCATATTCATTGAAGAAAATAATCATTTTGTATTCTCCAAAGAATTTGCGGAGTTTGTGAAAACCTCGGGAAATTATTTCGTACTGGTTAATCGTTCACCATTGAAAATGCTGCTCCACGCCATGCTGGAGGCCTTCCTGGAATTCGTTACCACAAGATATAATCCGGACTGGTACGGACAATGGAAGTTCGAACTTTGGAAATCTCCAGGTGAACCATTGAAAAGTTATATCACAGGTTACCGGACGATTGCCCGGATCATCCGTAAATCTATTCCAAAGGCCGCCTTTGGAGGCCCTGGATATAATACCGGCTATCCCCCTGACGGACTGACGGAATGTCTCACCGCATTCCGTGATGCCGGCCTCCGGCCCGATTTCATTTCCGTACACTTTTTTTCCATCCAGTCCATAAATAGCGCTGGAAATGAAAAACTGGTACTGCCTTCCGATGAAGATACCTTATGTACCCAGCAAAAATGGATTCTTGCCCAAATAGAAAAGATACTGGGGCCAGGCTGCCCTCTTTATATTACGGAATTTAACTTTTCGCTGCTTCCGGATTGCTTTGTCAGTTCCTCCTGCTATCAGGCGGCCTTTTTGTGCATGAACCTGTTAGAACTCCATGAATCCTCCGATATGATCGGTTACCGGGTACTCAGTGATATGGGATTTAACATCCTGGTGCCGGATCGTTTTTCTTCCTTCAGCATCGGACTGATCAATAACAATGGGATCAAAATGCCCTCCTATCACGCATATAATTTTTTAAACAAACTGGGGGACCACTTGATCGAAAAAAATGAAAATTACTGTATTACCTGCACAGATGAAAACCATTATCAGGTACTTGCGTACCATTATGTACATTTTTTGGATTTTTTATTTCTCCAGGAAAAGGATAAGAATACGTTAAGGAAGGTATACAGCCCCTTCAAAAAATCACCGGCCTTCCAGATGACCATCCGCCTGACGGATCTGCGGCCTGGTGTCTACCGCATCAAGCGAAATCTGCTGGACCGTTTCCATGGAAGCCTGATCGACATCAAGCTGGGAGAACTGCTCAACGGCACCATTGATGATGAGACTTTTATCTACAAGACGCTGACGCTTTCCCCGCAGGAGAAGGCCTACCTGACCGCGGCCTGCGTGCCGGAGGAACGGACCATCTATCAGAACATCCGGGACGAACTTGTACTCACGACGCCGCTGTATCCTCACAATGTGTGTTTGTGGGAGGTCGTGAAGGAGTATTGAGCCTGAAAAAAAATCCCTCTGTGCGGTTGGATACTCTAAAGAGTATCCAACACATTCATCCATTGGAAAAAGATTGCTATTATGCTTTTGATTGCGTATAATAAAGATGGAAAGAAAGTAAAGAAAATCAATAGTTGAAAACCGGAGATAAGATTGCCTTTTTGGAGGAGAATGGTAGGTTCTATTTTGAAAATTCCGCAATGCTGGCATTCAAACGAGCAGAAGATGCCTTTGCCGGAGAAGCGGAGAGAGCAGGCTTTACGAGTGAAGACGAGATGCAAGATTACATGAAAGAAATCCGGAAAGAAGTAAGGGGGTATTAGTTTGCGTGTTTGGATGTGGAAATGCCGAAAATCCTTACAATGTCAGAATTTTTAGAACAGTATAAGGAATATTGAAATGGTGGATAAGCAGTGTTTACAGAAGATACTGTGCGGTATATAAAAAGGAGAAACCATGTTTTTAAAGGGTGATACAAAAAGAAAAAAATGGGAATATTTTAAGGATTATTATTTACGGACAGTCCTCCTATGCGGTATCTTGATTTTTGGAGGAATTTATTTTCTGTATACGTCTTTCTTCGGATACCGTGAAACGGCTGTCTCCGTCATGTTCATAGAAACGGCGGATCTGAATCTGGAAGCGGTCAAGGCCGGATTGGAGACGGCTCTGGAAACGGAAGGAGAGGAAATCTTGGTGGAAAGGCTGGGGGAAGAGGCAGCCTTATCCCAGACTGTCCTGACAACCAGGATCGCGGCCGGGGACATCGATATTTTGATAGCAGACAGGCAGATTTTCCAGGAATATGCGGAAAAAGGCGCTATGGAAGATCTGGAGGAAGCGCTGACGGAGGAACTATACGAAGAAGTAAAAGAACGGCTGGTATCCGGACAAATCCAGGAAGTGGATTCCCATGGGGAAGTGATAAACACAGGCGAAGAACGGCCTTATGGAATCAGCCTGCAGGGAATGGGGAGTATGAAAGAAGCGGAAGCCGTGATGCAGGATCCGCTTCTTGGGATCATCAAAGGGGCCGATGACCTGGAAATGGAACTGGAGACGATCCGTTTCTTTATCAGATAGGGTCTTCCTCAGTTCCACGCTTCATCAGTACTGATACCGTATATCCAGTGCCTTGATCTCATGCGCCAAAAGCTTTGTCTCCACCCGAAGTACACCGCCCTCCACCTTCAGCTTACGCAGCTCTACCTTCGGCATAGCACTGCGGCGCATATAGTCGATCTCCCCTTTGGAAAGATTTTTGATGTACTCCATATCCCGCCAGGTATTTTGTACGCTTCCATTGTCCTTGTTCACATAAAACACCCGCATCAGATAATCCCCGTCTTTCACATTCCGGATCTCAAATTTCAGATGGACTGCGTCCAGATCTTCATATAATTCATCGATTTCCTCGATCCGGATATCTTTCTCTTCCTTCATGGCGTACCGGTAATTGAACTGCTTGCAGTTATGGCATACAATGGAATAGGTTCCTCTCCCGTTCGTGGTCAGCAGGGAATTCTCCGTCTTTCCCAGCATCCGCGGCTGTGCGAAATGAAGGAAATGGAACGCGTAAAATGACGGCTTTTTGATCCCATCTCTTGTCAACAGGCCGTTGTCCCCATACAGCACACCTTCCGTATCATAAAATTCCGTATGCAGATCCGACCCATGCCAGTACCCCATCATATCCACATTGCCGATAGACTCTATACAGGTTTTCATCACATAAGCTCCGTGGGCGCAGCTATCGTTGATACAGTTCCGGTTGGAAATGGTAAAATTCCATTCCGTGATATGTAGCTCCGGCTGCACAAAATCCTCTTCCTCCAGGATCTTTTTGAAAATATCTACCTGATTTTTTACAAAATTATGATCCAGGGAACGCTTTCCAAAATACAGGTTATTCTGTTGGATCAATTCATAAGAATAGGAATACACACTGATAAAATCCGGCCGAATGGCTCTTTTTTTCCAATTACTGATCAGATTCCGGTACTGAAACCGGTCATATCCCATGGCAAATCCCGCGCCGCCCACCTTGATTTTGGGGGAAATAGTTTTAAGAGCCTCGTATCCGATCTCAAAGCAATCAAAATACCAGCCGTTTTCGTCCTGCATATTCATCCGGTCGTCTTTCCAAAGTTCAAAATACCAGGTCTCGATCTCTTCCAGCCCATACCGGTTGATCAGATGGGACGCCAGGTCATGCATGACCTTCTCATAGCTTTCCCGCTCATGAAAGAGGATCTCATTTTCCTTCTGGGCCAGTGAGGAATTGATCGTATAGCTGACATGGATGGGCTTGAAAGAGAGCTCAATATAGGGCTTCAGCTTATGGTCCACAAGAAAATCCAGCCCCCGGTCCATCCGGCTGAAATTGTAATGCCAGCCTTTTTCCTCGTCCTCATCATACATATCTTCCACAAAAATATTCCAGATCCGGACATAGGAAAAGCCCAGCTCTTCCTTCATGAGCAGGACCTGCTGCTGCATATTACTGTCGAGAAGCGCTTCCACCTTGCCGATGTTAATGATCTTGCACCAGTTTTTGGAATATTCCTTTGTATCCGCCGCGTCCACTGTAAACAGGCTCATATTTCTGGCTGCGACCGTATCCTCCACCGGTACATTCCCTGCCAGATAATCCTTCACCCTCTGCCCGATCTCTTCCTGCCGCGGCGCCGTATCCGTATCCTCTTTTTCCTCCTGCCGTATATTGGCCCTGTAGATCGACGGGGTCATATGATAAATCTCCCTGAAAGCCTTGTTAAAGGAGGCGGAGGTCGGAAAACCATTATCCAAAGCGATCCTGGTGATCTTTTTATCCGTATACAAAAGCTCGTCCACCGCATGGAACAGGCGGATATTGTTCACATATTCCAAAAAACTTAATCCAAACCGCTTCTTGATATACTTGGAAAGATAGGCATTGGACAAATACAACTTTTTCGCCAGGTCATTGAGGCTGATCTGCTTCTGGTAATTGGCCTGCACATAATTCTGGATCTCAAATACCCGGGAATTATCCGGTGACATCTGCTCTTTCAGCCGGTTGTCATCGGCCTTGATCATAAAATAGCTGGTCAGAAGGTACAGCACCTCATAATAAATGCTGTTCAAATACAAAGCTCCTTCTTTCTCTTTGTCATAATACCTGTTTAACATCCGGTCTAATGCCTTTTTCAGCTGCTCATAGGCCTCGCTTTTATCTGCCGCCGAATTACACCAGAATAAAATCTGGTTCGTCCCCAGATACTCCACCAAGATCGAAAAATCCATCTGGATACTGACCAGGAGCAGCTCCTTTTTCGTCTCCCGGATGGAATGCCGTTTATTCGCGTTCACCAACAGGAACTCTCCTTTTTCCAGCTCCTGGGTATCCGTCTCGATCTCAATCTCCAGCCCGCCCTCCAGCACATAAATGATCTCCGGGTTCTGATGGAAATGTGTATTCTGTATTTTTCTTGTATCAAACTCAAAGTCCATGACCGGTCTTATATTTTCCATTTTCCGTCCCTTTCTTGAAACGTCCGGCAAACGCCCCGATTTTTCTATAAAGTTCATTATAATAGACTCTGGCAGATTATACAACTTCTTTGTTTTTGTCAATGGCGCCTACACAGAAAAATCTGCCGCAAATATTCCCGCGGCAGATTTTTCAATTATAATATCCCGGCTTTCTTCAACAGCATTTTCTGGAATGCGTCTACTCCAATCCCTACATACACTACGCCCGCGATCATAGCCGCTCCGATCTGGAGCGGAAGCGTTCCGATATCCTGCACCTTCATCGGCCCCATGATCGTCAGTCCGATCGCCCAGCCGCACAGCCAGGATGGTACGTAGATATATTTTGAAAATGTTTCTCCTATGATGACCGCGAGGCCGCCCAGCACGAATAGTGTGCCATACAATTCCACATTCGGGTGAAATGGCAGAGCTTCCATGATCCATACTGCCAGGACCGCCCACAGGTCACCGCACAGAAACCCAACTGCGATCTTCCATGCATCTTTTCTTTGATTTCCGTTTGCCACATAAAGCCCTGCACAGATCAGCGCCACCGCGCCGGTACTGATTCCCATATAAGGACTCAGTACCGCCCAGATCGGGGGCAGCAGCGCGATCCCCAGAGCAAGCGTCAGCATCCGTATCCTTTTTTCTCGTTTCTCTTCCATATCCTGACTCCTGCTTTGCTATTGATATCCTATTCAAAATCGCAGCTGGAACGGCAGACCACAGACCCGTCTGCTATCCCGTGTTCTGAATAGTTACTCAAAATCAAACTTCTCCCACACACGTTTCCCGGTATACTGCTTCACTTCTTCTTCTCCATCCAGCACACGGATTGCTCCTGCTGCCATGGCCTCCATCTCAAATTCACCCGGATAAGCAGTCACCGGCGCGATAAAGGAACAGGTCTCTGTGATCTGTGCCACCAGATCCTGATTATGTACCATTCCGCCGCCTAAGAGTATCCCGTCTACTTTCCCATGAAGCACAGCCGCCATAGAGCCGATACATTTTTCAATCTGATAGATCATGGTATTCCAAAGCATTTCCGCGTATTTGTCGCCATGTTTTGCCCGTTCGGTGAGTTCCAACGCGTCTGAGATCCCTGCGTGGCTGATAAATCCTCCGTTCCGGGTGCACAGACTTTTTACGTCCCCGGTCTCCAGTCCGTTCTTCTTGATATATCCCAGCAAATCCGCCACCGCGACACTCCCGCACCGGGTAGGCGCCATCGGGCCTTCCCCGCCTACGATGTCAAAGCCATCCACCATACGGCCCCGGCGGTGGGCGGAAATCGAAATTCCTCCACCGATATGGCACACGATATAGTTACATTCTTCATATTTCTTGTGGAGAACGGTTTTACTATGCCGGATCGCGGTCTCTTTCAGATTCAGCGCATGCAGATGGATAATCCGGTTCACCCCTTTGATTCCCGTCATCCGGGCCAGGTCCTGCAGCTCGTCCACATCCGGCGGGTTGACTACCATTGCCTTCGCGCCATATTTTTCCGCAAATTCATTGGCAAGCTGGGATCCTAAGCTGGCCGGATGGATGACACCGTTGGCCGAATTTCTCGCATGCTCCAGCAGTAGATCAGTCACTTCATACGTGCCGCCCTCCATAGCAAGCAGGCCGCCGCCGCGTCCTACAAATACATCCACATCATCCAGCGTAATCCCGGCTTCCTGTAAAAGCCCCAGGATCATATCCCGCCGGTAAGGGAGCTGCTCAGGCAGTGTTGTAAACTTTTCCAGTTCTGCCGCGTCATGGGACACATTTTTCGAATACAAACACTTTTCTCCCTGGAAAAGCGCGATTTTCGTAGAAGTAGATCCGGGGTTGATTGCTAAAACTTTATATTCTCTCATCTGTTCACCCTCACTTTCATTTATCTCCTACCGCGCGCACCGCACTGATCACCACATTTCCTTTGATCTCGGAAACCGGCGCCCCTCTGGAGCAGTCACATACCACCTTGTTAAATCCCTGCAGCATCGAACCATAGGCATCCGCGTGCCCAAACTGCTGGATCAGCTTCACACCTACATTTCCCACATTCAGGTCCGGCCAGATCACTACATTCGCCTTTCCCGCTACTTTACTCTCCCTTTTTACTTTCTTTTCGGCGACTGCCGGTGAGATTGCGGCGTCAAACTGGAATTCTCCGTCAATGGCGAGGTCCGGGCGCTTTTCATTTGCCAGCTTTACTGCTTCCGTCACCTTATCGACCAATTCTCCCTGTCCGCTTCCCAATGTAGAATAGCTGACCATGGCACACCGGGGCTCCCATTTCAGCAATGCTTTTACCGTATCACAGGCCGAGATTGCGATATCCGCAAGCTGCTTCGCGTCCGGATTGGTGCATACCGCACTGTCCCCGATGGCAAGAAGGGAACCTTCACTTCCCTGGAATCCGGGGATATCACACAGGCCGATGCTGGACACCGTACTGATCCCTTCTTTCAGCCCGATGATCATCTGCCCTGCCAGAAGTACATCACCAGTCGTATTGTCGATTCCCGCAAAGGTTACATCTGCTTCATCAACCGCCTGCATAACCATGGCATAATACAATGGGTTCTGCATCCTCCGGTTCAATGCCTTTTCCTTTAAAAGGGTCTGGGGGAGGGACACATATTTCTCAATCAGCACTTTCTTATACTCTTCTTCCTGGATATCTACGATCGTAAAAATGCTTTCCTCGTAGCCTCTTTCTTTGACCGCCTCTCTGATCTCGTCCCCGTTCCCGACAAGAACCGGCAGGATATACCCTTCTTTTCCGGTTTCATACGCGGCCTGCATCATCTTTTCATTCATGGCTTCCGGGAAAGCAACCTTTCTCGGATTTTCTTTTGCCCTTAGATATATCTGGTCCAATACACTCATTTTTTACATTTCTCCTTCGATCAGATCTACCAGTTCCCCGATCGTCGCGCAGCCGCTCGCGTCTGCCAGCATCAGTTCCACATCCAGCTCATTTTCGATCTCGGATACCAGCGCCACCATCTGTATGGATGCACCTCCAAGATCCTCTTTAAATAATGTTTCCGTAGAAAGCGCTGCCGCGTCCTTCTTATAAGATGTTGCTACCATATTGATAACCTGTGTCTCCAATTCTTTTCTTTCCATAATTCTGATCTCCTTTTCCCGTCTTCTATACTTCATCCAAGTCAAATACTACCGTCTTGAACCCGCCTTCACGTTCAAACACGGAGGCATGGCAGGCCAATGGAAGCTTCGCGGACAGCTCCGCCCTGTTTTTCTTGCTGATTCCCCGGACAACCGCATTCAGCCTTGTCCCTTCCTCCAGTTCCACCTCGCCGTACGCATATTTTCCCAGCTTTTTATATTCCGGTTTTGAGGAAAGCGCCGCCGGAAGGACGATAGAATGAAGCTTTGCCTTTCCACTGATCTCATACCACTCAGTCTCGTAACTACCACAGGCATTGCAGGCATATACCGGCGGGAACTCTACATTGCCGCATTTCGGACATTTTCTGCCCAGGAATTTTCCTTCTTCCAGGCCCTCATAAAACTTCTCCGCTACTTTTTCTAATTGGATACCCATGCCGCCTTCTTCCTCTGATACAGAAAGCTTTTCACCGGCAGTATTTCCACATTCCCCGGCATCCAAAGTACGAAGCACAACCGCCGCCACATTCTGCGCTCCGCCGTATCCCCGGAGCATCGTTGTCTTCGGCAGCTTTTTCACCTGATGGTCCCCACATTCTCCCCACATCTGTTTACATGCCTCATATACGTCCGCAAGCCCGGAAGCCGCATGCGCGTGCCCGAAGGAGGTACGGCCGCCGTTTGTATTGATCGGCCTGTCGCCGTCCCATGCCGTCCTTCCCTCACAGATATATTTCCAGCCTTCGCCATAGGGAAGATATCCCGCGATCTCAGCCGATACCAGATGAGAGGTGATGATAAAATCATTGGCGTAGAATAAATCCAGATCCTCTCCGGATAATCCGGTCAACTCATATACCTGGCGCACAGCCTCTTCCGTGGCACGTACTTCAAAGTGCGGGGTGGTCGCTTCACATGCCGCGCTTCCGATACCGATTACTTCGATCGGCTGATGCTTCAGGTTCTTTGCGATCTCCGGTATTTTTTCTGTCGCGCATACGATCGCGGCCGCCGCTCCGTCACATTTCAGCTCAATGCCGCCTGCGCGCAGGAAATCACCCATACGCGGGTTATAGGGGGAATTCATATATTCCTCCAATGTCATACCCGCCTCTTTGGCCAGCTCCTCATAGGTCTTTCTTTCAATCGCCAACGGATTGACGGAAGCATTTCTCCGGTTATTGATGCACATCCAGTTCAAGGTATTGTTCATCTGTTCCGCCGTGATCCCTCTGGTCCTTACATACCATTCTGCCGCGTCATCATAGATCAGTTCCTGGCCTGCCATCAGGCTTCTCGTATAAGTCCGGTCATAAAGCCATGCGGTCGTCCTGAGGAACTTATCCATGGTCATCTTATCTCTCTTGTAAGGGTGTTTCGGGGATTCCACGCTGTCCGCCGGAGAGGGCGTACTGTCTCCAAACTCTACTGCTCCTGTCAGCACACAATTGTATTTTCCGGAGGCAACCGCGTTCACTGCCTGCTCGATCGCCAGATACCCCGTACAGCATGCTTCCGAATGATGGATGGAACCCTTTCCCTTCATTCCAAACCAATTGGCAACCTGCACATTCGGTGTCAGATAATTAGAACCATTCAGCGGGCTCGCCTCGCCGTGGAAATAAAAATCCACATCCCGTGGGTTTACTCCCGCGTCTTCCATTGCTTTCAGCGCCGCATACCCAAACATCTCACCTTCCGTAAGCCCGTTCGTCTCCGGATGGTCCACCGTATACATGAACGGAGTGCAGCCAACGCCGATGATCGACACGCTTCTTCCATACTTTCCCAAAGTACCCATAAATTTTTTCTTCCTTTCCTTTTGTTCTATTTTCTGTACTTTAGTATAATGAATGTTCTACTCATATTCATCGTGTGTGTGTACAATCTTTTTCTCTATAAAATCTATTTTTTGTGCGCACGCACAATGAAATATGGTGTATAATGTAATAAAGTCAAATGTATATGCAGGCATGTCCGCCTGGCTCGTTGTTCCGCGGGAATAAAAGATCATATTATTTACGGAAATGAAAAAAGGAGCGCCTATGGAATATTCTGTTTTGATAGAAAAATTAACAAAAAATGGGTACACGCCTCAGACTTTTGGTACGGAAAATCCTTCCTGTGACCTGCTGTCCGCACGGATATGGGAGCCTGCGCAGACCATTTTTGACCCCGCCACGCTTTATTTTTGTTCTACTGCCCAAATGCCGTCCCCGAACCTTTCCTGTGGATCTGTCTTTTTTTGCTATGGCAAGGCCACAGACTTCTCCCTGTATGCCCGCAGTCCGTTCACGCTCGTTTATTTTGGCTCCTCCGTTTCCCAGGCAGAACTCTTCAACGCTTCTCTGGAAAGCCTCTCCGAGCTGCAGGAGATCACAGCCGGGATGCATCTTCTGGTCAATGCCCTGTTCTCCGGCAACGGGCTGCAATATCTCGTGGATACGGCAACACAAATCTTTGGCAATCCCATTTATGTGGTGGACCTGCAGCACAAATATCTTGCCATGTCAGCCGGCCTCATTCCGGACAATGCATTTTTTAATGAAGAAAGCAAGTCCGGTTATATCAGTGAACAAGGAATTCTTTCCATTCGTGCCAACCGTCTGGATGAGAAGGTACGCCGGTCCAATACTGCTTATTATTATATCAATGAGCTGGTGCAAAAGGGAATGCTGGTAGATGCCGTCCTTATCCAGGGAATTGAGGTGGGGCATATCATGATGCTGGAATCGGAACACCCCTTCCGGGATTTTGACACGGATTTCTTTCATCGGTTTTCTAACCTGATCTCCATGGAACTGCAGAAGGACTCTGCCTATGCAAGAAATAAAGGCGTGATGTATTCTTATTTTTTATCCGATCTTTTAAAAAATCCCGGACAGGACGCGGCAAAGATCAAACAGCGCTTAGAACTGCTCGGCTACAATCTGAAGGAGACCTTTTATATCGTTGCCATCCCCCCTACAGGACACAGCACCTCTGACCTCCAACTGGAAGTGATCCTGGAACGGCTCATACGGATTTTTTCAGGCAGCATTTATGTGGTCTATGAAGATACGATCGTATTTTTTATCAGCAGGGAGTTGTTTCAGAATCTAAGTGATTATGAAATGACCCGGCTTGCGGAATATCTTTCTGCCAATCAGCTCAAAGCCGGGGTCAGCAATTTTTTTCAGCAGTTGGAAGATATGCCCTGTTTTTATCGTCAGGCCGTGGACGCGGTAAACCTGGGATTAAAACTAAAGGATCCTTCGCCGGTCTATTATTATAGTGATTATTATCTGTATAAAATGCTGGAAACCGCGGAACAAAGTGGGATAAATATCCGTTTTTTGGTCCATCCCGGACTGATGAAGCTCTATCTCTACGAACAGCAAAAAAACGCCGGATTGATCGACACTTTGCGGGAATATCTTCATCATCCCGGACAAACCTCTCTGGCCGCGAAGAATCTGCATATTCACAAAAACACCCTGCTCTATCGGATGGAAAAGATCAAAGAGCTGACTGGCTGTGAACTGAAAATAGGGGAAGACTATATGAATCTGAATCTGTCCCTCATGATCATGAAGTATCTGGGTATGGTATAAGGTTCCTTCCCTTTTTAAATTCTTCCAGTAGAATTTTTCTGAAAATCCTGCTATAATGAAACCATCAGATGGCAGTCAAAAGCCCCGCAGCAAGCGGGAATAAATTGTGATTGTTTTATCCGGGAGAAACAGAAAAATCTGATCAAGGGATTGGAGGAAAGGATATGGCAAAACGAATCATTACTATCAACCGTATGTATGGCAGCAATGGAAGAAAGATTGGAAAGGCACTGGCAGAAGCGATCGGAATCCATTACTATGACAAGGAGCTCATCCGCATTGCCAGTGAAAAGGAGGGCATCCCTTATAAAGAATTGCAGAAAGTAGATGAAAAGCGTGCCAGCCAGTGGCGTTATCCTCTGGAGGAACCTGCGCAGATGTCGCCTCAATACCGCTTCTATCCCATGAACGATGTGTTATATCAGGCCGAAAGCGAGATCATCCTCTCTCTTTCCCGAAAGGAGGACTGTGTCATCATCGGCCGCTGCGCCAGCCATATCCTGGAAAAGAAATGCTTAAGCGTATTTATCCATGCGCCTTTTGACTTCCGGGTAGCAACAGCCGCAGAACGGATGGACATTCCGGAAAGGGACGCGCGTGTCTTTGTAAAGAAAATGGATAAAGAACGGCGCAACTATTATGAATACTTTACAGATGAAAAATGGCTGGACATGACCTCCTATGACCTGTGTATCGACAGCAGCCGCTTCACAGAGGCTCAGTCTGTCCAGATCATAAAAGCGGCCTATGAAGATCTGATGCCGGAGGCCTCGCCTGAAGAATAAGAGTGTGCGTCCTGACGCACGTTCGCGCCAGAAAGTTTTCTAATCTTACAAAAAAGAAAACCTGTGTTTCGATTTTGACACAGGCTTTCTTTTTTATTCCAGTTCCAAACGCTTCCCATCCAGAGCCGCGTACCGCAATTCCCCTTCCGCGTCATAGACCAGCTTCAGGGAAAAGAAGGGCTGCCCTTCTTCCAGAAGGCGGAAAAAAATCTTATCCCCCTCCCAAAGTTCCAGCTCCTGTATCTTTTTCTTTTCCACCCAGGCCAGCTCCCCTTCATCGCAAGGAATTGCTTCCCCCTCAAAGCCATCCGCTGTATAAAGGGACATATATTCCGTCACATCCTCTCCGTAGAGAAATGTCACGATCCCCCTGTACTTCCAGTCGGTCAACGTATATCCTGTCTCTTCCTTTACTTCCCGGAGCAGGCATTCTTCGGGACTTTCCCCTTTTTCAAAATGTCCGCCCACACCAATCCACTTATCTTTATTAATATCATTTTCCTTCACAGTTCTGTGAAGCATCAGATATTGATCATCCTTTTCTATATAGCATAACGTACTTAATCTTACCATGAAATGATTTCTTCCTTTGCTAAAGCGGCTCAAAGCACGCGGTCCAGCACATCCTCCACCATTTTCACCGGTATGATCTCCAGCTTTTCCCGTACTTCCTCTGCCACGTCATCCAGGTCATCTACATTTTCTTCCGGTATAAATACCTTGGAGATCCCTGCCCGTTGTGCTGCCATCAGCTTCTCCGGCAATCCTCCGATGGGCATCACCGTCCCACGCAGAGACACCTCCCCTGTCATAGCATATTCAGGACTTACCGGCTTACCGGTCACCAGAGAGGCAAGCGCCGTCGTCAAAGTGATTCCCGCAGAAGGGCCATCCTTTGGAACCGCGCCGGACGGGACATGGATATGCAGATCATGGTCCTTGAACACCTCTGCCTCCTTAGGGTATCTGGCCTTTACCAGGCTGACCGCAATCTGTGCGGACTCTTTCATCACATCTCCAAGCTGTCCGGTCACCTTCACCTTTCCTTCTCCTTTTGTCAGAAGCGTCTCTATAAACAAGATTTCTCCGCCTGCCGCCGTCCATGCCAGCCCAGTCACGATCCCCTGCTTCTTTTCCTCCAGGGCTCCTTCATGGCGGATCGGCTTCTGATCCAGGAACTCCTGCAGCCTCTTCGGGCTGACGGTAATGCTTTTCTGTTCTCCTTTGACCAGCTTCACCGCCGCGAACCTACACAGGTTATCCAGTTGCTTTTTCAGTCCCCGCACACCGGATTCTCTTGTATAATCGCTGATGATCTTCTCCAGCGCCTGGTCCGTCACTTTCAGATTCTGCGCCTTGATCCCCATTCCCTTCATGGCTTTTGGAAGCAGATGCTTTCGCGCGATCTGGAACTTTTCCACTTCCGTATAACCCGGGAACTGGATCACTTCCATTCGGTTCAGAAGCGGTTCCGGAATCGTATCCGTCGTATTGGCTGTACATACAAACAATACATCTGACAGGTCATAAGGCACATTCATATAATGATCCGTAAAATTATTATTCTGCTCCGGGTCCAGCACCTCCAAAAGCGCGCTTGCCGGATCTCCGCTATAATCTCTGGACAGCTTATCTACCTCATCCAATACCATCACCGGATTGGAAGTCCCGCAGCGCTTCATCCCCTCCATGATCCTGCCCGGCATGGCGCCCACATAGGTCCTTCTGTGTCCCCGGATCTCCGCCTCGTCACGCACACCCCCTAAGCTCACCCGGACATACTTCCGGTGCAACGCCTCGGCAATGCTCTGCCCGATACTGGTCTTTCCGGTTCCAGGCGCACCCACGAACAGCAGGATCGAGCCTGACTGCCGCTGGTTCAGCGCCATCACCGCCATCTGCTGCACAATTCTTTGCTTTACCTTTTTCAATCCGTAATGCTCACGATCCAATATTTCCTCAGACTGCTTCAGATCGATATCCACCGCATCCATCTTCTTCCAGGCCAGACTTGTAACAAAATCCAGATAATCATAAAGCAGCCCATACTCGTGGCTGTCCTTTCCCTCTTGCTTCATCCGGTTCAGAACCTTGTCGGCTTCTTTCCGCGCGTCCTCATTCATCCCGGAACCCTGGAGCTTCTGTTCAAATTTCCGGATATCAGATATATTTTCCGGGTGCATCTCGTCCAGCTGCCTCTGCAGGAAATCAATCTGCTTTTTTATAGCATCTTCCCGATACACCTTCTCGTGCTTTTCCTGTTGTGCCGTCTCCGCTTCCTCACTGACCCTGGCCATCTCAATAAACTCATAGATTGCCCTTTCGATCCGTTCCGTTCGCTCGGATACCGTATCGGAAGCAAGGATCGCATATTTTTCATCATCTGTCAGGCTCAGATACCCGGACAACGCGGACACGATCTCATTCATGGATTTCCAGTGCATGACATAACTGCGCGCCCAGATTCCCCACTGAAATCCCTGTATAAAATGAAGCAGTGTCGTCCGCATTTTCTCAAAACGCTCCTGCATCTCCTCCGGTTCAACGTCCTCTTCTATTTTTCGCGGTGATATCTTTGCCTCAATGCCTTCCTCCGTCACGCTCAGATCCGAGACTTCCACCCGGTCGCCGGTCTTCACACTGACATTGCCGTCACTGTCTATAGTCTCCAGTTCTCCGATGACACCCATGGGATAAAAATCAGACATCGTCATATCCTTCCTGCTTTTATCCTCCTTCAGCATCAGAAACAGAAGCTGCTCGCCTTTCTGTGCTCCCTGAGCCCCCAATTCTTTCAGTACGTCCTTTTTAAAGTAATAGGTCACTTCCGGCAAAATTATCATGTCATATATAGGTATTGTAATCATATTATCTCTCCTTCTGTTAGCACTCCTTACCATCGAGTGCTAATCTCATTGTAACCATAACATACTTCCTGGCATTTGTAAAGCACAGAGTAACGAATCATTGCTAATTTCTTGTTATTGTTCACACCCAATGTCATTTACTTAAGGAAAATTCTGCTTAAAAATCAGAATTTTCCTTTTTC
>CAZFXM010000005.1:10396-132694 GCA_964523125.1 uncultured Clostridium sp. | reverse complement strand
TTTCCACTCATTCCTGGGTGCTTTTCAGAGTGGAATTTAACTTTTCACTTCACCAGGTTTTTTTAATAGTATACAGAAAGGCTGCCAGCAGCAGTCTTTCTGTATAACTCTCTTCTCTTCTTAAAAGCGAAAAAACCTCTAACTCTTCTTTTTACTGCCACGTCTGACAGCCTGTATTCCTTTGATGGTTGCGGCACAAAGACCTATCAGTACCGCATAGATCAGAATCTGCATGGTATCACCTGTTACAGGGCTCTTGCCAGACCCATTCTGGTTGTTATTCTGTTGTCCTGTACCGGAATTCGGAGTATTCTGAGGAGTCTGTGTAGGTGATTCAATATTCACCGGACTTGATATATCCTGTCCTTCCACTCCCTCCGCGCTTCTCCAGCCAACCGCTATCGGGGACAATCCATTGACCGTAAACTTGATTCCGTCTACCGTCTCTTCTATAACCATAGGATGTTCCATCTCACCGGGTGATGATGTATACATGTCCTCTACAAACATATGGCTTATTACAATATCGTCCACATCCCTGGGCATCCCGCCCGGATATGGCAAAGTGATCGTCAAGCCCTCCTCCGGGAAATTCTCATCCTTAACCTTTACCCATTCGCCCTCGTCTTCTTCAACATCACTGGCCTTATCCTGCCAGAACAATGTCACGTCATAAACCGCAATATTCTCTTCCGGAATTCCACTGCACTCACTGAGATCCGACTTAAGCGCTGCCTCAATCTTCGGTGGTGTATCCAGCTCCTTCTTGTCCTTCAGGCTCTCCGGCACCTCAGATATGCCATCCTCCATCTCCAATTTATACTTTAACCCTGTCTCTTCTTCAGCAGCTTCCAGTTCAGGATCGGGCAGACGGGTGAGTGTTGTGATCTTACCAATCAACTCCGGCAATCCTTCAGGCATTTCATAATTGCCTGTCTTCGAACTTTTTGTAAGAGTAACCTCTTTTTCTTTCCAGTTCAGAGTTACTGTCTGTCTTCCCGGCACCGTTTCCGAATAGGTTCCTGTCAAATACTCACTGCCAAAGCTAAACTGAGAGTTCCTATCCTTGTCCTCCGGCAGGATTCCTTCCAGCTTGATTTCGCCATAAAGAGTCGCTTTTTTATCTTCAATAGTATCTGACCGGTCAACCGCATAGAGTCCGCTTATATCCCAGGTCAGCTTCTTTGGACTGACAGTCAATGTATAAGAGGCTTTTTCCTTGCTGTCATTTTCCGCTGTAATCACAGTAGTACCAGCATTCTTTATCTCCACCCTGCCTCGCTTATTCACATCGGCAACTGTTGGATCGCTGCTTGTATAGGTGATCTTTTTACTGCCTTCATAACCTGATACAGGCTCGGTAAAATCTTCATCTCCATAAACCTTATTCACCTCCGTAACAGCAAACGCAAAGCCCGCTTTCGGTTCCGCGGCAGCATCAGTGCCTCCCCCCTGCTGATTGGAGGAATTCTCAGCCGGCTGGTCAGCCTGGCCATCCCCAGTTGGTGAAGAATCCTGTGTAACCGGTGTCTCCTCATCCGAATAAGGCGCCGTCTCATTGGTATTATTTCCCTTCACATGTAACTGTGCTTCCTCATCATGAGCCGCGTTATTAAGGGATAATATTCCGCTGCCGTATATTGCCCTGGTATCGTCACCGTACTGATATGTAATAGATGACCAGCCATTGTTGAATGTGTAACCGGTATCAACGCTGCCTGCCAGATTGTCTGTCAGGAACAGCTGCGTAGGCTCGCCAATAGTGCCTGAATCACAGTTTGTCACATCTACCAGATAACTCTCTCCGTTTTTGCCGCCGATCCTGACAATATTCCACATATGTTCGCCGGCGCCCGCGCCAGCGTCCGTAGTTCCTGAGACCGTATAGCACTCAATCTCATTGTCAAAGTCAGACAGGTCACACAGATACTTAAACGCTTTTGCGTAACCTTCACACACTACATTTGATGCGGGGTCATCATCAAACACAGAAATCAACTGGTAAGAATTCCCATAATCTGTATCCCACAGAGCCACATCGTCATAATATACCAGATCACAGATCGCGTTGCGGTAATTCAGGAGCTTATCGTAGTCCGTATTATTCTGGTTCGTATCCACAATGGACTGTGCTTTTTGCTTGGCCTGGTTCACAGCCGTAAACGCGCCGTTCACCTTATACAGCTCATCCGGAGCGGCTCTGTAAGCCTGCGCGACCTTAAAACTGAACACAATCCTTCCGTCTCCATAATACTTACAATAAACCCCGTCTGTCTGTTTACCGTTCTCATCCGTATTTGTCTTATCATGCCAGTACAGGTCAAACGGACAGTCATTCAGAAGATAAGATACAATCGTATTTACATCTATCTTCGCTAACTGTTCTTCCTTCAGCCTCGTCCGCAGAGAAAATTCCGTAGATGTTTTCTCCCCTCTCGCCACCTCCTGTATACAGGTCTTCAACGCGTTATAAATTGCCGCGTCATTGCTCTTAAGCGCTTTTCCATCCGAAGCATAAGCAACCGCCTGGGTCTGTTCCCGCGATACCGCCGCCGCATTCCGCCCGGCATCCTCTATATCCACCAGAGATATTCCTATCAAAGAACCCTCTTCAGCCGTGATCCCTTCCGGAGGCATCCAGGACACTGCGGAAGCTGTTTCGGCTCCGGCCGCAGCTAATGTAAGAATCACAACCAGCCCGCGCCTAAACCGGCTTTTCCATTCTCCCATATTTATACTCCTTCTTTCTGACGTACCATAAATTTATCACAGATCATCTGATCGGCTAACATCAAAGCAAACCATGTCCCTGCCACGGCCTGCCAAATATCCGGCAGGCCGTGGCAATCCACCTCATACATAATATATCTTAACATTTTCATCAGATTTGTCAACCCGTTATGAACAGCGGTCACAAAAAAACACCGAAAAAACACATATTAAACTTTGTCCCATACAGAAAACTCTAGTCCAGTTTCCTGACGTATCATATCCAGCAGCACCCCCTTATTTACAACCCCGCCCGCGGCAGACACCGGCTCACCATTCCTGAAAATCACAAAAGTGGGAACAAGCCCCACTTCAAACTGTTCCGCAAGATCTGCCGATTCATCTATTTCAATCTGGCAGACCTTCATGATGCCGCCGCATTTTTGTGTGATCTGATCCACCACGTCTTCCATCATCGCGCATTTTCCGCACCATTTGGCAAAAAATTCCACCAGAACCGGTATCTCTGCTTCCAAAACCTCCTGACGGTAGTTTTTCGCAGTTACTCTTATTTTCATAGCCATCACCTGCTTCTCCTGTCAACTTCCATGGCAGCTATCCATATTTAAAATCCTATACACTTCGTCAAGCGAACGTTTCAGACACATCAGCTTCCGGTTCCACTCTGGTTTGCAATATAGCTTTTCACAAATACAATTTTTCCATCCTTTTCTTCTTTTCATCCACATCCCCTGAATTCCTGCTTCATTTCGTAACTATTCAGGTACTGAATAGCTACCTTCATTCTATAATATATGCACGAACTCCATTTTGTTTAATCCCGGGCCGCTGTCATTTTATAGATTGGATTACCTTTGGAAGAAAATTTTTCTTCATATTCTGTCATAATGTTTCCCTTATTCATCACTTCATCGCGATGAAGGTCACGGGTATATCTTTCCAGCGTCCAGCCACTGGTTTTTTCTACCTGTCCAAGCGAAAACTCAAACAAATCCTTGTTGTCCGTCTTAAACTCCAGCCGCCCTCCCGATACCAGCACCTGTCCATATTTTTCCAGGAAGCCGGAAGAGGTAAGCCTTCGCCTGGCATGGCGCGCCTTGGGCCATGGATCCGAAAAATTCAGATAAATCTTTTCGATTTCCCCATGTGCAAATATACTTGGCAGATCACAAGCATCCATACAGAGAAAACGTACATTTTTCAGTTCCCGGAATTCCTCCGTATCATATTTTTCCAATGCCCTTAGAAGCACACTGGAATAGCGTTCCATTCCTATATAATTGATTTCCGGATGTTCTTCCGCCATCCGAAGTAAGAACTGTCCTTTTCCCATGCCTATTTCTATATGGATAGAGTGTTCATTTCCATATACCCGCTTCCAGTCTCCTCTCTGGTCTTCTGCTTCCATAATGACAGCTCCATGCGCCCGTACCACGCTGTCTGCATGAGGTATATTCCGAAGTCTCATAACAATTCCTCCCGGCATATTTTAAGCTGTTTCCGGAAGCTATGTCTTTCTTTCCTGCCGCATCCGAAAAAACTTGTTTTTATTGTACCATCTGGTCTGAAAAAATACAATTTTTCTAATAGTTGTTTCTACCTATTAAAATACATTTTTCGCATAATCAACAAAAAAAATGAAATTTTTCATTTATCCTTGTCAGTTCTGACATTGCTTTTTTTTTTAAAAAGAGTATGATAATTAATGAAAAAATTCGAAAGAAACCCTAAAATTTTCACACTCACAAACTACATGGGGAGGCTTAAATATGGACTCTATTGTAAAGAAACTATCAGAGATAGAATCTGCCGCTTCTGCAATTGTAGAGCATGCGGAAGCCCAAAAGCAGGCCCTGGATCATGAGTACCTTGAAAAGCGGAATCGCTTCGATGCAGATCTGGAAGCAAAGACTTCCAAAAAGATCAAGGAAATCCAGGATGACCTTGCCAGTAAGACCGAATCGCTTCTGAAAGCACAGATCGGCGGGCGCAATGATACGATCGCCGCTTTGGAGAAGGAATATGATGAGCGGCACACATGGTACGCGCAAACTATTTTAAAACGGATCACAGAGGTATAAAAGCATGGGAAATCTACTAACCTACAGTGGGATCGTAACTAAGCTGAAAGCCATGGAAGCCAAGCTTTTGAAACCGGAGGATTTTGAAGAGATCGCCTCTCTGCAGAGCGTACCGGATGTGGTCAACTATCTTCGTGACAACTCTTCCTATGCTTATGTGCTGAACCTGCTGGACGAGAACCGGCTGCACCGCGGCGATATTGAAAAAATCCTGACCCGGCAGCTTTACCATGAATATTCCAAAATTTATCGGTTCTGTGGATTAAAGCAACGCGAATTTCTGTCACTGTACGTCAAGCGCTATGAGATTGATCTGATCAATTATTGTCTGCGTATCGTGATCAACCGTTATGACGAGCCCTTTGACCTGAATTATAAAAAAGATTTTTTTGACAAGTATACCCAGATCTCCATCGATAAACTGATCACCTCGCGGACCACCGACGAACTGATCGAGAATCTGAAAGGCACCGAGTATTATGAACCTCTGCACAGGCTGCGGGACAATGTGGCTGTCACGCTCTATGATTACGATTTGACACTGTGCCAATACAATTTTTCCACGCTGTGGAAAAAGCGGAAAAAAATACTGCAAAAAAAGGAACTGGAGCTCTACACAAAAGTATGCGGTTCCAGGATCGACCTGTTGAACCTGCAGTGGATCTACAGGGCAAAAAAATATTATGGCATGGATCCTGCCAACATCTACGCGCTTCTCGTTCCGATCCATTACAAGGTGTCGGCCGAAGAGATCAAAGCCATGATCGAAGCCCCAGGTATCGAGGAATTTGAAGTGCTGCTCCGAAAGACATCCTACGCGCGGCACTATGACTTCGGGCAGAAGCTTACCATAGAGCAGATGTATACCGAATGCCTGGATCGCCTGTACAAAGCCGAACGGCGGCAGAATCCCTATTCCATTGCCGCGATCACTACTTATCTGTTTTTAAAAGAAGAAGAACTACGAAAGCTGACGACCGCCCTGGAATGTATCCGCTATGGCTTATCATCCGGCGAGACGCTGGCTTATATTGGAGGTAAGGCATAATGATTGTAAAAATGAAATTTATCAATATCTCCGGTCCCCGCGATGATATTGACCGTGTAACGGATCTCTATCTCTCCAAGTATGAGATCCAGCTTGAGTCTGCGCTTTCCGAGCTGAAAACCGTTGATAACCTTCGTCCCTTTATGGAGATCAATCCGTATCGGGAAGCACTGGGACAGGCCGAACAATTCACAGCTCTTCTGGAAAATCCGGATCAGATTACACCGGACACCCGTCTTGCGCTGGATGGCATGTTTGAACTCATCCGGAATACAAGCACCGATTACCAGAGCCTGCAGGACAAAAAGGAGAAGTTGAAAAAGAAGATTGAAGCGCTTCACAATAAGCAGTTGATCATCGCACCCTTCCGGCCGCTGGAATGTAATCTGAGCGAAGTGCTGAGCTACAAGTACATTGCCTATCGTTTCGGAAGAATCCCGATCGAATATTACTATAAGATGCAGAAATATCTAATGGAAGATCTGGAATCCATCTTTGTAGAAGGAGAACGGGATGACAGCTATGTATACGGAGCTTATTTTGTATCTCCCAAGGACTCGCAAAAGTCGGATGCCATCTTCCGTTCCCTGCACTTTGAGAGGATCACGCTGAATGACGAGTACGACGGTACTCCGGCGGATGCTTACCATAAGCTGCAGAAGCAGGTCAACAAGTATACGGGCCAGATCGAGGATCTGGACAAAGAGGCCGCGAATCTGCTTGCCTCGCGCGGGCCGCAGCTTGTAGCCGCAAAAAACCGCCTGGAAGAATTGTCCAACAACTTCGATGTCCGTAAGATGGCCGCGCGGATGGAAGATAACCAGGAAGACTATTATATCTTATGCGGATGGATGTCCGAGAGCGACCTGGAGAAATTCCAGAAAGACATTGAACACGATGATAAGGTCTTTGTTGTCGAAGTAGATGACCGTGAGACCCACTTCGGCGCGCCGCCTACCAAGCTGAAAAACCCGAAGCTTTTCAAACCTTTTGAGATGTATGTACAAATGTACGGCCTGCCGGCACATGATGAAATGGATCCTACCGTATTTGTCGGATTGACTTATTCCTTCATCTTTGGGGCCATGTTCGGGGATGTAGGACAGGGGCTGCTGCTTCTGATCGGCGGCGGACTGCTATACTATTTTAAAAGGATTCCGCTGGCAGGCATTGTAGCAACGGCAGGTATTTTCTCTACGATATTTGGATTCCTGTTCGGAAGTGTTTTCGGATTTGAGGATATCATCGACGCAGTCTGGCTAAGGCCTATTGAGCATATGACCACTCTTCCCTTTGTCGGCAAGCTGAACACGGTATTCGTCGTCGCAGTTGCCTTTGGTATGGGAATCATCATTCTGGCTATGATCCTGCATATCATCAATGCATTCCGAAGCCATGATCTCGGAGACGCCTGGTTTGATGTAAATGGTGTGGCAGGACTTGTATTTTACGCTTCGGTTGTACTCACGATCGTATTATTCATGACCGGGCACAAGACGCCGGGCGGGATCGTCATGGCGGTTATGTTCGGGGTTCCTTTGCTGCTGATTTTGTTCAAGGAGCCACTGACAAAAAAAATTGAGAAGCGTGCCGGAAAAATGGAAGAAAGCAAAGCCATGTTCCTGGTACAGGGATTCTTTGAATTATTTGAAACCATGCTGAGTTACTTCTCCAACACCCTTTCCTTTGTGCGTATCGGCGCATTTGCCGTAAGCCACGCGGCAATGATGGAAGTCGTCCTGATGCTGGCAGGTGTGGAAAAAGGCAATCCGAACTGGGTCGTTGTTGTACTCGGCAACCTGTTCGTATGCGGCATGGAAGGACTGATCGTCGGAATACAGGTACTCCGACTGGAATATTACGAGATGTTCAGCCGGTTCTATAAAGGCTCCGGCCGGTCATTTGATCCATATACAAAGACAGCGAAAAAGAAAAATACACGTTAAAAATTATTGATATTGAGGAGGATAATATTATGACAACCGCAACAAAAATCATTTTTATCGCAGCTTTAATCTTAAGCATCATCATTCCTTTCGGATATTACCTGATTGGAGAAAAGAACAAAAAGCGTTATAAAACAACCATTGGTGTAAATGCTTTCTTCTTCTTTGGTGCTTTTGCGGTCGCTTCTATCATGCTGCTGGGCGGACCGCAGGTACATGCCGCGGAGGATGCTGCTTCCCAGGCAGCTATGGCAACAGGTCTTGGCTATATCGCAGCCGCACTGGTTACCGGTTTATCCTGTATCGGCGGCGGTATTGCCGTTGCAAGCGCGGCAAGCGCGGCGCTTGGCGCGATCAGCGAGGATTCCAGTGTTCTTGGTAAATCCCTGATCTTTGTAGGTCTGGCGGAAGGTGTATGTCTGTATGGACTGATCATCTCCTTCATGATCTTAGGTAGCCTGTAAAATGAAGATGTATTTAATCAGTGATAATGTCGATACCTATACAGGAATGCGCCTGGCAGGCGTAGATGGCGTCGTGGTACATGAACGCGACGAACTCAGGGAAGCACTGGAAAAAGTATTGAAGGACAAAAACATCGGCGTCGTTCTTCTGACGGAAAAGTTCGGGCGGGAATTTCCCGAGATCATGGACCAGTTCCGTCTGGAACGGCAGATGCCCCTGCTGGTAGAGATTCCTGACAGGCACGGAACCGGCCGGAAAAAAGATTTTATCACATCTTATGTAACAGAAGCAATCGGACTGAAATTGTAAAAAATGACATTTACGGAGAACCTGTCATCAACAGCTTCTCTGCAAACTATATCAAAGGAGGTATCCCTCTTGACTCTGGAAGAAAAACTTTCACATTTACAGGCTTCTTCCATGGAAGCGGCGCGGGCGGAAGGCAATGCGATCATTGACAACTACCGTGAGGCTCTGGAAAAAGTATTTAAGGATCATAAAGAGGAAACGCTCTGGCAGTCTGAAACACGCATCAAGGCAGAACAGTCAAATGCCAGACAGATGCTGAACCAGGCATCCGCCAGGACACAGCTTGAGCTGAAGAAAAAGACTGGAAAAGTACAGGTTGAGCTGAAAGACAAGATTTTTGAAGAAGTTCATACACTGGTCCAGGATTTCATGCAGACCAAAGAGTATGAAGATTATCTGGTCAAATCCATCCGAAAGGCCACAGAATTTGCCCCCGGAGAAGAGATGACCATCTATATCAATCCCTCTGACGAGAAGCGCCTTTCCGATCTGGAAAGTATCACCGGCACACGGCTGACCGTAAGCACAGAGGATTTTATCGGCGGAACCCGGGCCGTGATCCGGGAACGTAATATTTTGATCGATAACTCATTCAAGACTTTGCTCCGCAATGAGTATGATAAATTTATTTTCTCAGGAGGTGACGGAATTGCATAATATCGGAACAATCTATGGTGTCAACGGCCCCGTCATTTACCTGAAGGGCAATACGGGCTTCCGTATGCAGGAAATGGTATATGTCGGAAAAGAAAAACTGGTCGGGGAGGTCATCGCCCTGGATAAGGACATGACCACCATCCAGGTATACGAGGAGACTACCGGGCTCCGTCCCGGCGATGAAGTAATCGCGACCGGAAGCGCCGTATCCGTAACACTGGCGCCCGGCATCCTGAATAATATTTTCGACGGTATCGAACGTCCTCTGGAAAAGATTTCCGAAAGCGGCGGCGCCTTTATTACCCGTGGTGTCAATGTAGATTCTCTGGATCGTACGAAAAAGTGGCACGCACATATCACCACCGCCGTAGGAGATTATCTGACTCCGGGTGAGATCATTGCCCTGGTTCCGGAGACCCGTGCCATCGTGCATAAGTGCATGGTACCGCCGGATGTAGAAGGAAAAGTAATCAGTAAGGTTGCTGACGGTGATTATACGATCGATGAAACACTGGTCACGCTGGAACTTCCGGACGGGACGACAAAAGAACTGACTATGACTCAGCACTGGCCCATCCGTGTTCCCCGTCCCACCAACAACCGTTTTTCCGCGTCTGTCCCGCTGATCACAGGGCAGCGTATCATCGATACCATGTTCCCCATTGCAAAAGGCGGAACTGCTGCCATTCCGGGCGGATTCGGAACAGGGAAGACCATGTCCCAGCACCAGATCGCGAAATGGTCTGACGCCGATATCATCATCTATATCGGATGCGGGGAACGTGGAAATGAGATGACACAGGTTCTGGAAGAATTTTCCGAACTGACCGACCCCAGATCCGGCAATCCTCTGATGGATAGGACCACTTTGATCGCTAATACATCCAACATGCCGGTGGCTGCCCGTGAGGCCAGCATTTACACCGGACTGACCCTGGCGGAATATTACCGTGACATGGGATATGACGTGGCTATCATGGCAGATTCTACCTCCCGTTGGGCGGAGGCTCTGCGAGAGCTTTCCGGACGTCTGGAAGAAATGCCTGCCGAGGAAGGATTTCCGGCTTACCTGGCTTCCAAGCTTTCCGCGTTCTATGAGAGAGCCGGAATGATGCACAATCTGAACGATACGACAGGTTCCGTAACCATCATCGGCGCGGTATCCCCGCAGGGCGGTGACTTCTCCGAGCCTGTCACCCAGAACACCAAGCGTTTCGTACGCTGCTTCTGGGGACTGGATAAGAGCCTTGCTTATTCCAGGCATTTCCCGGCCATCCACTGGCTCACCAGTTACAGCGAGTATCTGAATGACCTGGCTCCCTGGTACCAGGACCGTGTATCACCGAAATTCGTAGATTACCGGAACCGTCTGATGGCGCTTCTCAACTCCGAAAGCAGCCTGCTGGAGATCGTAAAGCTGATCGGAAGCGACGTCCTGCCGGACGACCAGAAGCTGGTTCTGGAAATTGCCCGTGTCATCCGCCTGGGCTTCCTGCAGCAGAACGCATTCCACAAGGATGACACCTGTGTATCCATGGAAAAGCAGTTCCTGATGATGGAAACCATTTTGTATCTCTATAAAAAGTCCCGCGCGCTTGTGACCATGGGACATCCGATGTCCGTACTGAAGTCGGAAAACATTTTCGACCGTATCATTGCCATCAAATATGACGTGCCTAATGACCGCCTGGAAATGTTTACCCAGTACCATCGTGATATTGATGAATTTTACCAGCGCGTCCTGGAAAAAAATGCATAAGGAGGGAATGCCATGTCAATTGAATATTTAGGCTTAAGCAGTATCAATGGCCCTCTGATTGCCCTTGAGGGCGTACAGGGCGCTTTCTATGATGAGATCGTAGAGTTTACGGTCAACGGTACGGAACGCAAGATCGGACGTATCGTGGAGATTTATGAAGACCGTGCGGTCATCCAGGTATTCGAGGGTTCGGAAAATATGTCCCTGAAAAATACCCATACCCGCCTGACCGGACATCCGATGGAGGTCACCCTTTCCCCGGATATGCTGGGACGTACCTTCAACGGTATCGGGCAGCCCATTGATGACCTGGGTCCCATCACCTCCTCATTAAAGCGGGATGTCAACGGCCTGCCGCTGAATCCGGTAAAGCGGGAATACCCAAGAAACTATATCCACACCGGAATCTCAGCGATTGACGGACTGACTACCCTGATCCGTGGCCAAAAGCTGCCGATCTTTTCCGGAAACGGACTTCCCCATGACCAGCTTGCGGCACAGATCGTAAAGCAGGCTTCTCTGGGCGAGAATTCAGAGGAAGAATTTGCGATTGTATTTGCCGCGATGGGCGTCAAGCATGACGTAGCAGATTTCTTCCGCCGCACTTTCGAAGACAGTGGAGTTGCCGACCATGTGGCAATGTTTCTGAACCTGGCAAATGACCCGGTCGTAGAACGTCTGATCACGCCGAAGGTTGCTTTGACCGTCGCGGAATACCTGGCATTTGAACAAAATATGCATATCCTGGTCATCCTGACCGACATGACGTCCTTTGCCGAGGCCATGCGTGAGGTTTCCTCCTCCAAAGGAGAAATCCCAAGCCGAAAAGGATATCCGGGATATCTGTATAGTGAACTGGCAACGATCTATGAGCGGGCAGGTATCGTACAGGGTGTGAATGGCTCTGTGACCCAGCTTCCGATCCTGACCATGCCGAATGATGATATCACCCACCCGATTCCTGACCTGACCGGATATATCACGGAAGGACAGATCGTATTGGAACGTTCTTTGCACGGACAGTCCATTTACCCTCCGATCAATATCCTGCCTTCCCTTTCCCGTTTGATGAAGGACGGGATCGGAGCAGGCTACACCCGTGAGGATCATCAGGACCTGGCAAATCAGCTTTTCTCCGCTTACGCGAAGGTCGGAGATGCCCGGAACCTGGCTTCTGTTATCGGAGAAGATGAATTATCACCTACGGATAAGAAATATCTGGCATTTGGTAAGGATTTTGAGACCCGCTATATCGGGCAGGGAATGAACGAAAACCGGAGCATAGAAGAAACTCTGGATCTCGGCTGGGAACTGCTGGGACGGCTTCCAAAAGAAGAGCTGGACCGTGTGGATACAAAGATTTTGGATAAATACTATAAGCCAATGCCGGAGGAAGACGAGTAAAGGAGGCTGCGACATATGGATCCACGAACATTTCCAACCAAAGGAAATCTGATGCTGGCAAAAAATTCTCTTGCGCTTGCCAGGCAGGGTTATGACTTGATGGATAAAAAGCGTAATATCCTGATCCGCGAACTGATGTCTCTGATCGGCGAGGCCCGTGATATCCAGGATGAGATCGACAGCACCTTTACCTACGCTTACCAATGCCTGCAGCGGGCCAATATCGAACACGGGATCAATATGGTATCCCAGCTTGCCTATACGGTTCCGATTGAAAATTCCATTACAATCCAGACGAGAAGTATTATGGGCACAGAGATCCCCCATGTAAGGTATACGCCGGTCCATGAAATGCCCACGTATGCGTTCAGTACAACAAAGGAATCCATTGACCAGGCTACCAAAGCCTTTCAGAAGGTAAAGGATCTGACGGTGAAGCTGTCCATGGTTGAGAACGCGGCTTACAGGCTGGCTACGAATATTAAAAAAACACAGAAGCGCGCGAACGCGCTGCAGAATATCACGATCCCCATGTATACCGAACTGGTAAGCAGCATCACGAATGCATTGGAAGAAAAAGACAGAGAAGAATTTACACGGCTGAAAGTCATCAAGAGAATGAAGATGAAAAAAGGCTGAAAAAAGGGCTGCGCTCAGGATCATCCCTCTGAGCGCAGTCTTCTTTACAACTTACATTTCTAAATCTCTTATTTCATATAATCAAATAAACTCATCTGTCTGCCGTTTCCTAAATTTTTATTAGATCGCGCCTTTTCTCTGCTGGACATTTCTTTTGGAATGTCTTCCAAAAAGGCGGATTCTTCTTTTGTTGTCGTTAAGATCAAAGCCTCTTTTGCTCTGGTAATGCCAACA
The DNA here is from genome assembly GCA_964523125.1 of uncultured Clostridium sp. Classification (GTDB taxonomy): domain Bacteria; phylum Bacillota; class Clostridia; order Lachnospirales; family Lachnospiraceae; genus Schaedlerella. Next base: position 119,422 of record CAZFXM010000005.1, on the reverse strand, counting down.
AAGAACAGACGGCGTTCTTCCTCTTCGTCAGAGTGATACTTCTCATTTTCAAAAGGAATCATACCCTTTCGAGTCCCATAGATCAGCACTACCGGAAATTCCAGCCCTTTAGAGCCATGAAGTGTCATCAGCGTAACCGCGCCCGACGTATACTGCTTCTCCCCACAGCGTCTCAGGTCACTCTCCACTCCCAGCTCCAAAACTTCCACAAATTCCGGCATAGTCTGGTAAAATACAGCGGTCCGGTACAGCTTCTGCATTCCTTTTTGGCTTTCTAACTGTAGATCCTTCATCCACTCATCCAGAATCTTCTGCGGCTTTTTCTTTTTTATGAACGGCTTATACTTTTCTGCCATATTTTCATAAATGCTCTCTGTCATATCCCCGGCTTCCAGATCCCACAGAAGCTTCAATGCCGTCTGCCCTGCCAGGCGGTTATCAGGCTGGACCAGACTTTTGAAAAAGCTGATCGTGCCCCGCACAGCCTTCTCCAGAAGAAAATCATCCCTTCCTGCCACTACATAAGGAATCCCTTCTTTTCTCAGGCAGGTCTCCAGAAGCTCTGCCTGCCGGTGCGTCCGGTATAATACTGCAATGTCTTCAAACCCCCGCATCTGTCCTTCCTGTTCCGGAAATACTTCCTGTGCTTCCAGCATTCCGATTCCCCCTGCAAGCCGGTTGATCTCTTTTGCCACAAAAATAGCTTCTGAAATCTCACTGTCCGCTTCCACGATCCTGACCGGAACTCCCTCCGGCCGGTTGGGCTTTAATACTCTTTTTCCTCCCGGATTGCGGGAGATCACCCCGGACGCTGCTGCCAGTATCTGAGGTGTGGAACGATAATTTTCTTCCAGCATGATCTGACGTGTCTGTGGGAATTCTTCTATAAGCTTTTGGAAGCATCCGGCATCGGCTCCACGAAATCCATAAATCGCCTGATCGTGATCTCCAATGACGAACAACTCTTTTCCACCCTCATTCCAGGCTTTCATAAGCTGGTATTGAAGCGGGCTGATATCCTGGAACTCGTCCACCATAAGGAAAGAAAACTGTCCGGCATCTCCTTTGTTCTTATTTTCTGCCGTAGATTCCCGTGCAATACGCAAAGCTTCCAGAAGAATATCGTCAAAGTCCAGCGCGTTCCAGTCCTTCAGACAGGTCTGATACGCTTCGAATGCATCCTTTTCCGGGCAGGAAGCAAAGGAACACGATCCTGTTTTATAATTGGATATCTGCGTCAAAAACTGTGAGACCGACATATCCAGCCCATATGTTTTTATGATCCTTCCTGCAAGATCCCTTGTCTCCAGATCACCTGCAAGGGTAAACTCCACGCCTTTTTCTTTCAAAAGCTTCCCTGCGATCGAATGAAATGTCCCGATCTGCAATTTTCTGGCTGCCGTACCTTTTCCCAACTGCTTTCGGATACGTTCCCGCATCTCTCCTGCCGCCTGGTTGGTAAAGGTCACCGCAGTAATGCAGGACGGCTTTACCCGCCTGGTCTCCAGCAGATGCAGGATATGTGCCACTAAAGTCCCCGTCTTTCCGGTGCCGGGTCCGGCTGTTACTGCTACAACACGGTCTATGGACTCGATCGCCTGACGTTGATTTTCATTCCATGCATACTTCTGTGATCCTTCCGTTTCTATAGCACCCGGGGATACATCGGATTTGTGTTGCGCGTCTGTCACTTTCAAGCCAGGTTTTTTCTTCGTTTGGGCGGAACCTCCCAAGGGATTCCCAGTATTCTGCATCTCAGGAGCCGTACTTGTATCCGCACCTTGTGCCGTCTGGCAAAAATCATTTCCGCCTGATCCTGCTATACCTTCCTGTATTTCAAACAGGCTAAGCTGCCCCTCCAACTGATCCAGCTCTCCCTGGGTAAACAGACGGATCACTCCATATTCCCCGTCAAATCCAGGCAGTCTTGTAACCTCCCCTTTTCTCAATCTCCCGATTCCTTCCGAAATCAGAATTCCGGAAACGCTTCGTATCTCTTCCAAAGGCATTTCCCGCAATATTGAAAATTCTGGTCCCAGCTTCTGCAGCAGGTTCCGGTACTCTTTCTCCACCCTTGCACTTGTAGCTGAGAGCCCTACGGATGCTCCGATGATCTCCGGCAGCGGAACCAGACTTTCATAGGGTATTCCTTGTTCTTTTTTATATCCTTCCGGCCTGTCCGCCAGTTGTTCCACCCGATGGGACACCCCGATCGTCAGCTTCCGTCCGCAGACCGGACAGATTCCCCCGTACTTTTGTGTCTCAGCCGGTGCCAGGCAGAGGCCGCATTTCCGGTGTCCGTCATAATGATATTTTCCTTCCTCCGGGAAAAATTCAATCGTACCCTTCAGTCCTTTTCCTGTCTGGATCGCTTCTTTTAATGCTTCATAAGATAACTCCATATTCAGAAGATTCGCTTCCCTTCCCAGCTTTGCCGGAGAATGCGCGTCCGAATTGGATATCAACTGATATCGGTCCAATGCGGAAACCCTCCAGTTCATAGGCGGATCTGAGGAAAGTCCGGTTTCCATGGCATGGATATGGGAGGATAAGTCCCCATAGCATTCCTCCACCGAGTCAAAACCGGAAAAGGCTCCAAACAAAGAAAAATGCGGTGTCCATATATGAGCCGGAACATAAACTGACTCCGGGCACAATTCCAGAAGGATCTCCAGCAAGTCATGACAGTCCAGACCAAGTATAGGCCTTCCGTCCGAATGGATATTTCCAATTGCTTCCAGCTTGCGTGAGATCACCTCTGCTTCTTCCAGTCCCGGCAGTAATATTAAACTGTGTACCTTTCGCGTCCGGTCATATTTTTTATAGATTGAGCTGATCTCTCCGGTAATGACAAAATGCGGCTGCATCGTATCTGCAGCCGTATTGTCCTCTATCCGGTACTCTTTTTTTAATACATAAAACCCGTTTCCCACAGGCTCCAGCTTTTGGGCAAGCTCCTGCCTCCATGCCGGATGTGTAAAGTCTCCGCTCCCTACGATCCCGATACCCTTACGCCTCGCCCACAGATCCAGATGCTCCGGCGTACAATCCTTGCTGGTCGCACGGGAATAATGAGAATGAATATGTAGATCCGCTATGTACATTGAAAAACCTTCCTTCGTATTTATTCCTCGGTGATACGGATGACTGCCTTCACGATATCGGCCTTATTATTTACACTGTAATCCATCGCCTTTTGTGCTTCATCCAGTCCGAAAATGTCTGTCACGATTCCTTTCAGGTTGACTTTTCCGGAAGCAACCGCGTCGATTGCCATCGGATAGATGTGGCGGTAACGGAATACCGTCTTAAAGGTCAGTTCTTTATCCAGCGCCAGGCTCATAGGCAGGGTCATCTCTCCGCTCTTGCTGTAGCCTACCAGTACGATCGTAGCACCTTTTTTTGTCATATGGATGGTCTGCACCGTGGTAATCTGTGTTCCTGCGGTCTCGATCGCAAGGTCACAGCCTTTTCCTTCTGTCAGCTTCATCACTTCTTCCACCGCATCAACCTTACTTCCGTCAATGACTCCGTCTGCTCCCAGCTCCATTGCTTTCTCGAGACGCTTTTCCATAATATCTACTACATAGACTTTGGATACGCCCATGGCCTTTAACGCCATCATTGACACCAGTCCGATACAGCCTGCGCCCATGACTACCGCTGTCTGTCCTGCTCTTGCCCCGCCCTGCATAGCGGCATGGAAGCCAACTGCCAGAGGTTCGATCAAAGCGCCCTCCAGAGTACTTACATTATCCGGTAATTTAAAACACAGATCCGCTTCATGAGCCACATACTCCTGGAATACACCATCCACTGGAGGAGTCGCGAAAAATACCACATCCGGGCAGAGATTGTAGCGGCCTGTCTTACAGAATTCGCAATGTCCGCAGGTCTTCCCCGGCTCTAATGCCACTCTGTCTCCCACCTTCAGGTGCTTTACATCCTTCCCGACCTCCACAACGGTACCTCCCGGCTCATGGCCAAGTACAAATGGCGGTTCAACCACATAGTCACCGATTGCCCCTGTCTCATAATAATGCAGGTCACTTCCACAGATCCCTACATATTCCAGCTTGACCAATACCTCATTATCCTTTACCTTCGGAATCTCCCGTTCCTCAAATCCCATCTTTCCGATTCCAAGCATTACCGCGGTTTTCATTGTTCCTTCCATGATGTATTCCTCCTTATCGTTTCTTCATTTTATACTTTATTAAATTATTTTATTATGTTTCTAATTTTATATCTAAAAAACGGATTTGTCAATGCATTGCATTGCAAGTCCGCATTTTCGGTAATACGCACAATATCTCTATCCCTTTTTTAGTAAAGATGCACATACGCGGCATTTCATCTCCTAAATCTGTCTTACAAAATCCTCCGTTACTTTTAAGGCCGCCCCCAATGCCGCTGCCCCTACCGTATGGCGGCAGGCTTTTACAAACGGAATACTTTCCGCAAATGTATTTCTTTCCAATACCTTGTTCCAAATATCCTGGATATATGCTTCCACATAATTTCCCACATATCCGCCTAACACAATGTCACAGTCCAGGACCATATGGATATTATTCACCGCGATCGCCAGATAGGATGTATATTTGTCCCAGATCCGTACCGCTTTCTCTTCTCCCTTTTCTAATGCCGCAAAGAATGTTTCCAGCTTTCCGTCTGCCGCGTCCGATAAATGAGATGCGGAACAATAGACATCCAGACACCCCCTTTTTCCACAATAGCAGACTTCTCCATCCGCAACGACGGTCATATGGCCCACCTCACCACAACGAAAATGATTGCCCTGTATCAGCTCATTCCGGCTGAAGATCGCCCCGCCGACCGTGTTGCTCAATGACAGATAGAAGAAACGTTCCACCCCATCCGGACGGATTCCCTCCGCATAAGCTCCTGCATTTGCGTCATTTAAGAAAAAGCAGGGATAGGAAAAGAACCTGCTTACGGACTCAAAGGGTACTATTTTTAATCCAAGAACATGAGAACTCGTGATCATCTCCCTGTCCAGATCAATGATCGCCGGAAACGATATTCCGATACCCAAAAGCTTCTCACGTTCCCCGCCGCTTTCTTCCAAAAAATCTTCCAGCTTTTTACTGACTTTATGGTAATAAGCATCCTCGGAAGCATAAGGCTGATAGATACGTTCATATTTTAAAATCTCCCCGGCCAGGTTCGCCAATACTAGGCTGATATGGTTTTTTGTAATATCCAGGCCGACCGCCTGTTTCACATTTACGGCGGCGGATAATGCCTTGGCACGGCGTCCTCCGGTGGATTTCAGTTCTCCTTTTTCCTCCACAAGTCCCTTTTCGATCAGCTCCTTTGTGATCTGTGTCACAGTGGGCAGGCTCATATTCATCTCATAAGAAATGTCCGGATTGGAAACGGTTCCATTCCTGCATATATAACGAAAAACACGGTTCCTGTTCTGCTTCTTTACTTCCATGTTGGTTACTTTCTTTTTATCCATACCGACTCCCATACGTTCATTAAGGAGGCTTTTGCCAACCTTGTTGTTAAGGCAATTTTAGCATATGTTTATTTGGAAAGCAATGGTTACAATTCGTGGACGGTTAGATGCCAAAAAGTGATGGTGCGATGGCATCTGCCGGATAAACTTGTTGTAATTCCTTTTTTACCATGCTATAATAATTTTGGTCGTTCTGATTACTAAGGGCAGCGAAAAAGCTGCACCTGCGTAAAAAGGCGTATTAGATGAACTGATACTTTCCTAATAGTACAGAAAAACTGCCACCGGCGGCTTTTCTGCATACTATGGTATATAAAATATACGGCTGGTTCCGCGCCTGTACGCGGAATGAGTCTGTAGGTAGCTATATTTATCAGATGAATCTGCGCCCGGAACGGGGCGCTTTTTTGTTTTCATAAATGCTCCCCCACCATTCTATTTCCAGGAGGTTACTATGGACACCAGAATCGCTTTGATCGGCATTGTATTAAATAGCACGGAATCCGTAGATGAGCTGAATCATCTGCTGAGCCAGTATGGGAATTACATTATCGGACGCATGGGAATCCCCTATCGGGAAAAGAACCTGTCCATCATCAGTATCGCTATGGACGCGCCTGCGGATGCCATCAGCGCACTTTCCGGAAAGCTTGGAATGCTTCCGGGAGTCAGCACAAAAACAATCTATGCAAAAAATAAGTAAAAAGGAAGGATGAGAAAAATGTATGATGTAAATTCAAAATGCGCGGATGATTTTATCAATCATGAGGAAATCCTCGACACTCTCGCCTATGCGGACGAGAATAAGGAAAATGTAGAGCTGATCGATGCTTTGATCGAGAAAGCAAAGCTCAGGAAGGGGCTTTCACACCGGGAAGCATCTGTCCTGCTTGCCTGCCAGATTGAAGAGAAAAACGAAGAGATCTTCAAATTAGCAGAACAGATCAAAAAGGATTTTTACGGTAACCGTATCGTCATGTTCGCGCCTTTGTATCTGTCTAATTATTGTATCAATAGCTGCACCTACTGCCCCTATCATATGAAAAACAAGCATATTGCCAGGAAAAAGCTGACCCAGGAGGAGATTCGCCGCGAAGTCATTGCCCTGCAGGATATGGGACACAAACGGCTGGCTCTGGAAGCCGGCGAGGATCCTGTACGCAATACCATGGAGTACTACCTGGAATGCATCAAAACCATTTACAGCATCAAACATAAAAACGGAGCCATCCGCCGTGTCAATATCAATATTGCCGCGACTACTGTGGACAATTACCGTCTGCTAAAGGAGGCCGGGATCGGGACTTACATCCTGTTCCAGGAAACCTATCACAAGGAAAGCTATCTGGAACTTCATCCGGCAGGGCCGAAGCATGATTATAATTATCACACAGAGGCCATGAACCGTGCCATGGAGGGCGGCATCGACGATGTAGGCTTAGGTGTTCTGTTCGGACTGGATAAATACCGCTATGAATTTGCCGGACTTCTCATGCATGCGGAACATCTGGAGGCTGCTTTCGGCGTCGGTCCGCATACGATCAGTGTTCCCCGTCTGAAACGTGCCGACGATATCGATCCGGATCAATTCGACAACGGCATTGACGACGATATCTTTGCCAAGCTGGTTGCCTGCATCCGGATATCCGTCCCCTATACCGGCATGATCATTTCCACGAGAGAAAGCCAGGCTACCAGGGAACGTGTCCTGCACCTGGGTATCTCCCAGATCAGCGGCGCCTCCCGTACCAGCGTAGGCGGCTACTACGAACCGGAACCAGAGGAGGAAAAATCAGAACAGTTCGATGTCAGTGATACCCGCACCCTGGACGAGGTGGTACGCTGGCTGATGGAAATGGGCTACATTCCCAGCTTCTGCACCGCCTGCTACCGGGAAGGCCGTACCGGAGACCGCTTTATGTCTTTGTGCAAGAGCGGACAGATCCAAAACTGCTGCCATCCCAATGCGCTAATGACCTTGAAAGAATACCTGATGGACTATGCTTCACCGGAAACAAAGGCCATTGGTGATAAGCTGATCGAAAGAGAAGTGCTGAATGTGCCAAATGAAAAGGCAAGGGCAGTTGTAAAAGAGAATCTGCGGTTTATCGAGCAGGATAACCGAAGAGATTTCCGTTTCTAAATTTGTTTATGGAAGGCAGGAATATGATATGAGCTTAAACGCAACACCATCCGCAGACCGTATCCATATCGGGATCTTCGGAAAAAGAAATGCCGGAAAATCCAGCATTATCAACGCCCTTACCGGACAAAGCCTTGCCATTGTCTCTGATGTCAAGGGCACTACCACCGATCCGGTGCAAAAAGCAATGGAGCTGCTCCCCTTAGGTCCGGTAGTGATGATCGATACCCCTGGCCTGGATGATGATGGAAAGCTGGGAGAAATGCGCATCCGGAAAGCATATCAAGTACTGAACAAGACCGACATCGCCGTATTGGTGGTTGACAATTCCGTAGGTGTCACCGTAGAAGACGAAAACATTCTGCAGAAAATTTTGGAAAAGAATATTCCTTATGTTATCGTCTTTAATAAATCTGACCTTTGCAGTCAGGACTTGCGCATAGGTGGGAATACGCTTTCCGGACAGATCACACCAGAGCATTGCATCTCTGTGAGCAGTAAAACCGGGGAACATATACAGGAATTAAAGGAATTGATCGCAAGACAGGTTCCCTCGGAAGAAACCGAAAAACATCTTGTCGCGGATCTGATCCGCCCAGGTGACTTTGTGGTCCTGGTGATCCCCATTGACAGCGCTGCCCCAAAGGGACGCCTGATCTTGCCCCAGCAGCAGACGATCCGGGATATTCTGGAAGCTGGCACTGTTGCCATAGCAGTAAAAGAAACGGAATTGTCAGATACACTTGCCCGACTGGGAAGCAGACCTGCACTGGTCATCACAGACAGTCAGGCATTTCAAAAAGTGTCCGCCATTGTTCCGAAGGAAATCCCACTGACTTCATTCTCAATTCTATTCGCAAGATACAAGGGAAATCTGGAGACAGTTGTACAGGGTGCACAAACATTGGATCATCTACAGGATGGCGATACCATCCTTATCTCCGAAGGCTGTACCCATCACCGGCAGTGCGAGGATATCGGAACGGTAAAGCTTCCGAACTGGATCCGGAAGCATACCGGTAAGGAGCTTCATTTTGAGTTTACAAGCGGAACTCAATTCCCGGATGACCTTGGCAGCTACCGCCTCGTCATCCATTGCGGCGGCTGTACGTTAAATGAACGTGAGATGAAATACCGTTTAAAATGCGCCCGGGATCAGAACATTCCAATGACAAATTACGGCACTGCCATCGCGCACATGAATGGAATCCTTCCAAGAAGTATTGCCCCTCTGCGTTAATTCACAGAGGGGCAATGCCTTTTATTCTTTCCCGTCAAAACAATATGTACACAGTTTACATGGTGACAGGCCGATCGACTCTATCAGGTCGTCCAGCCGATGATACCGCAGTGTTGTAAAATTCTGCTGTTTCCGGATTTCTTCCACCATCTCGTCATATTTAGGATTACACGGATCCGCGTATTCCGCAAGCACTCCCGGGGTCACTTCTTCTTCCCGGTCCTGGATCACCCGCCTTGTGATCAGATCCAGATCCGACTTGGAACGAGAAAAATTGAGATACCTGCATCCATAGAGGAGCGGCGGACATGCCGGACGGACATGAACCTCTTTTGCCCCGCTCCGATATAAAAATTCCGTAGTCTCCCGAAGCTGGGTTCCCCGCACGATGGAATCATCGATCAAAAGCAGCTTCTTTCCTTCGATCAGCTCCTGTACCGGAATAAGCTTCATCCGCGCGATCAGGTCTCTCTGGCTTTGATTTGCAGGCATAAAGGACCTGGGCCAGGTCGGTGTATATTTGATAAAAGGCCTTGCAAACGGAATCCCGGATTCATTGGCATAACCGATCGCATGGGCAATTCCTGAATCCGGTACGCCGGCAACAATATCCGGGGAAACTGCCATTTTGTCGCGTTTTGCCAGCATGCCTCCGCAGGCATAACGCATCTGCTCTACATTCACCCCTTCATAGGATGAGGTCGGATACCCGTAATACACCCAGAGGAAAGAACATATTTTCATTTCTTCTCCCGGAGGGCTGACTGTCTCCACACCGTCCGGCGTGATAAAAACAATCTCTGCCGGCCGCAATTCCCTATCATGCTCAAATCCCAGATTGATATACGCGAAATTCTCAAAAGAAACGCAATACCCGTCTTCCCGCTTTCCGATCACTACCGGGGTACGTCCATACCTGTCTCTTGCAGCATAGATCCCGTCCTTTGTCATCAAAAGCATCGTCATGGAGCCATCCACAAGCCTCTGTACATAACGTATCCCCTCTACGATCGTATCTGATTTACAGATCAGGGATGCGATCAGTTCGGTCACGTTGATCTGGCCTCCGCTCATCTCCTGAAAATGAGAGCGGCCATCATGATAAGTCTCTTTCAGCAATTCCCGCAGGTTATTCACCTTTCCTACCGTGGTGATCGCAAAGCTTCCCAGATGCGACTGGATCAGAAGAGGCTGCGGCTCATAATCAGAAATACATCCTATTCCCAGATGTCCTTCCAGTTCCTCTGCGTCCTTTTCAAATTTTGTCCGAAACGGAGAATTTTCAATATTATGAATCGCCCTCTGAAAACCCTCCTTCCCATACATCGCCATTCCCCCGCGCCGTGTCCCCAGATGAGAATGGTAATCGATTCCGTAAAACAACTCCAGCGTACAATTTTTCTTTGAAGCGACCCCAAAAAATCCTCCCATTATTCTTTTCTCCTCCTAGTCTTATAGTACACAAAACTTGCTGCGGACAGCTTTTCTGCCTCTCTGTCACCTTCGGATTTAAAAGTTCTGCCTGATCCTTCTACAGCATCAATCCCCTGTAACGGTTAAAGCATGCAAACATCTCCTGCTCCCGCGGCATAGCAAGGCATGCCACACTGGACGAACTTTCACACAGCACAGAGAGTCCTTCCTGTTCGATTTTCTCCTTCAGCTTCCTCACTACTTCCTGTATGGTAGCCCTTCCGCCGAAAAAGTGCTTTTCCGCATAACGCACACAATATCCCAGGGCTGTTACCTGTTCACTGTCCGTAAGCTGCTCTACATACCGCAGGTCAATGCTTTCTCTGTTGATCTGCACTGCCTCACGGCCCAATGTTTTCATTTTGATCCGGTCATTTCCCCGGTATGCCTTATTCTGTCCAGGACATCTTGTAAAGACCGGCTTCTCTGCCGGAGCCTCCAGCCCGCTGAGCGCCGGAAAATTTTCCGCTTCTTTTTTTGCCATTCCGGTAATCTCTTTGGGTATATATCTGTCCATCTGCACGATCGCATCCGCAATATGGAAATAAGCGCCCGAACTGCCCGCCACGATCACCGTAGAAATGCCATAGCAGTCATACAGTTCCCGGATCCGGTCGATAAACGGTGTGATCGGCTCCATATCCCGGTGGATCACCCGCTGCATCAACTCATCCCGGATCATAAAATTCGTAGCGCTGGTATCTTCATCTATCAGCAGCACCTTTGCCCCTGCCTCCATGCTTTCCACCACATTGGCTGCCTGGGAGGTGCTTCCGCTGGCATCTTCTGTATAGAAGCCTCTGGTATCCTTTCCATTGGGCAGATCATTAATAAACATGGAAATATCTGTCTTTTTGATACTTCTCCCGTCCTCCGCCCGGATCTTCACCGCCGTGTCGTCCGTGATCACATATTCCCGGCCGTCTCCCGCGATATGGTCATATACCCCCAGCTCCAAAGCCTTCAGCAGGGTGGATTTTCCATGGTATCCGCCTCCCACGATCAACGTGATTCCTTTACGGATTCCCATACCGGCGAGCGTCCCCTTGTGAGGGAGCTCCATGGTCACCTCCATTTCCTTCGGCGACCGAAATGCCACCGCCCCACGCATAGGCCGGGAGGAAATACCGGATTCCCTGGGAAGTATGGAACCATTTCCCACAAAGGCGGTCAGCCCCAGAACTTCTAGCTGCTCCCGGATATACTTCTGGTCCTCCGCCAAATCAATGACGCTTCGTACCTTCTTTTTATCACAGGTTTTATAAAAAAGGGAGCGTTCCACACAATCCGGCAGAAAATCAAACAAGATCTTCTCAAGTTCCCCTGCATTGATGGTCCGCCCATTTGCCGGAAATCCAATCTCCATACGCACGATAATATCACCATTTTGAGGGTCCATCTGGCAGGCCGTCCGTTCCAGGACCTCCTGGCCGCACCTGCTGATAGAAATCAGCCCGCTCTTTCCCGACCCCTTTGCCTTAAACGCGTACTGCTCCGCCGCGCGATGGAACTGCCTTGTCAGATAATCCTGCAGTGCCCTCTTCTGGCATTTTCCACAATATAACTCTTTGGGAAAGCCTGCGATACCGCCCTTTATATGGACACTTACCTTGGAAGGGGACGCAAAGGGATCTCCCTGTACATGGTCGATAGAGAGCACATATCCTGGAAACTGATAACTCCCTTTTGTATCCTTATACGCAGGATATCCCTTATGATCGATCCTTTTTAATAAATTCCGTAATTCAGTTGATGTCTGCATGTATGTTCTTACCTCCCGCATCATTTCTAAAAATTTCCAACTGTACGGTTGCAATCCGAAATCAGATTGCTTCCTGCATCTTCTTTACTTCCTGTTCTGATTCCGCGTTGAAATTTTTCTGAAATTCTGTTCTTTGCCGCGCAGCTTCTTCCTCTGACGGAACCCATTCGGAACCTCGAGCCGCGTGGATCCCATATTTTTCAAAGACAGGGAACAATACCTTCATCCTCTTTTCGAAAGACGGATATCCCGGCCTGCCGTCGCCGCACCAGCCCACCTCTGCCAAAGCGGCATATCTTGGCCAACACATATATTCCAGCTTTTTTCCGTCCCGGATATGCTCTGTCCATGCCAGGCACTCCGTGCCCAAGATTCCCGTCTCCGGCTTTCCGAATTCTTCCGAACCCATATCCAGACGGTATACATCCTTCAAAGACGTAACGCCATAAGGATAATCACAATAGCAATGCTTCACCATAGACAAGATCGCTCTTCCGCCTCTTTTCATATGCTGTTCCACTTTGTTTTCCTTATCATCAGTCCAAAGCTGAATCACCGTATCCGAATCTAAATTTCCTCCGTAGGCGGCCTCATTCCACACAATAGCCGTTCTTCCCTTTTTCTTCAAATACGCTGCGATTCGGTTCTCCATATATCCCTGTAGCTGCCGCAGGGTATCAAGCCCTTCTTCCTCCATCCGCTTCCGGCATAAGGGACAACTGCTCCACCGTTCTTTGGGAGCCTCATCACCGCCGATGTGGAAATATTTTCCCGGAAACAGTTCCAGAAGGTCATCCAGAAGATTTTCGATGAAAGAAAACACCTCTTCCTTTCCCGCACACAAAATATCCTGGAATATACCTGCCTTTGTCTCCACCTCGACCTGTTCTCCCTTACATCCGAGCTGCGGATATGCGGAGAGAATCGCGGTCACATGTCCGGGCATGTCTACCTCCGGTACTACTTCAATCCCCAGCTTCCCGCAATAAGACACGATTTCCCTGACTTCCTCTCTTGTGTAATAACGTTCCTCTCTCTCCTCCGAGTGATAACATCCCATATGGTCTCCCTTGCGCACTGCTCCGATCTCATGCAGCAACGGATACCTTTTACATTCTATACGCCAGCCCTGGTCATCCGAAAAATGCCAGTGGAATTTATTGAGTTTAAAGTACGCGGACATCCGGATCATTTTTTTCAATTCATCGACCGGTATAAAATGTCTGGCACAGTCCATATGAAATGACCTCCAGGAATAAACAGGATAGTCTTCCACGATCAGACATGGAAGCTGTTCTCCATACTGTAGTTGAAGCTGTTCCAGGGTTGTCCCCGCATAAAACAGCGCCTTCTCGCTCCCACCTTCTATCCATACACCATCATGGCAGATCCGCAAACGATATTCCTCTTCCTGCATGGATGGATTCAGCACTTGCTCTTTTATCTCCGCTGCCCCGCCGCTTTCTTCATATCCTGTGATTTTTTTTGGTTCCGGTATGATTGAAACCCCCATGATTTTCCTCCATTCTACCAGTCAGATACTATCTTTCCCTCCACTGCTCCTTGCCCGCATTCGACCATACCACCATATTCCTGCCGGATTTTTTTGCGGTATAGAGCATTGAGTCCGCGATTTTCAAATAAGCCTCATACGTATCGCCGCTTTGAGGTATAACGGTAACCCCTCCCACACTGACCGTTATCCACCGGAATACCGGTGAGTTATGAGGGATATGCAGGTCTTCTATAGCCTGACGTATCAATTTTAAAAATTCATAGGAAGACTGTGCGTCATTTCCCACAAAAATCGTAACGAATTCTTCTCCACCGTATCGTCCCACAAAGTCTGTAGCACGGTGCATGAAAGAAGATGCGGTCTTTGCCACACTGATCAGGACCTTATCGCCGGCAGGATGTCCAAAGCTGTCATTATACAGCTTAAACTTATCTATGTCAAATATACAGACAGAAAACGGAAGCCCTAGCCGAAGCGCCTCACGCCATTTCATACGCCATTCTTCCTCATAGCGTCTCCTGTTCCCAATCCCCGTCAGTTCATCGACCATAGCCAGTCTCTTATAATGCATCTGATTGTAAAACAGCCTGAGCTGGGTATTGATCCTTGCCTTTAAAATAGAAGGAATAACCGGCTTTCTGATATAATCCACGGCTCCCAGCATCAATCCTTCTTCCTCATGCTGTACATCGGAAAGACTTGTGATCAGGATGACCGGAATATACTTTGTCAGAATCATATCCTGCAGCTTTTTCAGCACGGTAAATCCATCCGCGTCTGACAGGATCACATTCAAAAGAATCAGAGCGTGTTTTCCGGACATTGCGGTAGCAAGGCCACTCTTTGCATCATGGCATACAGTCACTTCATAATCCGTTTCCAATATAGCTTTTAAAGCCTCTCCTTCCACGATACTATCATCAATCAGCAATATCTTGTCCATGGATACGTCCTTTCTTCTAAAACCTGCCGCCGGCGTCTTTTCTGCATATTATGGTATCATAAAATGGAGTGAGAATCAATGATATAAGGACTTTCCGTGAAATCCCGGAAAGTCCCATAGCAGCCCATACATTGGGAGATTATTGAATTAATCAAAATCAAATTTATGATATCTTTTATTCATTGCCTTATACCGTATCCTGACTGTCTCATTTCCCGCGAGTACTTCCTCTTCTGTCCCGGTAAATTGGCACCTCAGGCAATAGTATTCCCCTTTTTCTTTATCATAGAACATATCTATATCCAGATCCCTCATAAAGCAGGAAGGGCATCTATAATTTAATCTGCCTTTTCCAGATTGAGCCATGTCGCAAATACCTCCTTATCTGAAATTTTTTTCTTATATCCCAGGGTAAACATCGGTGAAAATGCGTATCCTTCCCGGATATATCCCTCTCCGCCGCCGGTCTGTGTCATGGACACCTTCGTCTCAATAGCAGGGATCACCGCTGATACTGCTTTTGCGTTTTCCAGGCTTTCTTCCCGGCATTTATATTCGTACACAATGGTCTTCTCTTCACTGCCCTCACACTTCAGGAGAATCCCACTCATGTCCTCCGGATACTCTGTTGTTCCATAGCAGGCTACCATGTATTCATTGATCTCTACTGCCGCGTCCGGATCACTCATCGCCAAAATATTCCTTTCAATCTTAATGGAGCCTGTCCCCTCTTCAAAATATTCCTTTGTCTGGAGCTTCACCGTCAGATCTGAAAATTCAATATCCACCGGGTCCAGCGTCAATATCCTGGTTTTTCCTTCCTGCGAAAAATGCGCTTTCGTCCGGCACAGGCACAGATCCACCTCTTCCCCGTTATGGCAGACCTTAGCGCTTCGGATCGTCCCTTCTCCTGCATAATGGGTAAAATATCCGGCCCGGTATTTTTCCTGGATCAAAAACGGATACGACGCGTCCTGCACATGCTTCGTTCCAATCCCCACTTCCCATCTCAGCTTTGCCGCATAGGGACGCAGGTCAAAGATCGCGCCGCCCTGATCCATATTCACGCCTGCCCTCATAAAGGGATCCGTGTACCAAAACAGTTGTTTATCGGATCCATAAAGGATATCCCGCCAGAGCGCGCATTCCGGCTCCGTATAGGTTTTCTTCTGCCGGTAATAATCCGCGAATTCCGACATCGTCATATCGATAAGCTTTCCTTCTTTTTTCAGATCCCCATAATATTTACAGCCATCCGAATATGATTTATAAAGCAGCTCGTAAGGCGCTTCCCAGCGTCCCATCTTATTCATCCATCCGGGACCTACGAACATCATATTGTAAGCATAGCCATTGTTATATTTCTCCTGCGCACGGTACTGGTCTATCAGATTATACAGATAAGGATATTCCCAGGTTTTGGAATCGTAGATCATACCACGCAGCACATTCTGGGGATGTGTTCCAAAATTCGATCCATTTCCATCATAGCAGGCGAGCAGATCTCTTGACAGATGCGGGATCGCCACGATTCCACTGTCCTCTGCCTCATCCGCTGCCGGCGCGTGGGTATTCTGCTTTGACGGGATCCAGGGCGCCCACGGCCCGCCGTCAAATAAAGTATACCAGGAATTGTTGCAGGTGTGGTATGCTTTCGGCCCTTCCTCCCAACAGGTAGCAATGGCACACTTCACAGATGGGTACTTTTCTTTAATATAATTCGTCAGATCCGCATCCATATAATAAGAGCCTGTTGATTCCGGATAAAATCCAAAAGTATCATAGAATTTTTCAAATACATCATCTACGATCTTCTTTTTGTCTTCCATGGAAAACATCCAGATACAGAAATCCTTTGTCTTGTATTTTTCACGGAACTGTTCACAAGGAAGCCCCAGAAGTGACAATGCGATCTCATCGCCATATTTTTCATGGTCATCTTTCGCGATCTGCACTGCTTCCGCATTGAACAAAGAAGCATAGGTCATGTGGATGGTCACCTTTAAGCCATTTTCATGAGCCAGCCTCTGCTGGGTTTTGAAAATATCCAAAGATTCTGTCAGGAGCTTTTTATCCCCGATATCTTCCTCCTTGCCATGGCCTGTCACAGTCGCTGAATACTCCGGCACCATTTCCGGGCGATGGATCACGTTTAGAATAAATTCACTCATTTTTCCAACTCCTTTTTTCTTTTTTTGAGTAAAAAAAGAGTTCCGCAAAGCGAAACTCTTTTTATAGATTCCCCTTCGTTAAATACTCAAGGATATTTCCTCACTATTTAACCGCGCCTGTAATACCTTCCGCGAACTGCTTCTGCAGTACGAAGAATACGATCATCGTAGGCATTGAACAGAACAATACACCCATCATGATCATACCATAGTCGATCTTATAACCACCGATCGTATTGGCGATCAACATAACCATGTTCAGGGACTTTCCGTCTGTCATGATTACCTTCGGCCACAGGTACGCGTTCCATGCATTCATAAATGTGATAACTGCCGCTGCCGCATAAGTAGACTTCATCGTCGGGAAGAACATGCGGTAGAAGATCTGTAACTCATTCAGGCCGTCAATTCTGGCTGCCTCAATAATATCGATCGGAAATGCTCTCGCGTTCTGACGGAACATCATGATCATAAACGGCGTTGAGATCATCGGAAGGAAGAAACCAACCGCCGTATTCAGCAGGTGAGCCGAGCTGAACATCTGGAACAACGGGATCATGGTCGCCACCTGCGGAACCATCATTGCCAGAAGCAGGATGGAAAACAGCTTATCTTTCCATTTATCATGATAGATCTCGAACCCATATCCGGCCAGTGAGCAGATCAGAAGACAGATCACGGTCACTGCGATCGCATATAGGAAAGAGTTCGCCATCGCGCGCGCCAGCGGCTGCTGGGCAACCAGATTCTTGAAATTTTGCGCGGCCTCCGTACCCGGAAGGAGACGTCCTTTTGAAATATCAATATAATTGTTGGTTGCTGCTGAGATCATCCACAAAAACGGAAATACGGAGATGATCGAAAAAATGGTCAAAAATATGTAAGTAGGAATCAGCCTGCGCTGAATCATTGATCTGTTTTTTGGCTCAGTCACGTGTATCACCCACTTTCAAGTTGATAAATGCAAGGATCGCAACGATAATAAATACGAAGAATGCCATCGCGCTTCCATAACCAAAGTTCGGAGCACGCAGGAAACAGGTATTGTAAATGTAATGGGACATTGTGATCGTCGCATTTGCCGGTCCGCCGTTTGTCAGGTTGACAGACTCGTCGAATAACTGCAGAGTACCATTGATAGACATAATAAACGTCATGATGATCGTTGGCTTCAAAAGCGGTACAGTAATGCTCCAGAAAGTCCTCCAGCCATTCGCGCCGTCAATCTTCGCAGCTTCATATACGGAATATTCGATATTCTGCAGGCCTGCAAGGTAGAATACCATGTTATAGCCTGTCCATCTCCAGATCAGCGCAATGATGATAACCATTTTGGCCGTTCCGGCATTGCCCAGGAAATTGTACCCCTCTTTGAAGATTCCAAGCGCTACCAGTGCATTGTTAACCAATCCATCCTGCGCGAACAGGAACCGGAAAATAATCGCGTAAGAAACCAGTGATGTCGCACATGGTAAAAATACACATGTCCTGAAAAGACCCTTGAACTTCAGGTCACGGTTGTTCAAAAGCTGAGCCAGCAAGATCGCGAGTACCAGCATGATCGGCACCTGGATCGCCAGATAGAAAAATGTGTTCCCGACAGAGCGCAGGAATACTCTGTCTTCAAACATACGCGCATAATTAGAAAAACCTGTAAAAGTGTAATTTGAACCTCTTCCTGTCTGCAAGGAAAGGATAAACGCCCTGACCATAGGATAAAAACTCATGACTACGATCATCAGCGTTGCCGGGGTAAGAAATGCCCATCCGGCAGCCCTCTGTTTTGCAAGCAGACTCATACCTTTCTTCTTAGATTCCACTGAAAAACCCCCTTTACTTCTCAATTTTAGTAGTTTTCAGGCACAAAAAGGGAGACCGCCAGGGCGGTCCCCCCCGCATATTCTATGGCCTGACTTATTGTTCTATTTATTGATAATAGAATTCAGCGTCTGCCTGTGCCTGCTCTAAGACGTCTTCCTTATCTCCGCCGCCGGACATGATGTCCTGAATTGCCGTAGAAACAACTTCACGTACATCGTAGTAGTAAGCACTTGTGTTGTTGGAAGGAGTCTTCTCTGCAAATTCTACAACTGTAGCGAAGATCGGCTGATCGCTCCAGAATTCCTGTGGCTCCTGATAAGCTTCGGAATCGCCTGCCGGCCCCCATGTACTGATCGCGCCTGTGGTAGGAAGAATGTTCTCATACAGTTCTACGCTTCCTGCAAATGTCTTTGCAAGGAAATCATAAGCAAGATCCGTATTCTGGCAGTTAGAGCTTACATACCAGGAAGAACCACCATTGTTGGAGTAGTTAGTAGCACCTGAAGTCTTGATAAGCTTCGGCATATTTGTGATCGCCCAGTTACCTGAAGTATCTTCCATACCCATTACGGTTGCCATGATCCAGTTACCATTGATAGTGCCCGCGCACTGCTCATTTGTGATAGAGGATACATACTCATCCCACTCATTTACTTCATAGAATACACCTTCTTTTACCATTTCCTGGTAAATATCGATACATTCATTCAATGCATCGTTGCCAACAAGATTCGGTGTTCCGTCTTCGTTGAACAGAGAAGCTCCTGCTGACTGTAGCATCATCATGATGATATCCTGGCTGTTAGCCTGTCCTGAAAGCATATATTTTCCGGTCTTTTCCTTTACAACCTTACCGATCTCAATAAACTTATCCCAGTCAATGTCTGTCAGATCATCAATCGTATAACCAGCCTGTTCAAGAATATCTGTACGATAGCAGGAGATTACAGCGCCGTTATCAAATGGGACACCATAGTTCTTGCCATCTACTGTAGAGTATGCTAACTTCCCTTCCGCGAATTCAGAGAAATCAATTCCGCTGTCTGTCAGGTCTTGGAACGCTTCCGGATAGAAAGATACGAATTTCTGATAGGAGTTGTCCTGCATCAGGATGATATCTGCCATTGTACTGAAATCACCTGACTCCGCACAGGTCTGCAGCTTGGTCTCGCAGTCATCGGACAATGTCTCGATCACTTCAAGTTCAAAATCAGGGTCAACCTCATCCTTATAAATCTTTCCAGCTTCTTCGATCGCAGGGATGTTAAATGCCGGATCCCATGTCCATACGGTCAGCTTATGTCCGCCCTCGGATCCGCTGCCTGAACCACCATCATCTGATGTCGCCGCATTGTCGGAACCGCTGTCGCTGCCGCCGTCACTGCTGCCGCCACCGCCGCCGCAAGCCGCAAGGGACAGTACCATAACACCTGCAAGCAATACTGAAAGTAATTTTTTCTTCATACTACATTTCCTCCTTTTTTCACCAAAAAAGCATTTGCTTTTTGGCTGATTTGTTATATATAGATTCTACCAAATGCATTTTTCTCATAGTATGCAAAATCGCTCTAATAGTGTGCATTTTCGACCTTGATTGTGATTTATGCACTACCCAACATTTTGTCAAGTATTTTTTTTGTGGATTTTTACAATATAAGAGCATATATTATCGAAATTAAGCAAAAATTTATTAGTTATTTTAACCTCTATATTTGAAGGAAAACGCCTGTTGATCAAACTTTAAAAGGGTGTTCCTGTCATACCAGGAACACCCTTTCCGGATACCACCTTTTCATCGTCTGGAGCATCTCTTCATCCAGATCCAGCAGAAGCTTGATCTTCCTTCTGTTTTCCATGATGATCATCGTATAGTAGGGGGTATTTTCCTCATAGGATGTATAATCAAACTTAGGCAGCTTCTCTCCGCCCGCGTCTTTCCGGTATCTTGCCACCGATTCATGCCGGTTCGGCGCGGTCACCTCCATCTCTGAGAGATCCAGTATATGTGCGGTCTTGCGATACCGTTTTCCCAGGATCACCTCTATCGTAAGTTTCCGGTCATCCAGCCGGTATTCGTATTCTTTCTGGCTGTAGACATCGTATCCGAAATACAGAACCACCAGAAGAAAGCCCGGCAGCATGAATCCCTGGGAAATCGTGATTCCCAACAATATAAAAAATACTGCGAAAATGATCATCATTTTCTTCAAAACTCCTGCCATCGCTTTTGGTTTTCTTTTTACCTGTTTTACTATCGCGTAATCAAACATGCTCTCTGTTCCTTTCTACTGTTTTTTCTCCGTCCTCTGTTTTTCTGTACCGCGACGGTGTCTGTCCTTTACATTTTTTAAATGCTTTGGAAAAATATAAATTGTCTTCATACCCGACAGAATGGGCGATCGCGGTGATCGGCATATCCGTTTCCCTGAGTAGCCTGCACGCCTGCCGGATCCGGTATTCCTCCACGTAATCCTTGGGGGATATTTTTAATATCTTCTGAAACATCCGATACAGGTAGCTGCGGCAGACTCCGGTATATCCGGCGATATCTTCGATCGTGATCGGGTAAGAATAATGCTCCTCAATATAACGGATCGCCTGTTCCACTCGTCCGGTCTGCAGGTTTTTCTGCTTTGCTTCCGCCGTGGAATTCTCCATCAGCATCGCGATCATCGAGTACAGTGCCCCGGTCATAGAGACCGCGTCATAAAATGTATTGCCCTTCACCTCATAGACCTGCATGATCTTCTGCTCGATCTCCTTACTGAGCGCCGCCTGTTCCAATACCGGGGATTCTTCCGAAAAATCCGTATGATTCAGAAGATAAAAAGCATCCGTCCCGGCAAAGCCCACCCAGGTGTAGGCCCATGGCTCTTCCTCGTCCGCCCGGTAACATGCTTCCATATTCGGATAAATGAGAAAGGTATCCCCCTTTTTCAGGTGATACATCTTTCCCCGGATCTCAAAATGCCCTTTTCCGCTCAACACGTGATGGATCAGGTAATGGTCCCGCACCCCCGGCCCCCATTGGAAGCCTGGCGTACATTTCTGGCTTCCCACGTTATATACGGAAAGGGAACTTAAAGGCCGGTTTTCCGTATAATAGGAATGCACATAATCTTCCGTTGGCTTTGTCATCTGTCCTCTCCCTCCTTCTCTTCGTTCCAGTATATCCCTAATCCAGCTTTCAGGCAACATTTTTCCATGTATTTGCAATGATTTTATATTGTTTTCTATTTTCTTTTCCAGCATAATGTGATAAATATCATGTAATTATGCTAGGAGGTATACATCATGTTTGACTATGACAAAATCAAGGATCCTGAATTTTTTAAGGAGAATGCCCTGCCGGCACATTC
Source organism: uncultured Clostridium sp. (assembly GCA_964523125.1). Classification (GTDB taxonomy): domain Bacteria; phylum Bacillota; class Clostridia; order Lachnospirales; family Lachnospiraceae; genus Schaedlerella. Next base: position 97,506 of record CAZFXM010000005.1, on the reverse strand, counting down.
CGACCATGTCTGCTATCCGGATAAGGTGCGTCTGTACAGACAGGAGAATCCTTATAGATTTTCACTGAATGGAATCTGGAAATTTTCTTACGGAAGAAATCTGGACGACACGGTGAAGGGTTTTGAAACAGATGACTATGACTGTAAAAATTGGGGAGAGATCCGGGTACCCGCCCACATCCAGATGGAGGGCTATGACGTGCCCGCATATTTAAATGTGCAGTATCCATGGGATGGACGGGAAGACATCCGGGCAGGTGAAATCCCTTCCGGATTCAATCCTACCGCAAGCTATGTAAAGTATTTCTCTCTGCCGGAAGAGATGAAGGGAAGGCCTGTATATATTTCTTTCCAGGGCGTGGAAAGCGGCATGGCTGTGTGGCTGAACGGGCAGTATGTAGGTTACGGTGAGGACAGCTTCACTCCCACGGAATTTGATCTGACCCCTTATATCCGTGAAAACGAAAATAAACTGGCAGTGCAGGTCTACAAATGGACCAGCAGCAGTTGGGCCGAGGACCAGGACTTCTTCCGTTTTTCCGGAATTTACCGGGATGTCTATCTCTTCACCAGACCGGATGTACACATCTGGAACCTGAGGACACAGACGCTTCTGGATGACACCTATCAGTCCGGCGATCTTGTCCTGGATGTAGAAGGGTGCGGCAGCGGCCGCGTGGAAGTCGAACTTCGCCGCCTTGGCGCGGCGGATCCGGCAGCCTCCCTGTATGCGGCAGCGGCACCGGAACAACCCGTGTTCGTTTCCACGTCATTTGACTTAAAAGAAGGGAAAGGACACCTGTCTCTTCCGGTAGCCGGTTTTGATCTGTGGAGCGCGGAGGAGCCGAATCTTTATGAAATGCTGTTGCAGGTATATGACGAAAACGGACAGCTTACGGAAGTCATTTCCGAGCAGGTAGGTTTCCGCCGGTTTGAGATGAAAGACCATATCATGTGCCTCAACGGAAAGCGAATCGTGTTCAAGGGCGTAAACCGTCATGAATTCAGTTCCAAAGCAGGCCGTGTGCCACAGGAAGAAGAAATCCTGCAGGATGTCATAACCATGAAGCGTCACAATATCAACGCCATCCGTACCTGCCATTATCCGGATGATTCCCGGCTGTACAAGCTCTGCGACCGTTATGGGCTGTATATGATCGACGAAAACAATCTGGAATCCCACGGTTCCTGGGATCCATATATGCGCGGTAAGGATGAAAACATGGATCTGATCGTACCATGCGACCGCCAGGAATGGAAAGAGATGATGCTGGACAGGATCAATTCCATTTACCAGAGAGACAAGAACCATCCTTCCATCCTCATCTGGTCCTGTGGAAATGAATCCTTCGGCGGTACTGTCATCCGGGATATGGCGGACAAATTCCGTGAACTCGACAATACACGGCTCGTCCATTACGAAGGTGTATTCCATGACAGACGTTATAACGAAACAAGCGATATGGAAAGTCAGATGTATACTCCGGTCGCGGGAATTCAGGAATTTTTGTCCGAGCATCGCGACAAGCCATTTATCTGCTGCGAGTATACCCATGCCATGGGCAATTCCTGCGGCGGCATGCATAAATATACGGATCTGACTGACACTGAAACCTTGTATCAGGGCGGATTTATCTGGGATTATGTAGACCAGTCCATTTATAAAAAAGACCGTTACGGAAAAGAATTCCAGGCATATGGCGGTGATTTCGGTGAAAGACCGACTGATTATAACTTCAGCGGAAATGGGATCGTATACGGCGGCGACCGCGCCCCCTCCCCGAAGATGCAGGATGTAAAGTATAATTATCAGAATATTTCCGCAAAAGTATCTGCCGATAAAGTACTGGTAAAAAATAAAAACCTGTTCGTAAATACCAATACCTTTGACTGCGTCGTTATCCTTGCGAAGAATGGAAGTCCGGTTTACGAGGCCGTTCTGGACACCGCTGTTGAGCCGCTGTCCGAGAAAGAATATGATCTGCCGGTCCGCCGGGCAGAGCAGCCTGGAGAGTATACGGTTACTGTTTCTTTCCGTCTGAAAAAGGATACACTCTGGGCCAAAGCAGGCTATGAAGTAGCGTTTGGCCAGACCGTATACACCGTAGAGGCTCCGGCCGTAAGCAATATTTGCGCAAAACCCATTACCGTCATCAAAGGAATGAACAACATCGGTGTAAGAGGCGAAAATTTCGAAGCGCTGTTCTCCGCGTTATACGGAGGCCTGACTTCTTACCGCTATGGCGGAGTGGAAATGCTGGAAAGCATACCAAAGCCGAATTTCTGGCGGGCTCCCACAGACAATGATGAGGGCAGCCTGTTAATGGCAGAATATGGACAATGGAAGCTGGCAAGCCTTTATCTCACTCACAAAACCTTCGAGCCGCACCACTTCATTGAGCCGCTTGTAGAAGAAAATGAGAATTCCGCTACTGTCACCTTCCGCTACAATCTTCCGACAAAGCCGGCTACATTCTGTACGGTTGCTTATACGGTTTATGGAGACGGTACGGTTGAAACCACCCTTTCTTATGATCCGCTGAAGGAATTAGGCGATATGCCGGAATTTGGCATGATCATGAAGATCAATGCGGACTATGACAATGTAGAATGGTACGGAATGGGACCTGCCGAGACTTATACAGACCGCTGCGAAGGCGCAAAGCTTGGTATCTACAAGAATAAAGTCCTGGACAATGTGGCACGTTATATGGTACCGCAGGAATGCGGCAATAAGATCGGTGTCCGCTGGGCAAAGGTAACCGACAGGCGGGGCCGCGGGCTGTTGTTTGAAGGTGATGCCATGAACTTCTCCGTATTGCCATGGACCCCACATGAGATGGAAAACGCACGTCATCCATTTGAACTGCCGGAGGTACACTATACTGTGATCCGTGCCGCGATGCAGCAGATCGGAATTGCCGGAGACAATAGCTGGGGAGCACGCCCGCATCCGGAATATCTGTTGGATGTCAGCAAGAAAATGAGCTTTACTTTCCGGTTCCGTGGGATCTGAGTTATAGTTCACTCGACAGACAATATCATGATAAGTTTGTGCTTGCACAAGGACATATCATGATATTGTCTGTCGTAGGGAGCGCCGGTTCATGAGCAAAAATAGCCGCAAAGCGGCGGAAAAGCATCGAAGATGCGTTTTGCGAATGGCGCGGAGTGAACTGTAATGAATCTGACGATTTTCAATAGAGTTCTTGATTTTTCCCACAAAACAGAGTATGATATCCATTGAAAAGCAGCACAATATTAGTTGTAAGTTTTCAATGGAGGCACGGAAATCTACCACCCCTGAGCGGAATGAATCTGAAACTTAAAAAGCTGCTGTTCAAAGTTTTCCGGACGTTTCCGCCATTCATAGGGCGCTGATCCCATGGTCTGTTTAAAGTTCCGGTTAAACGTTGACAGGGTGGTAAATCCACATTTATGAGCGATATCAGATACCGGCATATCTGTTTTTTTCAGATATTCACAGGCTGTCCTCACACGGACCAGATTAATATATTCCAGCGGACTCATGTTCATATAGGCCGAAAAGATCCTACGGAAATGCGTCTCACTCATATGGCTCCAGTCCGCAAGTTCCTTTACTTTGAGCGGCTCCATATAATGAAGCGTGATATAATCCAGTGCCTGCGAAATAGAAATCGTTACCTTTCCCCCCAGCTCCTCTCTTTCTTCATTTTCCTGTTCTTCTATATTAATTTCCCGGGCAATATTGATCAAAAGAGCCATCAGGATCCCTTTCGCCTCTTCCAGATAATACTCTTTCGTCTCACGCATGATATCCAGAAGCTGTCGGATCAGTCCTGCTATTTTGGGAGAATCTTTTACGTTTTCCAGGGAGGCGCGTGAATTGATACGCTGGATCATACGTTCTGTTCTCAATGTAGCGCCCCCCCCATTTTGTTCCCGGAGGAAATTTTCCACATCAATAAAAAGGTATTCCCATTGGCTGACCGTACCCGGATCGCTGTTGGTGGTATGAGGATAATTTTTCGGAATGACCGTAAACTGATTGCCCTTAAATCTCAGAGTCTGCTCCCCAAGTACCATCTCCCCCTGACCTTCATAACAAAATCCGATTTCCAGATAATTATGAAAATGCAGATAATCTATATCGCGCCCGTATGACTGCCTCCACTTCTGCCCCAGCAGAGCCAATACAGGACTGCCTTCCGGCATTTTATAATATCGAAATTCCATTTTGGGTTTTCTTTTTTTACTCATACATGATCGATTCCTTTCAGATATCTTTCGAATCATATTATACACTACATTTTCCAAAAGGTACAGCTTCATTCGGCTATCCACACGCAAAAACAGCGGATAAAAATCCTCCGCTGTTTTATGCTGCTTTTAAGTTTACTAAAATATCCGCCGCTATGCTTCCACCTGCTCTTCGATCCTTAATAGCTGGTTGTACTTCGCCACCCGTTCTGTCCGGCAGGGTGCCCCGGTCTTGATCTGTCCGGTATTGAATGCCACTGCGATATCCGCAATGGTGGTATCCTCCGTTTCCCCGGAGCGGTGGGACACGATCGCGTTATAACCGGATTTCTGTGCCAACTGGATCGCCTCAATTGCTTCTGTCAAAGTTCCGATCTGATTGACCTTTACCAGGATCGCGTTGGCAACTCCCTTTTCAATCCCTTTTTTCAGCCGCTCCACATTGGTCACAAACAGATCGTCACCTACAAGCTGGATTTCCCCGCCTAAACGGACCGTCAGCATTTTCCATCCTTCCCAGTCCTCTTCGTCCAATGGATCTTCGATCGAGCAAATAGGAAATTCCTCTGCCAGATCCAAATAATAATCAATCAGCTCTTCCACAGAACGAACAACCTTCTGAGCCTGCATCTTGCTTTCCCCTGGAAATTCATATTTTTTATAATCCTTGTTATATAATTCAGACGCCGCCACATCCATCGCGATCGCAATGTCTTTATCTCTTCCCATCCGATATCCTGCCTTTTCCACCGCCTCTTTCAGACAGTTCAGCGCCGCCTTCGTATCCGGCAGATCCGGAGCAAAACCGCCCTCGTCTCCTACCGCGGTGCTCAGGCCTTTCTCTTTTAGTAAAGATTTCAGAGACTGATAGATCTCCGCACACATCCGTAATCCTTCTTTAAAATTTTCAGCCCCCACCGGCATGATCATAAACTCCTGGATATCCAATGTATTGTCCGCATGGGCGCCTCCATTTAATATATTCATCATAGGTACAGGAAGCTTTTTGGCGTTCACGCCGCCCAGATATTTGTACAGTGGAATACGAAGCGCATTCGCCGCCGCATGCGCCGATGCCAGGGACACACCAAGAAGCGCGTTTGCTCCAAGATTTGATTTATTGGTGCTGCCGTCTGTCTTGATCAGGACACGGTCGATCTCCCTCTGGTTGAATACATTGATACCGATCACTGCCCCCGCAAGCTGGTCATTGACATGCTCCACGGCCCGCTGTACACCTTTACCGCCATATCTCTCTTCACCGTCCCGCAGCTCCACAGCCTCATATTTTCCGGTGGAAGCTCCGGATGGAACAGCAGCTCTGCCAACCACATTTTCTCCTGCAAGTACCTCAACCTCTATCGTAGGATTTCCCCGCGAATCCAGAATTTCTCTGGCGTATACATCACGTATTGGTAAATATTGATACATAATAACATTCCTCCTCACCTTCATAGAAAGTATTATGTGCCAAACGCGAGAAGATAATGCAGGAAATTTATCGGTTTCTAAAATGATATATCAGGAAAATCTAAAGTTAACAACATTTACGTATACAATACGCTTTACGCGCGAAAGACGATCATCTCTGACCGTCTTTCACGCGTTTCATAAAACAATAGTTAAAAGGATTTTTGATAATTTCTCATTTATTATAAACGTCTTTATCCAATACGCCTTCCTTGAAGTTCACGATTACATTGGTCGCCGCGTCACCGATTACATTCAGGGTGATAACCGCCATACCCGGCAGATAATTCATAGCCAGCACAAGGGAATATCCGATCATACACAGTTCGGAGCTCATTCCCAGTCCGGACATTACTACATAAACCATCGTCGTACCTGCTACAGGGATCGCAGGTGTTCCGACTGCCGTACAGATGGACAGGAAAGCTGCTGTCGCCAGAGTCGCCGGGGTGATATTAATTCCCGCCGCGGTACCGATAAAGGTGATCGCGATCATATGCATAGCGGTAGTTCCATTCATATTGATGGTCATGCCTGTTGGCAGGACGAAGCTGCTGATCTCTTCAGAGCATCCCAGTTCTTCCGTACAAGTCTTTGTATTCAGAGGCAATGTAGCCGCGGAAGAGTTTGTTGCCGCCGCGAACAATCCGATCTTGAATGATTTTTTAAGGAATGGGATCGGATTCAGTCTTGTGCTGAGGAAAATACCGATCGGGTAGATCGTGGACACAAGTACAAGGCTTACCACGATCGTCGTTACGATCCATACCAGGGTCGGTCCGATATATTCCACACCATATACCGCCAGAGTTCTGGTGATCATACAGAAAATCGCCACCGGCGCGATCTTATTGATCAGGAAATTCAAGAACATCTGTACTACGTCATTCAGATTCTCGATCACATTTTTCAGCGGATCAGCCTTTGGGCCCATCGCAGTCATACACAGGCCCAGAATGATCGCAACCACAACAACGGAAAGAATCGTATTATTCGTAGAACATGCAGATACAATATTGGACGGCACCGCGTTAACAACTGTCACGAGTGGATTGTAGCCTTCCATGGTAACCGCTTCCGTAGCCATCTCATTCGGAAGGTTTACATCAAACCAACCCATGGATTTAACAAAATATGCTCCAAGACCCGCTAAAGTCGCGGCAACTATATAAAAGCAAAGATATGTAACAAATGTCTTTCCGGCAATCCTGCCCAGCTTTTCCGGATTCGCGAGACTGCACAGCGCAAGAGTCAGCGAGGTGATGACCAGTGGCACGATCGCCATCTGTAATCCACGCATAAACAACTGCCCAATGATGTAAAACAGTCCAAGGCCTTCAATCCCCTGTGTCGCGGTAATATCCTGGAACAGGATTGCTTCTATTACATTCCATACACCGCTGTTACCGTTACCATTTAAAAATTCTCGCAAAAGGAGACATAAAAATCCGGCAATAAAGCCTCCGGCCACCGCCAGTATCATCTTCTTTACGATTGAAGTTTCTTTCTTTTTACCTTCCATATTGTTTCCATCCTCCTGTTTCTCTTTTTTTCGGCGTCCCGCCTTTTTGATGCTGCAGGCGTTTCAAAATTTCTTTGTTTTTTTGTTTTGTCATCCCCCGGCACACGGATCATATCTGGAAACCGCAATAATTTTGTGATTCAAATATTTTGTATTCTTTCCCCCTTTTTACCGCATATTTTTTGCTTCTAATTGGTAATAACGCACTAAATTTATGTTTATCATTTTACATGATTGCGATAAAATTGTCAATCCATTTTCTTCATTTCGCAGATTTTTGGATGATTTATCCAAATTTTATCGCAGATTTTTAAATAATTAATTTCTGTTTTGTGCATTTTATCTTTATTTCACAGATTAATTCAAAGGTAAAAAAAGATTTTTTAACATTTCTACTTTGAAACAGAAGGATTTTTCATTTGATTTGAGAATACAAAAAAGCCTGCTGACGGGAGCTTTTCTGAATATATAGAATAAAAAAGAGCCGCTGTCCACAGAATCTGATCTGTTTCCAACGGCTCCGCTCAGGAGCTGATCCATATACTTTGGCAGCATCTCTAAATATGCTGCCGCCACAGCTCAATATTTTTCGGCGATCCGGCCAATCAATAGATCAGCCGGATTCCGTTTTCTTCACAATACTGAATCCATGTATCACCCGGGCATCTGTCTGTAATGATATAATTCACGCTTTTCAGATCCGTCAGGCACACAAACGCAGTCTGGTCAAACTTCGAATGATCCGCAAGGAGCGCGACCTCCTCCGCCTGCTCCAGCATCAGCTTTTTAATCTCTGCCTCGCTCTCATTGGAATCCAGAACGCCCTTCTCAATGTTCAGGCTCTTGCAGCTGATCAAAGCGAGACTTACATTATATTTGGCGATATTCGTCTTGGCCAGTTGTCCTTGTAATGACAGAGATTTTTTATTAAATTCTCCGCCTGTCGAGATAATATTAAAAGAAGACTGTTGAAATTCCCGGAATACTTCCGTTGAATTCGTCACAATGGTAACATCCCGGTTATCCGGTATCAGCTTCAGCGCCTCAACAACGGTCGTGCTGGAGTCTGCTATGATCGTATTCTTCCCCTCCAGCAGTGCGGCGGTCTTACGCGCGATATTCTGCTTTTCCCGCAGATGCTTTGTCAGGCGTTTATAAAAATGGACATTTTCCTTTTGAACATCCGCATTCCAGATCGCGCCGCCATGAATCCTTGTCACAACGCCTTCCAGTTCCAGTTTATCCAGGTCCCGGCGTATCGTCTCCTCGGTCACTGCGCACTGCCTGCTCAGTTCCGCGACCGAAACCTTCTTCATATTCTGGATATTCTGCCTGATCACCATTAGTCTCTCTTTGCTCGACATGCTTTCGTCCCTTTCCTCGTCCTCAATCCCCGAGGCTTCTCTATCTAATAATATACCAGCCTCTTTGGTTTTTGCAAGGTTTTTTTCCTTTGAAAGCATTTTTACCTCCTTTGAAACACACACACCATGTTCAAAAAAGCTTGATTTTTCGTCTTTAAAAGACAGACAGGCAGCTTTCGATATTAATTTTTTGTTGCTTTTCAGAAGAACAGCAGACGTGTCTGCAGCCTGCTGTTCTGTATTCTCAATCTTTTCTACTTATCAATGTCCTCTGCCAGTTTCCGCATGTAAGCAACATCCTCTGGCTCTAATTCTAATTCAACAGATTTGATATTTTCTTCGATCTGTGCCGTTGTTGTAGATCCGCTCAGCAGATTGATGAATTCACCCTGCGCAAGGATCCATCCGAGTGCCAGGTTCGCGATGGTGCAATTATATTTCTCGCAGAGAGGTTTCCATGCGTCCATCATATCCATAGCCTTCTGCATGTTATCCGGCTGGAACCATTTCTTCGGGATCTGCGCGCCTACCGGCTTGTAGTCTCTCGGAAGCGCTCCGCTCAGCAGACCCATTTCCAATGGAGAATATGCCTGGATCGTTACGTTGTTTTCTTTACATACCGGAAGAAGGTCTTCTTCGATCCCACGGTCCAGAATGCTGTATTTCGCCTGCACGATATCCAGTGAACCATATTTCAGATACTCTTTAATATGATTTACATCTACATTGGCAGCACCGATCGCGCGGATCTTACCCTTCGCCTTCAGGTCATTCAGGACTTCCATCGTCTCTGAGATCGGTGTAAAATATGGCTCTACTGCCTGCCAGTGTGTCATATAAACGTCGATATAATCTGTACCAAGACGCTCTAAGCTCTGGTCGATCTCTTCCAGGATAGATTCTTTGGAAAGATTTTTGTACAGTTGTGTATCTCCAACTTTGTTGAACAGGCTTCCCTTTCTGTCGTTCCAGATGATTCCGCACTTTGTGATGATCACTACATCTTCACGGTTCATGCCTTCCAGTGCTTTTCCTACGATCTTTTCACTGTTCCCAAAGTTATATCCAGGCGCGGTATCGATCAGGTTAACACCAAGCTTCGGGCATTCCCGGATCAGGTCAACAACTACCTTCAGATCATGGTCTCCGCCCCATGCCGGGCCTCCGCCGATAGACCATGTTCCCAGTCCCATTCTAGAAATATCTGTACCTGTACTTCCCAGTTTCATCTTTTTCATGATAATCTATTTTCCTTTCTTGACCAGCGCAGGCAGTATAATTAATGCCCGCGCGTATTATTCTATACAGTTACCGGTCCTCTCATACCATATATGACAGTTCCTTATTTCTGCTGCTCATAATATTCCTTCAGTCTTTCATCTACCTGCTCTCTTCTCTGCACACCTGTTGTCGCGCCGATGCTCTGCACACTGATGGAAGCCGTAACATTTGCGAATTCCGCACATTCTTTCAAGGATTTCCCTTCCAGTATAGCTGTAATGAATCCCGACGCAAAGTTGTCTCCCGCGCCAATGGTGTCAATCGCAGTGATGCCTTTCATCGCGGGAACCTCCAGAACACTTCCGTCCTGGCTCTTAATGTAGCAGCCTTTCTTGCCGGTCTTGATCACTACATGCTGGATACCACAATCAAGGAATTTATCCGCGATCTTATCCAACTCCTTCTCACCGGTCATCAGGCATGCCTCATCATAGTTCGGGAAGAAATAATCCACATAACTCAGAGCCTCTTTGATATCCTCCAGTGTTTCTCCCAGTCTGGCCTTGATCATATCCGCGCAGATGGTCATATCATTCTTCTTTGCTTCCTGGAAGATTTGGACCAGTGCCTTGCAGTCCAGAAGCGGGTTATTAAAAATACTTGCCAGTGACAAGAGCCTTGCCTCACTCAGTCTGGAAAGGTCCACGTCATCAATCGTCATTTTCCACAGGCTTCCGTTACGGTTCGTAACAAATGTCCGTTCTCCGTCAGCGGTCACAAGACCTACATTGATGGATGTATCGATGCCTTCTCTTACCTTAATACCAGAATAGTCAATCCCATTCTTTTCACAATGTTCGATAATAAAATTGCCTACCGCGTCCTTGCCTACCATGCTCATCAGCCCGATCTTATGTCCCAGCCTGGACATGATCGTTGCTTCATTGATGGCATCTCCGCCAATGGTCATGGAAATCTGCTGAAGCGGGAATGACTCGATCTCAAACATATCCCGGTTGACCGGCTGCAGAGGAATATCTACGATAGCAGCGCCGACACAGATTGCATCTAATTTTTTCTCCACGATTATTCCGCCTTTCCGTCATCTCCGAATAAAACGATCTTTTCTACCGCACGCTGTTTTACCGCTGCCCTTACGGCTCTTTCCAGTTCCAGGAACGGTTTGTCAACATTTGCCGCAACTGCGGTCATAGCAGCCTGACACAGCTCCGTATGGATGTTGATCTTTGCGATTCCAAGGGAGATCGCGGTCTTGATATCTTCATCGCCGATTCCGGATGCTCCGTGAAGTACCAACGGTACAGATACGGCATCTCTAACCTTTTCTACCACTTCAAAGTTCAGCTTCGGCTCGGAAGTATAAACGCCATGCTGGTTTCCGATCGCAACTGCCAGAGAATCACATCCTGTACGCTCTACAAATTCTGCTGCCTGGGAAGGATCTGTATACTGATAGCTTGCCAGAGCTTCCTCATAAACAGTTTCATTTCCCACATGGCCAAGCTCAGCCTCTACCGGGATTCCCAATGGATGGAAATAATCTACTACTTCTTTTGTAAGGCGGATATTCTCTTCAAATTCATATGCGGAAGCATCTCTCATAACGGAGTTCATTCCATGGTTGTACGCGTTCTGTACAATTTCCATGCTACGGCCGTGATCCCAGTGTGTGATCACAGGAACAGTTGCCTTCTTTGCCATAGAAACCATCATGTGGCAGAAATCTTCAAAAGAAGTATTTCCTACGAATCCGGTTCCGAAAGAAATGATAACCGGTGCTTTTAACTCTTCCGCAGCATCCATAACGCCCATGAGCATCTCTGCGTTCCATACGTTGAAGTGAGGGATCGCGAATTTTCCTGCTTTTGCCTTATTTTCCCAGTATCTGATATCTGCTAACATTTATTTTTCCTCCTGAAATGTTTTATTTTCATAATATATATAGTTGGGCAATTTCTGTCTGCCTCACAGGGGCACGCCTCAGATGCCCCCGGAGGTTCTTTACAAAACGCTTATTCAGCATCTCCGATCTTGATCACGCCTTTGATGATGTCTTTCTTGCAGTTTACGGACTCTTCAAATGCCTTCTGCACATCCTGGTAATCGTAAATATGTGTTACCATGGACTTCACATCAAACTTTCCGGAAGCGATCGCATCGATCGTCATCGGATAGTTGTTTGCGTAACGGAATACGGTCTGGATCTTTACTTCACGATTGATCTTCAGGAAATCGATCGGCACTTCACCAGGAATTGTTCCGACGATCATGATCTTCCCGCCTCTTGCGACGATCTGCGGAGCCTGCTTTGCTGTAACCTGAGAGCCTGCCGTCTCAAATACGATGTCTGCCCCAAGCTCTCCAACCAGCTCTTTACATCTGCTGACCGTATCCTCTTCCATACCGTTGATCACTTCGGAAGCTCCGAGCTGTTTTGCCATTTCCAGACGCTTCGGCATTACGTCTACTACAACGATCTCTGTCGCGCCAAGGCTCTTGCAGCCCTGCAGTGTCATCAGGCCGATGCAGCCTGCGCCCAGGATCACGATCTTCTTGCCCAGTCTCGCGCCGCCTTCCATAGCCGCATGCATACCAACCGCGGCAGGTTCTACAAGCGCGCCTTCCATCGTGCTCATATTATCCGGCAGCTTGTAGGTAAAGTTTTCCGGATGGCACAGATAATTTGTCAGCGCTCCTCTGTAATTCGGCTGTGTGGCCATGAAGTCTACATCCGGGCAGATATTATAATGTCCTTCCAGACAGTATTTACATTTTCCACATGGTACGCCTGGTTCAATATTTACACGGTCGCCCGGTTTGAACTTTGTTACCTTGCTTCCTACCTGTACAACCGTTCCTGCACATTCATGTCCTAGGCCGATCTTCTGGTTCGGATCCTTAGGCGGGATAAACGGGCCTGACTCAAATCCATGTACATCGGAACCACAGATTCCTACGTACTCTACTTTTAACATGATCTCATCATCCTTCGGCACCGGTACAGGCGCGTCTTTGATCTCCATCGTCCCGGGAACTACCAGGATTGCCTCTGTATTTTTCATAATGATTATTTCCTTTCTTTAATTATTTTGCTATTCACAGTCACTTCACACCTATGCGCAAAATCAGCCGGCAAAGCTGTCTGCCGCTACCGCGCGGCTTTTTATTCTACATTACCGATATCTTCGACAGATTCTCCTCTTGTCTCAACACCGAAGATGAATACACATACCGCGATGATCACAGCTACGATGGTGATCAAGATGAACACTCCGCCGCTTCCCATAGAGCTTGCAACCGAGGTTACAAGGAACGGGAAGAAAATGTTGCTGACACGGCCCATCGCGTTACAGAAACCGGAACCGGAAAGCTTCGCTGATGTAGGCCACATCTCCGGAACATATACTGCTGACGCATAACATACATACATATAAATGATCGTGTTCAGGCAGAATGTGGAAATGATCAGTGCTGTCATCTGTGTCTGCTGCCCTGTGATGATTCCCAGAACTGCCATGCCTGCCAACAAGATCACGCCCATGATACGTCTCGGGATCTTATCCATGATCAGTGACGCGATAAAGATTCCAAATGGAGCGCCGAACAGTCCGAACATAGTCATGAACTGTGACTGAGAAGTATCATACCCTAAAGATCTCAAAAGGGAAGGCATCCAATTCATTAATGTATACTGGATCGTGTTCATACCGATCAATACCAGGGAACCAACGATTGTTCTCTTTAAAAGTTTTCCACGGAACAGTGCGGAATATGGAAGCTGTTTTACTTCCTTCGGAGCTTCAGTTACCGGTGGGAGCGGCTTGCCTGTGGAAGCTTCGATTTCTTTTTCAATTCTTGTCATGATCTCATCTGCTTCGTCTACTCTTCCCTGTGCTTCCAGCCATCTCGGAGACTCCGGGAACTTCTTCGCGATCAGGATTGAAGCGATGATGGAAAGAATGGATGGGATCATATACTGAACTCTCCAGTTCATGTTATAGCTGATACCTGTGAGAGCGATCACGAACGCGATACCATTGCAGATCGGATGTGCCCAGTTTCCAATAAAGGAATTCCGGCTTGACCATACACCACGGTTCCGGCCCGGAACATACTCTGTAAATCCTGCAAACAAAACTACCAGTAACGCGCCAAGGCCAAATCCCTGTACAAGCCTGAATACATAGAGTACTCCGATGTTCGGTGATATCGCCCCGCCGACCATAGCGATAATATGTATGATCTCATATAACAGAATACTTTTTTTACGGCCGATCTTGTCACCGATCGGACCACCGACCAAAGCTCCGAATAACTGTCCTGCCGTATAAGTTGTGCCCCACATTGCCAGCAGCGCGCTGCCCTCTTCCAGCCAGTGCAATTCATTCAGAAGGATATTCTGTACCGCACCGCCGATACCGTTTGACCAGCAGACCAGAAGTGCGAAAGCTGATACCAGCCACATTTTTATATGCCAGTTTGAATTCGGGAGACGGTCAAGTCTTGCACCGATATTCACACTCTTTTTATTTGAATTAGATGCCATGATTTTTTTCCTTTCTTTTCTCATCCTTTTTTATAGGTATTATACTTTAAAAATTCATCTGGAAAGCTCGGCCTTCACTTCATTTTCCATGATCTCCCAAGCTTTTTGGATATCCGGATCTTTATTCCATAAAGCCGGCGGCCCGAGTACCACCACGTCCGCGCCGGCCTCAGATAAAGGTCCATATACGCCTGCGTTCATAGAACCATCTGCTTCGATCAGAAAATCCAGTCCCATTTCCTCTCTCCACTGCACCAGGGTACGGATCTTATCGTACATCTGTGTGATCACTTTCTGTCCTGCATAGCCTGCGTCCACGATCATGATCGTAACTTTGGAGAGCAGTGGAAGATAGTAGCGGATGCCTTCCAAAGGCGCAGCCGGATTCATTGCGATACCAGCCTTGCATCCAAGAGAAATGATCTTGTTCAGTGTCACAAACGCGTCGCTCTCGATACAGTCTGTGTGAGGCGTGATGTATGCCGCGCCGGCTTCTGCACATGCCTCGATATATTCCTGAGGATGTTTGATCATCAGATGCGCGTCCATAGGCGTCTTGACTACTTTTTTCAGAACAGTCATAAAGTCAGGTCCTACACCGAAGGTCTTTACATAGTTGCCGTCCTTGATGTCAATATGGAGGAAATCCGCATGTTCATCAATAAACCGCACCTGGTTTTCAAAATCATACAGGTCGCAGCATCCCATGGACGGCGCCAACAATAATTTTTTTCCCATTTATATATTCTCCCTGCAGGCCGCGGATAAACGCAGGAAGGAAGCGAAAAGCGGTTTACCCGCGGCTGCGAATCCAGATTATAGATAATTAGTCTTCAAAATCGTAATGGAAGATGACCTTGATCGCTTCTTTCTTTGCCATCAGCTCAAATCCCTTTTCCCACTCAGACAGTCCAAGTCTATGTGTGATCATCGGCTGAACCTTGATCTGTCCGGATGCCAGAAGGCGGATCGCGTTTCTCCAGGAAGTGGAGTCATATGCCATATGTCCAATGATGCTCTTGTTCCATGATGTAATGTCGTTAATGGAGAATTCAAGCGGCTTGAAGCCCATACCTACACGGACAACCTCTCCGTTCGGACGAAGCATCTCGATCGCCTGCTTCAGGGCGATGTTTGCGCCTGAGCACTCTACGACCAGTCCCAGGTTATCTCTTCCGCAGATTTCCGTACATCTCTTTACTACATCTTCTTTTGACCCGTTTACTACATGAGTAGCTCCCAGCTCTTTTGCGACACCGAAACGAACCTTTGTGTCTTCTTCCAGGCCAACCATTACGATGTTTACAGCTCCCATGATCCTTGCAACCTGTACTGCGAAAAGTCCTAACGGGCCTGTTCCGAATACAACTACATCCTGCCCCGGAAGCAGATGTGCCTGCTGTGCGATGGCTTTGTAGGAATTACAGATCGGATCAAGTACTGCTGCCTCTTCGTATTTTACATTCTCCGGGATCTCCCAGATCGCATGTTTGTGGATTCTCAGGATTTCTCCCGGAACTTTACAATATTTGGAAAATCCGCCGCCCCATGTATTGTTGTCCAGTCCAAGGTTTACCTTGTTTTCGCAGCAGAGGAAATCTCCCTGTTCGCAGGCCGGGCAGACACCACATACATGAGCACTGTTGTCAGATACAACTCTCTGGCCTACCTTCCAGTCTTTCACAAGCTCGCCTACCTGTACGATCTCTCCGGCAAACTCATGCCCGCGGATGGAATTGAATTCATCAGAACCATTGTCAACCTTATAGTGCTTCATGTCCGCTCCACAGATTGCTGCTGCTTTGATCTCAACAATAATATCCTCTGGTCCACATGTTGGTTCCGGTACATCGATCATACGATAGCCGCCAAATTCTTTTCCATATCTTGCTAATGCTTTCATGTTCTTCTCCTTTTCTTCCTGAAAATATTAGGTTACATTGTGGCTTAAGCTCCCACTTGATCGGGGTGGGGACCGCGGCCTTTTTTAATGCTCGCATCTCCTGTTATCCGGCCGGAAACGGTGTTTCTTGATGTACCTATATAGTACTCTTTTTCTGCGTTTTTGTCAATTCATTTTCTTTGTTTCGAAGATTTTTGGCGATTATCACAATTTATTTTCTGTGTTTAAACGTATTTTCTTTGTTTCCAAGATTTTGTTTTGTGTAATTTTCACATATTTTCTGCGTTTCAAAATTTTCTGACACTTGTAGGCAAAAAAAGAAAACGTACTTTACATTGCCATTCCCGATATGAATGGTCTTACAAAAAGTACGTTTTCTGAATTTCAATTTAGTGCCTGTTCACTTTTTAATTGAAAAAGTCATTTTTCCTGCAGCACCAACACACCCATCCGCTCCAGTTCTACCGTATCGCCTGCCTCATAGGATCTCTCTCCCAGCAGATCCCTGCAGCTACGGTCAAGCACGACTTCCACACTATCAGCCTTATGATTGATAAGAAACAGCGTACGGCCTTTTGCGTTTTCCCGCACAGTTGCTTCAATTCCTTCCGGTACATGCATGACAGGAGCCACTCCTGCTTCCGCAAATATTTTCTTCAGGAATACTTCATAGAATGCCTGATCAGACCTGGTTCCCACATAATAAGCCTGTCCCATGCCAAATGCATTTCTCGTGATCACAGGCGTTCCCTGATAGAAATCTTCTTCATATTCGCTCAGAACCTCCGCGCCCTCCGGATGCATCAGGTCACATATGATCTCCGCCGGGTAATCCTGGCCTTCAAAATGGAACGCGTTCTTCTCACCTTCAGAAAGCGCATCCTGCTCTTCCACCCAAATTCCCAGGATATCCTTCAGGCGTCCCGGATATCCTCCCGGCACTACCAGATCATGTTCATCCACGATCCCGCTGAAATAAGTGGTGATAAAGGTCCCGCCTTTTTTGACAAATTCCCTCAGCTTTTCATCATATCCGGTCTTTGTCATATATAGCAGAGGCGCGATCACGACTTTATAAGGCTCCAGATCATCGTCTGCTCCAATGATATCTACCGGAACATTCTGCGCGAATGCCGCCGAATAGTAATCTCTCACCGCGTCCATATATTTCATATAGATACTTGGGCCTGCCGAATATTCCAGGGCCCACCAGTTATCCCAGTCAAACAGGATCGCCGTTTTAGAAGGAGTCCTTCCTTCCAGGAACGCGTCTCCCAGCTTCTCCAGATCCTGGCCAAGCCGGGCTACTTCCCGGAATACCCGGGTATCATTGCGTCCTGCATGATCGATCACCGCGCCGTGGAATTTTTCACATGCTCCTACAGTCCGGCGGATCTGGAAAAACTGAATGGCATCTGCTCCGTGAGCCGCTGCCTGCATACTCAGCAAACGCATTTCCCCGGGACGTTTCAGATGGTTATTGGGATGCCAGTTGGTCACGCTGGGAGTCTGCTCCATCAGTACGAAGGAATCCTGATTCTTGACACCCCGCATGAGGTCATGATTCAATGCGATCGCTGCCGGACTATCTGACGGCATCGGATAGCTGTCCCAGGAAATAAAGTCCATGCTTTTTGCCCATTTCTGGTAATCCAGAGGCTTATAAAATCCCATCAGGTTCGTTGTGATCGGAATGTCTGGCATTTCCTTCTTCAGAACCTCATATTCCAGTTCAAAGCATTTCAGGATACTGTCTGACATAAATCGTCTGTAATCCAAAGTGATTCCCTGGAACATGGTTCTCTCCTCTGTCATATGTTCGCTCAGGATATTCGGCAGTACGATCTCATCCCAGTCATAGAAGGTATGTCCCCAAAATGAGGTATTGTAGCTTCTGTTCACGGCTTCCAGCGTCTGGTACTTCGCTTTCAGCCATTCACGGAAGGCTTTCTCACAATTCTCACAATAGCACTCACCGCCAAATTCATTGGACACATGCCATGCCACAATATTGTCATAGTCCTTGTAGCGCTTCGCCAATTCTGCCGCAAGCCTGGGCGCGTACTTCCGGTATGTGGGGCTGTTGGGGCAGGAATTGTGGCGCCCGCCGAACTTCCGCTTCATGCCGCTGAACTCCGTCCTCAAAATATCGGGATGTCGTTTTGCCATCCATGCCGGATGCGCGCCTGTAGAGGTTGCCATGCAGACCTGGAAGCCTTCCCTGCGCATCAGTTCCATGATCTTGTCCAACTTGTCAAAGCAATACACATCCTCGCTCGGCTGCAGCGCCGCCCAGCTAAATACATTCAGTGTGACCATGTTGATATGTGCTTCCTTCATCAGACGCACGTCCTCGTGCCAGACCTCTTCCGGCCACTGCTCCGGGTTGTAATCCCCACCGTATAAAATCTTTTTTATTTTCTTTCCATAAGCCATACTTTTCCCCTCCTATTAATCGGTATCGGCACGCGCCGCTTCGCGTCACCTGCCATGTCGTCAGAAGGCATTCTTAAAAATGCTTCGCATTTGCCTTCCTCCTATATTCAGGTAATGTTATACTGTACGGCAGATTTATCTGTCGTACAGTATAAACTACTATCACATAGCTTACCACAATCCTTTTCTCTTTCCAACTGCTAATTCTATGATAAATTTCGAAAAAGAAGAAATAAGATTTGGCATAAAACAATTTTTAGATTGAATTTTCCTCCCGGAATTCTTTTGCCGCCAAAAATCCTCCGAACAGCACCCCATTGACAACCAGCGCCGGTATAAGCTGTACCCAGCCCATGCTCTGTCCCTGCAGCACATCCGCGCTATATGTCCCGGAAATGATCGGTACCAGATTATTATTTAGAAAATGTATGATCACCGGAACCCAGATATTTTCCGTTTTCATATAAGCAAAGGCAAAGAAAATCCCCAGTGTGATACAGGTGATCTGCTGGCCAACCGCGCTGATCAGTCCGGTTCCCGGGCTGTAGTAGAAGAAATTCACCGGCAGATGCCAGATTCCCCACACCACTCCCAGGATGATCACTCCCCACCGCTTGCCAAAGCAGGACTGCAGCAAAGGCTGAAGATAATACCTCCATCCATATTCCTCTCCGAAAAATGCCACAAACACCAGAAAGAAATTCAGAAACAAACTCGCCGCCATGATCCATGTATAGGGATTCGCGGCAATTTCCCCGAACTCGGATATCTGGCCGGAAGCTCCATAAGAAAGAACCGTACGGAGCAAATACAGTCCGACAAACAACAGTACACAAAGCAGTGACGCTTTTTTCTTCTGCCCTTTCAGTCCATAAGCGATCCTCTTTTCCTTCTTTTCCGTAAGCAGCATGATCCACAACAAGATACTGCCGGCGATCAACACAATATTGCAGAGCCCCGTCCAGGAAATATCCGGCAGGACTACGCTGCCCACTGAACAGATCAACATCGAAAACGCAACTGCCAGATATGTGATAAAGAACCGCTTCGGCATCCTCTGATCCGCTTTTTCAGTCGCCAGATATGCCAGCATTACTCCTGCTGCCGGATACAACATCTGCGCGTTGGGAAATACGCTCACATCCAGCCCCTTTTCAAAGGCATACCACATAGGAAGCCCCATCAAAAATGTAATACCATATGCTACAAGAATATAAATCCCTAATTGTTTCTTTTCCATCTGTGATAATTTCATTTTTCCCTCCTGTAAGTTCAAATTTACAATAGATATTCTACCCGGCAAACAATGTCTGTCGTCTGCTGTCCGGCAGGTGTCTACTGCACCAAAAATTCTACCAGCTCCATATTTTCATCGAACAATATATGAAACGTGATCCGTCCGTTTTTGTAATCTCCGACCATCGCCGTACCTCCATATTCCACTTCATTTTTCTTGTCTTTACTACTGAGAAATACCGTCTTTTTTATCTCCTGGAACTCTCCGCGTTTTTCCAACATAGGATTGCATTGCCGCGCGAATTCCTCTGTCGTGATCGCCTCCTTAAATTCCGGACACCCCATATCCAAAATGCTCTGATAATCCCGCTCGTTGAAGAAATCAATGGAACGCAAAGCTTTCTCTTCCACTATTTCTTCATCAAATGATTCCGGAAGCCGCGCGCTTTCCGGCTGGCATCCGGCCAACAGGCATATCACCATAGACAAGCCTGCCAGAAGCCCCAGGATTCTTTCCAGTATTTGGCCCATATCTATCACATTTCCCATCATTTCACTCATAGCTTTTATTTTCCTTTTCTTCTGTTTTCTCCTGCTCTGCAAACAGCAGCGTCACGGAAAAAATCCCCTCGTCCTGCCTGATCTCCATATCTCCGTGATATTTTTCCACTGCCTGTCGGACATTTTGCAGCCCCAGCCCTTCATGGCCCGGCTTGGATGACATCCCGCCCACCGCGCTTTTTACAAATGGATTCGCGATCTTTATAATAATAAAATCCTGAATCTGTTCTCCCCGGATCTGAATCTGGAAATCCTTTTTCCCTTTTCCTTCCTCCACTACATTGTCCAGAAGATTCGCGAAAATCGTCGTGATATCTAAATCGGCGATAAAATCCAATTCTATCCCTCCCAGATTACATTTTACCTGTTCCTGTGAAAAATTCCTCAGCTTATCATTCAGTACAATGTTGAGCATCCTGTTTTCGGTATAAAACTTCAATCCCATAGAATTCAGCATCGCATGGACATCGTCTATGTACGGTTTATCCTCCATCCGGCTGCTCTGTTCGATCACATGAAGGTGATTGCGGATATCATGGATGATCTTCCGGGAGCGGTTGTAACTCTCTTCCATATCCTCATAGTACTGCAGGGTCAGCTCCCTCTGTTGCTGCATCAGCTTCAGCCGGTGCTTTAGTTCACCGCTTTTTACCACGTCATACCAAAAATACAGACAGTACAGATTGATCACCAGCAAAAGTATACAGTAAATAAATATCCAGTAATAACCATATCGGACCATGAAAATATCGCTTGCCGCCAGATACAGAAATAGTAGCGCCATACTGAACAGTGGAACAATAACCATGCCTTTGATTTTCATATGCCGCGCGTCCGCAAATCTCCTGCATATGATTGCCCTCAGGATTAAGGTTCCTATAAAAAGTAATCCCCCACGCAATACGATCCAGATGCCGTCAGCGATAATCTTCTCCGGCTGCATCACGATCCGTCCATAAACGGCCGCAATGAATGCCATATACTCCGTGATCAGCAGCATGACACAATAAATGATCTGATACACGACTCCCTTCTTACTGCGGAAATATAAAAACCTTGCCATCACAATATAGTAAATACTCAGTATCCCTATGGTCAGTATATCGTATTTCCAGACAGCAGGCACAATTGCCGCCACTGCGCCATAACCGACCCACCCTAATATCTTCTTCCACCGGCTTTCTTCCCGCTCTGCCGGTATCGCATGTACCAGCATCAGGGCGCAGCCGATCAAGGATACCATATCAATCACACCAAATAAGATTTCAACTGCTGTTGTCATGGCTTTTCCCCCATTCTTTCCGAAAGATATGTAATCAGCTCCTGCTTCCACTCCTTCTGCCGCTTCTGTGCCAACGGGATCTCCATACCATTATCCAAAAGAATCCTCCCGGACAAAACATTTCTCACATGAAGCATATTCACTACAAAGCTCTGATGAGGCATAGAAAATCCATAGTCCTCCATCCTCTTCGCTACTCTTCCTATCTTTTCTGCCATGGCATACATGCCATCTGCCGTCACAATCTTCACCTTGCGGCTGATATACTCAAAATAATAGATTTCCTCCACAGGCACGCATAAAAGTCCGTTCACCGTCTGGAAATCCAGCACCGGCCTTTTTTCCGGCACATGCGGGTAAGAAAAAATGTCCTCCAGTACTTTATGGATTTCCTCTTTTCTGACCGGTTTTAGCAGATACTGGAAAGCATGAACGCCGAACGCGCCTGCCACATAATCCTGATAGGCGGTCAGATACACGATCTTCGTCTCTTTGTCCCGCCCGCGTATCCATTTCCCGGTCTCAATCCCATTCATCCCCTTCATGTCGATATCCAGAAAGACCGCATGATAAGGGATATAGGCCTCTGCAAGACTCTCCCCGGATGCAAAACAGTCTACCTGGATCTCCGGCTTCCATCCATGTATGACACGTCTGACTTCTTCCCTCACATTTTGATCGTCATCACAGACCGCGACTCTGTACATCCGTTTCCCTCTCTTCCCCTCTGATATCTTTACACAACTCAGCACTAAATCGTTATCCCAATTTTAGCACAAGGAAAAAATTTGTAAATACGGTTTGCCTGATCGACGAAGATCATGTATCAAATGCTGTCTATTTTTCTGGAGATTTTCCGGAAGGAATGGTACAATAATATATATCAAACTTGGGAGGATGATTATGAAAAAAAGAAATGGAAAGGCATTACTGCCAATTGGAGTTTTTCTGGTTCTGTACCTGGGACTTGGGATTTTGTTTGAGTACATCCTGAAAATCCCGATGGGATTTTACAACATTCCGATCGTGGTATCGTTCCTGACAGCGCTTCTGGTCGCCTGTATCCAGAATCCGGAGCTAAAATTTGACGACAAGCTGGAGGTCATGGCAAAGGGTGTGGGGGACAAAAATATCATGACCATGATCCTGATCTTTTTGACCGCCGGTATCTTTGTCGGCGTCGTAGGACGAAGCAGTGCGGAAAGTGTCGCTTATTTTCTTCTCTCGGTCATTCCGGCACGTTTTTCTGTGCTGGTATTGTTCGTGGTGAGCTGCTTTGTATCTCTTGCGATGGGAACCTCCGTAGGAACAATCACCTTGATCACACCCATCGCGGTATCCGTGGCCAGTGGTTCCGGCTTCGGCACCGCCCTTTGTATCGGTGCTGTCATGAGCGGCGCTATGTTTGGGGACAACCTCTCCTTTATCTCTGATACTACCATTGCCGCCTGTAATGGGCAGGGGTGCCAGATGAAGGACAAGTTCCGCCAGAACTTCGGGATTGCCCTTCCCGCGGCGATCGTGACTCTGATAATCTTTTTCTTAAAGACGCTTAACGCGGAAGTCGGTGACGCGATCGTCAAGGATTACAACCTGGTTCAGATCATCCCTTATGTCCTGGTCCTGGTCGGCGGAATCATTGGAATCAATGTTTTCATTGTTCTACTGATCGGTATTGTCTCCGGTTCCTTTATCATGCTTGTGACTGGCGCGACCCAGGCAACTGAGTTGTTGGGAAATATGGGTTCCGGAGCCTCCGGAATGTTCGAGACCACCATGGTAGCGATCCTGGTATCCGCCATCTGCGCCCTGATCCATGAATATGGCGGTTTTGCGGCATTACTTGCCTTTATCAAACGGATTTTCAAGGGGAAAAAGGGGGGACAGCTTGGCATCGGACTACTGGTAGGCGCCATGGATATCTCTACGGCGAACAATACGGTCGCCATCGTCATGGCAAATCCAATCGCAAAGGAAATGGCGGAAGAGTACGGGATTTCCCCGAAAAAAACAGCCTCCATCCTGGATACCTTTTCCTGTATCTTCCAGGGGATCATCCCCTATGGAGCGCAGATGCTGGTAGCCATCTCGGCGGCAACAGAGCTGGGCTTCGAGGTGTCGGCTTTTGACATCATTCCGAATCTGCTTTACCCTTATATGCTGCTCATCAGCTCCCTGCTGTTTATCTTTGTAATTCCGGCAAAGAGTGAAGAATGAATAGTTCTCTGCCACATTCTTTATCCTGCGGGATACAAAGCATTGCATATGTCCCGCGCCTTTCGAACGCAAAAAGCCAGACCGTGATATGGAACCGGTCTGGCTTTTCTTCTCTATTCTTAAATACGTGTATCCCACATTCCACAATAGGAATCTACAGGATCCTGTCCGTTAAATGCATCCACGCCTTTCATCAGCTTCTCTACCAACGCGTCCAGCGTAGAATCCAGCACGTCGTAGGTATTGATATAAGTCCGTGCCTGTGGGATATCCGCCAGCACAAATGGCTGCTTCGTCCCAACTACGATGACCGGGAGTTCGAATACATACCATGGAATTTCTCCGCCGCCCTTGGTCATACCAAATGCCGGTCTTGCCACAGGCTGGAATCCTCCCGCGATATCCACCAACGTAATGATGAGATCCTGGTTTCCCACGAAATCTTTGATCGCGCTCTTTCCCGCAAAATAAAGATTCAGATCCGGCTTTCCGCCTTCCTGCATTTCCTTCAGAATCTTCTGGGCCGGACTCTCATAGATAAATACTTCAAAGCCCTGAGCTTCCAGTCTTTCCTTCAGCTTCTTGGCGGGCGATACCTTGTTATGCGCCATCAGGGAGCCAATTCCCGGTGCTTCCAGCCCCTTCACATAGACGATCATGATCCGTTTATAACGCTCCGGTGTCAGAGGCAGGACATCCTTATCTTTATATTTCACTAAGGTGACCGCCTTCTCGGAAATCTCCTTTTGCATTGCCTTATGCTCTTCACAGCCCACGATCCCATGTACCTGCGCCTTCGGAGGCACAAGCTCTGTCTTCGCTTTTTTATGCAGTCCCATATGAGCCTTCAATGCCAGGATCCTGTGCAGAGCGTCGCTTAAGCGTTCCTCCGTGATCCGTCCGTCCAGGATTCCCTGCTTCATGCTCTCAAAATCCTCATCCATATCATTAAAGAACAGGAACATATCCACTCCTGCCGCAATCGCCGCAGGCATGAGATCCTGACGCTTCATCCGGCAGGTCAGCCCCACCATGTGGGAGGCATCTGTCAGCACCATTCCGTTAAAGCCAAGCTTCTTACGCAGAAGCCCGTTGATCAGCTCCGGCGAAAGAGTGGCGGGCATGATATCGTCATCCTGGATATCCGGATGAAAATATCTCGTATAGGCCGGCTGCATGATGTGCCCGGCCATGATAGCCTCCAGCCCATTGTCGATCAGGTTCTGGTAAACCTTTCCAAAGGTAGCGTCCCATTCCTCACAGCTAAAATCATTGACACTGTTTGCCACATGCTGGTCACGGAAATCCAGCCCGTCCCCCGGGAAATGCTTTGCCGCGCAGCAGAAGCCCGGATTCGCATGGGCGCCGTCCAGATAGGATCTGGTCATCTCCACGACTCTATCCACGTCATTTCCATAAGTCCGAAGCCCGATCACCGGGTTCTCCCAGTTATAGAGAATATCGCTGACCGGCGCGAAGGAAAGATTACACCCGATGGCCGCCGCCTCTTTATTGGACATATAACCTAGATTATAAGCATATTTTGCGTCTCTTGTGGCTCCGATCTTGGTCTGGCTTCCGATCGTTGTGCCGTCCACACAGGCACCGTCCCCGCCATTTTCCGTATTGCAGGCAATGATCAGCGGAATCTTGCTGTTCTCCTGCAAGATCCGGTTCTGCTCATGAACCTCGTCCGCCGTTGCCGGGTTATAACGGATTCCTCCAATGTGATATTTTTCTACTGTCATTTTCAAATATTCTTCATCCCGGCTGGAGCCCATATTAAAAAACAACTGCCCTACTTTTTCATCCAGTGTCATACCGGCGATCGTATCCTCCACCCATTTACAGTCCTCATCCGACAGGTAAAAGGGATTTGCTTTCATATCTACCATTTATTTCACCTCAAATTCTCTACAAACGCGTTTATTTTTTCCTGTTGGTAATCTCCTTCGTAGCTTCCTTCCAGCAATTTCCCGAGGGCGCTTTCCCGGAATTCGTCCCAGGACTCCTTCTCCCGGCGTACCAGGATCGGATAATAGAATACCCCGTTCTTCTCTGCCGCTTTCAGATCTCCCGGAGCGTCCCCGCACATCAGCACATGGTCTTTTTCATACCCGGCCTTCAGAAGCTCACTGATACAGTATGCTTTGCTTCCGGCATCCTGGGCCAGGACAATATCCGTATACTCCAGCAGTCCGAAGCGTTCCCACTCTTCCAGCACCGCGTCCGGATTCGCGCTGGAAACGATCGCTACATCCGCTTTTTCGTGGGCAAGGGCCAATGCTTCTTTTACACCCTCGAAAGGACGTTTTTCTTCCTCGGGAAGCTGATTGATCGACGCATTTACCGCCTTGCTCCAGGACAATGCTTTTTTCAGGCTGATACTATCCTTTTGATCAATGGCTGACTGCAGGGCGCCGTTAGACAGCTCCGGGCTGGTCTTTACCCACTCGGCCAGAGTATCCAGATCCTCAATCGGCCGATACTTCTGATCAATCTCCTGAAGGGCCATAGACAGGCCCTTATAGCGGTTAATCCCTCTGGTCATGGTATACAGGTTGATCTCATTCCAGCGGTCCAGTATCTCCGTTTTCCACTGTTTTAGCCCCCATTCCTCTACCATACAGGGGCCAAAGCAGCGGATATGCTTGATATCCATCGTATCCATGGCGCAGCCGTCACTGTCCACACAGACCAGAAATTCCTTTTTCTTTATATACCCGGATAAATTACTCAAATGATGCACTTCCTTTCCAAGACCAGTATAATATTACACACGGCGGCTTGCAAGTTCTGCCACATTCTCCTCTACCCGTTTTTTGTCCAAAGGATAGATAAACAACAAAGCCAAAGATACCGCTGCCAGTCCGGCTGCCGGGATGATACAGGACAGGTTGAATATCCCACTTGTGACCGCCGGGTCAAACGCTGTTTCCTGCGTATATCCGATCATGGACAGAAGGCCGCCGATCATACCGGATGAGAATGCCTGCCCCAGTTTCCGCGCGAAGGAATATACGGAATAGATCGTACCATCCTCACGGACGCCATTCTTTACCTCTGCGTCGTCAATGACATCGGTGATCATAGCCCAGATTACGGTATTGAAGAATCCCAGTCCGACATATGCAAGCGCATAAAAAGCAACATACACATATGGATTCTGTGGCCTCACGATCAGGCATACGATATAAACAGCGGCCCCAAACGCACAGGAAACAACCGAAAGCTCTTTCTTGCCAAATTTCGCCGCCAGCTTTGACGCAAACGGGGCGCAAATAACAAGCATAACTACGCTTCCTACAAGAGCGGATGCGGACTGTGCGGACGCGGAACCATAATAGTTCGGGAATACATAGCCTGCCATTCCCTGCATGCCAAGCATACCAAGCAGAAGAAGGATCGCGGCCGCGATGATTCCAAGCAGGGCACGGTTTGTAACCAGGCTTTTCAGCAGTTTGCCTACTTCCAGCTTCTGGCTGTTTGCTTCTACCGGAATACGTTCACGTACCAGGTTAAAGCAAAGAAGGTAACAAATGATCGCGCAGACACTGAATACGCCCGCAATGATTGTCATACGGGTACCGGAAAGGACCGTATTGCCATTTACAACTTCATAAGCAACCATTGGTGTTCCCACACCGATCACAAGTCCGGCCAGTGTCGCACCGATCGTACGCCATGTGGACAAGTCCGCACGCTCTTTTGGATCTGCGGTTACCGCCGAGGCCATGGAGCCATAGGGAATATTGATAGAGGTATAGAAAATAGAACCCCACAGGATATATGTAATGACCATCCAGAAAGTTTTAAAGCCCATCGACATATTCGCAAAGCCTGACTGGTAGATCAAAAATGAGGCGATCGCCACCGGGCCGCACATCCGTTTGATCCAGGGTTTAAATTTTCCATCCTTGGTCGGCTTGGAACGGTCTACGATCTGCCCCATGGTCACGTCTGTGACCGCGTCAACGAAACGTGCGGCCATCATCAGCAGCCCTACCACATATGCCGAAACCCCCATAACATCCGTATAGAACTTCAACATAAATGAGGAAGACAATATAAACGTAAAATCGTTTCCAAAATCGCCAAACATATATCCGAGTTTATCTTTCATTCCGAATGCCGGAACCGCATTATTTGTATTTGCCATACTATTTTCTCCTTTTTATTGATTTTTATGCGGCATCCAAAGCAGCATGATAAATTCCTACCCACTGCTCCGGCTGCCGCCATGATCAGGAAACTTTTATTCAGACCTTATCGATTTTGATCAGCTTACCGTTCAGGCTTTCGACAAACCCTTCCGGAAGCATAGAGCCTGCCATCTGCCCTATTCCTTCCAGGCTCATGGATTTCATCATATCCCACATGCCTTCACCAGGCTTCATTTTCATATTCGTAGCCAGCTTGAAAGCCTCCGCGGCAATTTCAAATGCCTCCGGGCATTTTGCGATTTCTTCCATCGTATCTTTGATACTGTACTTTCCTTCCGGGAATTCCATCGGTGCCTTCAGATCCAGGTCACCGGCCAGCTTGAACCAGTTCGCCACGCCTTCCGCTCTTTCATTGACCTCCGGCAGCACGTAGATGGATGGCTCATTCTCTACCTTTTCCAGTGTAATACTATCCTTCAGATCACCGGCAGCTGCCTTCACCATGTTCTGCCCGTCTTCCAGAGCCACCTGGAAGACAAATACCTTGTCAGCAGATTTTTCCTCCACCAGTTTCCCGTTCAGATACAGAGCCACGGACGGCAGGTTCGAATAGACCCGGATCTCCGTTGTCTCACCTGCGCGCTGTGCATAACGCCTGCCGCAGATATGCAGCATCGGGGTCTTGCTCCAATATGCCTGATAAATGTAATAGCTGTCCTTCTTTGTTTTCCGGTCCATGGTCACAAGGCCTTTGTTGTTCCGTCCTGCCACGCCGCCTTCATCACGTGCCGCACAGCCAAAGTCAAACATGTTCCATACATGGCTGGACCACATCCACGGGCGCTCATCCAGCACCTTTGCCATATGCTCATGGTACAATGCCTGATATTCTTCACTGTAATCCTTGCAGGCCGGATTCGGGCCGTGATAGGTAATGATGCCCTCGCATCCGTATTCTGACAGTCCCAGGCAGATCTCCGGGTGTACTTTATGGAAATTATCCAGCCATGGCCCGTTATCTTCCATTTTTCCGCCGTACCATCCAAAGTAATGATTGTAGCTCTCCACATCCGTAATATTATGAACCGGGCTGTCTATTGGGGTCATCGACACATGGGCAATGGTCGTCAGACGGGTCGGATCCATTTCCTTGCAAAGCTTCTGAAGTTCTTTATGGTTCTCCACAAGCTGGTCAGAAATTCCTCCGATCAGGATCTCGTTGGAAATTCCCCAAAAGCAGATCGACGGATGGTTGTAATTCTGGATGATCAGCTCCTTCATCTGGCTGATACAGTTCTGGTGCGCCTCCGGATCCTTGTTCATGACACTGATAAACGGAATCTCCGCCCAGATAATAAATCCCATCTCGTCACAGGCGTCATAGAAATCCTGGGAATGTTGGTAATGCGCCAGACGAATGGTATTTGCCCCCAGCTCCTTGATGATCCTGGCATCCTCATAATGATCTTCCTTTGAAAGGGCATTCCCTTTGTAAAGCTGATCCTGATGACGGCTCACACCGCGCAGAGGCGTCTGTGTACCATTGATGATAAAGCCCTTGTCCGGATCACAGGAAAAGCTACGGACACCCACCCGTGCGGACACTTCATCATAAGCTTCATTGCGCCGCTGTAGTGTAGCAGTCACTGTATACAGGTAAGGGCTGTCGATCTCCCATTTATGCGCGTCCGGAACATAAAGCGTAATCTTCGTAGCATCCGCGGGACGGACCCCGGCTGCCACTTCCTTTCCCTGCGCGTCCAGAATGGAATACATCACGGTAAAATTTTCATCTCCATTGACGACCCAGGATTCAATCTCAAAAGCCGCCCCTCCATCCTCACAGGGCTTTGGCGTGATCTGGATCCCAGGGCCTCCGTAGTATTCCAGCTCGAAATGAGCCTCGGGTACACTGATCAGGTTCACTCCTCTGTACAAACCGCCGTAGAATGTAAAATCTGCCGACTGGGGATATACGTTGCTCTTATTTTCGTTGCTGCAGGCAACTACCAGCAAATTTTCGCCGTCTTCCTTGCACAGATCCGTAATGTCCGCACGGAAAGTGGAATATCCGCCCTCATGATAAATTGCTTCGCTGCCGTTCACATATACAGCCGCCTGCTGCCCTGCCGCCGGAATCTCCACATATACCCGTCCTCCTGGGAGCGGCTGCGCCGGTGTCGAAAAATTCTTCGCATACCAGAATCTTCCCCGCGCATAGCTTCCGTTCCCATCATGTCCGTCTACCGCGTTCCATGTATGGGGCAGGTCAACCGCGTCCCAGTCCTGGGGAAGCTTTTCGGGGAGCCCGGTGTCCTCCTGTATGAATTTCCAATCCTGGTTCAAATTGATGATATTGCGCATCTTATACCTCCTTTTCCGCAATGTACGCTTCCTTTTTTTGGATATTTTTCATAAAAAATCCCAAATTTTTCACATTGCTTTGTATTATTTTTTATTATATTTTTATATAATATTCATTTATAGAGAGAATTTTTTGGGTTTTTTGCATAATTTTTGGATTATCTTGATTTTCCTTGGATTATATGCAATAGATTATAGAAGACAGTTTCAGATATATTCCGGTACAGTATGAGGAAGGAGTGGTTGATTTGAAAAATGATATTATTCAGTTCATAAACAATATCTTACGGTCCAACAATATTCCGGCGCGTTATTTCATGATGCCCTCTCAAGAAGAAGACCTCCAACATTTTTTTCAAAATTTTGACCTCGGCCTTCGCAGCCGTATCCTTGGCATGACCGGACATTTAGACCAATTTGCCCAATGGCTTTTTTCCAAAAAGCCTGCAGTGATCTATCTGATAAGAGATCTCTTTTTGTGCAATTATGTCATGCTATTTGTTCCTGAAAAGGGGAAATGGTTTTTCTGCGGTCCTGTTCTTTTTGAAGAAATGAATGATGACCGGTTTGCGAATCTGACTTCTTATCTGGAACTGCCGGATGAGTTTCACGCGAATTTGAAATTTTACTATGAGCATCTATCCTTTTTTCCCTCCAACGACCTGTTGAAAAGCATGTTCTGTGAGCTTGGAAACTTTTTATATGGAGAGGGAAACTTTGAGATCGAATACCATGACGGAAACGCTCTGGATATGTGGCATTATAATTATAAAAATTATCTGCGCATACCGGAAGAACCGTTTCGCAATATACATATTATCGAAGCCCGCTATAAGGCGGAAAATGCCATGATGGAAGCTGTAAGAAAATGTGATGAAGACGCTGCTCTGGAGGCGATCACAAAGTTTCATGCCTACATGCTGCCCATTCGCCTTCCGGACAGGCTGAGAGATATGAAAGACTATACCATTACTTTTAATACACTTTTACGAAAATCCGCGGAGATGGCCGGTGTGCATCCGATCCACATTGACAGCCATTCCAACGGCACGGTCCCACAGATCGAGCAGCTTACCAACGTAAATCAGTGTATTGCTTTTCATAAAAGAATGGTACATGAATACTGCGATCTGATCCGCAATCATAGCCTGCGGCAGTATTCTACGATCATTGGGAAAACGCTGACCTATATCCATACGGATATCGGTGTGGATCTATCCCTGAATGTACTGGCCGAACAGCTCAATATCAATGCCAGCTATCTTTCCATGCTGTTTAAAAAAGAAATCGGCATGACTCTCACCGATTATGTAAATAAGTATCGGATCGAACATGCCGCTAAATTGCTGTTGTGTACAAATCTGCCGATCAAATCCATCGCGGTCCAATGCGGCATTCCGGATATTTATTATTTTACACGCCTTTTCAAGCGTATCATGGGTACCACGCCAAAGGCTTTCCGCATAGAAACGCCCCACGAAGCGCGGTCCGACCTGCTGAAGCTGAAAAAGCCTGAATCTTCTGACGCCGCGGAACAGGAAATCACTTCATCCTAATCTCCTGTTCCAGAATTTCTATTTTACCTTCCTTCAAGAGCCGCCCGACACCACGTTTAAAGGCGGCTTTACTCATGCCAAATTCCTGCCGGATCTTTTCCGGATCTGCTTTATCCGTAAAGTGCAGTATGCCGTCATATCCCCGGATCACCTCCAGGATCATTTCCGCATCCTTATCCATCTGCTCCGGAATCTTATCCCGCACGCTTAAGTCCAGCTTGCCGTCTTCCTTTACCGCGGTGACCCTTGCCTCCACCGTGTCTCCCACACGCAGGCGGCCCACTGCGTCCTTCTTCGGTATCAGGGCAGAATATTGGTCATCTACCGCCACAAAAACCCCAAAATTATTGCTGGTATCGTAAATGATCCCGGTCACTTTATCGTCCTTTTTATACGGGGAATCTGTCCGCAGCATATGGTATACCTTCATGGTGGCACAAAGCCGCTCGCTCTTGTCTATATAGAGTGATACCAGACACCGGTCTCCCTTCTGCACTTTCGCGGTCTGCTGCTTAAAGGGCAAGAACAAATCCTTCTCCAGCCCCCAGTCCAGGAACGCTCCCATCCTGCCCACATCTGCCACCCGCAGCACCGCAAGCTGTCCCATGGCCAGCTTCGGCTCATTGGTGGTGGCGATCAGCCGGTCGTCAGAATCCTTGTACAAAAACACTTCTACCGGATCTCCCGGCTCGATTCCCTCAGGCACCTGCTTTTTCGGAAGAAGAACCCTTTGCGTGTCATTTCCAAGATACACGCCAAAGGCTACCTTCTTTACCACTGTCAGTACCTGTTTTTCTCCTAATTTCATCTCTCGTTCCTTTCTTCTTCTAACTACAGCCGCTAGTACCGCGTTATATTCCTACAGAGCCTTACATCCCAAAATATGCCTTGCTACATACACGCCGCTGGCAGACGCGTGAGACAGGGAATGGGTCACTCCGCTGCCATCTCCGATCACATATAATCCTTTATAAGGCGTTTCCAGATTCTCATCAATATTGACTTCCATATTGTAGAACTTTACTTCTACCCCGTACAGAAGTGTATCGTCATTTGCCGTTCCCTGGGCGATCTTATCCAGGGCATAGATCATCTCGATCAGTCCGTCCAGGATTCTTTTTGGCAGAACCAGGCTCAGATCTCCCGGTGTCGCTGCCAGGGTCGGACGCACCAGCCCTTCCTCAATCCGCTTCCAGTTACTCCTGCGTCCCCGGATCAGATCTCCGAAGCGCTGCACGATCACGCCTCCGCCCAGCATATTAGACAGGCGGGCAATGCTTTCCCCATATCCATTACTGTCCTTAAAAGGCTCGGAGAAATGCTTTGCCACCAGAAGGGCAAAATTGGTATTCTCGGTCTGCTTTTTGGGATCCTCATAGCTGTGCCCGTTGACAGTCACGATTCCCTTTGTATTTTCATTTACCACGATTCCATGAGGATTCATACAGAAGGTCCGTACATTATCCTCGAATTTCTCGGTCCGATATACGATCTTGCTTTCATATAGTTCATCCGTCAGATGTGAAAAAATCTCTGCCGGAAGCTCCACGCGCACACCGATATCTACCCGGTTGGAGCTGGTCGGGATGTTCAGCTCCTGGCAGACCTCTTCCATCCATTTACTGCCGCTTCTGCCCACAGAGACAATGCATTTGTCACAGTCATCAGACTGCTCGCCGCAGAACACGCGATATCCCTGATCCAATATTTCAATATGGTCTACCTGGTGGTGGAAACGGAATTCCACCTTGTCCTTCAATTCGGCGTACAGATTTTCAAGAACCACATAATTGATATCCGTACCCAGATGACGGACCGACGCGTTCAGCAGATTCAGCTTGTTCTGCAGACAAAGCTTACGGAATTTGGAGCCTGCGGTAGTATACATCTTCGTCCCTTCACCGCCGTGGGATACATTGATCTCATCCACGTATTCCATCAGCCGGATGGCTTCTTTTTTCCCAATATGCTCATGCAGCGTACCGCCGAAGTCATTGGTAATGTTATATTTTCCGTCTGAAAATGCTCCTGCGCCGCCAAAGCCGCTCATGATCGCGCAGGTCTTACAATTCACACAGCTCTTGATCTTTTCTCCGTCAATGGGGCAATTCCTCTTTTCCAGCGGACTGCCGGTCTCAAACACAGCAATTTTTAAATCCTTGTTTCCCTTTACCAGCTCATACGCGGAAAAAATCCCTCCTGGTCCCGCGCCGATAATTATCACATCGTATTTCATCCTGACTGCTCCTTTTCCTCTTTTATAAATTCATTGTGACCGTATTTATTTCCTGCTGATCTTTTTCGGTAATTTCACCAAAAGCAGGCACTTATTTCAGCTCCGCCACCACATAGGGCAAGCCTGCTTCATCACACAATTCTACGACCGCGCGCTCCTCTTCCTGAGATATCTTTGGAAAAATCATATCCCCCATAACCGCCGCCTTTTTATAATCTACCCTCAGCTTATGGACCTGGATATCCCCCGGCAGTATATCCATGACCATCTGGATATACTGGCTGTTATTGACGTGCTCATTGGTATCAATATGCGCCTTCCTTACCGGAAATGGCTCCAGTGCCCGGGTGGCTTCCGGCAGCAGGATCTTTCTGCCTTCATATTCCATTTCC
The DNA here is from genome assembly GCA_964523125.1 of uncultured Clostridium sp. GTDB lineage: Bacteria > Bacillota > Clostridia > Lachnospirales > Lachnospiraceae > Schaedlerella. The sequence goes on along the minus strand of CAZFXM010000005.1, from coordinate 62,774 downwards.
AAAGGTTCTTCCAGGCCATATGGAGTAATTTCCTCTTTCCCCGGCCTTGTAGGCCGTCCTGTTTCCGTATCGATAAACACCCAGATGGAATTGGCGCACACCACACGTTTTCCACGCTCATCATCTATGTAAAAATTCCGGTTTCCAAAAAATCCTTTGAAGCCCGTTGCCAGTGTACCGACCGTGATCCTTTCTCCCAGCTTCGGGAATCGTCGAAGCTCCACCTGCCAGTAGGACAAAAGCCACGCCCGTTTTCTTTCCCGCAGGACAGACAATCCTACGCCGATATCCTCTGACTGGAATGTACTGCAGTCCTGCAGGTAGTTCATCACCGCCGGCAGGGTCAATGTCCCTTTGTGGTCTACTTCGCTGTATCTTACTCTGCTGTCAAATGTATAAATCATGTTGCCTTATCCTTTCCATTTTTCCAGAAAATACCACTTGATCTGAAAATCTGTTTCTGACGTGATCCGCGAATATTCATCTTCTGTCAGCACGTTCTGAAGCTTCTGCTTTCCTTCCTCCGGGACAACCGCGTTTGCCGCGTCCAGAAAGCACAATCCCGGATACAACACACACCACCAGTTATGCCCTTGCGCGTCTCCAAGCTCGATCCTAAGAGCCTCATAATTCCCTGCCGGAAATGTCATATCGCCATAAGTCCGGTCCGGAAACCAACAGGTCGTGACCGCCGCATTGACCGGATAATCGTATCCTGATGCCGCCACCGTCTTTCTGCTCACTTCCTCCAGTTCATCCATATGCCGGCGTATCCACCGCGCGGTCTCCTTCGCGTCCGAAGCCTGCGGCATTTCTGTATCCAGATAATCCAGGATCTGGTCACGTACCTTGAGCTTTAATGCCTGATCCTCTTCACTGTCACTGTTCGCGAGAATGTGGAACCGCAGTACCTCTTCCGCCAGATGCTCCTGGAGCCGCTGCTCTGCCGCAAGTCCGGATCTCCACAAAAAGAACCAGGTAACCAACGCTGCTATAAGCAGCGAAAGCAGTATAATGATATATGTTTCCGTATGGTTCCGTCCACCGGCTTCCGCTCTCTTTTCCGGCATTGTTCTGGTTCGGTCTATATTGTTCTGTTCCATATGTAACTTCCTCCATCCATTTCTCCTGTCCCCGGAAGGCTGATAAAATGAGCCTCCGGAAGACTTCTGATATCGGAAGTATTGCCTTTTTTCCGGCAAATATACAGCTTTAAAAAAATTATGGGCACAAGCCGGAACACCTCATTCCGTTATTCCTGCCCCCTTAGAAGCCCGCTGACTGTTTTCACCTGATTGTCGATATGCTCGCAAGTGATCCAGGTCGCTGTCTCCACCTCATTGTGCTCAATGGCGTGGATGATCTCCTGATGCTCCTCCAGAAGCTTTGGATGGCTCTCTTTCTTTTTCAGATATTCCACCCGGTATCGATACATCTGCTCTCGAAAATTACTCAAAAGCTGGATCAAACGCTGGTTATCCGTTGCCAGATAGATCACATCATGAAATGCCACATCAGCCTCAGCTACTACTGTGATATCATCATTTCCCAACACTTTTTCAAAATCTTTTTCGGCATTTTTCAGATCCAGAAGCCCCTGCGGTGTCATCCTCTCACAGGCAAGCCGTACCGCCAGCGCTTCCAGGGAACGCCGCACCTCCAGCACATCACGCAGACTTTTTTCCGTGATCTGAGCCACCTCCGCGCCTCTGCGCGGGACGATCAGCACCAGACCGTCCAGCTCCAGCTTCCGGATGGCCTCACGGATCGGAGTCCGGCTGACCCCGAGCTGGTTGGCAAGCTTGATTTCCATAAGCCGCTCTCCAGGCTTCAATTCGCCGCGGAGGATTGCCTGCCGCAGAGTATTGAAAACCACATCCCGAAGAGGCAGAAAGTCGTTCATATTTACTTCAAATCCGGTCCCCATCCGTCATTCCCTCCTTGCATTATGTACATTAGTCACATATACCTGCTTCGCGAGCGCCTTTCTTCTGATCCTTTCCTGTGCCCTTCTCGCCGCCACTTTATTTTCAAACAGGCCGAATACGGTCGGCCCGCTTCCACTCATCATGGCGTTCAAAGCCCCTGCCAGGAGCATTTCCTCTTTGATGTCCTGAATCACGGGATACTTTGGAATGGTCACATCCTCAAGCACATTTCCCATACACGACGCCACGCCTTTCAGGCTGCCTTCCTCTAATGCCTGGATCAGTCCATCAATATCCGGATGCTTTACGATCTCTTTCGAATCCAAAGCCTCATAGACGATCCTCGTAGACACACTGATCGGCGGTTTCGCGATCAGGACCGCGCATCTTGGAATGGAAGGCAGAACGGTCAGCTTCTCCCCGATTCCTTCTGCAAGGACAGTCCCCCTTATAATACAGTAAGGCACGTCTGCCCCCAGCCTGACACCTCGTTCCATCAGTTCCTGTCTGGAAAGCCCCAGGTCAAAAAGGCGGTTCATTCCAAACAGTACTGCCGCAGCGTTGGAACTGCCTCCCGCCATACCTGCCGCCACAGGGATATGCTTTTCCAGAGTAATACGGACCCCGCCCGGAAGCCCAAATTCTTCCATCAGCATTCGGGCCGCCTTGTACGCGATATTGCCTGAATCATCGGGAAGATAATATAAATTGGATGACAGCTCGATCCCCGGCTCTTCCCTGCGCCCAAGCATTACATTATCATACAGGTAAATGGACTGCATGACCATACGTACCTCATGGTATCCGTCTTCTCTTCTTCCCAGCACGTCCAGCCCCAGATTTATTTTTGCAAGCGCTTTTAAGTCCATCTGTCTCATGCCCTATCCTCCCAAAAAGTAAATCCTCATTAGAGAGGTTCCAAAAAAGCCGCGTTCTAATGAGGATTTTACCACACAAGCTGATTAAATAAAATCTTTTTCTGTCAGTATAATCCGGTCTGAATCATCTCTGTTTTTCCCTAATACACGCTTTACCAGCTTCTTCGCTGATGCCTTCTGTGAATGCTCCATTGCCTCGTCCATCACTTCTTTTACCTCCGCGATGGTCACGGCATGGTCTTCTCTCTGCAGCATGTCGATCCGGCTGTACAATGCCAGGATACCCATTTCATCGATCTGATACCCATTTTCCTGGGCATACGTCTGACCGAATGTAACAAGCTCATCATTGATCAGGATTGGCACTTCCAGGCGGCTCGTGAACTTCCTTCTGAATTCCCGGTTAGATGTCAGAAGCCGGTCCAAAGGCTTTCTCTGATCTTCCAGCACGATCAGAAGCTCTCCGGTGTCTCTTTCCATTGCCTTATTCACGCGGGCTACGGTTTTTTCATTCATCTTCCCGGCTTTTTCAATGATCAGCGCACCGCCATACAGCTTACTGAAAATGTCGCTGATCTTCTTTTTATTCAGAGAATCTCCTGTCACGATCGCAACTCTTCCCTGGCGGATATTTCTCTGCTTCTGGATCGCCTTCACTACATCTACGGCAAGTACCGTTTTTCCATTTCCTTTATTTCCGATGATCAACAGATTGCCGGTAATAGAAGTTCCCCTCCGGTTGGTACAGTTTTTATCCTGCTCCAGAACATCCACCAGTTGTTCGCTCATGCCACGGACAGGTACAAAATAGGAGAACAGCTTTTTCTGCTCTTCTGTCAGCCCGGCCCTGGTCCCGATTCCGCTCTGCATCCTCAAATCATATCTTCCATGGACGACAAAGCCGGTATCCGACATAGATAACGCGTCAGAAATCTCATCCATAGGCAATGGAGAGGTCTTTCCGGTAGCGATCAGCTTAGCCGTTTCCTTCCTGCTGAGCGGAGTCGTTGCGGAAAGAATATCCATCTCCTCTTCTTCATCCGGAACCTCACGCTCGTCATATCGCCTTTTCGATGCTTTTTGAGGACGGAACTCATGCTCCAGATTCGCTTCTACGGAAGCAGCGTCGTACTCTTCTTCATCGTACTCATCCTCAGAGTAATATTCTTCATCCTCGTACTCATAGTCTTCCTCACCGTCAAATTCCCCAGTATACTCTAAATCCTCCTCATATTCCTCTTCATAACCAGACGCATCACCATCATACTCACCGGCATCTTCATATTCGTCTTCCGCGTATCCATCATTCCCATACTCTGGTTCTTCATATTCATATTCGTCTTCCGTGTACTCGGATTCTTCCTCATACGTGTTTTCTTCACGCTCCGGCTCTTCTTCCTCATACACCACGTCTTCGTACTCTGGCTCTTCCTCCTCATACACCACGTCTTCGTACTCTGGCTCTTCCTCCTCATACACCGCGTCTTCGTACTCTGGCTCTTCCTCCTCATACGCCGCATCTTCGTACTCTGGCTCTTCCTCCTCATACACCGCGTCTTCGTATCCCGGCTCTTCGACTTCCTCTTCTACAAAATCTTCCTCTTCGAATCCAAACTCCGTGTTTCCCTGATATTCTACAGTAAAGTGTTCTCCTGCCTTATCCTCTTCCCTGATATCATCGAACCCTGCTTCCTCAGCGTAGTCCTCAGCGTTTTCCTCATTTTCTCCGTCGAAGCTGATCTCAATGTCCTCCGTAAATTCTTCCTCATCCGGTTCTGCCATTTCTTCCCGTGGATCGTAAGCATACTCCTCTTCATCCAGCACATCATCGTAGTCTTCAAACCATTCTGATGACTCATCAACACGCAGCTGTTCTGCTATCTCTCCCATATTTTCCTTGGGTTCTTCTTCCTCTATAGTGATATCCCGTTCCTGCAGAGCCTCTTTTTCTATCTTCGCTTCTTCCTCCTCCGCAGGAAGCGTGCCTTCGATCTCATCAATCATTCTCTGGATATCCAACGGCAAAATGGGGGCGGCCGCTTTGCTCTCTTTTTGTTTTTTACTATGCTCCTCCGTTTCCTCTACCTCCTCCGGTAATTCTATCTCCCCTGCTTCTTCCGTCCCTGTTACCAAAAGATGCTCGGAATTATCTGATATAATATAATCTTCTTCTGAAGGTTCTGGCTCAGTATCCATATCTTCCATAAGGTCTAAAAGATTCATCTGGCCCTCTACCTGGTTCTTTTGTTCAACAACAGCTTTAACGGATCCTATATTGCTCTCAGAAAGGCTCTCCGCTTCGGCTTCCGGCCCATCTGTCGCCACTTGGGCTTCCTCATCCAGTTCCGCTATTGTCTTTCTGGCTTCCTCATCCAGCTCCGCAATGATCTCTCTTGCGTCCTCGTCCAGTTCTGTGATCACTTCGCCGCTTTTTTTATCTGGCAGCATATTGGCAGCATCAGCCTCCTTGCCACTTTTATCAATCTCCGCAATCTTCTGAAGTGTCTTCCTATCCAGTATCCTGGTATCTCCGGACACTGTCTCTATCTGCCTGGTGTCCCCTCCAATATCTGCGTCCATCTGTCTGGCGTCCACATTCTGGTTTCCGGCCGGTTCCATTTCCAATACGTCATCCTGCAATCCATCCGGGAGCAATTCTTCCAGATCAGGGTCTACTTTAAGTTCCCGCAATCCTTTCTGACTGGAAATTTCATCAATAAGATCCAGATCCGCGACAGCTTCTATCTCCTCTATAGCATCCTTAAACTTATCTTCTTCAAAAATAACATCCGTACTAACCGGATCGCTGGAAGAATCCTTTACCTTGTCTTCCTCACCCATCCCCAGATTCAGCAAGCTTTTAAGCGCTTCGTCCAGCTTCATGGTACTGCCTATTTTTCTCCCCTGTGTTTGCCGCTTTTCAGGCTCCGGCACAGGTTCTCCTGAAACTTCTTCCATGGATTCCTCCGCCGCTGCCAGCATAGCATCTACGGATTCCCCCTTTTCTGCCGAATCCTTTTCATTCTTATATTCCACTACATCCGGCATCTCCATCGTTTCATTCGACATTCTTGAAAACCGATGGTCATACTTCTCCTGCTGCGAAGGGGTCAGCGGCTTATACTGCATCTTCAGTTCCATTGCCTGATAGACATATTTCCCTTCATTAAACCATAAAATCAGGTCATCGCACTCATCCAAACATTCCGCCGTCATGCCGGCTTCCTGATACCTCTTCGCCAGTTCATATGCCCACTCTTCGATATATTCCGCTTTTTTAAACGCTTCCAATGCTTCGATCTGCTGCTCAATTGGTGCTTTCTGCGCACGCAAAATCTGATACCGAAGGATATACTTGTTGGGATCCTTGGGCGCGATCTGCTGAAAATCATCATAGTAGTCAATGGCCTCATCCACATTTTTCGTCTTTAGGGCCAATGTGCAGAGCCGATAGATAATCTTCCGGCTTCCTTCCGCACGATGATAAGCAATATTCAAAACTTCATAGCTTTTCTGATAATCCCCATTCTTTTCATAAATATCACTGACATCTGTCAGCATCTTTGTATTACGCACCCGCTTCCAGTCTATACTGTCCGCAATCTCCGCAGCCTTATTAAATGCACCGTCCTCCATAAGTTCAAGCATCTGTTCTGTCTTCAGCTTATACTCATATTTGTCCACTGCCGTTCACCTCGTTATCATTTTCTCTATTTTTCGTAATTATTTGGAGCCGTAACAATAGAAAAGCAGGCCGTACAGATCTGACTGCAGGGTACTGCCTTCGCATTCTTCCCCTTAGTTTACCATAACTATTCCATATTGTCAAAAAAATGCATCCTCAATTCTTCTTGAAGATGCATTTTTATTCTTTATTTAATTTTTTCATCTTTATTTTTAAAATCGGAGGAATCTCTTGACTCCCATTCCTGTAAGACCTTTACTTTCTTCATTCAATAATACTTTAGCAGGTATGTATAATCGCTTTATCCGCTCCTCTCAACATAATCATCTCTTCAAAGTATCTTCCTCAGTTAATCTATATATAATCGTTTGCCTGCTGCAGTATTGTTCTTCAATATTCCAACATTCTACTAAATTATCCATCCTAACCCGGAATACTTATTAAAAATGCGCTTTCCTCTGATGTTTCTTTACACATCTTAGGAAATCCTGCTATATGTGGTACCTGTCTTCAATATGTCTGCAAATGCTGAATCTCTTGATCAACGTCCGGCTTACTCATACTCTCCGATTGTTCATCCTTTTTATTATTCTACCGGAACCCTTTATCTAAAATAAGTAAAGGTCTCTTCTCCACAGGAATGTCCATCTGCCGTACCACTAACATATTGAATTGTAATTAACTCTATACTGTCCACGGGACCTTTACCTCCTTTTCTGATATTCCAACCACCTTTCAAAAAAATCTGATCTGTCTGAATCACATCCTTCCGAAAAATGGATCCTTTCTGAGATATTGTTTCGAATAATTGTATCTCTCTTGGATTGAGTATATAATATCATAACCCTCTTCATTTGTCAACGCATTTTTAAAATATTTTTCTTATAAATTTATAATTGTATCATTTTAATATAATATTCTGAAAATTCATTCAAATCCGCCTACGTTTTCCAAAACCTATACAAAAATACAATCTCAGCAACCACGGCTGCCATTGCCCATTGCAATGCTTTCACAAATTCTTTCATGGCCGGGATATCTGGTATCTACAGGACTGGAAAATCAAAGTAGTAGGAGGCAAGACATACCGCCGTAGATATAATGCCACAAAAGGACAATGGATCGGCGACTGGGAATTAGCGCCGTAATATTCCGACAGCTCCACACTACCTACAAGAATACCGCTGTTTCACCTGAGAAAGTGGAAAAGAGAAAAAACACAGAGCCAACAGGCAATAGAAAACTCTTATTGTTTGTTGGCTCTGTGTTTATTTACGAGAGGGTGATGCCCTATGAGTATAATGGAAGTTCTTACATTATTACTTGTATTGTTTGCGGCTCTGTCTTACATAGACAATCATAAAAAGAAATAAGCATCCCTACCGCCCAAGTTTGGATGCTTATTTCTTATAATCATTTTTACTGAGGGCAATCGGAGATTCAATTCCGATCACTTCTAAGTAGATTATACATGAGAGCTGCTTGATTTTCAAGTGGCTCTTTATATTATTTGTCAGAAATAGGCAAGCATAGCAAATACCTATTTCCACATCCGAAAAGAATATTTATATCTTTATTTTTGTTGTGCATTCTTCTTTGTCAACCAGGTCAAATAGAGATACTTTTAAAGCATCAACGGATTTCCGCGCCCGCAGGCATATCTTTTTCCGGCACCATCAGGGACAGGTTGCCTTTTGCATCCTCCGCGCAGAGCAGCATCCCTTCCGAAAGGACTCCTGCCAGCTTCGCGGGCTTCAAATTTACCAGCACCATCACCTTTTTACCCACCATCTCTTCCGGGGTATAATACGCTTTGATCCCGGATACGATCTGCTTGACCTGGCTTCCGATCTTTACTTTGGAGCAGAGAAGCTTCCTTGACTTCGGCACTTCCTCACAGGCAATGATCTCGCCTACCTGGAACTGCATCGTACCGAACTGGTCAAAGGTAATCTCTGGTTTTGCTTCAATATCGATCACTTCCTGTTCCTTCTCCTGTGCTTCCTGGGCGTTTTCCTCTACCGGCGGATGCAGCTCTTCTACTTTTTTCATCACTTCCTCCAGGTCCAGTCTCTGGAACAGGATCCCCGGCTTGTCTGTCACATGGCCTTCGTTAAGCTGGGCAAGGATCTTCTGGCTTGTAGATGGCATAAATGCTTCCAGAAGTCTGCCGCCTACGGATATTCCCTGGATCAGATTCCAAAGTACAGTCTCCAAACGGTCTTTTTTCGCTTCATCCTTCGCCAGGACCCAGGGCATGGTTTCATCGATATATTTATTGCAGCGTTTAAACAGGTTGAATATCTCCGTCATTGCGTCCGCCACCCGGAGTTCATTCATTTTAGAGTCTACTGCTTTTTCCGTATTTTCCATAACGGCTTTCAGATCAGCATCCACTTCTTCCGCAATGCCTTTATCCGTAACCACGCCGCCGAAATATTTGTTCGTCATAGATACAGTCCTGTTGACCAGGTTGCCCAATGTATTTGCCAGGTCGGAATTCAGTCTTTCCACCATCAGCTCCCAGGAAATGACCCCGTCATTTTCAAAAGGCATCTCATGGAGCACAAAATAACGTACTGCGTCTACACCAAAGAAATCAACCAGCTCATCCGCATATAATACATTTCCTTTGGATTTGCTCATCTTGCCTTCCCCCTGAAGCAGCCATGGATGGCCGAAAATCTGCTTCGGCAGCGGAAGGTCCAGTGCCATCAGGAAAATCGGCCAGTAAATCGTATGGAAGCGGATGATGTCTTTTCCGATCAAATGCAGGTCAGCCGGCCAGTCTTTTTCAAATTGTACGGTGCTTTCCCCGTCACACTCATATCCGATACCGGTAATGTAGTTGGTCAAAGCGTCCAGCCATACATAAACCACATGCTTCGGATCAAAATCTACCGGAATGCCCCATTTGAAAGAGGTTCTGGACACACACAGGTCCTGCAGGCCCGGAAGGAGGAAATTGTTCATCATCTCATTTTTCCGGGATACCGGCTGGATAAATTCAGGATGCGTATTGATATGCTCGATCAGCCGGTCCGCATACTTACTCATTTTGAAGAAATATGCTTCTTCCCTGGCAGGCTGCACCTCTCTGCCGCAGTCCGGGCATTTTCCGTCTACAAGCTGGGACTCCGTAAAGAAGGATTCACAGGGTGTACAGTACATCCCTTCATAATAACCCTTATAAATATCACCCTGGTCATACAGCTTCTTAAAGATCTTCTGTACCTGTTTCTCATGATATCCGTCCGTAGTACGGATGAATTTGTCATAAGATGTATCCATCAGGTCCCAGATTCTTTTGATCTCCGTAGATACATGATCCACGAACTCCTTTGGCGTGATGCCGGCTTCCTCTGCCTTTAGTTCGATCTTCTGCCCGTGCTCGTCCGTCCCGGTCTGGAAAAATACGTCATATCCCTGGATCCTTTTGTAACGTGCGATCGCGTCCGCCAAAACAATCTCATAGGTGTTGCCGATATGCGGTTTGCCGGATGTATAGGCAATCGCGGTTGTGATGTAATACTTTGGTCTCTCTGACATTTTCATTTCTCCTTTTTCTTAAAAATAAAAACCGCCTTCTCGAAATCATATTCCTATGATTATAAGAAGACGGCTGTGCACCGTGTTACCACTTCTAATTCGCCCTGCCCTCACGGACAGAACCTCAGCAAGTGCCTGTCAGCACTCCCCGCTATAGAGGGCGGATACCTTCGCAATCTAGCATTGAGCACTTAGCGAGGTCTTTTCGAGCTTAGTGTGAAAGCACATCGGAACTCTTGGCGAGGTCTTTTCGAGCCTAGCGTTCTGATGTCTCCTCTTTATTAGCACTTAGCGAGGTTTTTTCGATCTTGTTCCTCTATACTCCATGTTCGGTGCGCCGCTCGGAAGCCATGTTCAGCTACATTCCATTTATCCCTCTCAGCATGCGGGAATTCTCTGTAAAATCTCCTGTAACCTACTCTCTTCGTCTTTGCGTTTTCATCAATCTATTTTCTCTGTTTAGAAATGGTAGCATACAGATTAAAAAATGTCAAGGCTGAATCTTCCGTACTTCCCGGTCATAGGTAAAAATACCATTCATTTCTTCTTCCACGTCACTCAACTGTGTATATACACTGGCGCAAAGCCCCTTGGGAATCTGTTCCTGTACTTTTTCCATCTGCTTTTTATATGCATGGTTGAGGCTTTCCATTGTTTTGTGTGTACCATAGCCGTACAGCTTTTTACAGGCACTATGTTCCGGAATCCGCAGGGAATATCCGCCAAACTCTGACAATACGGTAGCCCGTTCCTTTTCCGCCATAAAATCCAGTTTAAAGAAATAGTTGTGCACGCTCTGCATATCTCCACCCTTCTGATCAAACCATCCACTTGCCTGATCAATCAGCCTGGCAGGGTCACATTGCCGCGCGATCCTCGTCATATCCTCTGTCTGGAATTGCCCCCAGCCTTCGTTAAAGATCACCCACACCGCAATAGACGGATGTCCCTTCAAAAGCCGGATCGTCTCTTTCATCTCCCGGACAAATTCCAGTCTGCCTTCCTTATGTGTACGCGACAATAAATGAGGATAAATATCAGCCATTTTCCATTTTCTCCAGGAGATCAGCGTTGCGGCATAGGTCACGAACCAGTGTTTATAATAGGTTCCGCCGTTCACCATATCCTGCCATACGATCATACCAAGGCGGTCACAATGGTAATACCATCTTTGAGGCTCGATCTTGATATGCTTTCGTATCATATGAAAACCCAGTTTTTTCATTTCCAGAATATCGAAGATCATCGCTTCGTCCGAAGGCGCCGTATATAGTCCGTCCGGCCAATATCCCTGGTCGAGGACTCCATTCTGGAACCGCGCTTTCCCATTCATACAGATACGGGGGATCCCTTCCTCATCCGGCTCTACTGTAAATGTCCGAAGGGCGAAATAGCTTTCTGCCACATCTTCTCCCATTGTCACGGTAAAATCATAGAGCCAGGGTTCCTCACAGGTCCACGGCCGGACATCCTGAAGCGGGATTTCCAGAAATTCGTTCGACATGCCGGAAAATTCTGCGATCATTTTACCTTGCCCCCGGTTCACTTGCGGATCAAAAGAAGCCTGGATATGCTCCTGTCCTTCCTTAAGAAATGCAGCCCGCTCTTTTCCCGACTGATGTACATATGGTTCTCTGACCTGCACCTTCACCGGCAGATCTGCGTCTGACCGAACGGATATCCGCAACATTTTCTGATTCAGGTCTGGTTCTGTGATTAATTCTTTTATATAATGTTCCGGCACATATTCCATCCAGACCGTCTGCCAGATACCGCTCTGTGCGGTATAAAACATCCCGCCTTTTTTCAGCTTCTGCTTTCCCTTCGCATGATAGGAAGTATCGCTTAGATCCTTCACCGCAACCACGATCTCATTCTTCCCTGTCCGGCTTTCCAAAAGTCCGGATTCCGTTGAAATGCCAGTTCCTCCTGATACGGCCTCTGCTTTCCCATGCTGCAAATATTCCGTAATATCCGCCGAAAACGGAAGGTATCCACCGGCATGCCTGGCCGCTTTTTTTCCGTTCACGTATACTATGCAAGCCTGGTCCACCGCGCCAAAATGTAGAATCAGCCGCATTCCGGCATCCAGTTTCTTCCAGTCGATCCCGCGGTCCCTCCCACATGACGGATCCGCAGTGCTGCCTGTCTGTACCTGACATATCGTATGAAGTCCCAGGCGATACCATAGATATTCATCCGGCTGAAGCTGCCTCTCCACCCCGGACAATACACATTCCGGAGAAAATGGTACAAGAATCTTTCCGTCATATTTTTCAGGCTTCCGGAACTTCTTTGTAACCGCATAATCCCAATATCCGTTCAGATTGATATAGCTGTCCCGTTTCAAAAGGGGACGCGGATATTCCTGTAAAATATGGTTTTTGTCGAGCTTCTTTCCCCAACGTGTATATAATTGCTTCATAGCCCTCCTTTCCGGCCATCTAAACGCTGATTTACAAAAAGCCTGTATATCCTGCATAATTTTCATGCAAGATATACAGACCCGTCTTCTATTATCAATCTTCTTCTTTCTTCGTCTTTGCTACCAGTACGGAATGCCGCCCCATATTCACTACGATCTCCCCGTTTTGGATGATATACTCATCTCGCTTTGTGGTAAATCCGTCTTCATAGGAATAGATCAGCCGCTTCATCCTTCCTGTCATCGGCACTTCCGCCAGCCAGACCGGAACCGTTACTTCCCGCAGGCTGTCACTGTTATTCAGTATTACTACCACCTGCTCATCCTCCTGAAACCTTCCATATGCCAGTACGTCATTCTCCCAGCATAGCATCCGTAGAGACCCTGTACGTAAAGGGCGTTCTGTCTTATGTATCCGGATCATTTCCCGATGGAAATCCATCAGGCGCTGATTTTCCCTGCCCCACGGATAGGTCCGCCGGCTGTCCGGATCCGTAAAACCACAGACTCCTGCCTCATCACCATAGTACACTGTCGGAGCCCCTACCCAGGTCATCTGCACCGCGACCGCTTCCGACATGACCGCAAGATTTACTCCTTCTTCTGCTGCTTTCGGATCCATATTGCCCAGACGACCTACGACATGGTTGGTCCGGGTCAGAAAACGGGAATGGTCATGATTGGAAAGCTCATTCATCGCTGTCTGCAATGACGATGTCTGCATACAGGACATAAAATGATTCATCGCATTCACAAAATAATCCGCATTTCCAAGCAAATCCGGCCTATACTCGTCACTATGTTTTTCCATGCCGGTCAAAAACCAGGTCAACGGCTCCATGAACGCGTCATAATTCATAATACTGTCCCATTCATCCCCCTGGAGCCAGTCGGCCGGTTCTCCATAATGCTCCGCCAGGATCAGCGCGTCCGGCCTGACGCCTTTTATCTCTTTGCGGAATCTCTTCCAGAAGGTATGGTTATATTCATTGGTATGTCCAAGATCCGCCGCCACATCGAGACGCCATCCGTCCACGTTAAACGGAGGGGAAACCCACTTTTTACCGATTTCCATGATATAGTCTTCCAGCTTCCGGGAGTCTTCGTAGTTCAGCTTAGGCAGGGTATCATTCCCCCACCATCCGTCATAGCTGGTATTATAAGGCCATGCGGAATCTTCCTCATTATAAAAGTTGAAAAAGCTGTGGTAAGGACTGTCCTTACTGATAAATGCACCCTTTTCGTAACCTTCATGCTCCTCATAAATGCGTTCCCGGTCCATCCATTTATTGAAGGAACCACAATGGTTGAACACACCGTCCAGGATCACCCGCATCCCGCGCCTGTGGATTTCCTCCACCAGCCGGATGAATAGCTGATTGCTCGCTTCCAGATTTTCCAGATCCCCGACACGTGTCTTATATAGCTCCGCGTCTGTATTATCTTCTGCCCCTTCCGGCAGCACTTCTCCCTTTTCCTGGACAAACTTTCCAAAATGGGGATCAATATAATCGTAGTCCTGAATATCATATTTGTGGTTCGACGGTGATACAAACAGCGGGTTAAAGTAAATCACCTCTACCCCAAGTTGCTGGAGGTAATCCAGCTTTTCCATAACCCCTTGCAGGTCTCCGCCATAAAATCGACGCACATCCATAGACTGCGGCGGTTCATTCCAGTCCTCTACTTTTCTGACAGGTTCACCAATGTAAATGTATTCCTGGTCTTTTACGTCATTTTCCGGATCTGCGTTATAAAAACGATCCACAAATATCTGATACATCACCGCACCCTTTGCCCAGTCCGGAGTTGAAAATCCCGGAACGATCCGGAACGAATAATGTGATTTAATATCGTCCGATACCCCTGTGCGGTTATAATAACAGACTTCATCTCCACAATGAATCTCAAAATAATAAGAAAATGGTTCTTCTCCAACCTTCCAGATTATCTCATAATAGTCAAAGGCTCCGCGGGAAAGGATACGTTCCATTGGATAAATCCCGGAATCCGCGACCAGAAGTACCGTACTGGCATTATTTCGCGCGGTACGGAAACGCAGCCTGATCATCTGTCCCATCGCAGGCTCGGGCGGTATCACATAGGAAGAGGTCCCATCGCAGAATAATGCGTCTCTGTTCATCGTGAAATCTCCCCTTTGATCGACTGATTCATAGATTTCTTCCGTACCGCTCCTGATCTCCTCATCTTTCGGTATCGGGTTTTCATCCGATCGCATTACATTTTTTTCTTCCCGCAATGGTTTTGATTCCTCTATTGTCTTTTTTAAGTCATCTCTTGTCCATTTTGATCTTTTTTTCCAAAACCTCGTAAACTTTGACTGCACTCTTTATCATCCCCTAGCCATAATTCTTCATAGTCCGTCAGATTCCCGCAGGAAATGCGTCCGTGTCCATACCCGTATCCAGGATATCCATCCCTCCCGCAGGATCGTTGTCAAAAAGAGCCTCAAATTCTTTTCGTGAAATCTTTTCTTTTTCAAGCAAAAGCTTTGCGCACGCCTCCAATACGGAGTGATATTCCTGCAAAAGCGCCCTTGCCCTGTTGTAGCATTCATCGATGATCCGTTTTACTTCTTCATCAATCGTGCCCGCGACCTTTTCGCCATATCCTCTGGATGTATGGCCGAAATCTCTGCCGATAAATACTTCGTCGCTGTCATTGTCGTAGTTGATCAGGCCAAGACGCTCTGACATACCGAACTTGGTGATCATGGATTTTGCGATCGCCGTTGCCTGGCGGATATCCTGTGATGCCCCTGTGGTAATGTCATCAAAGATTTCTTCCTCTGCCACACGTCCGCCCAAGGATACGGTGATCTGCTGCAGCATATGGCCTTTTGTATTGAACATATCGTCCCGCTCCGGCAATGGCATCGTATAGCCCCCTGCCGCTCCTGTCGGCACGATGGATACACTGTAGACCGGTCCCACATCCGGCAGTACGTGGAATAGGATCGCATGCCCCGCCTCATGGTATGCCGTGATCCTTCTTTCCTTCTCCGACACGATCCGGCTCTTTTTCTCCGGTCCGATTCCAACTTTGACAAAGGCATGCCGGATGTCCTTCTGCTGCAGGTAGATCCGGTTATCCCTGGCAGCCAGGATCGCAGCCTCATTCAACAGGTTTTCCAGATCTGCTCCGGTAAAGCCTGCGGTGGTCTGCGCGATCTGCTTCAGATCCACGTCATCGCCCAGAGGTTTATTCTTTGCGTGAACCTTTAAAATCTCCTCACGTCCTCCCACATCCGGACGTCCCACGATTACATTCCGGTCAAACCGTCCCGGACGCAGGATCGCAGGATCCAGGATATCTTTACGGTTGGTTGCGGCCATAACGATGATTCCTTCATTGACTCCAAATCCATCCATCTCTACCAGAAGCTGGTTCAACGTCTGCTCACGCTCGTCATGTCCGCCGCCCAGCCCGCTTCCACGGCGTCTTGCCACGGCATCGATCTCATCAATAAATATAATGCAGGGCGCATTTTTCTTGGCATCCTGGAATAGGTCACGTACACGGGACGCACCTACACCGACAAACATTTCTACAAAATCCGAACCGGAAATGCTGAAAAATGGTACGCCCGCTTCTCCTGCGATGGCTTTCGCAAGGAGTGTCTTACCAGTTCCGGGAGGCCCCTCTAAAAGGACTCCTTTTGGAATTCTGGCCCCTACCTGGATATATTTCTTAGGAGCCTTCAAAAAATCCACGATTTCTTCCAACTCCTCTTTTTCTTCCTTCAATCCTGCCACCTCGGCAAAGGTCACCTGCTTGTCCGCCGGACTGTTCAGACGCGCACGGCTTTTTCCAAAGTTCATCGCTTTGGCATTCGCACCGCCCCCCTGACGGTTCATCAGCATGAAGATCAGAATGACACCTGCCATTGTAATCAATATCGGAAGAACAACTGTGGTGAAGATGGTATCTTCCTGTACCTTTAGCATCTGATACTCCACATGATAATCTGACAGTAATTTTTGTGCCTCATTCACGTCCGATACATATACAACCCTGGAAGCACGAGGATTATTCAGGGTCACTGTCACGGTTCCGGTAGGTACTGATTTACTTTGGCTGATGATAGCTGACGCCACATTCCCATCCTTCAGTTCTCGTTCGAACTGGGCATTCGTCATCTCCTGGTCGCGCTGCTGCATCTGCCCTGTAAACCAAAGCGCAAAAAACACGATGGCAATAAACATGACGACACTGGCACCGCTCATGGTCCTGTACTTATTATTGTTATTCAATGATTTCTGCTCCTTCCCAACTTTCTTTATACTCCCTCTACAACGCCGATAAACGGAAGTGTCCGGTATTTCTGCGCATAATCAAGTCCATATCCGACTACAAATTCATCCGGGATCTGAAAACCGACATAATCGGTCTTTACATCCACCACTCTGCGTTCCGGCTTATCCAGCAGCGTACACAGACGGATGCTCTTTGCCCCACGCTTTTTTAACTCATCTTTCAGAAAATATAACGTCCTTCCCGAATCAATAATATCCTCCACGATCAGGACATCCTTTCCCTCTACGGATTCATCCAGATCCTTCTTGATCCGGATGTGGCCGCTGGAGGTTGTTTCGTCCCCATAACTGCTTACGCACATAAAGTCAATGGACACCGGAAGGGTGATCCTCTTTGCCAGCTCACACATAAAGAATGCGCCGCCTTTGAGGATACAGATCAGATGAGGACTCTTTCCTTCGTAGTCTTTGCTGATCTGCTTTCCTAATTCTTCAATCCGTTTATCAACTTCCTGCTCCGATATCAGTTCCCGAATTGTCTCCGCCATCTTTTTCCCTCCGTAATGCCTTTTTCTTTTGCATCGCTATTGTGCATAATGATGTGCACTGCTGTTTTCTCTTGATCTATATTCCTCTTTCACAACTTCTATCTGCAAAATTTGCTTTGTATGGCTGCTGATCTGATACTTGCTGCTCATGCGATGCCCTAATATCCACAGGATCTCACTGCCTGACGCGATGCAGGGAATCAGATCTCTTTCTCTTGCAGATATTTTTTCATTTATGAACCAGGACTTTAACTTTTGGCGGTGTCCCTCCTGATCAATGGAAATATGATCGCCGCCCTGCCTTGTCCTGATACAAGGCATCGTTTTTATTATATCATAATCAAACCATTTCGTGTACTCTTTTTGTGGTATTTCCTGCTGAGAAAAGCACATTGTTTTCGGGAAAACCTTGCACCGTACCAGCAGATTCCACTCCGGGATACGTATTTCTCCCGGAATACATAGCGGATACACAGCCTGATCCGACAGCCGGGACGCGGATGTCTCTGTATCGTTCTCCCGGATCCGATAGAGTTCCACTCCATCATATACACGGACCGCATGCATGGAAAATGGCAGATCCAGCCTCTTCCCTGACTGCTTTTCAAATAACCCCAGCACGGACAGGATATGTGTTCTTCCTACATCCTGCTTCTGTCCGGCAGCCATTTCCAAAGCGCGCCGGATCACCAGTGTGCTTAGAATATCCGGCTCTTTTTCCCATAATGCGTCCTCGATCAATAATGTACCAGGCCGTCTGGCCTTTACATATTTCCGAAACGCTTTCTGCACATCTGCCTCCATATACTCCCGGATGTCCCGGAGCTGCTCCATTACTTCATTCATATGCCGGACGGTCCGGGAATTGACCTCTTTTTCCAAAACCGGGATTACAAGATGCCGAAGCTTATTCCTTGTATACTCCGTATCGCTGTTTGTATCATCCGTACAAAACTTCTGCCCCCGCTGACGCAGAAAATGTTCGATCTCGCTCCTGTCCAGGCAGAGAAGGGGACGTATATAGATCCCGTTCACCGGATGGATCCCACATACCCCTGACAAGCCTGTACCTCTTGCCAGATTCCAGAGAAGCGTCTCCGCATTATCATTCTGGTGGTGCGCGAGCGCGATCTTTGTCCCATGATGCTTTTTAAGAGCCTCTTCAAATGCCTCACGGCGGATATCTCTTCCGGATTCCTCAAGAGATTGTTTCCGTTTTTTCGCAATTGATTCCAAATCTACCCGGAAAACTTCCAACTTCACCCCATGTCCGTCACACAGATTTCGTACAAATGCTTCATCCCTGTCTGCCGCCTTCCCCCGCAGCCCATGGTTTACATGCACCGCCGTAAACGGGATCCCCTGCTTCGAACGGATATCTAACAGCACGAAAAACAGGCATACCGAGTCTGCGCCGCCCGATATACCTGCTATAATATGATCTTCTGTTGTGATCATTTGATGCTTTTCTATAAAATCTCTTACCTTTTTCATACGAGATACCTTGATGTACATGAAGTATGTCTTACGGATATACTATACTTAATTTAACATAAAAAAGCAAGAGTTCTTTTTCGTGATTCTGTCAAAATTCTATTGCTCGCTGCTGTTCGCGCCGTAGGTGCCGACAGCAGCAGCAATATCCATACTTCCGGAACGGAATCCTTCCAGATCCAGGGTAATATAGGTATATCCCAGATTTTTCAGGTACAAAGTGATCTCCTGCCGATGCAGAAGAAGAAGAGAAAATTCGTTGGGATCCACCTCGATCCTGGCAATCGGACCGTGAATCCTCAGACGCACATTGTACAGGCCGAAGCCTTTGAGATACGCTTCCCCCTGCTCCACTTTCCGCAGCCCTTCATAAGACAGAGCCGTTCCATAGGGAAATCTGGTAGCCAGACACGGCATGGCCGGACGGCCGGACACCGACAGCCCATATTCTTCCGCCAGCCTGCGTACATCCGCTTTTGTAAATCCGGCATCTGCCAGAGGGCTGATGATCCCCAGCTCCCGGATCGCTTTCAGGCCCGGACGGTAAACATGCAGGTCATCCTCATTCGTCCCTTCCAGAATATTCCAGATCCCCAGTTGTACGGCTGTCTCCAGAATTTTTGTAAAAAGGTGCTTCTTGCAAAGATAACATCTGTCAACAGGATTCTGGCTGATTCCGGCTTCCTCCAGCTCATCTACCGGGATGACCATATGGGACGCGCCGATCTCTTCCGCTACTTTTCCGGCATGTTCCATCTCACAGACCGGATGAAGACGTGTCTGCATGGTTACCGCATAAATCCTGCCCTGTACTGTCCGGCCGGACTCTTTAGCAGACCCGCAGACCAGCTTTAGCAGCAGGCTGCTGTCTACACCGCCGGAAAATGCTACGATACAGCCTTCATCGGCATAGGTCCGGATCTGTTTTTTCAATCTGGCTTTCTTTTCTTCGTATTCTTCTGTCAAAGCGGCCATTTTTCCCCCATACGCATTCACTGATAACTCATTTTCTTTATTTTTCAATCCTGTCATTGGCCTGCTTCTCTCTTGATCGTCTCAAATGCTGCCTGATAGCTGATGCAGTGCTTTTTCGCCAGCCTCTCTGCTGCTGAATACTCTGGATAATACCGCTTTTCTCCGTCAGGCAGAATGCAGGCCTTCACCTCCGCATCGCCCAGTGAAGTATGTACTTTCATTTCCGACCGTTCCAGTACGGTGCGTTCCATCTCCATTTTCCGGATTCCGATAGTCGTGGTCTCCTGGAAGATGATCTGTTCCATCTCCGGCACGGATTCTTTATCGCAGATCACGTTCAACTGATATGCCGGGCGGTTCTTCTTCATGTAAACCGGCGTATAATGCACATCCCGCGCCCCGGCTTCAAAAAGCCGTTCCATCACATATCCCAGACTTTCTCCTGTACAGTCATCTATGTTTGTTTCCAGACGGCATACTACATCTCCCGCCGGTTTCTCTGTCCTGTCGATCAGCATTGCCCGAAGGAGGCCTGGCCGCTCATAATTTCTCTTTCCGGCGCCCATTCCGGTCTTTTTTATCGTAAAAGCATCCGGCAGGTTCTGCGCGGTTCTGACTGCTGCCACGATCGCCGCTCCGGTAGGAGTCACCAGTTCTCCCTCTATTTGTGTCAGATGTAGGGAGAGGTCATTTGCTTGTGCGATATTTACTACCGCGGGGACAGGTACCGGGATCACGCCATGCTGGCAGCGTACAAACCCACGCCCCTCACAAATCTGAGGCACAATCACTTCTGTAATATCCAGATCGTCCAGACATACTGCCGCCGCGACAATATCCACAATGGAATCCACCGCCCCTACTTCGTGAAAATGTACCTGATCCAGAGGAACGCCGTGGGCTTTCGCCTCCGCCTCCGCAAGGATGGTAAAGATACGGACGGCAGTATTTCTTGCCCTGTCGCTCAGATCTGCCTGGCCGATGATCTCAAGAACCTCGTTCAGACCACGATGGACATGCCCATGGCCGTGGTGATGATGGCAGCCTGCGGTATCATGCATATGCGCGCCGGCTTCATGCGGATGGCTGTGGGGCATCTCTGTATTTCCATGCAGATATTCCATATCGTGGTCATGGTTCTCGTGTTCCGCATCCAGCTTTACGAGGAAATCACAGGCATCCAGCCCGGATTTTTTTACTCTGCTGATCTCAATCGAAAATCCTTCCACCGGCAGGCTTCCGACCGCCTTTCTCAATACTTCCTGATCTGCGCCCAGATCCAGCAGCGCTGCCACTGTCATATCCCCGCTGATGCCGGACGCACATTCCAGATATAATGTATTTGCCAACTTTTTCATTCTCCTTTCACTGCAAGCCGATTGATCTGTGTAGCAATATATCCTGCGCCATAGCCATTGTCAATATTCACGACAGCAATTCCGTTGGCACAGGAATTAATCATGGTCAATAACGCGGAAAGCCCATTCATGCTGGCGCCATATCCGACAGAAGTCGGAACCGCAATGACCGGATGGCTGACCAGTCCGCCCAGCACACTTGCCAGGGCGCCTTCCATTCCCGCCACTGCCACGATGCAGTTCGCCTGCTGGATCACGTCAAGATGTGACAGCATCCTGTGAATGCCGCTGACCCCAACGTCATAGATCCGGTTTACATTAGCCCCAAAATATTCCGCCGTCTGAGCAGCTTCCTCAGCTACCGGGATATCTGCCGTGCCTGCCGTACAGACCGCGATCTCCCCGATATGGGCTTTCTCTTTCTTTTCTATTTTTAATATGTGGGAGACTTCATCATATACGACCTGCGGCAGTATCTCCCGCACGGCTTCATACTGGTGCTGTGAGGCACGGGTACCAAATACCTCACCATTTTCCTCGTATAATTTTTTGTAAATATTTTTCAGATGTACATCTGCTTTCCTGCTGCAAAATACTACCTCTGGGAAACCAGAACGGATCTCACGGTAGGTGTCCAGCTTGGCATATCCCATTTCTTCATAAGGCTGCTTCCGGAAATACCGCTCCGCTTCTTCTACCGGCATATCGCCGGACTTTACCTGCTCTAACACTTCTCTTGCATCCATTCTCTATAAATATCCTCCTTTTAATCGGTATCGGTGTCGGCACGCGCCGCAGGATTTTATTTAAAGATGAATATCTCTTCAATGGGCGCCTCAACTGCCCTTGATATATCGATCGCCAATTTCAACGATGGATTATACTGCGCTTTTTCCAGGCGCATGATCGTCTCCCGGCGTACCCCGACCTGGACAGCCAGCTGTTCCTGCGTCAGTTCTTTCAACTGTCTGTATTTTTTTAGTTTACACTCAAAATCCGGCATCTCTTACTCCTCACTTTCGGTATTCTCATCGCCATGGTCGTACCGGTACAGCAGATACTCGTTGAGGAACAAGTAGAGAGCGATCGTAAGCGCCAGAATAATGCGCACCGCGACCAATGTATATTCCGGATTTCCCATAAAATTTCCCCAGCCCAGGAGCAGTGTGGTAATGAATAAAATAGCTATCACAATTTCCATAGAGGCAAACCGGGCTTTTATTTTATTCTCCTTGTACCGTTCGTCCCGGAGTGTATCGGACATTTTACCTTCAAAGAAAAAGCCGAAGAAACCAAAAAATATAAAAAATACAAACGCGGACATATTTTTATTGTATCCGTAATTCAAAAATCCTAAGAAACCCAGGAACCCTAAAAAGCCGAGGAATCCGAATCTGGGATTGACTTTTCTGGTTCTCTGCGAAGCTCTGTCTCTCTGGTTATTTTTAATGATCGTTTTTACCAAAAGACTGAACAAGTATAGGACATACAGACAGGTAAAAAGCAGGGAGACGATCACAGGCAGGTCCTGGATCCGGAAAACATACGTGGAATAGTCCATCGGAGCAACCAGCCTTGCTTCATTATACATTACAGAATACCACGATGAAGCAATATCTGCCAATATACATATGATTCCAAGTAAAATAAGAAATCTGATTTTTGTTCGTTTCATAGTTGTGCCCTCCTGATGCGATGTATTTATCTCTTTATAAGATGAATATATCACATCAGGCACCGATAGTCAAGGAAAAAGTGATAAATATATCTCATTTTTTGTTGCTTTCTATGATTTCCCCCACTGTTTCCGGACTGATCTTACCCTCCATCGGGCCAAATGCCGCCGCATTCAGCGCGCCTGCCGCAGCCCCCATCCGCGCTGCCTCCTTCACGCTTTTTCCCTGGGCAAGCCCGGCAAGGAACGCTCCGTCAAAGCTGTCTCCCGCGCCGGTAGCATCCACCTGTCTGACCGGATAGACCCCTACCTCTGTCACACTATCCCGCTGGTAGAGCCTGCTTCCCTTTGATCCGTTCTTTAACACCACAATTTCCATTTGCGGATACTGGAAGCATGTCCTCACAGCCTCTTCCACCGTCTCCTGCCTGGTGATCATCAGCAGTTCTTCCACTCCCGGCAAAAAAATACCAGTATGCTCCATGACTTCCCGGATGACTTCGTGGATTGATTCATCCGTAAAAAGTTCTTTTCGAATGTTCGGATCAAAGGAGATTTTTGCCCCCTGTTTCGAAAAAAGACGCATTGTTTTTAAAATTTCCTGGGCGAAGCTTTTGTCCGCCATCAGGGAGCATCCCATAATATGCATATATTTCACACCTTCAAATTCGCCGTCTGCCGGAGCTTTCGCCTCCACCGCAGGCGTATTTCCCATATGGAAAATGAATTTTCGGGAACCATCCCCAAAATAGGTAACGAACGCGCAGCCTGTGGCGCGTGCTTCACTCTCTATTACATGGCTGACATCAACACCGTCTTTTCGCAAACGTTCTAAAAGACATTTTCCAAAATCGTCCTTTCCTACCCCTCCGATGATTGCCGTGTCACATCCAAGCCGGGCTGCCGTATCAATAAAGATCGCAGGCGCCCCGCTTGGGTAAGGACCTTTGAATACGCCTGGCTCGTAAAGCGGGATATCTTCCTGCTCCCGCATGATTTCCACAAGCATCTCACCCATAACCAGAATCTCTGCCATATTTTTCCGTCCTTTCCTTCGTAATTTCATATTTACTTATAAGCAACAGAATCATAAAATCCATATAATTTTTTGCAAATACATTAGAACTTCCTGTTTAATTTCACAATCTCTTTTCTAACTCTGTTTTTCTTTCTTTCCAGTCTGGCATCAAAATTGATAAAAACTCATAAAATTTAGATGAATGATTGGGATATAAAAAATGTACATATTCGTGCAATACCACATATTCAATACAATTTCTTGGTGCCTCAATCAGCCTACTGTTAAGTGTAATACTTCCCCGTTTAGGCTGACAAGATCCCCAACGCGAAGTCATATATCTTATTTTCAATTTAGGATAAGGAACATCATATTTTTTAAAAGTTTGATAAGTTTCCCATATAATCTGTTCAAATGTCTTCCATTGCAACTCTTTAAGCCAAGTATCAAATATTCTTTGTTTTTTTATCAAATTATTTTTATCCTTAACAGCAAGGTATAAAAACACACCATCAGTCCAAACCGCATCTTTCTTTTTTTCTATCACTTTAAGCCGAAGACTTTTCCCTATAATATCAAAACTTTCACCACTGACATACTGTTTAGAAATCATTGATACATATCTTTGGTTTTCTTTATTTCTTTCCAACGATTGGATAATATATTTCTGCTTTCTTTTTATAAAATCATCAATAATCTTTTCAGGTACACTATTATTTGCAGATATAAGAATTTTTCCGTCTGGTTTTATTCTTAAATTTATATTTTTTACATCTTTCCTTATAAGCTGATACTCAAGAATCTCTCTTTCACATACGACACGTCTTATTTCTGAACTAAATACCATCACCGCTTAAATCTCCTTAATGCAGTAGCCTTTACATTTTCAATAATCTTATCAATCGCTTCAAATGATATTTTTAATTTTCCCGAATACTCATAGCGATAAAATAAATCATCTATGTCTTGAGCAATTCTGTCATGTATACTATTGTTATGTGTCCAATCAACTCTACTATGGTTTTCAATAATATCCGTAATCTCCAAGGCAATATCTGCAACCAAATCCTGTTTCGACAACTTCTCCCCGGCTTCATAATTCTTTTTTTCCGCTATTGCACAAACATTCTCCGGCTTATCCATCTCCTCAAATAGTACAGCTCCCGCCACACCATAGAAAGCTTGCGCATGCACATTATTTTTTAATTTTTCCGGATATTTTATATTGGAAACCCCCGCCCCATAATCTTCCATAATAGAACGCATTTTTTCAAGATACTCCGCATCTGTAATTATTTTCTCTTTATACTGTTGTAATGTTTCTTTTATCCGTTCTGAAAAACTATCATAATATGCTGGATTTTCCTCGTATTTCTCGCTGATGCTTTTTGTCATTCTTGAGCGGATAGCATCTGCTTTTGAGCGCAAGGTGCCCAATTCCTCCAATTCCTTTTCCATATCAGATTTATTCAGAATATCCACAGGGGCTGTAATCTGTTTTAATCCAGCCACAGACAAATAAGTATCTAACAGATTCTGCATCTGCTTTTCATATTCTTTATTATCTATCGCATCACAATAGCGTATTTTTACAGAACGTCTTACTTTCGAATAAAACAAAAAGGACTCTTGATATTTATTTCGTTCTTCTTCAGGCATGCTCCTATATGTAGTTTCTGAATTTAAAATAATAGACAATTTTTTCCCAAATTCGCAAAGTAAATGATAAAATTCTTCCCTTATCCTATCATCTTCAAGATGAAGTTCTACTTCCTCCGGATCTCTTTTATTTTTTAAGGATATAAACAAATCCTCCAACCGGGTATAAGATTGGCGCAAATTTGCCACTACACTTATTATATCTACAATCGTTCCCTTCAAATCACATGTTTCAAATTGCTCAAATCCCGCGCCGCTATACAAATTCATTGCATCATCCAATTTCTGGATTAATCCTCTATAATCCACGATCAATCCATAATCTTTCCCTTCATAAAGACGGTTTGTTCTGGCAATTGCCTGCAAAAGTCCATGTTCTTTGAGTTCTTTATCAATATAAAGCACCTGACACAATGGTGCGTCAAAACCAGTCAAAAGTTTACTGCAAACAATTAAAATGTCCACATCACCATCAATAAACCGAGCCTTAACAGAATCCTCATAAGAGTCAACATTGCCATACCGCTTCATCATTTTACTCCAATAAGCAATAATCCTGTCATCCGTCCCTTCATCTACATCGTCCACACCCTCCCGAATATCCGGTGGTGATATGCAGACTTCGCAGGTAAGATCACCGAGTTGTTCAAAACACGCCAGATAAGATACGGCATCTCTTTTCCGATTCGTTGCAAGCATAGCTTTAAATCCTGTCGCTTTGTATCCCTCTAAGAAATGATTATTGATATCTAACGCTATTCTTCTAATCCTCATTTCCGTGGAAGTCAGATGCTTCATACTGCTCCACTTCCGTTTCAAATCCGTCTTCTGTTTTTTGCTTAACCTTTTTGTAGTCTGCTCAAACCACAAATCAATGTTTTCTTCATCTACTTTTTGCTCTACAAACTTTCCTTCATAAATTAATGGAACAATTGCCTTATCTTCTACACCATCTTTGATCGTATATTTATGAATTAGTCTGCCAAATTTTGCCATTGTATTTTTTTCATTTTTCATAAGTGGAGTTCCTGTGAATCCAATGTAACAAGCATTTGGAAACACAACTCGCATCTTTGTAGCCAATTCACCATAATTCGAACGATGGCTTTCATCTACAAGTACAAATATATCTCTGCCTTTTACCTCCAATCTGCTGTTTTCAACTGCATTAAACTTATTGATAATGGTTGTGATGATATCTGCTTTTCCCTTATCAATGAGATTAATCAGATTTTTACCAGAAGTAGCCCTTGCCGGCCTGCATCTTGTATGCGTGAAAGTCTTTGCAATCTGTCTATCCAGTTCTTTTCGATCCGTTACAATGATTACTCTTGGCTCTAATTTATTCATTTCCAGCAGTATATATTTTGCAAGCATAACCATCGTTAATGATTTGCCGGAACCCTGGGTATGCCAGATTACGCCTCCCTGGCGATTACCATTACTGTCATTGGTATTTATTGTATTTATGATTTCCTTAACCGCAAAATACTGCTGATATCTACATATTTTCTTCACATTGGCATCATACACCACAAAATTTTTTGTCAGTTCGAGCAAACGTTCTCTTGATAAAAGTGAAATAATACTCTCGTCCTGCACAGTAGGAATCCTTTCCAAAATATAGTTTTTTTTCATTGTTTCTAAAAAAACTTGATCTTCTTCTTTCCACACATTCCAAAATTTTTTTGGTGTATTAGCTGTCGCATATTTCACTGAATTTTTATTTATAGACATAAGAATCTGAGCAAATTTAAACAACTGCGGAATACAATCATCCTGCTGATTGCGCAGCATCTGTTCAACACCTTGGATTACATCAATTTCCGGAGATTTACACTCTATCACCGCAAAAGGAATTCCATTCACAAACAATACAATATCCGGGCGTGCGGCATATTCACCATCACTGCTGACCACAGTAAATTCCTTTGTTACATGAAATACGTTATTTTCAGTATGTTCCCAGTCTACGTATTTCAAATCAAAACTTAACACTTTACCTCCGCCAACTGTTTCCTGGTAGCTTTTTCCCAGCATGAGCGCATCATATATTTTCTCACTAGTTCTCACCAGCCCATCAGACAGAGGTTCATCCAGGTCAGCCATAGCCCTTTCAATATTTGCAGATGAAAACTCCAGTTCTATCCCTCCATATTCAAAACGATTCAATTTGCGCAGCTGGCTGCGAAGAATACCTTTTAGCAATACTTGGTATGTACTACCGCGATGTACAAGACAGTCTTTCGGTGAAAGATATGTATATCCCAACGATTTCAATAATTCAATTGCAGGATCTTGGCTTATGTTCTTTTCTAAATATAAATCATTATACATATACTCACACTTTCTCACTCATTCCACTCTTACAATCCCTGTTAACAGAAGTTGCATCATAGCTTTCTTTTCTAGTGTAAACTGTTCTAACTGCCTTTTTAACAATTCTATTTCTTTGTCCATTTTCATCAATATTTTCACGCCTTTTTTTTGCATTTTTCTATCATCAGGAAACTGTATTTCTTTAGACAAAAACATTTTATTCGTAATATTAATTGTATTTTTTGCACCTTTTTGAATAATAGGATGCAAATAATTATTTATGTTAGCTTTATCTTGAAAATAGGAATGCAGCAAATACCCAATTTCAAAATTTATAGGTTTGAAAACTCCATATAAAGGTGATACCGCTACTTTCTTTTCTAAAAAAGATTGCTTTATAATTCCATATGGGAATTCTCCAGTTGGACTTTTAGTATAAACAATATCGCCATAATTCACAACATTGTATTTTGTAGTATTACTTGCCGCATATTCTCTTCCCAAATGTTCTTTTTGATTAACAACTCCTTTTTGCACTGAAACTGAACATATTGGTATATCCTGATCCCCTTTCTTTTCTTTAACTTCTACAAGTAATTCATTAAGCTTTATTTTTTTCCACTTTGAACCGGTCACACTCATGTGTTTTTTATCTATAAATAGATTCTGGATCAAATACCGCTTTTGATTCTGCTTTTCTTCGATAAGTCTCTCCTGCTTTAATAGCATTTCGTTGCATTTCTCCATAATTTCCGCTATCCTATTCTGTTCACTGTAATTTGGACAAATAATATAGCTCTTCATAAACCTATCCTGCCCTAAAGTCCTGTTTCTTCCGGCTCCTCCTGGCGAGGCATATTCCATAATATTTTTTCCCTTTGCTGTCAAAAAATATTGAACAAGATAATCTATTGTAATATTATTTGTAATCGGTCTATACATTGGAAATCTATGTGAAGCAATCATACCAATTTCATTCTTTGTAGTTCTTCCAACCGCCTGTTCCCAGGCGAATACTATATTCAAAATAAAACAATCCGGTTCTATCCAAAATACCTTTTTATTTCCCAGTTCTTTTCCTGTTACCATCTCCTTATAGAATATCCCTTTTCCATGAGAGCGTATTCCTATTTGTGTATACTCCTTCTCCATCTCCACTTCTACAGGATTATTCACTCTCTCTAAGCACTCCTTTATCTGTACTATTTTCCAATCTGACGGTATAATACCAAGTTTTGTCCTCTTATATCCATCGGGAACTTCCCCACGTTTTATCATTTCAACCCGTTCTCTAATCTCTTCCTTCACCTGTTACCGTCACCCCCCTATGCTTCTTCCAGCCTCTTCACTTCTTCTCTTTCTATCTGTTTTATGCTTTTCTTTGGAGTCGGCAAATCTTCTGGCATTGTTCCCCCAAGTTCCGCAATTGTCTGTCTTACTTTACTTCCTACTTTATAATGGGTATCTCCTGCTTCTTTTTTCCCTTGTATATGTTCTCGCCGGAGTTTTTCATCTGTCTGTGTAGCACGAAATAAATTTGCAGCAAGCTCTGTGCTTCCCATATGATCAAGAATTTTTTGACTTTTCTTCAATCCCTTTCTAGTATGTATCTCTTTTGCGCCCAGCCCTCCATATAATCCCTGATATCCTTTGTTTTGAAAAATCGCATAATCCAACGGAGTAATAACACCTGCATCCCTAGCCGCATTTGCAAGCGATTTATTATGTTCTTTCATTTCATTACGAATTGCCAGACGTTTCTGATTTTCATTTAAATTTTCATAATCTTCTATTAATTCCTGCTGTCTTGTTTTTATAGCAAAATAAGTCTGCCCCAGTGCTATTACCTTTTTTCGCGAATCCGCATTCATTACAATCAGATAACAAGCATATCTTGACAATTTATAACTATTAAATCTCCTTTCCGCCCCGCTTCCAATCCTAACCATCTCACTCACTTGGGTGAAATGGTCTTCAATATCATTTCCACTCTGTCCGCATGCTTCCATCGCTTTCTTGATAACAGGTAAAAACTTATTAAACTGTGTATATTCCAAAGCTCTTTGCAATTCTCTGGCATACCAAAATTCTTGCCCATTCTCATTGATATGTTTAATATTTTCAAAAACGGATTCATTATATTCCATTATTTTATCTGTCATAGACCTAACTCCTTTAAATATACCTCCATCTGTGCCTGTATTTCCTTTAATTCCTTTTCGATATTCGCAATATTCGTGCGCACCGCCTCAATATCCACCATTTCTTCCTCTTCAAACGTATCCACATAACGAGGAATATTCAGGTTAAATTCATTTTCTCTGATTTCCTCAAACGTTGCCACATAAGAATACTTGTCCTTTGTCTCGTATGTTTTATAAGCGGATATAATTTCCTCAATATCTATATCTCGCAGAATATTCTGGTTCTTTCCCTTTTCAAAATGCCCCTCACTACTCGCATCAATAAATAGTACTTCCCTACGGGTGCGATTTTTCTTAAACACAAGAATGCAAGCCGGAATAGATGTACCGTAGAATAGATTATTCGGCAGGCCGATCACAGCGTCCAATAAGTTAAATTCTACGATCTGCTGTCGAATTCGACCTTCCGATGCTCCTCTAAACAATACTCCGTGGGGAAGTACAACCGCCATTCTTCCATTGTCTGCATCCAGACTATTCAACATATGAAGAACAAAAGCATAATCCCCTTTACTGGAAGGAGGGATTCCCCAATCAAATCTGCGGTATATGTCAAGTTCCGCAGACATTTTAGGTTTCTTTTTCTCATCTACAGCATCAGGAATGAATCCACTGTCCCATTTATCCAGACTAAAAGGCGGATTGGCGACCACTACTTGAAATTTCATCAGTTTATCATCTTCAAGGCTCTGTGGATTGGATAATGTATCCCCTTGCCATATCTTTGCGTCATCAATTCCATGCAAAAACATATTCATGCAACAAAGTGCCCATGTCTGCATATTCTTTTCCTGTCCATAAATTGCTACTTTTTTCGTTTTCGCCTGATTATATGCCTTTAATAATAACCCCCCGCTCCCACATGTTGGATCATAAATCCTGTCATTTTCTCTTGGCTCTACCAACTCTGCAACTAGCTTCGATACTTGACTGGGTGTAAAAAATTCGCCACCTTTCTTTCCTGCATCCGACGCAAAATTCGCAATCATATATTCATATGCATCTCCTATAATATCATTATTTTCTAAAATTGAAGGACGTAAATCCAACGTATGAAAATCCTCCAACAAATTCTTTAATGTTGCATTCTTTTCTCTTTTTTCTCCAAAATCTACTTGTGAATTAAAATCAATAGCGCGAAATACATTTCTTAATTTTCCACTATTATGTTCTTCAATATTATTCAATGCAATATTTATCTTTTGCCCAATCTCCAAATCATTTCTATTTGCATATAAATAATCAAAAGTGGCATCTTCATCCAGTACAAACGGCTCTCTGCTCATCGCCCTTTTTACTCTACGTTCATCACCGGCATATCGTTTCATATATTTTTCTTTTGTTTCCACACATACATCACTAAGATATTTTACAAAGAGCATCGACAAAATGTAATCCTTGTATCTGGAACTATCTATCTTTCCCCTAAAACTGTCACATGCTTTCCACAATACACTTTCAATATCAGATTTCATTGTTTTCATAACTTTTTTTCCTCATTTCTCTTTGGATTTTATTGATTGCTTCTTTATAGTACATTCCTTTTTGCTCTATAAGCTCTTCCAATAATTCTTGCTCTTTTTTCGCCAACAAATTTAATTCCGCAATCTTTCGCTGATTCGCCAACGAAATCAATTCAATATCTAAATTTGCATATAATTTAGGTTTCACAGTACCTATCATAGTGCTGCTAGTGTTTTGTTGTAGCTTTGCTTTTATTTTATCTGTATTTAATAACCAATATAAATACTCTGCCAATATTTTTTTCACATCAGGACGTATCACCACAAAATGAGATGGAATTACAAGCCCGCTTTGATCTTTACTAATCAATACAGCTGTGTATGGGGTAGTAAGCCTCACTATAACATCTCCTGGCCATGTCAGATACTCTGCTTTTAACAACTCTGCTGCCGGAAACTCTTCCAAAAACGCATTGTCAATATATCCGTTTGGGCGAATAGCACGCAAATTTAATTGTTTATATTTTTTTACTATTTCAGAGGGATTTCTTGCTTGTTTCCGGGCCATAACCAATCCTGTCTTAACCGTTGCCATATCCTTCAATCTCACTTTGTCCCCTCCCAATTTCTATAGCAATCAGACAAATCAAAACGTTTTTTTGTTATGTATATTTAATAACACTATTTTTGTACAAACTCAGTTAATAGATTTCTATATTTACAATAACAGATTCCATATGATTTGTCAATTTTATGTTATGTGCAATTTGAACTTTTAGCATGAATTTTACAAAGTGCTGTTCTATCCATAGTTTTAACCCATTCCCCTTAAATTTTATTATTTACTGGATTTTGCACTTGTAAGGTCATAACTATTCCCGATCATGATCCGAATCTCTTTATCCGGTATACTCCCGTCCAGGATAATAGAATTCCAATGGGCCTTGTTCAGATGATACGCCGGAACAACCGACTCAAATGCGTCCCGCCAGAATGAGATCCATTCCGGATCGCATTTTACATTTACCCAGATATGCCCGTCTTTCTCAAAAATCCACGCAAATACTTTTTTATTTTCCTTATGCCGCATGACGCACCAATTCGGGTCATGAAAGGGATAATCTTCATAAACCATCGAATATTTTAAGCAAAGTGCAATCACGTCCCGCCTTTCTGTCAACAAACCGTTCAACTCCCCTCCGCGAACACCTTCATGGACGCTTCTTCCTCAAACTGTCTGGAATATAGTTCATAATAGTATCCTTTTTCCTCCAGCAGTTCCCGGTGTGTTCCCCGTTCAATGATCTTCCCGTCTTTTACTACAAGTATCAGATCCGCCTGCCGTATCGTCGATAATCTGTGCGCGATGATAAATGAAGTATGTCCTTTCAGCAATTTGCCCGTAGCCTGCTGGATCAACTGCTCGGTCTGTGTGTCAATCGATGAAGTCGCTTCATCCAGCACAAAGATCGCCGGATCGGCCAGGATCGCCCTTGCAAATGAGATCAACTGCTTTTCTCCTGTGGAAAGTCTGCCGCCGCTCTCTCCCACATCGCTTTCATACCCATTTTCCAGCTTCTTTACGACTTCATCCGCCGAAACGCTTTCCGCCGCTGCCTCAATCTCCGCGTCCGTCGCGGAAAGCCTGCCGTACCGGATATTTTCCCGGACAGTCCCGGAAAACAGATGAGGGTTCTGCAGCACATATCCGATCTGGCTGTGGAGCCAGAGCTGGGAGCGCTCCCGGTAGTCCACTCCGTCGATAAGGATCCGCCCTTCCGTTGGCTCAAAAAAACGTCCCATCAGGTTCACCAGTGTAGATTTTCCCGCACCCGTCTCCCCTACGATCGCCACATTCATCCCTGCCGGTACATGCAGATTAAAATGCTCCAGCACATATTCTTTCCCGTCCGGATACATGAATGAAACATCCTCAAATACAATATCCCCTTTGATTTTTTCCCAGTTTTCCTGCTTTGCCAAAAATGCGTCTCCATATTTTTCAATCACATCCGGACGATCCACCACATTGGGCTTCTGCTCCAACAGGTCGGTCACACGCTCGATATTTGCCTGGCAGGAGATCAGATCTGCCAGTAATCTTGCCAACTGCTGGATCGGTTCAAAGATGATGACTGCATAGGAAATAAATACAGATAAGGTTCCAAGACGCATAATTTCTTCCTGTACCATGTAGCCTCCCTGTGCCAGTACCACAGCCGCCGCAACGGAACTGAACAACAGGATAGCCGGGATATAGACTGCGTTCAGCTTTGCCGAACGGCCTGCTGCCCGCTGCATTTCCAGTGTATACTGAAAAAACGACTCTTCATTTTCCTTTTCGATGCCCATGCTTTTCGATGTCTTCACTCCGGTGATTCCTTCATTATACGCGCTGGTGATCTGAGAGTTGATCTTTCGCACTTTCCGGTTCCAATGCAGGATCTTATTCTGAAAATACACGGTCAGCACGGCAATGCACGGCACGATCAGCAGGATCACCATGGCCAGGCGGACATTTAGCAGGAACATGATCACAAATACACTGACCACATAAATGAACGCCCAGAGCATATCCACCAGTCCCCATGCCACCAGAGAGGCGATCCGCAGCGTATCACTCATGACCCTGGCATGGATATACCCCACCGGCGTGGTATTATAATAAGAAAAAGACAAGGTCTGCAAATGCTCGAACTGCGCCCATTTCAGATCCCTTCCCAGATTCATCTCGATGATGATCGCCGCCCGGACAGATATGTAAACACAGATCGTTTGAAGTATGATCACCAGTCCGTAGATAAATGCAAACTGCCGCAGTCCCTCCAAACTGCCAGGAGTGATAAATCGGTCAATGGCGTAGCTCTGAAAGAGGGGAACGATCACATCCACCCCGGCAAGAAAAATATTCAGTCCCATCGAGATGGCGAGATATTTTTTATATGGCCTGAAAAACGGCAGCATTTTCATCCATATACGAAAACTAAAAGGCTTGTTATATTCCTGTTCTTCATATGCCGCCATCTGCCACACCCCCTGTCCGCATCTTCTTCCGGTCATCCTGGCTCATCTGGATATCATAGATCCTGCGGTAGATTCCCTGTTTTCTGATCAGTTCATAGTGCGTCCCCATCTCCTCCACCTGTCCATGGTTCAGCACCAGGATCTGGTCCGCCCCCATCAGTGTGGTAATGCGGTGGGAGATCAGGATCACCGTAGCATGTTCCATATATTCACTAAGCGCTTTCCGGATCAGGGAATCCGTCTGTGAGTCTACTGCGGAAAGCGAATCATCAAACACCAGGATCGGCGCCTTCTGCAGCAGCATCCTTGCGATCGCCACGCGCTGTCTCTGTCCTCCCGAAAGTGTCACGCCACGCTCTCCCACCAAAGTATCATAGCCGTCCGGAAAGCTCATGACCGCGTCATCGATACAGGCAATTTTCGCCGCATGACGGATTTCTTCCATGGAAGCGTCCGGGGCACAGGCCGCAATATTTTCCCGGATGGTCCTGGAATACAAAAAGGGCTCCTGTAAGACCATTCCTACATCTTTACGGAGCTGCTCCAGAGGGATCTCTTTGATATCCCTGCCGCCGATGCGGATACTCCCGTAACTCATATTCCTTCGGGGTGGGCAGGCTTCGTCCGACAACATATACAGACGTGTCAATAGCTGTACAATGGTAGATTTTCCGCTTCCCGTCCCGCCCAGGATACCGAAGGTATATCCCTGTGGAATGGAAAAGCTTACATCCCGCAGAACTTCTTTTCCAAATTCATAGGAAAAGCTTACATGGTCAAATGTAATATCAAAAGACCTTTTTTCATTCACATGTGCTTTTGCCTTCACACCCGTATATGCCTCTTCCTCCGCGCGTATGATATAATCCACACGTTCAAAGGACACCCCTGCTTTGCTCATATCCGAGAGAATACGCCCCAGCCCGCGGATCGGCCAGACCAGTGTCGTATTATAGGAAGCAAACGCAATAAATTCACCTACGGAAATCGTTCCCTTTACCGTCTCCACCGTTCCGAGAACGATCACCGTAACCACCTGGAATCCAGTGATCAAATCTCCCACGCCCCAGTACAGACCTGACAATGTACCAAGCCGTATCCAAAGCTTCGCGAAAATTTCATTTTTTTCCCGAAAACGATCCATCTCGAACTTCTCCCGTCCAAATGCACGGACCACCCGCACTCCGGTAGCATTTTCCTGTACTACGGTAGACAGTTCTCCTTCCGCCTCGTCCGCGTCCACGAACCTTTTTGCGATCAGGCGGTAAAAAATAGCGGAATATAGAACGACCACCGGTATAAATGCCAGTACGACCAGCGACAGCTTAACATTCATATACAACATCATCGCAAAAGAAGCCACCACCAGAAAAACGGTACGGAACACTTCCAGCAGCTGGGTCACGACAAAATTACGGATAACCTCCACATCAGAAGTACACCGCTGGATGATATCTCCGGTCTGGTTCTGGTCATGCCACTTCATCGGAAGCTTCTGTACATGAACGAACAAGGCATCTCTTATATTTTTCGCGAAATTCTCTCCAGCCATGGCCGTGTTGGAACGACAGATATACTGTGAGACACCCGACAGCGCCGCTGCGGCAATGAGCAGAAGCGCCAAAATCCAAAGATGTTCTGACAAATATATATATTCACTGCCCCCCAGTACAGAATCAATACTGAAACGGAAGATCTGAGGTGTCAGCGCGTTCAAAACCGTCGTTATCAGAGATGAAGCCACAGCAATCGCGAAATAGGCTTTCGAACCATCAAAAAAACGGCGTACCAGATTTAATTTTCTAAATTTTGTATCCGCAGATTTCACCCAAATATTCCTCGTCATTTTTCATTGATTTTTGGTTTCCTGTTTAACTTAACATAAATTCATGATACCTTCAAGAGGAAATCACCCATATAAAAAACGGCGTCAGGGAACCACGCCGTTTTTTACAATCTGTTAGCGCCTATTGTCTGTTCAATCTCGATCTGCCCCCTCCTCTGACAGATATTTCGAACAATTTTCAATACTTCAGGTTCCATCTATATTCCGCAGAAATCCGACATAAGTCGCTATAAAGTAAATAGCATAAACTCCAAAGAACAGCAAAAATGCCGTCCCGAAATACTGTAAAGCCGAAGTACGCACGCCGGATGTGGCGACAAACAGAACGCTCACATAGATAATAACAATCCCACTGACCAATGCCGCGAACAGCGCCGGGCAGAGGAAATACATAAATAATTGTTTCCCTACCACACCCGCAAGCTCTTTTTTCTTAAGCCCGAGTTTCTGTAGTACCCCATATCGGAATCTGTATTTCGCGGAATCACTTAGCTGCTGTACGGACAGCACCGTCAAAGCGACACACAGAAACACCAGTCCGATATAAAACAGAGGGAAGATTACCGAAGAAAGTACATATCTCACCTCCGGGATCAGATTATCGCGCACCAGATATTTTGCGTAATAGACCACGATGGAATCCGTTCCGCTTCCCATCTCATTCTCTTCCAGATACAAATGTCCTCCGGCATCCCGCATTTCATTCTCTGACAGACCTTCCAGGGCATCCAGTTGTTCTCCCAGGTTCCTCGGTGCCTCCCCCTCAAGCTCCGCGACGAGTTCCGTATAAAAGACCTCCATCGCCCGGGTCTCGCTGTCCGGGACTACGATCAGATAATCCGCACCGTTATGCCCATCCTGTGAAAATGGTTCCGTCTGATATCCCGCACAACGCAGCTCCTCGTCTTTTCCCTGAATAGAAAGCTCCTGTGAAAAATCTCCTGTGCTCCGGTAGATCCGTTCTTTCACATGGATCAGATATTCTCCCTCCCGCAGTGAAACCGGTGTATATCCCAGCATCTTGCGCAGATGATTATAATCACGAAGCCCTATATAGGTATCATAAATTCCATACCAGGAACCATCACCGCTTGCTTCCTTGATCTTTACCTGATCCGGTGTTCCGTCCGCGTTACGAAATTCATTGCCAAAGGTCTGTAGATTTGTCAGCATCCACACATTGACCTGATTTGTCCCATTTTGAAAAATGTGATATGGATATGCTTCCGTTACAGTAGCATTTTGGCGCAGCACTTCCAGTTCTCTCGCGAAATCCTCATCCTTCCTCTCACTTAACATCTGTACATCAAAAGGGAACTTTCCTTCCAGGATCTGGTTCTGATAATCGGAAAACATCATCGCAAACGCACACCCTAAAAACGCGATCGTAAACAACGCTGTCAATGTTCCCATCGTAAACTGCATGGTCTTCACCTTGGAGGAGAACTGGCGGAGCAGAAAAAGATTTTCCCCCTTGTAGACCGCGTTTCCTTTCCTTCTCACATAACATACGATCCAGGAGGAAAGCCCCATATAAAAAAGGTAAATAACAAGGATCAGTCCGATCAGGAAACAGAGTACGGCTCCTGAATTCCAATTTTCTCCTAAGAACAGCCAGAAGCCAAATGCGCACAAAAGGAAAATCGAAAATGGAAACAGCCATTTTTTCATTTCCTCGTGAGATTCCCGGATTTCTTCATTCTGCTGTCCTGCATACATCAATTCCCGGATATTCATTTTCCGGAATTTCCGGGAACATCTGAGCAATGCCAGAAAATAACATCCCGCATAGCAGGATATCGTCATCACAATGCAGCGCGTATCCAGATACAAACGCAGATGATACTGCTCCTGTATCATACTGAACAAAATGGAAAGTAAAATCTGCTGCAGGAGCAGCCCCAGCAGCATCCCACACAGGAAAGCCCCGGCTCCCAGGGCCATATTTTCCCGCATATAGAGGCGGGAGATCATTTTTTTTCGCATTCCCAGTAACAAATATGTTCCGAATTCACGGCTCCTTTTTTGCAGCATGAACCGCACCATATAATTGATCAGCCAGGCAATAATGATCACTACAAAGACCGTCGCCACTATGATCAGCATCGACATCAGGGCCGCGCTGTTGGCCCGGGCCTGGACATCCTTTGAGAAAATGACCGTATTGAACGCGAACATCAAGGCCGTCACAAAGGTCATGGTCAGAAAATACACCAGATAATCTCGGGCAGAACGTTTTACATTGCGCAAAGCAAGCTTAGCAAGCATCAGACAACTCACCTCCTGTCAGAGACAATACATCCAGAATCTTGTTCAGGAATCCCCGCCGTTCCTGCTCTCCCCGGACCAGCTCATGGAAGACGCGTCCGTCCTTCAAAAATAAGATCCTGGAGCAGTAGCTTGCGGAAAACGCGTCGTGGGTCACCATAAAAATCGTGGCGGAAAGCTTCCGGTTCATTTCCGTAAATGTCTCTAAAAGTGTCTGGGAGGATCTGGAATCCAGAGCCCCGGTCGGTTCGTCGGCAAGCAAAAGTCTCGGATGGTTAATCAATGCTCTGGCACAGGCACACCGCTGCTTCTGGCCGCCGGACACCTGATAGGGGAACTGTCCCCGGATCTCTTCTATTCCCAGAAGCCGGAGCATTTTTTCTGTTTCTTCCCGGATGGCGCTCCTGTCTTTTCTCTGAAGTGTCATGGCAAGCATGATATTTTCTTCGATGGTCAGTGTATCCAGAAGATTATAATCTTGAAACACAAAGCCAAGATTGT
Source organism: uncultured Clostridium sp. (assembly GCA_964523125.1). Lineage (GTDB taxonomy): Bacteria > Bacillota > Clostridia > Lachnospirales > Lachnospiraceae > Schaedlerella. The sequence continues at coordinate 23,680 of CAZFXM010000005.1, read as the reverse complement.
CCTTTCGGAAATCTGCCAGCTTCTCTTCCGGCAGCTCCGTAATATCCGTATCGCCATAATAGATATGTCCGGCCGTCACGCTGTCGATGGTGGACAGCATGTTGAGAAGCGTCGTCTTCCCGGAACCAGAAGCACCCATCACACCTACAAACTCGCCCTGATCTACATTGAAGCTGACACGGTCTACCGCTTTGGTCACATTTGTACCGTTGCCATAATATTTTTCCACATCACATATGCGGATGTAATCTTTCATATTCTGCCACTCTCCCTTTGGAACCACCTTCTGCCGCGACTCTTGTGGTATTTTATATATCTGTTTTTAACACAAGATATATGGTAACAGATTTTCCGGATGGTTTGTATCAGGGTCACTTACAATATTCTTACATTTTTGAAAGAATAGTTTATCTGACGCTTAGTAAACCGCTGACCGGAAATTCCAGGATTATCGTTGTGCCGGCCCCATATTCGGAACGTGCGTCAATCCCGATCCCTAATTTCACACACAGCTTTCGGCAAAGATAAAGCCCCATCCCTGTAGCCCGGTCATTCTTTCGTCCGTTGGTTCCGGTAAAGCCTTTTTCAAAAATCCGGGACAGCTCTTCCTGTTTGATCCCTGTCCCATTGTCCTTTATAAATAAATGAATTCCATGCGGATATGCCTCCGTGTAAATCCATATCCGCGCGTTTTCTTCTGCTTTATATTTTGTACAGTTCAAAATCAACTGGTTCAGAATAAACAAGATCCATTTCCGGTCCGTATATACCTTCTGTCCTTCACATTGTACTTCTACCTGAATTTTATTCTGGATCAGATAGAATTTATTTTTCATGACTGCCTCTTCCGCAGTCGTCTGCAGATCGGTTTCCTGGATTACATAATCCTTATATACCTCGTCAGAACGGGCATAGTATAATGCCATATCCACATAATTCTCTACCTTCTGGTTCTCCATGGCGATCTCAAGACTACTTCTGAGCCTGACCTCGGTTCTGTGTGTCTGACTGTCCAAAGCATCCACAGGCTCCGGCTGGTTTCTTTGATTCCCACATATTAAAGAAATGCTTGTGATCGGTGCTTTAATCTCATGCACCCAGCTTTCGATATACTCCCGGTATTCCCTCTGTTCATCCTCCACCCTGCGGATCCGTTCGATGACAGATTTGTTAGATCTGCGGATCAGCTCCCGATATAGCCGGTCACTGGCGCGCGGCGAATCCGGCATCAATTCACCCAGAAGAAACCTCTGGTCTACCTTGTCCAGTACCTGGCCTATATAAGAAAAATATTTTTTTCTGTTATGATACTCGTAAAGTGTCCAGGCTATAAGAATTATAAACCAGCAGATTAAAATAAGGATGCAATAATCCCCTGGATAGCCGGTCATCAATAGAAAAATACTGCCTGCCAGCATACAGGACAAATGCAGAAGAAAAAGAAGAAGTTTATCCTTCAAAAAAGAACCGAGGCTCAGGCCGCGTTCATCCGGATACTTTTGCTGTTTTTTCATATATAATACCCCAATCCCCTCTTCGTCCGGATAAAATCATGTACTCCCACCTGCTCCAGCTTCGCGCGGATACGGGTCATATTGACACTTAATGTATTGTCATCGATAAATACCTGGTTGTCCCAAAGATACTCGACCAGATTCGCTCTGGAGACGATATTTCCCTTATTCTGAAACAGATAATGCATGATCTTCAATTCATTTTTTGTCAACTCTACGATCTTCCCCTGGAAGGAGAGGATCCCTTTCGCTATATCCAGTTCTACCTCCCTGTGGAGAAATTTTGTGTGTTCCTTTTCAACACGCGCGGTACGTTTTAAAACTGCCGCGATATGCGCCAGCAGAATGGGGGGCTGGAATGGCTTGGTAATGTAATCGTCCCCGCCCTTCATCAGCCCTGTCAGTTCATCCATGGAATCCGTACGGCTTGTCACAAAGATGATCGGGACCTCAGATGATGAACGGATCCTTGTACATACATCAAAGCCGGACTCTCCCGGCAGGTTCAGATCCAATAGCACCAGGTCCGGACAGATTTCCAGAACATTCGCGGCTACATTTTCAAAGTCATCCAGAGCGGTCACCTGGTATAAAGCATTCTCCAGAAGCTGCTTCAGCTCCTGCCGGATCGCCGTCTCATCCTCTACGATCAAAATGTGCATCTTATTTTCTCCTCCGGTTCCTATCATGATTTCATTTGTACAAGGGTCATCCCAGTAACGGCGTCATGTAAATAGGCAGATATACGATTCCCTCTTCTTCTTTCAGGTCAAGTGTATGAATAACATAAGGAGTATAAAGCTGCTCGTGATATTTTTTCATAAACTTTCTAAGAGAGGTCAATGTATACCTTTTACCCGATTTTACTTCGATCGGAGATATATTATGCCGGCTGCTGATCTTACTCTTCGCGACCAGAAAGTCAATCTCCATCCGCGAGCCGGCATCATCTCTGGAGGCATTGGAATAAAAATACAGCTTATGGCCGGAAGTGAGCAGCATCTGGGCAACCATATTTTCCATGATCATCCCCTGATTCACTTCTAACTTATCAAAAAGCAGCTTTTTATATATTTCCTCGGATACCAGACCATTTTCATCAAATGAATGACTGATCAAAAGCCCGGTATCTGCCATATAACATTTTAATGTCAGACGATCCATATTTAGTTTCAGGCCAATACTTGGTTCTATGGAACAAAAGCAAGGATTAATGATCATTGCGTCATCCAGCCAGAGCAGGGCGTCCTCATAATCTCTGAACCGCGCGTCCTTTTTTAACGCGGAAAGGCGAAATTTTTTTTCATGCTTCTGTAGCTGAGCCGGAATCTCATCAAAAATACCGCTGACCTTTTGTACATAGCCTTCCGCGTGTTTCGCGATATCAGCCCGGTAAAGCATAAGAATATCACGCTTCACCATATCTACCCTGTCGAAATCGTGAGATGACACATATTCCTTCACGGCCTGCGGCATTCCGCCTACAATCAGATATTGACGGAAATAATCCATTGCTTTCCTATGCAAAAGCTGCCCCATCATTTTTTTTTCATTATAGAATTTCCGGATCATATCCATCAGAACTTCATTACCCATAGCCCACAAAAACTCTTCAAAATCCATAGGGTACATTTTTATATGGCGCTCCTCGGAAGGAATTACGATATCCTTTACATTTTTTTTGATAGAAACCAGTGAACCAGTCTCTATATAATCAAATCTTCCATCAGCGACCAGATACTTTATGGCAGCCCGCGCTTTCGGGAACTGCTGGACTTCATCAAATATGACCACTGACTCTTTCGGGTAAAGTTTTACATTATAATATCCTGACAAATACATAAAAAATGTGTCAAGGTCATTCAGATAATTCAAAAATAAATCCTGTACATCATTACTAACGTTATTAAAATCAATCATGATATAGGATCTGTATTCATTCCTGGCAAATTCTTCCACAATAAAGCTTTTTCCAACACGACGCGCGCCATCGATCAAAAGGGCTGTTTCTCCTATACTTTCCTTTTTCCATTTCATCATTTCCATATATATTTTTCGCTTCATAAAGAACCCATCCCTTTCACTTACATTTTACGCATTCACGAAATCAAGATGTTTATACTGCTATTATATCACGAAATCAAGATTATTATAACTATATTTTTACACATTTTCAAGATTTTTAAATTCAGGAAGAAAATTTCTAATGCCACTTTTCTATGGTCAAAACAAAAAAAGGGCAAAGCCCTTAATAATTCAATAAAGACTTTACGCCCTTCGGTTTTTGTTATTTGGTTGTTAATCTCCATCCTCCAGCAGTCCATGATGTTTCAATATTTTCATTATAGAAAAGGTATTTTTAGGTGTAAAGCCATTATTCAATTATGTGCATACTACGGAAAGCCGGAACTGTTCACGGCCTAACCGTGCAATTATCCGGAATCTGCAGCAGCACCTTGACTGTAAAAATATTCTCTTCTGTCTGGATCTTCATCATTCCCTGATACTTTTCCGCAAGAATATGTACGGATTCCAGCCCTTGTCCACCCCCTTCTCTTTTGCTGGAAAGGAACCGTCCGTCCTCCGTTTTCCGTACACCCTGGCAGGGATTTTCCACTTTCACTGCCAGTATATTTGACGCGGTCTGCCGGATCTTGAGCCGGATATAAGGCTCCGCCATATTCCCGGCCCCCTCGATCGCGTTTTCCAGAAGATTCCCCAGCAAAATACAGAGGTCCTGGTCTGATATCCGAAGCTGCTTGGGCAGGGAAATAGAAAAATCTGTCCGGATATTCTTTCTGTCACACATGGACCTGTAGTAAGAAACAACCGAATTCACCACTGCGGAATAGGAATACAGCTTCACTTCCGTAGATACATTTTCCATATATTTATGGACATATTCTTCCAGCCTGTCATACTCCTTCTGCCTGATAAACTCAGAGATCACGATCAGATGCTGCCGGAAATCATGCCGGGTACGGCTGCTTTCCTCAACCGCCCGCAATAACTGCTGGTACTGCGCGCCTTGAATGGAGAGAAACTGGTTCAAATATTCCGTATCTTTTTTCTGAACATACGTAAATGTGACCACGTAGAACATGTAATAGATCAGCAGGACCAGGAACAAAAGGAAGAACAGAACCACTATATAAATCTGCCGTATTCTTCCAATATACATTCTGCTGTACTGATGCGGAACCATCATATATAACACCAGCAAAAACAACAATGGAACCGCGCACATTCCTCTCCATACAGCTTTTTCGTGAAAATGATCCATGATCCATCCCAGGTAATGAACAAAGGGCTTATATAAGACTACATCTGCAGCAAGCAGAAACAAAATCTGTGTGGCAAGCGCCTCTATAGAAAATTCCATGTAGTTTCCCTGTGGATACAAAATATAGTCCGCGATCGTGCCGAACATCAGGGAAAAGCCGCCGGTCATACATGCCGTGAGAAACACGAACAGCTTTTTGCAAAAGGGCAGCCGGACTTCTTTGCTGTAGAGGCAGAAAAAAAGAATGCCGCAGACAAACGTTACGAGGTTTGTTTCTTCTATGGGATGGATCCAGTATCCGATCATCATGAAAAAAAGTGCCAGTCCTATAAGCGTAAGAAGGATCTTCGCGAACAGGACGGAAAATCTGGTCTTCAAATAGTCCTGTACCGGATAAAAGCACAAAGGGATCAGTGGGATCATCATCGTATAATTCACAAAAGATCTCATAATATTCCAGAATTCCATATCGCACGCCTCACATTTCTTCCAGTTTTTTAAATTGATATTGATGGTAAATGTCTTTGATCGCGGCACGTTCGAACCTGCGTATCGGAAAACGCTGTCCGCCTTTCATCACATAGACATCCGTCTCCTCTTTGATGATGCTGTTCATGTTCAGCAGGATCCCCCGGTTGCAGTTCAGGAAATAATCTACCTGTCCTGTCAGTTCCAGAATACTTCTGAAAGGAATACGGTAGCGGTACTCCGAGCCTTCTCCCATTCCAAATATGGTATAATTATTGTCCGAAAGAATGTGCTGGATCTTTCTCATAGGAAGGCGGACAGACAGATTTCCGGCCAGGAATTCGAGATACTGGTTCGTCTCAGGGAGCTTTCTGCGTACATCCGTAAGGACATCGAAAATCCTTTGCCGTGTAAAATCCTTTTTATCGATATAATCAAAGCAATGTATTCTTGCCGCCTGCCAGATATATTCCCGGCTGGAGGTCAAAAAAATGACCAGGCAGCCCGGATCATGCTCCCACAAAAGCCCGGCCGCTTCCATACCGTCCATCTTGTTCAAAAAGATATCCAGAAATACCGCTTCATAATCTGTCTGATCTAATGACGCAATAAAATCCTCACCACAGGAAAAGGGTGAAATCATCAGTTCCAAAGCATTTTCTTCTCCATATTCATTCAAAAACCGGAACAACAGATCCATTTCCTGCCTGTTATCTTCTACCACCGCAATATTCATAGAAGGTATCACGCATCCTTTCTTATAATAAATCCAGTATAGCAGACTACTAAATCCTTTATATCACTTTTTCTCCCCAAAAAGCTACCTTTTATCACAAGTATAAGGAAATTGATACAAAAAAATCTTGTATAACCATCTGTCTGTGAGTTATACTGTTGGTATAGAGTACATCAATGAAAAACAGGAGGTATATGATGATGGAGCGTTATGTATGTGAACCTTGCGGATATGTGTATGACCCGGAAGCAGGAGATCCGGATAACGGGATCGAGCCAGGCACCGCTTTTGCTGATCTGCCGGATGACTGGGTATGCCCGATATGCGGAATGGGAAAAGACGTTTTTGTGCCCGAAGAATAAAATGACAGGTAAAACAGTGATTGCCCTCAATCTCCTGTTTTACCTGTTTTTTTGCGTAAAAATCTCTTTTCGTTTTTCCGTCTGTAGATTTCATTCATCCCTACTACAAGCAGGCTGACCGCCAGCAAAAAATAAAAGCTGCTTCCTCTTGCCACATACAGGGATGGCATAAGATAGTTTTTCGTAAATACATTCCGGAATACATTGCAATACATCAATTCCGTAATTCCCTGCGCCCCCGGAAGCGGAAGCATATCTACGGCTACGGACACCGATGCCTGCAGAAGCATGACTGTTATAAAACCGGTTCCCTGCTGTCCAAAGCCATAGTACACCAGCCCGGTCAGAAAGAACAGGCTGCATCTCTGGAAAAATGTAATAACCACGATGAAAAGCAACCGATATTTCTGCTTTGCCAAAAATCTTACGGCATCCTGATAGCTGTCAATGAACCGGATTATTTTCTCTGTCCTCTGATCTGAGGCTTTCAAAAGCTTTATCCGGATCAGAAAATGTTCGATCTGAAAGATCAGTTTTTTCATCCCCGCGGGAACAAACATGACTGCCAGAAGTATTGCCACCAGAACTACGTGCAGTACAAGTCCCAGGATATAGAGGCCAAAGTATTTTTGAAGATACATTTTCAATGGAATATACCAGAAAGCCAGCATAGCACATCCCATGACCACCAGGACAAATTTATAAAGAAGCGCGACAGTCATCAGTACTACCGTACTGTCCGAAAGAGGGTTTCCATCCTTTTTCATATAATAGAGCTGCACCGGCTGTCCTCCGGTAGAAGAAGGGGTAATGCCGGAATAAAAAAATCCGATAAAGGAATAAGAAATGCATTTCACTATCCCGCTGCTGCCTGGGTTGATCGTCCGCAGCAGATACCAGATCATGCTGCCTTCCGCACATACAAAAAATAAGGCCGTTACAAGTATCAGTATCAGACATGGAACAGAGAGTTCACGGAGCGCTTCCCATATCTGTCCCCAGTCCTGTCCATGCAGCACAGTATAAAAGGTCAGCGCCATGATCAGTAGAAACAGGATATAGTTTGCCAGATTCCGCCGGAGCCTCTGTTTTCTTTCAGTACTCATATGCTGCCTCCGGTTTCCGGATCCTCCAGGATTCCTCCGGATATACGATATCTTCCAGTGCTCCTTTAAAGAGCACCTGCTTGTCCGGATATTCATAAAAATCCTTTGGCGTTACCAGGGAAAAATGCTTATCCGAGATCTGAATCCCATTTTCAGATAATAATCTTGCGATATAGGAAGAACAGGTATAGTGGTTTTTCTGGTAAAAGGGCTTGCCAAATAAGATGAAAAACAGCCCAAGCACCGCATAATGATAATGAAATCTCTGCTCCATTGCCAATTCTAAGGTTTCCCGGATCTGCTCTTTCTGCTGCCGCGTACATTCCATTTCACAGATCATATAGTCCGCGGTCGGGAAGGCACGGAGAATCTTTCTTTTATTTTCCTTTTCAAATCCGGCTATCACCGGAATCAATGGATTTCTCCTGCCAAAGCTGTATGCTTCCTCCAGCTCTTTATCCAAAGAGATGACCACGTGGATATATTTCTGTCTTAAAAAACGTCGTATGAGATATGCGAAAATCCCTGGTGTGTCTACTAATGCTATGTAAATCTGTGCCAATGTCCTGTCCTCTCAATGTTGTTCTTTACTGGAACTGATATACTTTTTTCGCGAGCCGATAGCCGCCTATGGTCAGCATTCCTCCAAGCCTCCCCGGCAGGTCGGTTAGACCGCTGATGGTTCCATATTTTAGACGGTAATACAGCCTGCGGTCGCTGGATTTTATATTTCTCCACAGGTTCTTTTTCTTGGCGTCCGCTTCTTTTGAACGGATCAGAAGCAGGTGGACCGAAGAGATTGCCATCATAATGGAAATATTTCTCCGCATATAGGCAGCCAGCTTCGGATAATCCTTTGCCACCTCATCCAGATCCATGCACTGTGCCACAAGCTCCGTTACTTTGATCTGCTGGTCGATCCGCCGCATCAGTACTTTTTCATTGACAGACTGGTCTTCTCTTCCCAGATAATACTGATATAAGTCAATGTCCATATAATACAGCCTCTTCACATAAGGGAGGGGCTGGTACGCAAAAAGATTGTCTACATAAAAGGTATGCTCCGGCAAACGTACTCCCGACTGACGCAGTACTTCTGTCCGATAGACCAGAGCATGCATGATCAGATACTGGGACGGTAAAAAATGGCCGATCTCATTCCAGGTACATAACTGTTCCGCCGGAAATACATTCCGATAAGCCATCTCACGGGCGGTTCCTTCGTCCAGATGATTGTATACATAATTGCAGATAAAGAGATCCGGTGCTTCTCCTTCTATTTTCTGGTCACAATATTCTTTCACCTTTGCCAGCAGGCTTTTGTAAGCCTCTTCTTCCAGCCAGTCATCCGAATCTACCACTTTAAAATATTGTCCCTGTGCCAGTTCCAGTCCTTTGTTGACTCCTGCTCCATGTCCGCCGTTTTCCTGGTGGATCGCCTTTACCATGCCTGGATATTTCTTTTCATAGGAATCCGCGATCTCTCCGGTGCGGTCTGTGGAACCATCATCAATAATAAGGATCTCCACATCCTCCCCGCCCTTTAAGAGCGATCTGATACAACGCTCCATATAATCCTGTGAATTGTAACAGGGAATTGTAAATGTAATATACTTCATGGTGTCCCTCCTCGTATAGTGTAAAAATTCGAATGTGCTTTCAGACACCCCTCCGTGTCCGGCCGCTTTTGTAATTCATTTTTTCGATGATTTTACGATATCAGATAATTCTTAATTTTTTCTATAGATAATTCTAAATAATAAGCGAAGATACTTATAAGAATTTGTCATATATGAAAAATCTGCTTGGTAGCCTTTCTGTACATCATGGTATATAAAATCAGCCCTCCCGGAACCCGGGAGGGCATGAAGGAGAAAACAGCCTTAACGCTTCTACATTTTTTCTATTTCGTTTTTTCCTGACGGATGATCCGCTGTATACTTTTTTCTGCCAGAAAATGTGTGCTATTCTTTTTCCATGGTCCATACTCCTTTATCACGCTCCTCCTACGAGCACAAGCAACAGATACATCAGCGTAGCCAGAAGTCCCAGACAGAACAAGATCAGCCCGTAAGAAAGGCTCCGCCCGATCAGGCTTGTATTTTCCTTAAAGCTTGTATATGCCAGCGCGTACTGATGTGTGTAATCTTTCTCATTCGGCCGTTCCCGCCAGGCGGTTTTATTTAAAATCCCCACAACATGATTCACAAAGCTTCCCAGGCGATAGGTCAGGGCATTTCCTTCCAGCAGCTCCTGTGGCCGCGGGCTGTCCTTATAGATCGTCTTCCGTAAGAATACGACGATCGTATCCACAAGTGTGTCGAAAAAACTGGCCTCCACGCTTCCCGCGATCGGCAGGATCTTCGCGATAAAATCAACCGCATGATCCAGTACAAAGCATACCGCTCCACAGACAGATGGAAGTACCCTCAGCAAGATCGGACGATAAAGATAATCCTCCAGATCCAGCGCCCGCGGCCAGTAATCAACATAGACTGTATCTCCGTTCTCTTCCTTTCGGGTCATCCAGAGTCTTCCGATCAGCAGATAAACCACAACTCCAATCGCGATAGAAGTCAACCCGCCTTTCAGATTAGCGAAACTAAAATAAGATACCTCATGGATATGCTCCAGCCCGAAAAAGCCTTTTACAAACCCCGCCGCCTTGCCCATCGTCATGTGAGGAAGAATTCCCATCACCGGGAACAGCGCCGCGCTGACTGTCAGCACAAACGCGCTCTTTTTATTCATGTATGTCCCGCCCATGGCATCATACCTCGCCTGTACCGTCGGATCACTGTTCTTCTCAATAAATACCGCGAAAAATAATTTACACATATAGGCAACGGTAAAACCACCGCTGATAAGAAATACCCATTCGACCAGCTTCATATCTCCTGCTCCCAGAATCACAGGCGCGGCTATCCCTTCCTGCAACAGTTCGATATATTCTACAATACTCTCATGAATCAGCGTTTTGCTCACGTATCCTGAAAAGAGCGGGATACCACCGATCCCCAACGCGCCGCACAGATAGATTCCCATCAGAAGCGGCTTCTTTCTTCCAAATCCCCGGATATCATTCAGGTCCAGCTTATGCAGATTCATGTATATGACCCCCGCTGTCATAAAGAGTACCAGCTTGAACAGAGAGTGATTCATCATATGCAGAAAGCTTCCCTGCACTGCCAACGCATTTTCTTCTCCCAAGAGTCCTTGCATCCCGATCCCGGTCAGGATAAATCCGATCTGGGATACGGAAGAGCATGCCAGTGTCCGCTTAAAATCAATGGAGAACAAAGCAAGCACTGCCCCGGCCGCCATCGTCAGAACACCTATGAGCAGGACAAATGTCCCCCATACCGCGTCGTGAAACAAAATCTGGCAGGAAATCACAAGGATACCGAACACACCGGTCTTCGTTAATATACCGGACAGCAGCGCGCTGGCCGGAGCAGGCGCCACCGGATGGGCCTTCGGAAGCCAGATGTGAAGGGGAAATGCACCCGCCTTCGCTCCAAATCCAAAAAACAGGCAGAAGGCCGCGAGATACACATTTTTTCCCTGGCAGGCATCGTGAAGCTCACTGATCGTAAGCGTTCCTGCTTGATGATACAGCAAAAACAGCCCCATCAGCATCACCAGTCCGCCGATCACCGCCACCCCCAGATAGGTAGCCGCCGCCCGCAGAGATTCCTTCCGTTCATCCTGCGCCACCCATACATAGGAAGCAAAGGACATGACCTCAAAGAAAATAAAGGTCGTATACAGATCCCCCGAAAGAAACACGGCCTCTGTCGCTCCCAGCGTGATCAACTGAAACAGATAATACCGGTTCCGGTTCCGATAGTGGGCAAAATACTCTTCCGAAAATAAGCTCGTCATCATCCACATAAAAGCAGCCACCGCACCGTACAACGCCCGAAAACCATCTACCGTAAAATGCAGCCCGAACCCGCACACCCCGGGAATGGTACAAAAACCACCTGCCGTACCATACCACAATACGACCATGACCATCAGTACAAATTCCGTGATCGCGGCCAGCCCCACAAACTGATCCCGCAGCTTTTTATTTTTTCTTCCAATCAAATAGGAGACAATACCGGCAGCCATGGGAAAGAACACTGCCGCGGCAAGTAAAACTCTTTCTTGTTCCATCATATTGCACCTCTTCCTTTAGTATACGCCTGCCGCGATATCCTGTAAAAAAGATATCAGCGGATGGGAACACAGGCCGATTGTAATTACCGCCGCGGCAAAGCAGATGAGTGGGATACACATTTTCCAGCCAGGATCTTTTACACCTTCTATGGTTTGCGCGTCAAATTCCCTCCCTGGGAAAAATGCCCGTATCACGATCGACATCATATAGATCGCCGTCAGCAGAGCTGAGATCAAAAGGCACCCAACTCCGAAATATGCCATCACATTTTCACTTTCCACCGCCGCCTTCGCCAGATTCCATTTACTGATAAAGCCTGCCAGTCCGGGCACTCCCATAAGTCCCAGTGCCGACACGGTAAAGCAGCCGAATACCACCGGCATTTTCCTGCCAAATCCATTCAATTCATAAATATACTTTTTATCCGTCTGATGCATGATGGCGCCCGCGCAGAGGAAGGAACCGATCTTCATAAACGCATGGCAGACCATATGTGCCATCGCGCCTACCATTCCTGCCGGAGTCATCATAGACGCGCCCAGGATAATGTAGGACAGATTGCTGACCGTAGAATACGCCAGCCGCCGTTTGATATGCTGTTCTTTTACTGCCCTGCTGCAGCCATACACGATCGTAAACATCGCAAATCCCATCATGATCGGCTGTACCCAGGTACCTTTCAGGAATTCCGTCCCAAAGCTATAATAGGTCAGACGAAGGATGGCAAATACCCCCGCCTTTACCACTGCTACCGCATGAAGCAGTGCCGTAACCGGCGTAGGGGCCACACCTGCCTGGGGAAGCCATGCGCTCATGGGGAAAATCGCCGCCTTCACGCCAAATCCAAAAAACGCCAGCAGAAATACGAACAGCAGCAAATTGGCCTTATCTCCGATGACTGCCGGATTCAAGACACCACCCAATGTAAATTCCAACGTATTTCCATAGACCATCAAAAATACGATCGCGATCAGAGCAAACGCCGCCCCGCCCAGTGACATATACAGATATTGCCGTACCGCGAGAACCGCCTCACGTACCAGCGTGTGCAGGATCAACGGTACGGTCACAAGCGTCAGCAGCTCGTAGAAGAGATACATACTAAGCATATCCGATGAAAATGCCACGCCAAGGGTCACTCCATATGTCATACTGTAAAACATAAAAAAAATTTTCTCATGTCCTTCATGCTCCATATACTCAAAGGAATACAACATGGCAAAAGGCCAGAGAACCGATACCAGCCCCCCGAAGAGCATGGTCAGTCCGTCGATCCGGAAGGAAATCGAAAGCCCACGCACGAAATAAACCAAATGCAGCGTTTCCGTTGTCCCGTGGGCCAGAAGTGACAGGACAATAACTGAAGTTACAAGAGTCAGCGCTTCCAGGTAGATCAGCATCCCTCTTCTGGAACGGAACGGTAAAATAGGCGTAAGGGCGCCGCCCAGTATCGGAAGCAGAATGGCTGCTACGATCCAATATTGATTCATCACACATTCCCCCTTCCTTTATAATAAGGTATCGCCCCCTCACTTCGTTCGAGGGCATGTCGTCGGAAGGCATTTTAAAAATGCTTCGCATTTGCCTTCCTCCTCTAATAAGGTATCGCCCCCTCACTTCGTTCGAGGGCATGTCGTCGGAAGGCATTTT
>CAZFXM010000005.1:0-10296 GCA_964523125.1 uncultured Clostridium sp. | reverse complement strand
AAAAATGCTTCGCATTTGCCTTCCTCCTCTAAAATAATGTCTGAATGATTTTATTCAGATATTGTGTCAACGGATTCGGGAACAATCCCAGGAACACGGAGAGTCCTGCAAGTATCAACAGTGGAATGACCATGGTTCCTGCCGGTTCCTTCTTTTCCAGTCCTGCGTAATCATAATCCGCTCCCGGCAAAAAGCCCCTGATCGTGATCGGCAGAAGATATCCCGCGGTCAGCAAAGCACTGACCAGAAGGATTACCGGTCCCAACCAGGAAAAAACCGGAATACCGGACGCAAGCGAACCACCCGCCAGATACCATTTACTGATAAATCCACTTGCCGGCGGAATCCCCACCAGCGCCAAAGAAGCAAACGTATAGCACCAGACCGTCACCGGCATTTCCTTGCCGATCCCGGTCAATTCGTCCACACGGATCTTTCCGGTCTTATAAATCATCGCGCCGGCACTCAGGAACAGACAGGACTTAATACATGCATGAAATACTACATGCAAGAGAGACCCCGTCATAGCTTCCGGATTCAGCAGGGCCAGTCCAAACAAAATATAAGAAATCTGGCTGACTGTGGAATAGGCCAGCCTTTTCTTCATCACCTTTTCCCGGTAAGCCAGCATGGAGCCCATAAAGACCGTGATCAGTGTCAGGGTCAGCCATGCGGTCTGCACCCAGGTCCCACGGATCGCCTCCGGACCCACTACATAGAAGATCACCCGTACGATCCCCAGTACACCCATCTTCACGACAAGGCCGGACAGCACCGCGCTTGCCGGAGCAGGCGCCACCGGATGCGCCGTAGGAAGCCATGCATGCATGGGAAACATCCCCGCCTTTACGCCAAACCCAAGAAGCATCAGAAATATCACTACAAGCAGTAACGTGGTATGGCCGTCTGCCGCTTCCAGGCCGCTCCCTCCGGCAACAAAGTTCAGAGTACCGGCATAACGGTTTAAAAAGTAAATCCCGAACAGCGCCATATAGGCGCCGCACAGCGAATAAAACAGGTACTTTAAGCCTGCCATGATCGCTTCCCTTGATTTATTGTGCATGATCAACGGCAGCGTGGTCAGCGTCATCATTTCATAGAACATATAATAGGTCACCAGATTACCGGAAAAGCACAGTGCCATCAGCACGCCGTATACCAGCACATAGAATCCGAAATATCTCTTTTCTTCCTTTTCATATTGTAGCGCCCCCTCACCTTCGTTCGGCGGCATGTCGTCGGAAGGCATCTTGAAAAACGCTCCGCGTTTGCCTTCCTCCTCATGCTTCATATATTCACAGGAAAATATTCCTGCCATCAGCCAAACGACCGTGATGACCGCGGCAAACACCCTCCCCAGCTCATCTACGTGAAAATATACTTCCAGGCTGCCGCCGAACCGCAAGAGATGTACTTCCGCCTCATCTCCCACGATTACCGCAAGGGCATAAAGCATGGACACAGCCAGAGAAAGAAGCGATACACAGAGAAGCTGCTTCCGATTTTTCAGCCCCGGGAAGAACAGGATCACGAGTCCGCAGACAATCGGGAAAAATACTGCAAGACAGATAATTACGTTCATGTATGCGTCTCCTTTCTATACAAAATAAATCAGTCCGGTCTGGATGATATGGAGGATCGGTTCCGACATCATTCCCAGCACCAGATTGATCAGAATAAACCATATGATCGTAAGCGTATACAGCTTTTGCTGTCCTGCCGTCATCCTGAAATACCCTTTTTTTGCTTCCACATTCTGCTTCTCCGGTACATAGATCCGCACCACGGTTTTCATAAAATAAATGGCATTCAAGATGGTACTGACAGCCAAAACAATCAGTGTCGGCATCATTTTATGGGTAGGATGTATCACCGCTGCTTCCGCAAAGAGCAGCTTGCTGACAAACCCGGAAAACAACGGGATACCGACCATAGACATAGCACCTACGGAAAATCCCACACCGGCTACTTTGTTGCGGTACGCGGAGCCCGTCAGGTCAAAGAAGTTCCTGCTTCCCCCCGATACGTCTGTCAGTCCGATCGCGGAGACGAACAGCAACGATTTCGTCGCCGCATGGGCAAGAATATGAAAAATACTGGCCACCATCCCCTCTGTCGTTCCCAGGCCAAATCCCATATAAATATATCCGATCTGCGCGACGGAAGAAAACGCGATCATCCGCCGGATGTCCTTCTCCCAGATCGCACTGATGGAGCCAAAGATCATGCCGCACAATCCAAACAGGAACAGCACATTTGGAATTTTACTCCTGCAGATAATATCAAATCCTACCACACGGTAGAAAATCTTGATCAGCAGGAAAATATATCCCTTAGACACCAAACTGGACAGCATTGCCGCCGAGGATACCGTAGAATACCCATATGCGTCCGGAAGCCATGCATGGAAAGGAAACAAAGCACTTTTGATCGCAAGTCCCACCGTCACAAGCCCGATCGTAATGGTCAGGGGAACCTGGTATGTCCCTGCCGCCATAATGCCGGCGACACTCTCCTTAATATTCGACATCAGGAG
This sequence comes from uncultured Clostridium sp., assembly GCA_964523125.1. Taxonomy (GTDB): domain Bacteria; phylum Bacillota; class Clostridia; order Lachnospirales; family Lachnospiraceae; genus Schaedlerella. Next base: position 7,760 of record CAZFXM010000005.1, on the reverse strand, counting down.
ATGCCCCGTCAGGTCATACAGCATGCAGATTCCCATCAGCAGCAGGCCGGAGCCCAGAAGGCTCATGATCATATAGCGTACCGCCGCCTCAATCGTCCTTCCGTTCTGCCGGATCATGATCAGCCCGCAGGCCGCGATCGTATTGATCTCCACGAACACATATGCCGTAAAAAGGTCGTTTGTGTAGACCAGCGCCAGCAGAGAACTTAGCAAAAGATCTGTCAGGATATAATAAATATTATGCTTTGTTATCTCCACTTCATCAAATAGCTTCTTACGTCCGCCCATCATGGACAGCAGCATGATGATACAGAAGAAGAACGCCATCCCTGCTTCCAGCGCCCCGGCACGGATCTCATTTCCCCAGGGGGCAGGAAAATGCCCCATCATGAAGGTATAACTGCCGCCGGTCCTCATCAGCCATGCCAGGAGCCACGCGGAAGCCGCGCCGATGATCAGGATGATGGCCGTATTCAGCCGCTTCGCCGCTTTTCCCGGAAGTACCGATGATACGATTCCTGAAAACATGGATAGCATGATAGAAAAGAACGGTACATTTTGAACAAATGCCATTTACATGCCCTCCTTTTTCAGTCTCGAAGAGATTTCATCCAGATCCAGTGTATGATACCGCTTATACAGCCTCACCGTCAGGGACAGCATCAATGCCGTGACTGATACGGAAACCACGATGCCGGTCAATACCAGACCGCTGGGAATCGGATTGATGTAGGCTGTCACCTCCTGCACGCTGTCTACGACGATCGGGGCCGCCCTTCCCTCAATATACCCTTTGATCGCCAGGAAAAGATACACCGCCGTATCCATAATATTGAGTCCGATAATTTTTTTGATCAGATTCTTCTGAAGCAGCAGGTTCGCGAACCCAATACCAAAAAGAATCATGGCAACCACTTCCCCTGTATTGGGGATCAGATTGGAACCAAACATCCTTTAGAATCCTCCTTTTCGAAACAATGCAAAGAACGCGTACATCGTACAGGCAACCACCAGGCCGACACAGATATTCAAAGGCAGGATCAGCCCGCTGCTGATAATCGTTCCCGGTGTTCCCAGCGGAATCCCGCTTTCCAGATGATGGGCCCCTGTATAAAAGGAATAGCTTTTTGCCAGGCAGTAAAAGAGCAGCGAACAAAAGCTGATTACTTTATAAGTCTTTTCTGTAAAAAATCGTTCTGTCTTCTCAAACCCAAACGCGTTCAGATACAAAATCAGCCCTGCTCCAATGATCGCTCCGCCGGAAAACCCTCCTCCCGGGGAGAGATGTCCGTTTAGAATGATATAGATTCCGAAGATCATGATAACCGGTACTAAAATCCTGGCTCCCATCTGCAGGATGGCGTCCTTCTTTGGTTCATAAAAGCTGTCACGCCGTTCCTCGTCTTGTGCGCTTCCCTTTCCTTTCTTTTTATCATTCCGCATCAGGATCAGTACCGTACAGGTTGCGATAAACAATACATTCGATTCCCCGAATGTATCGAACGCACGATAGTCTAAGATCATACCCGTCACAATATTGACGGCTCCTGTATCCTGCATGCCGTCTTCGATATACTTTGCCGCCACCTCGTTACTTGCCGGATTGCTGGCAGAGCCGACCGGCGGAAGATAAGATACTTCCACAATCAATATCAGGATCAGTACAATACAGCAGAGCACCGCCGCGATTTTATAAAAGCGCTGAAAAAAGCGATACACCCTGTTATGCTCCGTATCATAGGTACGTGACATCATCTCATCCATATCGTGCTCATACCGTCTCAACTGCTTTTTATCCGGTTTATATTCCCCATATGGAACTACTTCCATATTATCCAGATACAGATCCTTTTCACCGCTCAGCCAGTGCTTCATACGGACGATCCGCTGACGTTTATATTCTTCCTCTGATATTTTTCTACTCATCGGTTTCCTCGTCCTCCTCTCCAAGGGCATGGATCTTCTTTAGTGTCACAAAGAACAACACACTGGTCACCCCGGCCCCGACCGCCGCCTCCGTGATGGCAAGATCCGGAGACTCCAGAAGAATCCAGATAATAGACATCACCAGACTGTACGACATAAAAATCAAAATAGAATTCAGCAGATTTCTGGAAAAACTAACGGAAATCGCACAGACCACCAAAAATCCCATCAAAATATATTCGAATATGGCCATCACGCATCCTCCTCTGTTTTATCCGCATAGATGATTTCTTTCTGCCCTTCCTCCCAGAGATGCTCTGTGACTCCTTCTTCCATTTCACAGCATCGTTCCAGATGAGGATTGGTAGTTGCCTCCAGTCGTGCGATCAGGTGAGACGATACCGGAGAGGCATTCCATAAAAACACAATGATCAAAGCCATTTTCAGGGAGGCAAAATTCCATCCCGACAGAATGATCAGGCCTACCAGGGAAATCCCGATACCAAGCGTATCTCCCATCGCCGCCGCATGCATCCGGTTCAGGACATAATCAAACTTATAGACGCCGAACACCTGCACGGCAAAAACACAAATCCCTGCCAGCAAAAATACAATACCGATCACAAACTGCAGCCATTCGATAAGAATCATGATCTGTCACTCCCTTCCTCTTTTTCCTTTTTTTTCCTGGCAAGCTTCTCCAGATAAACACCACTGTACACCTTTGTCAATACCACCACCGCAAGGAAGCTGATCATAGCATAGATCAGACAGATATCCAGCAGATAACTTTCTCCCATATATACGGCAAGCATGGCGATAATAACCATAACAATCGTTCCCATCATATTCACCGCCACGACACGGTCCGCGATCGTCGGCCCTTTGATGGCACGGATCAGACATAAGATCAGAAGAATGGCAAGAAATACGAAAATGGATATAAAAATCCATGGATGTTCCAGAATAATCCTCATCTCACTCACCTATCCTTTCTATCTTCTCCAACATCTGCACAAACACCGAGTCTTCCATCCCCTCTGACAGAGACTTGTCCAGACAATGTACCACACACTCATCACCATCCAGCGACACCGTGATCGTCCCCGGTGTCAGTGTGATCGAGTTTGCCAAAAGCACTCTGCAAAAATTGGATTTCAAATTCGTATGAACCCGCACCATCACCGGCTCCACCACTTCACTGTTGGAAGTGATCAGCCGGATCACTGCCATATTCGCTTTAATGATTTCCATAACCAGTATAAGAATATAATGCAGAAGGCAGATGCCTTTTTTGTAAAGAAGAAGCTCCTGCCTCAGACTGTAATCCATAAATTTACAGATAAACGCAAACATGAAAAGAACAATCACTGCGCCGGTCACGGCAATCTCCGCAGTAATTGTCCCGTTAAATATGATCCATACACAAAAGAATAGCAACAGCATGGTTTTTCCCCCTTGCATGACAGCATCGTGCTTTCATATATTAATCGCCGATGTCTACTTGATCCCAATAGCAATATGGTCTATTATAACAGATTTTTCGATATTTTTAATCTTTTTTTGTTATTTTTTATCCTAAAATCCCGGCAATTTATACACAGGCCACATGAAAATTTCACTAAAGCCACCTTTCAAAGCTGTTCTTGATGATTTATACGAAATGAAGTATACTATATGATGATGATATCCCGGAAAGGGGTGTGCCGATAGATGTGTAATATGGAATTGCGTGTTATGCTAAGAGATGTGAAATCATTGGGGGGAAATGTATGAAAAAGTTTATTACTATTTTTGCGCTTGCTATCATTGCTTACATTGCTTATCATTGGTATTATGAACCAGGTCTTTCTTTGGAAAAACTGCCGGAAAATAAAAATTATACGCCTGTGGGCAGCAGCTATTCTTATAATGTCCTTCCTGATGAGGGTTCGCGCCACATATACGAGAGGCTGGAAACTTTGGCCTATTCCCCGGTTCAGGAGAGAGAGGAACGCTATATTCTGGGCACTATTTCCGGAGAGGAAAAAGATATAGATTTTACTCAGTTTTATTTGGGATATCGGGCTTTTCTTGATGACCATCCTGAAGCTTTCTGGCTGACTTATGGCGTGGACAATATGTTTGCCCCTTCTGAGTATACGATTTTATCGATTTACCCTTCAGATGAACTGAAAACCATGAAGAAGGAATTCTGTTCATCATTAGAAAATATTTTAGACACTGTCCCCCAGGGGCTGGGGCAGGAAGAACTTGAAAGATATATCCACGATAATATCATAGATAATTGTGAGTATGATTTTGACGCGCTTGACGAAAATGGAATGCCAGATTTAGAATATCCGGATTTGTATAAAGCACATAGCGCATATGGTGTTTTTGTTGACAAAAAGGCGGTCTGCAGCGGCTATGCGCAGGCCTATCAGCTCTTGCTCAACCGCCTGGGAATAGACTGCGTTCCGATCTATGGGCAAGGTACACCTCTTGATGATTATATATTCGAAATCAGACAGGGCAGCACAGACCATCAATGGAATGCAGTTAAGGACGGCAGCGGCTGGTCAATGAGTGATTTGACCTGGGATGATGTTGAAGATCCGGAACGGAGATATGAGTATTTTCATATTCCTATCGATAAAATGTATGAAGACCATAATGCGTTTAAACTGGATTTGAATACATATAAAGCCAGTATAGTACTGAATTTGAATACTGACGGGGACTGTCTGTTCCTTCCTGAATAGTAGAAAGGTGTGTATCGATATGGGGATATTTTTGAACAGCAAACGGCCTTACGCAGATTATTGTGAAATGGTTTCTGATCCATATTTTGTTGATAAATCCTTGTTGATCCAGGAATTACTTCCTGCACTTGGTAAAAAGAACCGCTTTTTCTGTATTACCAGGCCGCGCCGGTTTGGCAAAAGCGTTATAGCCAATATGGTAGGGGCGTTTTTCGGAAAAGCTGTGGATTCCGGCAATTTATTCGACACTCTGGCAATTGCGGAGCATGAAAATTATGCAAAGCATTTGAATCAATACAATGTAATCTATATAGATTTCAGCAGAATGCCGGAAAACTGTAACTCTTATTCTGCCTATATCGACCGCGTTTCAGAGGGATTAAAAGAAGATCTGATACAGGAATATTCAGATCTGGCACTTGATTTTGAAAAAGCTATTTGGGATAATCTACAGATGGTTTTTGAAAAAACAGAACAGAAATTTATATTCGTGATGGATGAATGGGACGCTATATTTCATAAATCGTTTATTCGGAACGCGGATAAGGAAAAATATCTCGAATTTATGAAAAATCTGCTCAAAGACCAAGTCTATGTAGAACTGGCATATATGACAGGAGTTCTTCCCATCGCAAAATATTCCAGCGGCTCGGAACTGAATATGTTTCTTGAGTATGACATGGCAACTAAAAAGAAGTTCAGCGAATATTTTGGCTTCCTGGACTCAGAGGTCGATACATTATTTCAGATATATGAGCGGGAAAATGCTTCTCCTGAAATCACCAGAGAGGACCTTTCTATCTGGTATGATGGTTACTGTACCGCTGCCGGAAGAAGACTCTACAATCCCCGTTCTGTGGTATGTGCATTAACGGAAAATGAATTATCCAATTACTGGACAAGTTCCGGTCCTTATGATGAGATTTTTTATTATATACGAAACAATATAAATGAAGTCCGGGATGATCTTTCATTCATGGTCTCCAAAGAACGGATTCCCATTATGCTGCAGGGATACGCCGCGACCGAGACAGAATTAAAGACAAAAAACCAAATTTATTCCGCAATGGTAGTGTACGGGCTTCTCACCTATGAAAATGGTACAGTCTTCATCCCTAATAAAGAATTGATGGATAAATATAATGAACTGCTGTTAACGAATGACAGCCTTGGATATGTCCATCGTCTGGCTAAGGAGTCTGAAAAAATGCTTGCGGCTACATTGTCCGGTGATACACAGACTATGGCAAAAATCCTCAAATTTGCCCATGACACGGAAGCACCGATTCTTTCCTACAACAATGAATCTGAATTGTCGGCAGTTGTGAATCTGGTCTATCTGTCCGCAAGAGACAGATACCGTGTAGAACGTGAAGATAAGGCTGGAGAAGGATTTGTAGATTTTATCTTTTATCCTGAACACCACGAGGCTGATGGCATTATTTTAGAATTAAAGGTGGACAGTACACCGGAAGAAGCAATCCGTCAGATCAAAGATAAGAATTACGCGGCGCGCTTTAAGGGAAAGCTTGGAGAAAGGCCAAAATATGCTGGAAATATATTGGCTGTTGGAATTAGCTACAACAAAAAGACGAAAGAACATAGGTGTAAAATTGAGAGGCTGAAGGACATGTAAATCCAGGGAATACCGGAAAATAAGAAAGGCTGTAAGGTTAGATGCTCATTGGAGCATCTAACCGCACAGTTTCATCCAATCAGAACCTTTTTCCCTTCAAACGCAAACCCATACTTCCTGATTCGTTCCGGGGCGATTCCCCTTGCTTTCAGAACTGCCTCATATTGCATATCTTCAATCTGCGCCAATGCCGACTTTACCGTATCTGCCAGCGTATCCTCATTGTAATGGAAGCCCCGCCACTGCCTCCGACAGTATCCTCACACAGGAGTACACCGCCGTCATCTGCATTGCTGTTCTCTCATTCACTCTCTTCCCGGAAGTCGAACCACCCATAAAGAATGAATACGCACTACCGGAAGTCCTGTCTGTGGGAGCATCCCTTCCGCGAAATATGTTGCTAAAAAAACCCATAAAGCCTCCTTATCAAAACACCAACAATCCCCTCTCATCATAAACACTTCCCTGCGTCTCACCCTGATTTCTCAGGCATCTGTCCAGAGCCATAATGGAAGCTACAATTCCATCAATCTTCTCTTTTGACTTCGCTTTGGTTACCTTAATATTCTCCGCAGCATCGGTCTCAATTACCACATTACCTGCCATCCATCGAAGTACCGGATGCCCAGCATGAACAATCTGCCCTTCCATCAGTAGTCTGTAGAACTCCTTGGTCGGTGTACTCATACTTGCAAAACCCTGTCCGAATGGCACCATCGTAAATCCGGCATCTTCCAAATTCTGAATCATATGAGTTGCGTTCCATCTGTCCACTGCAATTTCCAGAATGTGATACTTCTCAGCCAGATCACAAATGAACTTCTCAATGAAATCGTAGTGAATCACATTTCCTTCTGTCGCTAACAAATGCCCCTGCTTCTCCCATACATCATAGGGAACGGAATTTGCCTTCACTCTCTGTGGAATGGTTTCTTCCGGCACCCAGAAGTACGGCACCAGAATATATTTCTCCTCCGCACTTCTCGGTGGAAATATCAAAACCAAAGCCGTAATATCTCCTGTACTGGATAAGTCTAATCCTGCATAACAATTTCTTCCCTCCAGCAATCTCATATCAATAGGCTCACTGCCTTTCATAAAGATTGTATCTGGAATCCATGAGGTTGTACTGGATACCCACATATTCATTCGAAGCCATTTGAATGTAATCTCATCAGCCGGATTTTGCTTCGCTTCCCTGTAGGCATCACGAAGTCTTTCGATATCAACCGTATATCCGAGGGAAGGATTTACCTTATACCAGTTTGCTTCATCTTCCCAATCCTCGTCATCCTTAAGTCCATAGACCACCGGATAGAATGTTGGATCCACACGCCTGCCTTCCAGAATATCAATCGCCTTGGTATGTAACTCAAAAGCAATGGAATTTCTATCATTCCCGGCAGTCGTGATAATGAAGTGCAAAGGATTCTGACGGGCATCCGAACTGTACT
>CAZFXM010000004.1:0-170891 GCA_964523125.1 uncultured Clostridium sp. | reverse complement strand
TGAGGCTCTCTATTATAATTGGATTTTATACTTTAATCAGACTGTGAATAGTAACGCCAAATCACCTGTGTTTTACCGTTATTCCAGAAGTTGTAAAACAATCTGTATCAGCCAAAACAAAGTAAAGAGGATCATCCCTGCATTCAAAACAGAGGCCGCGAAAAACTTACCTTTAGGTACGGATACCATTCCCGGACGGAGCTTCATTTTCCGGAAGTTGACTGCCAGGCATATGATACCTGCGATGAAAAAGACAAGGATGGCCAATCCGTATAATGACAGGAACAGAAGCCCCGGAAGATGATCCGTGGCCGTCTGCATGAACAGCGCCGGATCTTCTGACATGTTGATAAGCTCATTATAGGCCGCGGAATTTGTCACAAACACCATGGCTACAGAGCTGAGAAAATTGACAACCATATGCATGATAACGGTGTAGATAATCTTTCCGGTTTTTACATAGATAAAACCGAAAAATATGCCCAATGTAAACGCATACGCAAACTGGTTCAGATTGCCGTGGAACAGTCCGAAAATGAAACCAGAAAAGAGAATGGATACTTTTTCACCATATTTTATGGTACGGTCTATGAGAAGCTTACGAAAGAGCAGTTCTTCGGTGACCGGAGCACACAAGGCTGTGATAAAAACAGCAGTCCACGGGCTAATGCCTGTCATAGTATCCACCACTTGGTTTGCTACGGGAGCGCCTTTGATGGCGCTGATGATCGCGGTCATTGCCAGTCCCGCAAGATTGCTCAGATACATGATAGCATAGCACATAAAAAACGCGGTCAGCCATTGCCGAAAGGTCATTTTATGCTTTTGGATGGGAGACGAAGGCACAGTTTTGATCAAAAGCCCCATCAGAGGCATTCCGATCAGATACATGGGAAGCATCGACGCAAAAAGGTAGGCATCCATACTGTCTATCCGGATGAACGGCAGTTTTCCGATCAGAAAAGATATGGCATACTGAACACCAAAAAGAATGAGTGTTCCCAAAAAGTACATCCATCCGAGGCGCGAAAAATGGTGCCGGATCAATAGTATTTCATTTTCCGGGTGAAAATCATTTTGTGGCTGGATTTTAAATTCAGATTGTGTTTCATATTCCATAAATACAAACCTCTTTTCATTTATGATTGATATTCTCGTATTTCCTTTTATCAGGCGTTAGACAGAGTATACTCATCCGCTTCTTCCTTCTTTACCTCATCCATCACCTTCTGGTATAGGAGCAGGGACATCAGGAAGGTACAGAGATCTGCCGCCGCCTGTGCTGACTGGATCCCAGGGAGCCCCAGGATCCGGGGCAGTACCAGCAGGATCGGGATAAAGAACAGCCCCTGTCTCGCGGATGCCAGAAGAGACGCGTAAAATGTCTTTCCCATGGTCTGCGTCATCATATTATTCATGACGATCCAGCCATTTAGGGCCAGCGTAGCGCACTGGAAGCGGACGGCAGTGGTTCCGATACGGATCACCTCCGGGTCATCCCGGAAGATTCCGATCAAATGTCCGGAAAGCAGAAAGCCAAGGACAGCCAGGGCTAACAGGAATACAGTAGAAATCTTTACACAGAACCAGAAAGCTTCCCGTACCCGGCCATATTTTTTAGCGCCGTAGTTAAATCCGCAGACAGGCTGAAAACCTTGCCCGAATCCGATCAAGGCGGAAATGGCGAACATGGAAATCCTGCTGACAACGGACATAGCCGCAATGGCCGCATCACCATAGGGATTCGCGGCAATATTAAGGGTCATGGTCGCTATGCTCCCGAGTCCCTGACGGAACAGAGACGGAAGCCCGCCTCCGGCAATCTCCCGAAGCCGTTCCTGGTTAAAGCGGACATTTTTCAGGCGGATCGGAATACAGCCGGATATATGGATGCCCGCAAGCAGCAGGAAAAAGCTGATCAACTGGCTGATCACGGTAGCAAGTGCGGCGCCGGAGACCCCCATCCCGAATCCGAAAATAAAAATTGGATCCAATGCGATATTCAAGACAGCTCCTGTACCAACGCCGATCATGGCATAAAAGGCATTTCCCTGAAAACGGATCTGGTTGTTTAAAACAAACTGCGCCGCCATCCAGGGCGCACCCACAAGGATAATCCTAAGATATTCCTTTGTATAGGGCAAGATAGTATCGGTGGAACCAAGAATCCGTGACAATGGCGTTAGGAATAACAGGCCAAGCACCAGAACAGCCAGGCCAAGAAACAAACTGGCAAAAAATCCGGTAGCGGCAAGCTCACCGGCCGAACCCTCGTCATGGGCTCCCAGCTTTCTGGAGATAGAATTACCCGATCCATGGCCGCAGAAAAAGCCTAGCGCCTGAATGATTGCCATAACCGGGAAGGCAACCCCTACCGCGGCAGTAGCACTGGTTCCAATCTTACCTACAAAAAAAGTATCTGCCATGTTGTAAAATGAGGTCACCAGCATACTGATAATAGTAGGAACCGCCAATCTGCCGATCAATCCGGGAATCGGCGCTTCCGTCATCATTTGATACTTTTGCTCCTGAGGCATGGTATGCTGCAATGAAAGCACTCCCTTCGTGTGTTTTAGCTACAATATATTTATGATTATTTTAACAAAATTCGCTTATAATAGCAAGCAGCGCAATAAAGTAAAGGGTGAAGTATGCGGTACGTAGTTCTGTTTGAACCTATGGCTTGAGCAGCAATGCCATATAAATAGGAACTTTGCCTTGACAAAAGTATGATATCGGACTATAATAGAGAAGCTGCAAAGTACGAAATCAGACTGTAGAGGGTAAAATGGATGAAACTGGAACAAGAAAAAGCATTAAAGGAGTATAACTACCTGTGGAGGAAAATAGAGAAGCTGTGGCATGACACAGCGTGGAAGGCAGGAGTATCTGACAGTACGTATGAGATTTTTTCTACGATTTTGGAGCTGGGGGAAGGGTGTCATCAGAAAGATATCTGTGACCGAAATTCTATCAGCAAGCAGACCATTCATTCCGCTATCAAGAAGCTGGAGTGGGAAGGACTGATCGAAGTTCGTAAAGAGCATGGAAAGGACAAGAGGGTGTACCTTACCCTCCAGGGAAAGGATCTTGTGAAAGAAAAAATATTACCAGCCGCGGAAGCTGAAAATCAGGTATTCGCGGAAATGACAGAGGAGGAAAGCCGGGAGCTGGTCCGATTGACAGAAAAGTATCTGATACAGCTTCAGGCAAAAATAGAGCAATTATGAGAATACAATTATCTGACCATTTTACTTATAAAAGACTGTTTCGTTTTACAATACCGTCTATCATTATGATGATCTGTACATCTGTATACAGCATTGTGGACGGATTGTTTGTTTCCAACTTCGTAGGAACCACACCCTTTGCGGCACTGAATCTGATGATGCCGCTGCTCATGGGAATCAGCACCGTTGGATTCATGATCGGAACCGGCGGAAGCGCCCTGGTCGCGATCAAACTGGGAGAAGGTGAGAGCAAAAAGGCTAACGAATATTTCTCCATGTTGGTCTATATCCTGATTGGAGCCGGAGTTGTCATATCCATCACAGCCGCTGTTTTTATGAGGCCCATCGCGTATACCATTGGAGCCACCGAGGACATGATCGGCTATTGTGTGCTTTATGGAAGGATCCTTTGTATATCGCTGACCGGATTTATGCTGCAGATCGCGTTTCAGAATTTTTTCATTGTGGCAGAAAAACCGGAATTAAGCCTGCGGATGTCTTTGATCTCCGGAGCGGCAAACGTGGTCTTTGATTTTTTATTTATTGTCGTGTTCAAATGGGGGCTGGCGGGGGCCGGAGCTGCCACAGCCATCGGGGAAATCTTGGGCGGCGTAGTGCCGATCCTCTATTTTTCACGGAAAAATAACAGCCTGCTCCGACTTGGCAAGACCCGGTTTTATGGGAAAATCCTGCTGAAAACATGCACCAACGGCTCTTCAGAGCTGATGACAAACATTTCATCCTCTCTGGTCAATATTTTGTACAACTACCAGCTCATGCGGCTGGCCGGAGAGGACGGTGTAGCGGCTTATGGTGTTATCATGTATGTCACCTTTATTTTCGCTGCGGTCAATATCGGATATTCTATCGGAAGCGCTCCGATCGTCAGCTATAATTATGGAGCCGGAAACCAGAGGGAATTAAAAAATATTTTCAAAAAAAGTATCGTTATACTGGCATGCGCAGGCTTTGGTATGACCCTTCTGGCAGAAATCTTATCTTATCCGCTGACAAGGGTATTTGTTGGATATGACCCGGAGCTTTTTGAAATGACCTGCCACGGCTTCCGGCTGTATGCCCTTTCTTTTATGCTGAGCGGGTTTAATATATGGGGTTCCGGTTTCTTTACCGCTCTGGGAAATGGAGCGGTATCCGCGGCAATCTCTTTCTTAAGGACGCTGGTATTCCAGGTATCCGTGGTTCTGATCCTGCCTGTTTTCTTCCAACTGGACGGAGTCTGGATGGCGATCGTAACCGCAGAACTGCTTGCGTTATTCGTAACCTCTGCATTTTTAGTCAAAAAACGGGGAAAATATCACTATGCGTAATATGACAAAAAAGGAGAGCATTCTATGAACAATCATCTGGAAGGCCAGACCAGCCCGTACCTTTTACAGCATGCCGAAAACCCTGTAGACTGGTATCCATGGGGAGACGCGGCATTTGCGAAAGCAAGGCAGGAAGATAAACCGGTATTCTTAAGCATCGGCTACAGCACCTGCCACTGGTGCCATGTCATGGCACAGGAAAGCTTTGAAAATCCGAAGACGGCAGATATTTTAAACCAGTATTTTGTATCCATCAAAGTAGACAGGGAAGAACGGCCGGATATTGACAGCGTCTATATGAATGTCTGTCAGGCATTGACAGGAAGCGGCGGATGGCCGATGAGCATCTTTATGACGGCCGGGCAAAAGCCTTTTTTCGCGGGCACCTATTTTCCGCCCGTGTCCCGGTACGGTACGGTCGGCTTCCCTGACCTGCTCCTTGCCATCGTCGAAAAATGGAAAAGCAGCAGGCAGGAACTTCTGAAATCCGCGGAGCAGATCCTGGCACATGTGAACAGGCAGTCAGAGTCTCTGCCAAAAGAAAACCAAGGAAATCTGCCGAAGGAAGCGGCGGCAATTTTTTCACGGAGCTTTGATGAAGCCTGTGGTGGATTCGGTCAGGCTCCCAAATTTCCCACGCCACACAATCTGATATTCCTGACGCTGTACTCTCAGGTCACACAGCAAAACACCGCGTTGAAGCAGGTCCTTTTTACACTGGATAAAATGCGGAGAGGCGGGCTCTTTGACCAAATCGGCTATGGATTTTCGCGCTATTCCACAGACCGATATTTTTTAGTGCCTCATTTTGAAAAAATGTTGTATGACAATGCCCTGTTGATCCTTGCATACTGCGTAGCATATAAGGCATCCAAAGAGCAGAGTCTGCTGGATACGGCAGAAAAAGCAGCGGAATATATCTTCCGGGAAATGACCGGAAAAGAAGGAGAATTTTATTCCGCCCAGGACGCGGACAGTGACGGGGAAGAAGGAAAATATTATGTATGGAAATACGAAGAAATCTGTGAAGTACTTGGCGCAGAAAGAGGAGAGCGGTTCTGCGCGTATTTTGGAATCACGGAGGAAGGAAATTTTGAAGGAAGAAATATTCCCAATCTCCTGAATGGAAATCCTCTTTCGGATGGATTTGACAGGGAGAAAAAAGAGCTGTATGATTACCGTAAATCCCGTGCGTCGCTTCATCTGGATGATAAAGTCCTGACTGCGTGGAATTCTCTGATGATCTGTGCGTTATCCACACTATACCGGGTGACCGGAAAAAGGTGTTATCTGACAGCGGCAGAGAAAGCTGCCCGGTTTTTAGAAGAACACCTTACGGAAGAAAATATTCTTTATGTGAGCCAGCGGAACGGGGTAAGGTCCGGGAAAGGATTTTTAGACGAATATGCTTATTATACGGCAGCCCTGATCAGTCTCTATGAAGCCTGCCAAAAGCACTTTTATCTGAAGCGCGGGGCGCAGGTCTGCCGCGAGGCCAGGAAGCAGTTTGAAGATGTGCGGGGCGGTTATTACCTGTATGGAAAGCTGAACAGTCCGTTGATCTCCAGGCCAAAGGAGAGCTATGACGGGGCGCTGCCAAGCGGAAATTCCGTGATGGCCTATTGTCTGGCCAGGCTTTCGCAGTTGATTCCGGATCTGGAGCATTCTGATCATATGCGCAGCAGTTTCGATATGCATAATCGTATCAATGAGAAGAAAAAAGACAGTTCGAAACATGATCTTGCGCGGGCGGCTGAAAAACAGCTTCTATTTATGGCAGCGGAAGCTGAGCACTATCCGGCAGGGTATAGTATGTATCTGACCGCACGGCTTCTATATGAAAATCCGCCTATGGAAATTACGGTTGTGTTGTCGGAATCCGATTCTATGGATGAAACCAGGGCAAAGCTTCCGCTCTATGCGGATGTGAAAATGTCTGTGGAAAGTGTGAAAAACGAAAATGGCATGGAAAATACGAAAAATGTAGAAAATGTGGAAAACTCTTCCAACAGCAGCAATGGCCGGCTATATACAAAGGCAGCAGAAGGGTATAAATTGTTAAATGGAAAAACCACTTATTATGTCTGTAAGAATCATACCTGTTTTCCGCCATCGAATCAAATCCCTGTATGAGAGTCAGATTGTATACAAGAATACAAATGGAGGAGAAATAAAATAGTGAACTCATATTTATACTATAGGGAAAAAGGACAGGGAGAACCATTCCTTCTGCTTCATGGCAATGGGGAAGATAGCTCCTATTTTGTGCATCAGATTGCATATTTTTCAAAAACCAGAAGGGTCATTGCCGTCGATACCAGAGGACATGGGAAATCCCCAAGGGGCAATGCCCCTTTTACCATACGGCAGTTTGCGGATGACCTGTATTCCTTTATGGATGAGCTACGGCTGGAACGGGCGGATATCCTTGGATTTTCTGACGGTGGGAATATCGCGCTGGTTTTCGCGGTCCGATATCCCGAGAGGGTCAGACGCCTGATCTTAAATGGCGCGAATCTAAATCCGGCAGGCGTGAAGCCCTCAATACAGATCCCCATCGTGATCGGATATAAGATTGCTTCTTTCTTTGCGAAAAAAAGCAAAGACGCAAAGAAAAACGCAGAGCTGCTGGGGCTGATGGTAAATGACCCGAATATTGAAGTGGAGGAACTGAAAAAAGTTACCGCAAAAATCCTTGTAATCGCCGGCACAAAGGATATGATCCGGGAATCACATACCAGGCTGATCTATAAGAGCCTGCCAAACGCAAGGCTGGCGATCCTGCCAGGAAACCACTTTATCGCAAATAAAGAGCCGGAAGCGTTTAATCGAACGGTGGAAGCATTTCTAAGAGAGAAAGAATAAGGGGAAATACCTATTTTCGCGTTAGAAAGGATTTGCCAGACAGATGAAAATTTTACTGACAGCAGTCAATGCAAAATATATTCATTCGAACCTTGCCGTGTACAGCCTGCAGGCATTTGCGACGAGAGGGAAAGACGACGGATACCGGCAGTCTGTAGAAATCGTGGAATATACGATCAATCAACAGGTGGATGAGATTTTGATGGACCTGTATATGAAAAAGCCGGATGTGGTCTGCTTCTCCTGCTATCTGTGGAATATCATTTACGTGGAACAGATTGTCATAGAACTGGCAAAGGTGCTGCCCCGGACAGAAATCTGGCTGGGCGGGCCGGAGGTTTCTTATCACCCAAGGAATGTGCTGGAAAGCATGCCGCAGGTACGGGGCGTGATGTGTGGAGAAGGGGAAGAGACATTCCTGGAGCTGTTGGAATATTATCATGGAGATCTGCCGTCCCTGCGGGAGATTGACGGGATTGTATATGCAAAGGATGTCCCCGGCAGACGGATTTTTGAAAATCCGCCCCGTAAGACATTGGATCTGAACCGGGTGCCATTTGTTTATTGCCGGGATCTCCCGCATACCTTGGAATCTGCCGGGAAGTCCGAACCCCCTCTGTCATCAGATACAGATATGAAATTTTTTCGTAACAAGATCATTTATTATGAATCCAGCCGTGGATGTCCTTACTCCTGCAGCTACTGTCTTTCTTCCATCGACAAGTGCCTGCGGTTCCGTGATATCGAGACCGTGAAGAGGGAATTGCAGTTTTTTCTGGATCAGGAGGTTCCACAGGTCAAATTTGTGGACCGGACATTTAACTGCCGTCATGACCATGCCTTTGCCATATGGTCTTATCTGGCAGAGCATGACAGCGGAAAGACCAATTTTCATTTTGAAGTAGCCGCGGATCTGTTGAATGAGGAGGAACTCCGTCTGATCAGTTCCATGCGCCCGGGACTGATCCAGCTGGAGATCGGAGTGCAATCTACCAATCCGAAAACGCTCCGGGAGATTCATCGTACCATGGACTTTGAGAGGGTAAAAGCAGTAGTGGAACGAATTCATGTAAAGGGAAATGTGCACCAGCATCTGGATCTGATCGCGGGGCTTCCCTATGAAGATTATGAAAGCTTCCGAAAATCCTTTCAGGATGTCTATGCGCTGCGTCCGGAGCAGCTGCAGCTTGGATTTCTGAAAGTGTTGAAGGGCTCGTATATGGAAGAGCAGGCAAAGCAATACCAGCTTTTGTATCAGGACAGGCCGCCCTTCGAGGTACTGTCTACCGGATGGCTTTCCTATGAGGATATCATCCGGCTCAAAGGTATAGAAGAGATGGTGGAGGTTTACTATAACAGCGGGCAGTTTGTACATACACTGGAGCTTCTGGAACATGCGTTTCCAGATGCTTTTACGATGTATGAAAAGCTAAGTGCATATTATGAAACGCGTCAACTCAGAGGGCTCAATCATACCAGGATCCGGCGGTATGAGATCCTGTATGCGTTTGCGAAAGAATATGACGGGGACAGGACAGAAGAGTACAGGGAGCTGCTGACTTATGACCTGTATCTGCGGGAAAATGTGAAAAACCGGCCTGCATTTGCCGGAGGGCCGAGTGTTACAAAGGAAGAGGAAGCGGCCTTTTACGAAGAAGAAGCGAAGGTGCATCGGTATCTGCGTGGATATGAACTATATGATAAAAGGCAGATAAGGAAGATGATACATTTGGAACGTGTGAAAGGCATACTTCTTTTATTTGATTACAAAAACCGGAATATGTTGACAAACCAGGCATCAATATACCGGATATCTATATCAAAAACACAAAGAGGATAACCTGCTTACGGTAGGTTATCCTCAAAATATATATGGATACGGATTGAGATCCGGCCTGGATCACGACACCATATTCTGCAGCCAGACGCCCTTTTTCACCAACACAAAGCCGATGATACATTTGATCCAGTCCATGATATGCACCACGGCAAATATGGCTATGGCCGGGATCAGGGTATAGCGGCTCAATACATAGGCCGCCGGTACGCTGACGAACCAGGCAAATACACTGTCAAACAGAAATGTAATGATCGTTTTCCCGCCGGAACGCAAGGTGAAATAGGTAGCATGCATAAACGCGGCCTGGGGCATGAAGATGGCCTGCGCTATGATGAACTGGACTGCCAGTCCCCTTGCCTCCGGGGTCGTATTATAAAGCCGCGGGAACAGTGGCGCGATGAATACCATCAGGACCGCAACCAGGATACAGCTAAATACGGAAAAGGCGATGATCTTGTTGTCTGTATCCCGGGCCTCCTTCATCTTTCCCGCCCCCAGAAGCTGGCCGATGATGATCGCTACCGCGTCACCAAGGGCGATAAACACGATGTTAAATAGATCGTTGATCGTATTGGCGATATTCAGGCCGGCGATCACGCTCATTCCCCGGACAGAATAGCACTGGGTCAGCATGGCCATTCCCGAAGACCACATGGTTTCATTGACCAGCAACGGTGATCCTTTGATAAAAAATTTCCATGCAAGATGTCCCGGTACTTTTAGTGTCCGGTAAATTCCGGCAATGTAAGGATTCTGTTCTTTATGCGTATGGGTCCATACGATCACGATCAAAGCTTCCACATAACGGGAGATCACCGTAGCAATGGCCGCGCCTGCAACGCCAAGGGCAGGCAGACCGAATTTTCCATATATCAGCAGATAATTCAGGCATAGATTTACCATGACTGCGGCAACACCGGCTTTCATAGGCACCACGGTCTCCCCGCATTCACGCAGGGTACTGACATAAACCTGGACCATCATGAAGGCAGGAAGCCCGAGAAGCATCACCTGTAGATAGCCGATCCCATAGTGGAGCGCCGCGACAAGATCTCCGCCGTCATTGCTTCCGTTCAGATACATCTGGATCAGATTTTCCTTTTGAAAGAACAAAACAGATGAAGCGATCGCGGTCAGAATAAAAGCCATCCAGAGCTTATAGCGAAAGGTATGCCGGATTCCTTCATCGTCCTTTAGTCCAAAATACTGTGCGGTAAAGATTCCGGCTCCGGCCAGACCGCCGAAAACGCACAGGTAGTATACCATGATCAACTGGTTGACAATGGCGACACCGGACATCTGCTCCGTACCGACCTGCCCTACCATAATATTGTCTAAAAGGCTTACAAAATTTGTAATACCATTCTGGATCATGATCGGAACCGCCACCGCCAGAACCATCTTATAAAACGCCCTGTCTCCAATAAATTTTTTCCGGATATTGTATAGCATATTGAAATTCCTTTCCGTATTTTAGCGTAGTTTTACCATTATAACCCATAGAAAAAGAAAAGCAATACCTTTTTTATATTTTCATGCTGAAAAAGCACAATAGGTTATGCACTTTACCCGGAGGTTACGCATTTAACCTATTGCGGCCACCCTGATTTTGTGCGTAAATGATAATAGATATCGAAAATCTATTTTGCAATATTTCCCAGCTGTGCGGTTGGATACTCTAAAGAGTATCCAACCCATTCATCCATTCGCAAAATCCGTGCTAACGCACTCTTGTGTCTGCTGACGCAGCCACATTTTGCTCATTTGATAAATGGGTTGCTGATCCGACAGCTCATTTGCATTGCAATAAATTGCATGCAAATGGTCTGTCGGATCGCAACCGCACAGTTGGAATATTTTCGAACGGAAGGTGGGTAACTTTACATGAGGAAAAATACATTCTTAAAATCTGTGATCGGAATCGCGGTTCCGGTTGCTCTGCAGTCTATGCTGCAGTCCTCTTTTGCGATGATCGACCAATTGATGGTAGGTCAGCTTGGCAGTACGGCGGTTGCCGCGGTAGAGGTGGCCGGAAGGCCGGCATTTATTTATTCGGTGGTAATAGGGGCGGTGGCAGCGATTGCCGGGATCATGATCGCGCAATATCTCGGCATGAAGGATATGGAGACGGCGGACAAAAGTCTCTCGGTAAATCTTGCGGTGACCATTGCGCTTGGTATGATTTTTATGGTGCTATGCCTGCTCCTGTCAGAACCCATTGTACGGATTTATACGGCAGACAGCCAGATCATCGGTACCGGGAGAGAGTATCTCATACGGGTCACCTGGACTTACATACCCATGGGGATATCTTCGATCTTAGCCGTCATGATCCGTTGTCTGGATAAAGCCGTATATCCGCTTTACGCAGGAATATTATCCGCGTTGGTCAACACAGGGCTGAATTATCTGCTGATATTCGGACACTTTGGTTTTCCAAAGCTTGGAGTGACAGGGGCGGCAGTTGCAAGTGTGATCTCGCAGTTTGTAAACCTGTTCCTGATCCTGATCATGTTCTGCTATGTGAGAATGCCAAAAGGCATTCGGTACCATTTCTCACTGGCTTTGGGAAAAGAAGGGTACCGGCAGTTTATTCTGATGTTGCTTCCCATTCTGATCAACGAATTTCTCTGGAGTGTGGGGCAAAATGTCAATACATTCATCTATGGGCATATCGGAACAGGAGCCCTGGCCGCCATGTCCATGACAGGTCCCATCCAGGGGCTTTTCATCGGAGCCCTGAGCGGCGTGTCCCAGGCGGCAGGTATTCTGATCGGAAAGCGGCTCGGGGCAGAAGAGTACGATGAAGCCTATGCGGAATCCAAAAAGCTGATGTGGTACGGTTTTATTGGATCCATTGTATTATCCGCGGCATTGATTTTATGGAAAGATTACTACGTACTGTTGTACAATGTAGAAGCGGAAGTGCGGACAACGGCAGGAGGGCTTCTTCTGGCCTTTGCGGTACTGGCACCGGTAAAGGTTGCCAATATGGTCCTTGGGGGCGGAATTGTACGCAGCGGCGGCAAGACGACTTACATCATGATCATTGATATGATCGGTACCTGGCTTGTAGGAGCGCCGCTGGGACTGATCACCGCATTTGTATTTCATTTACCGGTCACCTGGGTCTATTTTATTCTGTCACAGGAAGAGCTGGTACGGCTGCTGATCACACTGTTCGTATTCCGAAGCAGGAAGTGGATGATGAGCTTTCATTCGGAAACAGAAAATGGATGATATATTTTCTGCTAAAACAGAAATCCGAAAAATTCCATCTATGTTGTAACGAACCCTCTTTTTTCTGGATATATAGATGTAAAAAAATCAGAAGGAGGTGCGTGCCTTGAATGAAATTGAGAAAGCCTATACCCGTCATGCGAAGGATGTTTCCGTTTTATTATATGCTGCAAAAGCATATAAGTGAAAAGAGTGGTTAACATAAAAAGCTGTAAGATGTTTTCCAAAAGGAATAGGGAATAAGGTTTTTAAAAAGGTTGTCAAAAACAGGCAGCCTTTTTCTTTGCGCCGGAATAGAAATAAAGTTATATTGATATGGATGAGAGCTTGCAGTTCTCCCACAAAATGTATATAATATTGGCAATTGAGTTTTAACAGCGATCGAAGGAAGGAACATTATGAGAAAACTAGCCTTAAATGATGAAATACTACTAAATATCGAAAAACCCGCCCGTTACATCGGCGGCGAGGTGAATAGCGTAATGAAGGATCCGGCTCAGGTGGACATCCGCTTCGCCATGTGCTTTCCGGACGTATACGAGATTGGTATGTCCCATCTGGGCCTTCAGATCCTGTATGACATGTTCAACCGCAGGGAGGATGTCTGGTGTGAGCGTGTCTATTCCCCCTGGGTGGATCTGCACAAGATCATGAAGGAAGAGAAGATTCCTTTGTTCGCGCTGGAATCCCAGGACCCTGTCCGGGATTTTGACTTTCTCGGCATTACCATCCAATACGAGATGTGCTACACCAATATCCTGCAGATATTGGATCTGAGTCAGATCCCTTTGCACAGCAAAGACCGGACAGACACAGACCCCATCGTCATCGGCGGCGGTCCCTGCGCCTACAATCCGGAGCCTCTGGCGGATTTTTTCGACCTGTTTTATATTGGGGAAGGGGAGATCGTCTATGATGAGCTTCTGGATACCTATAAGCAATGCCGGCAGGAAGGAAAAAGCCGTCTGGAATTTCTGGAATGTGCTGCCCGGATTCCGGGGATCTACGTCCCCCGGCTTTATGAACCAGCCTATCACGAGGACGGAACGCTGGCTTCGTTCCGACCGGTCAGCCCCCATGCTCCCGCAACGGTCAAAAAGCAGATTGCCATGGACATGGATGACATCGTATATCCCATGTCTCCGGTGGTTCCATTTATCAAAGCGACCCAGGACCGTGTGGTACTGGAGATCCAGCGGGGCTGTATCCGCGGATGCAGGTTCTGCCAGGCTGGGATGATCTATAGGCCTACCCGGGAGCGAAGCGTGGAGATGTTGAAGCAATACGCCAAAACCATACTGGACAATACCGGACATGAAGAAATCTGCCTGAGTTCTTTAAGCTCCAGTGATTATTCGGGATTGCAGGAGCTGGTTACATTTTTAATCGAAGAATATCAGGGAAAGGGGATCAACATTTCCCTGCCTTCTTTGAGGATCGACGCTTTTTCCCTGGATGCCATGCAGAAAGTACAGGATATCCGGAAAAGCAGCCTCACCTTTGCCCCGGAAGCCGGCTCCCAACGGATGCGGGATGTGATCAATAAAGGGCTGACGGAGGAAGATATCCTAAGCGGGGCAGGACAGGCCTTTGCCGGCGGCTGGTCAAAGGTCAAGCTGTACTTTATGCTGGGGCTTCCTACAGAGACCGAAGAGGATATGAAAGAAATCGCTGTACTGGCGGATAAGGTGGCACGGATCTATTATGAGCTGCCGAAAGAGCAGCGCCATGGAAAATGCCAGATCACGGCCAGTACCTCCTTCTTTGTGCCCAAGCCCTTTACCCCTTTCCAATGGGCATCCATGTGTCCGGCAGAGGAATATGTCCGGCGGGCATCCATTGTAAAGCAGAGCTTTTGTGAACAGCTTAACCGGAAGAGCCTGAAATATAACTGGCACGATGCCGAAGTGACCGTGCTGGAGGGCGTATTTGCCCGCGGAGACCGGAGAGTGGGAAAGGTTCTGGAAGAGGCCTACCGCCTGGGATGCCTGTTTGATTCCTGGACAGAGACCTTCCACAATGAACCATGGATGCAGGCATTTGAAAATACAGGAGTGGATCCTGATTTCTATACGATACGTGCCCGAAGCGAAGAAGAGCTGTTCCCATGGGATTTTATCGAGACTGGCGTGAGTAAACAGTTTCTCCGCAGGGAATGGAACCGCGCGATGGAAGAGACCATAACACCGAACTGCAGGCAGCAGTGTTCCGGCTGCGGTGCGGCAGAGTTTGGAGGAGGGGTATGCTATGAAGGTAAGAATTAAGTTTAAAAAATATGGTTCCCTCCGTTTCATCGGCCATCTGGACGTGATGCGGTTTTTCCAGAAGGTCATGCGCAGGGCACAGATTCCCATTGCGTTTACGGCAGGATACAACCCGCATATGATCATGTCCTTTGCCAGCCCCTTAGGAATCGGGCTGACCAGTGAAGGAGAATACTTTGACATCGAACTGGCCGGATACATTTCCAGCGCGGAAGCGGTCCGCAGAATGAATGAAGTATCTGTGGAAGGCATTGAGGTCGTCAGCTTCCGGCAGATCGCGGAAGAAAAGAAAATGACCGGAATGTCCATTTTCGCGGCGGCAGATTATCTGGTGGGCTTTCCGGACCCGGAGAGTGCCGCGGTATTTCAACGCTCTAAAAGCCTGATCCATGCTTTTTTAGAACAGCCTGAGATCATTGTCCTGAAGCAGACAAAACGGAGTGAGCAGGAGAGTGACATCCGTCCTCTGATCTATAAGATGGAACCGCGGGAGCAAGGCATTTATCTCCAACTTGCCGCAGGAAGCGCGCGGAATTTGAAACCAGAGCTTGTCATGTCTGCTTTTTGCAGGTTCGCAGGTCTGGACGAAAAGCGGATTTCATTAGGAAGTATCCAGCAAAACGCGCCAATGTCGCGTTTTGTCGGATTTACATGGCACCGGCTGGAGATGTACGCGGATCTGGCATCTGATAGCGAAAAGGCAGAAGGCAAAAGGAAACTGGTGACACTGGAAGCATTAGGGAAGGATATAGAATGACCAGAAAAATTCTAATTATCAAAGAAGATGGAGACATCTGGACATATTTTATAGAAGACGGAGATATCGTAGAGATCCATCTAAGCTCCCGCCAGGAAGCTGAGGAGGCGCAGGCCGCGTTGGGTAATATCTATATCGGAAAGGTGCAGAATATTGTAGCAAATATCGGCGCGGCATTTATCGATATCGGCGGGATCAATTGTTACTATGATCTCAGCCAGGCGCCCCATGCCTTCTTTACCCATAAAATGGGGAAAAAGCCGTTGTGTATCGGGGATGAACTTTTGGTGCAGGTGAGCCGGGAAGCGGTAAAAACAAAAGCCCCCACTGTCAGCAGCAATATCAGCCTTACCGGACGTTATGCCGTACTGACCTCCGGCAATACCAGGATCGGTGTGTCTGCCAAGCTTCCAAGGGCACTGCGGGAAACCTATAAGGAGCGGCTGCAGGAATGGAAAAATGAGGAATACGGAATGATCGTGCGGACAAACGCGAAGGACATGCCATTGGAATCCGTACTGGAGGAAATTTCACAGCTGGAACGTCGTTTTCTGGAATTAAAGGAAACGGCTGTCTCAAGAACCTGCTTTTCCTGCCTGTACACGGCTGCCAGGCCGTATCTTACGGATCTAAAAAATGTCTACACCGAAGGACTATCTGAAATCCTCGTAGAGGACCCGGAGCTTTATGAAGAGATCATAGAGTATTCCCGCAGGGAACAGCCGGAATTTGTGGAAAAGCTCCGCCTGTATGACGATCCGATGCTTTCTCTTGGGAAGCTTTACAGTACCCATACGGTCCTGGAGCATGCCTTGAAAGAACGGGTCTGGTTAAAGCACGGCGGATACCTGGTCATACAGCCTACGGAAGCATTGACTGTCATAGATGTGAATTCCGGAAAATGTGTCTCCAAAAAAAGCCGTGAGAATGCTTTCCTGCAAATGAACCTGGAAGCGGCACAGGAGATCGCGAAGCAGATCCGGCTTCGCAATCTGTCCGGAATCATTGTGGTGGATTTCATTAATCTGGAAAAGCCGGAAGAGATGCAGGAGCTGCTGCGTGAATTCCGGAAAGCGCTTTCGAAAGATCCGATCCAGACTACCCTTGTAGATGTGACGGGACTACAGCTTGTGGAGGTCACAAGGAAAAAATTGCGGAAGCCGCTTCATGAATGCTGGAACGGGAGAGGACTATGAGTAAAAAAGAATTGAAAACCAATGCCATGCGTATGCTGGACAGGTTAAAAATACCTTATGAATATATGGCCTATGAATGTGAGGAATTTATCAGCGGCGTTTCCACCGCGGACCAGACGGGACTGCCCCATGAGCTGGTTTACAAGACACTGGTGACTACGGGAAAAAGCAAAGAGCATTATATATTCGTGATTCCCATCGAAGCAGAGCTGGATCTAAAAAAGGCCGCAAGGGCCGTGGGGGAGAAATCCGTGGAAATGCTGCCTGTAAAGGAGATCACGAAGGTAACCGGTTATGTGCGGGGAGGCTGTACCGCCATCGGGATGAAAAAAAATTTTCCCGCCATCCTGGATGAAAGTGCTAAGGCTTTTGAACAGATCTATGTCAGCGGCGGAAAGATCGGAATGCAGCTAAAACTGAAGCCGGAAGACTTAAAGCGCGCGGCTAACGCGGAATACGCAGACATTATTCAGCATAACAGTTGAAATTTATGTGTAACTTTCGATTTACAACTTTTATAGAAAGCGTTATAATAAGAAACAGTTTTGTCAGCAATACTGAAAGAAAGCTGGTATACACGTTCATGGAGGGAACCGGGAATGAAGAAAGTAGTAAAGTTTGGCGGAAGCTCCCTGGCAAGCGCAGGGCAGTTTAAAAAGGCCGCGAGGATCATCCGGGCAGATAAGACCAGGATCTATGTAGTGCCGTCTGCGCCGGGAAAGCGTTTTTCAAGTGATACAAAAGTGACGGATATGCTCTATAGCTGCTATGGCGTGGCAATCCGGGAAAAGGATTTTACAGAACAGATGGATGCCATCAAAGCACGCTATCAGGAGATCATTGACGGGTTGAAGCTGTCGATTTCTTTAGAGGATGAATTCAAGACAATCCGGAAAAATTTCGGAAAAAAGATCGGCCGGGATTATGCCGCGTCCAGAGGGGAATATCTGAATGGGAAGATCATGGCGGCATATCTTGGATTTGAATTTATCGATGCCGCTGAGGTGGTCCGGTTTGACGCGGGAAGAAACTTTGATGAGGAAGCGACCAACAAGCTCCTTTCCGAAAGACTTCGGAATTCTTCAGGAGCGGTTATTCCCGGATTTTACGGAGCCATGGAGGATGGCACGATCGTGACATTTTCCAGGGGCGGTTCTGATATCACCGGCTCCCTGGTTGCCCTGGCAGTACAGGCAGACCTGTATGAGAACTGGACAGATGTATCCGGATTTCTGATCGCGGATCCAAGGATCGTCCAGAATCCAAAGGCTATTGAAACGATTACCTACAAGGAATTGCGGGAGCTGTCTTATATGGGTGCGGGAGTGCTTCATGAGGACGCGATCTTCCCGGTCAGAAAAGCGGGAATTCCGATCAATATCCGCAATACCAACCAGCCGGAGGACAAAGGTACCCTGATCGTAGAGGGAACCTGCAGGCAGCCCAAATACACGGTTACCGGTATCGCGGGGACGGACGGTTTTGTTTCCATTACAATAGAAAAATCCATGATGAATTCGGAAGTCGGATTCTGCCGCAAGGTGCTGCAGGTATTTGAAGAGAATGATATTTCCATTGAACATATGCCTTCCGGGATTGATACCATGACCATCTTTGTCCATAAGGATGTTTTCGAGGAAAAGGAACAGCAGGTCATTGCGGGAATCCACAAGGCGGTACATCCGGATCACATTGAGCTGGAATCTGATCTGGCTCTCATTGCTGTTGTGGGCCGGGGCATGAAGGCGACCAGAGGAACCGCGGGAAGAATTTTTTCTTCACTGGCACATTCCCATATTAATGTAAAAATGATCGACCAGGGTTCCAGTGAGCTGAATATTATCGTAGGCGTCCGCCACGATGATTTTAAAAACGCGATCCGGGCTTTATATGAGATATTTGTAGAAACAAGGATTTAAAGGCTGCAGTTCACTCGCCAGATAGTATCATGATAAGTTTGTGCTTGCACAAGGACTTATGGATTTATCATGAGATTGTCTGGCGCGGAGTGAACCGTGGCTTTTTCAGGAGGCAGAAATGATTGATTTTCATACGCACATGTTTCCGGAAAAAATTGCCGGGAAGACCTTAGCATTTTTAAGCGGGCGATGCGGGATAGCCCCTTTTACGGATGGGACGCCCCATGGACTAAAGGATTCTACGGAAGAAGCCGGACTGGATTTTTCCGTTGCCCTTCCGGTCGTCACCAATCCCGGCCAGTTTGACAGCATTAACCGCTTCGCGGAACCATATAGAGAAGGGAAGATATTGTCCTTCGGCGGGATTCATCCGGAAAATGAAGACTACAAGGACAAGCTTCAGGAATTGAAAAATCGTGGTTTCCGAGGCATTAAGCTTCATCCCGATTACCAGGAGACATTTTTTAACGATATCCGGTATAAGCGGATCATTTCCTACGCAAGCGAGCTGGGACTGATCATATCCGTACATGCAGGCTTTGATCCGGGCTATCCGGACTGTGTGCATTGTACTCCGGCCATGGCGAGAGAAGTCCTGGACGAGGTGAAGCCGGAAAAGCTGGTGCTTGCGCATATGGGCGGCTTTCTCCGGTGGGATGAAGTAGAGCAGGAGTTAGTCGGCAGGGATGTCTGGTTCGATACGGCCGTTGTATTCGGCAAGATTCCGGATGACCAGTTCATCCGCATCTGTAGGAACCATGGGATGGACCGGATCTTGTTCGCCACAGACTCTCCATGGTCAGGCCAGAAGGAATCTGTCGGATATTTCCGGAAAATGGATCTGTCAGACGATGAAAAACGGCAGATTCTTTCAGAAAATGCAAAGAAGCTCTTGACTTTGTAAATCGTGCATGTTATATTTTATGAGTATGCCGCACAGCGAGGTTTTACAAGTTCCGTATCCGCGGGCACCATAGCTGGCGAGTAATGATAATAGGAGGTGCCATATGTACGCAATCATAGCAACAGGTGGTAAACAGTACAAAGTAACCGAAGGCGATATCATTAAAGTAGAAAAACTTGGTGTGGAAGCTGGAGAGACTTATACATTTGACCAGGTACTTGCGGTGAATAATGAGAGTCTTGTTGTTGGAAATCCTGTTGTAGACGGTGCGACCGTAACCGCGTCCGTACTCGGCGACGGTAAGGCTAAGAAGGTCATTGTCTACAAGTACAAGAGAAAGACAGGATATCATAAGAAGAACGGCCACAGACAGCAGTACACAGCAGTTAAGATTGAAAAGATCAACGCATAATCCGATGATCCGTATAACCATTTATAGGAATGAACATCATGCTTATACAGGCTTTGACGTGAGTGGACATGCCGAGTTTTCAGATCCAGGAAAGGATATTGTATGTTCGGCTGTTTCTATGCTTGTGATCAATACGCTGAATGCACTGGAAGTGTATACGGAAGATGAGACGAGCCATGTCAGCGATGAAGAAGAGGGAACCATTGAATTCCGTTTTCGTAAACGCCCCTCGCATGATGCGGAGCTGCTCATTAAAACCATGATTCTTGGTCTGGAGAGTCTGGAAGAGAACAGCGAATATGAACCATATATTGATATGATTTTCAAGGAGGTGTAGTACCATGATGAATATGAACCTTCAGTTTTTTGCTCATAAAAAGGGAGTAGGTTCCACAAGGAACGGACGTGATTCCGAAGCAAAAAGATTAGGTGCCAAGAGGGCTGACGGACAATTCGTAAAAGCAGGCAACATCCTGTACAGACAGCGCGGAACGAAGATCCATCCGGGCATGAATGTAGGACGCGGCGGCGATGATACATTATTCGCCCTGGTGGACGGTGTTGTACGTTTTGAAAGAAAAGGAAGAGATAAGAAGCAGGTTTCTATCTATCCGAAGGCAGAATAATTGTACGGTTATATCTGTGGTTTTTGAGACAGATATGTACGTCCTTACAAGGCAGGAAAGTATTTCCTGCCTTGTTGTAGTATTAAAAGGAGAAGTGATCTATGTTTGCGGACAGGGCAAAGATATTGATCCGGTCGGGGAAGGGCGGCAATGGACATTGCAGCTTCCGGCGGGAATTGTATGTGGCAAATGGCGGGCCGGACGGTGGTGACGGCGGCAAAGGCGGAGATTTGATTTTTGAAGTCGATGAAGGCTTGAATACATTGGTGGATTTCCGGCACAAAAGAAAATACGCGGCAGGAGACGGGGAAGAAGGCGGCAAGCGGCGCTGCCATGGAAAAAACGGCAAAGATCTTGTACTGAAGGTTCCGGAAGGAACCGTAGTAAAAGAAGCCAAAACCCAGAAAGTGATTGCAGATATGTCCGGAGAGAACAGGCGTCAGATCGTGCTGAAGGGCGGAAGAGGGGGCCTGGGTAACCAGCATTTTGCCACGGCGACCATGCAGGTACCGAAATATGCCCAGCCCGGCAAACCGGCCATGGAGCTGGAAGTGCTTTTGGAGTTGAAGGTGATCGCGGATGTAGGACTGGTTGGGTTCCCGAATGTCGGAAAGTCTACGCTGCTTTCCAGAGTAACTAACGCGGATCCCAAGATTGCCAATTACCATTTTAC
The DNA here is from genome assembly GCA_964523125.1 of uncultured Clostridium sp. Classification (GTDB taxonomy): domain Bacteria; phylum Bacillota; class Clostridia; order Lachnospirales; family Lachnospiraceae; genus Schaedlerella. The sequence goes on along the minus strand of CAZFXM010000004.1, from coordinate 149,637 downwards.
AACGCTGAATCCGAATCTGGGGGTTGTAGATCTGGACAATGGAAAGGGCTTTGTAATGGCGGACATTCCGGGACTTATCGAAGGCGCGTCGGAAGGTGTTGGGCTTGGCCATGAGTTTTTAAGGCATATTGAGCGAACGAAGCTGATGATCCATGTCGTGGACGCGGCCGGAACAGAAGGGCGGGATCCTGTGGATGATATCTATAAGATCAACCAGGAATTAAAGGCCTATAATCCGGAGCTGGTCAAACGTGCGCAGGTCATAGCTGCCAATAAGATTGATCTGATCTATTCCGGTGAGGAGGAATCAATCGAACGTCTCCGAAAGGAATTCGAGCCGAAGGGAATCCGTGTATTTCCGATTTCCGGTGTTTCCGGTAAAGGGATCCAGGAAATGCTCTACTATGTGGCTGAAGAATTGCAGAAGATGGATCAAAAGCCGGTTATATTTGAGCAGGAATATTTCCCGGAAGACGAACTGATCTACGAAGAGCTGCCGTACAGTGTAGAATTTGTAGACGGAATGTATGTAGTAGAAGGACCGAAGATCGAGAAAATGCTTGGATATACCAATCTGGACGCAGAGAAGGGATTTGTATTTTTCCAGCGTTTTCTGAAGAACACCGGTATTCTGGATGAACTGGAGGCGGCAGGAATCCAGGATGGGGATACGGTAAAAATGTACGGTCTGCAGTTTGAATACCTGAAAAGTGAATTGTAATGGAGAAAATGACTATGACAACAAAGCAAAGAGCATATCTGAAAAGTCTTGCCATGACTATGGATCCGATTTTCCAGATCGGAAAATCCAGCATGACGCCGGGACTGACCCAGGCAATCGCAGAGGCACTGGACTCAAGGGAGCTGATCAAAATCAGTGTACTCCAGAATTGTGCGGATGATCCCAAAGAGCTTGCGGAACTGGTGGCAGAACGCACCCGTTCTCAGGTAGTGCAGGTCATTGGGAAAAAGATTGTATTATACAAGGAAGGGAAAGAGGATAAAAAGAAGATCTTCTTACCACCTCCATCCGGCAAATCGGAGTCGAAGCATTCCGTGGGAAGAAAAGCCGCGTCCGGCAGGGATTAGGTGGGAAAATGAAGATTGGTATCATGGGCGGGACCTTTGATCCGATCCATATCGGACACCTGCTGTTAGGAGAATTTGCATATGAAGATTTCGGACTGGACGAGATCTGGTATCTGCCCAATGGAAACCCGCCCCATAAACAGCAGTGGGAAGAGAAGGATGCATTGACGCACCGTGTAGAGATGATCCGCCAGGCTATCCGGGATGTACCTTATTTTAAGCTTTGCCTGCATGAGGCAAAAGAAACGGAACATTCTTACACCTATAAGACCATGCGGGAGCTCAATGAACTTTATCCCGAAAATGATTTTTACTTTATTTTAGGCGCGGATTCCTTGTTTTCTATTGAAAAATGGAAGTATTTCCGGGAAATATTCCCCACATGTACGATCCTGGCTGCTATGAGGGATGATAAGGATGTGGCAGATATGCAGACGCAGATCTGTTATCTGGAAGAAAAATATAGCGCGAAGATCCGGATCTTGCAGGCGCCTCTGCTGGAGATTTCTTCTACCACACTGCGGGAGCGTGCTTCCGCGGGAAAGAGTATTTCTTATATGGTGCCGGACGCGGTCGCGGAATATATTAAAAAAAATCACTTGTATCAAAAGAGGAAACGAAACGATGGCAGACTTGGAGAAGATTCAGAAGAAACTGGAAAATAAGCTGAAAAAAGATCGTTTTCAGCATACGTTAGGAGTGATGTATACCGCAGGTTCACTTGCGATGCGGTATAATGAAAATCTGGAAGAAGCCCTGACAGCAGGACTTTTGCATGACTGCGCAAAATATGCCTCGATCAAGGAACAGATCAAGCAGTGTAAGAAGCACCAGATCAAGCTTGAAAAAGCAGAGCTGGAGGTTCCGGCATTGATCCACGCAAAGCTGGGCGCTTATCTGGCCGAAAAAAAATACGGGATCGAGAATCCCAGGGTTCTGGACGCGATCCGGTATCATACGACCGGACGCCCGCATATGTCCATGTTGGACAAGATCATTTATTTGGCGGATTATATTGAGCCTGGCCGGAAGATGATCCCCGGGCTGCCGGAAATCCGTAATCTGTCTTTTATAGATATCAACCGGGCGGTCTGCCAATGTGCCGCGGCGACATTGAAGTATCTGGAAGCATCGAAGCGTCCTATAGACCCCATGACGCAGAGAACCTATGAGCATTACAGAACAGAGCAGTGAAAGAGGAGGCAGACCGGTAAAACGCGTATCATCTGTTTTGTATGAGAAGAGAGGAGAGAAGAGGATGGAACAATCAAAAGAAATGGCCCGAATCGCTTATCATGCGTTGGCTGATAAGAAAGGGGAGGATATTAAAATTATAGACATTGAAGGAATCTCCGTGCTTGCTGATTATTTTCTGATAGCAAGCGGTTCCAATGACAGCCAGATCCGCGCGATGGTAGATAATGTGGAGGATGAGCTGGAAAAGGCCGGTTACTCTGTAAAACAGAGAGAAGGTTATGGAACAGGCCGTTGGGTATTGCTCGATTTTGGAGATATCATTGTACATGTATTCGATAAAGAAAACCGTCTGTTCTATGATCTGGAACGTATCTGGCGGGATGGGAAAATGATTGACATTGAAAATCTGAAATAGAAGAGCATAGCAGGGGAATACAGCACTTCCATAACTTATAGATGCTGTATTCTCCTGTAGTTTTCCTAATCAAAGAACCTGAACACACCGATCACCTTGCCCAATATGAGAGGATCTTTCACGATGATTGGATCCATATAGTCATTCTCTGGCTGGAGACGTATAAAGCCGTCTTCCTTATAAAAGGTCTTGACTGTGGCGCCGTCTTCGATCAAAGCGGCTACCATATCTCCATCGGAAGCCGTGTTCTGTTCCTGGAGCAGAACATAATCACCATTCAGTATACCGGCATTCACCATGCTTTCTCCATGTACCACCAAAAGATAGGTCTGTTTATTCGGAAGCATCTCCATCGGAACCGGAAAATAGTTCTCAATATTCTCCTGGGCGAGAAGTGGCTCTCCGGCCGCAATATGGCCGATAACCGGCACATTTACGACCTCACGGCGGGTAAGATTGAAGGTATCATCCAGAATCTCAATTGCGCGCGGCTTGGTAGGATCCCGATGAATATAACCATTCTTCTCCAAAGTCTCCAGGTGAGAATGAACCGAAGAGGTGGATTTTAAATGAACTGCTTCGCAAATCTCCCGAACCGAGGGTGGGAATCCCCGACACAAAATCTGTGACTTTATATAGACTAAAATCTCTTCCTGTTTTTTCGTAATTTTTCCCTGCGGCATATATGACCTCCTGATTTCGCAAACTTATGTGTTATTATTAATGATAACATAGTCGGGCAAAAAAAGCAAACACTTGTTACGAAAACACGTTCGATTTTTTGGAAAAAGTTTGAAAAAAATATTGACAAACAAATGTTCATGAGATATACTTGTTAATGCAGACGCAAACAGTTGTTCAGAAATGATTATATTGCATTTGCCACAAGACAGTGACGGAATATCTGTTTATTATTTTTTGCTTTTTGTTTTATACATGTATACAATTCAAAAGGAGTTTTATGCTATATAGAATTTGTTCTTGGAATTTTGACGAAAAGCTTGTATACAATAATACATACTCGTGTTTTTTCTTTACTGTCCTGGATATTTTGATATCAATATACGTCCCCACGTAATTTTGATATATTTTTATGGAAAAGGTTTGCGTACATCCCTTTTTCATACACCTTTTTGTTCAAGGCGATATGTTTTCCGGATTTCTTTCGGGTTCATATCGCTTTGTGCTTTTTAAACCTATATTTTCTACAGATCCGAAACCAATACTAAAGCCCCTTTTTTTGATCATTGTTCATAAATAGCAGTGTATATCTGTAAAATAGATCTATACGACAAATACCGATTTTTCCAAAAGATGTAGACAAAAATAGAAGGGTATGCTATAATATGGTAAAAATATAACAATCCGGGGAGTTTTTTATTATGTTGGATACAAATACCAAAACCTATCATGAACAGCTTTATATTGATGATACCTTACGTTTACGCGAGATCCTGAAAACGCTTCCTCCATTTGCGAAAGATTATTTCCGGGCTGTGGAGCCACAGACCTCCACACGGACCCGGATTTCTTATGCTTATGATATCCGGGTATTTTTTCACTTTTTGATCGAGAATAATCCTATATATAAGAATTATTCCGTGGATCAATTTACAGTACAGGACCTGGAGCGCATTGAGCCTGTGGATATCGAGGAATATCAGGAATATCTGAAGGTTTACAAGAATCCCGAGGAAAAACAGATTACAAATACAGAAAAAGGGTTATCCCGCAAAATGTCCGCGTTACGGAGCTTTTATGGCTATTTCTTCAAGCGACAGGTTATTTCGAAAAATCCAACCTTGCTGGTAGATATGCCGAAGCTGCACGATAAAGCGATCATTCGTCTGGATACAGATGAAGTTGCCATGCTTCTGGATTATATCGAGCATGGAGGCAGTGAATTCACCGGCCAGCGGAAAAGATATTATGAAAAGACCAAAAACCGGGATTTTGCTATCATTATTTTACTACTTGGCACCGGAATCCGTGTATCGGAATGTGTCGGGCTGGATATTCAGGATGTGGATTTTAAAAATAATGGGATAAAGGTGGTCCGAAAAGGCGGCAATGAGATGGTTGTATATTTCGGCGAGGAAGTGGAAAATGCGTTGAAAATGTACCTTTATACCACGCGAAAGGCTGTCACCCCGCTTCCCGGCCACGAAAATGCGCTTTTTTTATCCACACAACGGCGCAGGATCGGTGTACAGGCCGTAGAAAACATGGTAAAGAAATATGCCAGGGAAGTCACTCCAAACAAGAAAATTACACCTCACAAGCTGCGCAGTACCTATGGTACGGCTTTATACAAGGAAACAGGGGATATTTATCTGGTAGCGGATGTTCTTGGACACAAGGATGTCAATACGACGAAAAAACACTATGCGGCGATCGATGAGAATCGACGCCGTCTGGCCGCAGGTGCCGTGAAACTCAGAGAACCATAAAGAAAGGAGCTGCGGTTCATAAAACCTGACCGGATTGAGAACCGTAGAGAAAATTATGCAGTTACAGCGTTTACTAAGCATTACGAGAAAAGCCGTTGATGAGTATGCTATGATTCAGGAGGGGGACCATATTGCAGTAGGTATTTCCGGAGGAAAAGATAGCCTGACTCTGCTCTATGCTCTTCATGGCCTGAGGCGTTTTTACCCAAACCATTTTGAATTGAGTGCTATAACGGTGAATCTTGGATTTCCGGATTTCAACCTGACTCCGATTCAGGAATTATGCGATAGCATGCAGATCCCTTACCGGGTCGTGGACTCTGATATTTATCATATCCTATTTCACGTACGCAAGGAGTCCAATCCCTGCTCCTTGTGTGCCAAGATGCGGAAAGGGGCTTTAAATCAGGCCGCAAAGGAAATGGGATGCAATAAAGTAGCCTATGGACATCATGTGGATGATATTGTTGAAACAATGCTCCTCTCATTGATATTTGAAGGCAGGTTTCATTCCTTTTCCCCAAGAACCTATCTGGATCGTATGGATCTGACCGTGATACGCCCCCTGATGTTTCTCAATGAAGCTGACATTATTGGCTTTCAGAATAAATATCAGCTTCCTGTATTAAAGAAAAAGTGTCCGGTTGATGGATATACAAAGCGTCAGTACGCAAAGGAACTTGTCCGTCAACTGAATCAGGAGCATCCGGGAGCAAAGGAACGCATGTTTCATGCAATTCTTAATGGAGAGATTCAAGGATGGCCGGAACGTATTCTTCATACGAGGGCATAAAAATAGAATCTGGCGGACACAAGTCTTTGGCTTGAGCCAGATTCTATTTTTATGCCCTCAAATTTTTCTGTACTTAAATCCTTTTCTGATCCGAAGAGAGACTCTCTTTCCTTGCGATATACTCTTCAATAATATGTGCTGTTCCTTCAATTCCAAGCTGTGCGCTGTTCAGGCACAATTCATAGCTCACAGCATCGGACCAGCGTTTATTCGTATAATAATTATAATAGCTGGAACGCTTCTTATCTGTCTTGACAATCTTGTCCTTTGCTTTATTGTCCGGCAGGTCATAAATCCGCGCAATACGGCGTATACGGGCATCCATATCCGCATGTATGAAAACACTCACAACATTATCATAGGATTCCAGGGCATAGTCAGCGCATCTTCCGACCAGGATACATGGCCCCTCATCGGCAATCTTTTTGATCGCGTCAAATTGTGCAAGAAAGACTTTATGGTTGATCGGCATATCCGTGTAAGTATTACCGGTATATCCCATAGAATAGGTATCCATTACAAGAGAATACAGGAAACTGTTGGTAGGTTTTTCATCATGATTTTCAAAAATTTCTTCACAGATCCCACTCTCCTTTGCCGCCCTTGCAAGCATCTCCTTATCATAAAGCTTGATCTCCAGATCTTCTGCTATTTTGTATCCAATCTCTCTTCCAGCACTCCCATATTGTCTTCCGATTGTGATAATTGTGTTTGTTTTCATAAGCAATCCCTCTCCTTTGCGTCTAATGCTATAGTATGCAGAAAAGCTGCCAGTGACAGGCGCTTTATATAAATATTGTTTTTTTTATTATATCGAATATAAACATATTTTACAAGAATTCTTCTCATTTTTTGTATATTATTTTAACCGGCCAGAAAATTTCTGAATTCTTCAAGCAGCTCTTGGAAATATTCCGGAAGAGACGTATCAAATTCCATATATTCCCCCGTAACAGGATGAATAAAACCAAGTATTTTTGCGTGAAGTGTCTGTCCAACAAGAGAAAATGGAGATTTGGCCGCACCATATACTGTATCGCCTAAAATCGGATATCCAATATCCGACATATGCACACGTATCTGATGTGTGCGTCCTGTTTCAAGCTGGCACTCAATATACGTATATCCGCCCGGTTTTCCGGCTTTTGTATATCGACAACGCAGCTTTTCCGGAAGACAGTCATTAGGAAAACGTTCCAGAACCGTATAATGCGTGACTGCGGGCTTCCCATTTGCGCACCGGGTGCTCATTTTTTTCCGATCCACTGGATGTCGCCCAATCGGAGCATTTACTGTGCCACTCTCTTCTTCTATGATCCCAAGTACGATGGCATGGTATTTGCGTGTAATAGAATGATTTTTTAGCTGTTCGGCAAGGGATTGGTGTGCACGGTCATTTTTGCAGATTACAAGGGAACCTGTTGTGTCACGGTCGATCCGGTGGACGATTCCTGGACGGGTAACACCATTGATCCCGGACAGATTTTCCCGGCAATGATACATAACCGCATTTACAAGCGTACCACTGTAATGGCCTGGGGCAGGATGAACAACCATTCCCTTTGGTTTATTCACAACCAGGATATCTTCATCTTCATATAAAATGTCCAATGGAATCTCTTCGGGACTGATATCCGGAATCTCAGGTTCCGGAACCAAGACAAAAATCAAATCCCGCGGATTCACTTTAGCATTGGGCTTCACTGCTTTTTGATTGACCAGAACGTGACCTTCTTTTATAAGCTTTTGGATGTATGAACGAGAAAAATCCGGAAGCATGGATGACAACAATTTATCGATCCGCTCCGGGTTCTTTTCCTCCATTATAAATGTAAACTCTGTTTCTTCGTACAACGCACTCTTCTCCTTCTGCGCTTATTTATTCTTAAAGAACGCAAACCACTCTAACTCTTCCTCTTTATAAAAAAACAGGATCAGATATCCAAATAAAAAACAGGCAATTACCGCATAACAATCCGCAACATTAAAAATAGGAAAATCAATGAGACTGAAGTAAAAAAAGTCTACCACATATTGCAAGCGTATTCTGTCAATGAGGTTGCCCACTGCGCCTGCACAGATCAGGACAGCACAAACCCGCATAGGTATATAGCGTCTTTCGGATGGGATTTTTCCATAAAAAAAACCGATCAAAAAACATATAACAACGGCTGCTATAATAAAAAACACCTGCCGGTCCTGAAACATGCCAAAGGCCGCGCCTCTATTCTCCAGATAGCGTAACTCAAATACACCGGGTATCAGAACAATCTCCTTCTGGAATTTTAAATGTACTACTGCCAGGTGCTTTGTTACCTGATCCAACACTACGGCTGCGATACAGCAGAAAATTGCAGTCAGATATTTTTTCGCGCCTTCTGAGTGTCTGTCCATGCTCTTTCCCTCCCTGGTATATATCAGATTTTGTCACTATTCAGAATGGCAGACCACAGACCCATCTACCAGATTTTTATATATATTTATGAATTAATACGTAGATCCTATTTTTCTTTGTAATGGATAGGCGCTCTACGTATTTAAATTTTCCCATCCCTCTAACGGAAATAATATCCTGCTCCTTGATCTGGCAGCCATTAGACGTAGTCAGCCTTCCATTTACAAATACCTTGCCTGCCTCAATCAGCCCGGTGAGCTTGCTTCTGGATGTAGAAAATGCCAGGGAAAGCAATGCGTCCAGCCTGACAGAAGAAACAGTTCCTTTGATCTCCTGGATTTTTTGTGTATAGTGAAAATCATCCCAGGCTTCTTCTGAGACAAAAACGGAAGTATGGCGAATCCGGGTCAGTTCCTCTTTTATAAAGTCCTTTAGCTTTGCATCTATAAAAATCAGGGCATCGGATTGATCGATCAGGATATCTCCGATTTTCCCGCGTTCTAATCCAAGATTCATGATGGCTCCCAGATAATCCCGATGGGTCAGCTCATCCGCAAACTTTTCCTGCAATGGAGATATCCGGAGAACCGCCATTTTCTCTGTAAAAAATGCTGCGTTCCATGATATGCTGTCAGCACTCTCGCTATGATCGGAAAACTCTGAAAATCCATGCGCATATCTCCCACGCAAAGAAAGAGCATCTTCTGGCAGGAAAGCAGCCATCTGACGCTCTGCTGAATCATACCCACCAAAAACAACATATCCTGTATATAAGGAATCTTTTGGAAGAGTATGCAGAATACTCTGTTCATTCAGATTCAGAAATTCCGTATATGTAACAATTCCTCTATGAAATGACTGACGAGATAATTCCAAAAACCGTTTTGCAAGTAGTTCTTCCTCTTTTGTCATTTTAATATCTGCCCCGTACAGTCGGCTGTTCCATGGAACCGCTGAGAAGATCCTGTAAATCCCCCGTAATGTCTACATTCGTCGGTGTTACAAGGAAAATATAATTCGATATCTTCTGAAGATTGCCACTGATTGCGAACGTAGCTCCGGAAATAAAATCAATGATCCTCTGTGCGATCTCCAAATCCATTCCTTCCAGATTCAGTATTACCGTTCTTCCAGAGAGAAGCGTCTCCGTAATCTCACGAGAATCATCTACAGAGATTGGCTTCACTACACAGACCTCCATATTGGCACTGCTTCCACCTCTTCGGGAAGCCGGCTGCCGCATCGGAGTCACATTACTGCTTGCTGCCGGAGGTCTGCTATTGTCCTGCTGCATATCAAAATCATCATAGGAATCTTTGTTGTTCGTCTTTTTATTAAAAAAGGAACGACGGGGCTTCTCCTCGTAATCATCCTCATAGAACTCGTCATCATCATAAAAATCATCGTCATAGTCATCGTCATCATTCAATTTCATGATGTCAAGGAACTTATCAAATATACTCATATCTACACTCCAATCAATATTTTTGCTGCCCTTTACTTTCTCAACCGGAGACTGTATAATCTCTGGCGCCAAAGATTCCGGTTCCGACCCGGACCATAGTCGCGCCTTCTTCGATTGCGACTTCATAGTCATTGGTCATTCCCATTGAAAGTATATTCACCTTAACATTATCAATGTTTTTCTGTGCTATGTCAACAGATAATTTATGTAAATTTTTAAAAATCGGCCTATTTTCTTCGGGATTTTCCACAAAAGGAGCAATTGTCATGAGTCCGCATACATGTATATGAGGATACACGGCAATTTGCCGGATAAAAGGAAGCGCTTCATTGATCCGGATTCCAAACTTACTCTCCTCTTCCGCAACGTTGACCTCTACAAGAATATCTACGATCCGTTCTTTTTTGGCGGCTTCCCTCTCAATTGCTTCCGCAAGCCTGACAGAATCCACCGAATGAATCAGTTCCGCTTTTCCTATAATATTTTTTACTTTATTAGTCTGCAGATGCCCAATCATATGCCAATGAATATCTTCAGGCAGAGCGTCATGCTTTTCGGTTAATTCCTGAACCTTATTTTCTCCAAACACACGAACCCCCAGATCATATGCTTCTTTTAAAACTGACCTTGGTTTTGTCTTGCTGACGGCGATCAAAGTCACTTCCTCACGCCTGCGTCCCACGCGCGCGCAAGCTGCCTGTATCCGCTCTTCTACTTCATTTAACTGATCCTTTAACATATAAACACACTCCTATATAAATACACTATAGTATACAGAAAGGCTGACAGTGAATCTCTTTGCTCCTTACTGAAACACCACCTCTGAGGCCTCTGCCATATTGCCGTCAAGAACAATATGATCATAATCAGAAAGGCCGTAGGATGCCCCTTCCTCCACAATATAGTAATCTGCATTTTCACACAAAACAGAAACCTGCCTGAAAACAGCATAACCTTGATTAATATTATATACTCCGGTAAGCTTCTTCCTTTGTTTTAAAAGAAACGGCTCTGACGAGTCTGGTTTCACAAGAGTTGTATTTTGCCTGAAATCATCAGGATTTAAATAAAAATCCCCTTCTTCCGTCATATAATAAATGTCTGCTGGCTGAAAGACGGATTCCATCTCTCCACTTTCGTCATTTTTCCGCTGTACCAGGACACCATCCGATGTACCACTTTTATTCGAAGTCAGGTATTCTGATGGAACTACATAAAACTCCTTTTCAATAACAGCACTTTTAGGAATCTTCAGGCCACTTTCCTGCTCCAGGATCAATTCTATATTTAAAAAGCGGTCTTCAGCATAACGAATCATGGAATTATCAAATAGAAGCTTTCCATAGAAATTACCATCCAGCCGCAAAATGGAAAAATCGGCCCAGACCATTTCATTATCTTTGTCAATTCTTGTCTTTATTGACGTTGTTTCCGACAGTTCATCAGCCATATTTTTGTCCAGTTCAATATATACGGCCCATTCCTCACTAGTCACAAGCTTGTATACGATATCGCCGGCCTGCACTTCAGACTGATCCTCCAGATGGACGGCTGCATAGCTGGTTTTGTCAAAATCCGAAGGCCTTATATCCTTTTCGGACAGTGACTCGTAACCATCTATCGTGCGTACAAGGATACCATCCTCTGCACTCTGACAGATGTGGATACTACTGCTGTTTTGTGAAATGATGCTATCCATCTGCGCCATTTTAGACTGATAGGACGCGTCACGCAGAATCTCGTTTATTTCTTTTTTTAACGTATATACGGAAGAAAACTTCTGTGGATTAAAATTTTCATTAAAATTCTGAGTTTTCAGAACCAGATTTTTCTGCACTTCATCCCCTAAAGTGATTTCTTCTGTTTCAGCAGAAATTTCTGTATCCAGCTTTACAGACGACACTGCATAAACATTACTTCCGGCTTTTACCTTGCTATTCTCATTACGGAAATAGCTGATATATCCACCTTCCTCAGCAGAAGTAGTAACCTCCTGCCTCAAGATCAATCCATTATAGGAATTGTCTTTTACGATACTTCCTCTTCGGACTTCATATGTGGAAATACGCTTTGATGTTGCATATGTAAATACTGTAACGATCAAATATAGAAAAATCAAAGCAAAAATTAAAATCCCGGTATTCATTTGCCGCTTTGTTTTATATTGGCTGATCCTGGCAAGATTTTTTTTTCGGAATGCCAAATCCAAACTCCCCCGATTTCTATACCTATAAATTCTTTATGTCATCTAATTGAAACTTATTGTATCTTTACGCTTGTTTTTAAAGTATATCACTTTTATATGTATATTTCCACTTTTAATTGACAATAATTAGATTATAGCTAATGAAAAGGAGGAAACAGCATGAAATGGTTTGACAATACTGCTCTGACTCTTGTTATTATCGGTGCGGCAAACTGGCTCCTGGTCGGAATCTTTAGATTTGACCTGGTTGCATTTCTTTTTGGAAATCTAAGCTGGTTTTCCAGAATTATCTATACACTTGTAGGACTGTGTGGACTTTATCTGATCAGTCTTTATGGAAGAATGGATACCATGTCTGACACTACATCTTCCTGACAGGCATCAAATGATCTCCGGCCCTTTGCTGAGAATAATTAAAAGGGCCGGCTGCCACCAGTTATAAAATCATATATACTTTTCAACTTCCTGTCCCCGCTAATAGAAGGCTTGTCGTATCATTATATAACAATTCTTTATCATATGCTCCCATAACTACTGAAATCAACGGATTTCCACTGCTGTCCAGATTATACAACACAACGCAAGAGCCTGCTTCGTCCGTAGTCCCTGTCTTTCCTCCAACAACTTGTATCCCTGGCGGCATTTCTGCCAGTCCGGCAGAATAATAATTTGAGGCCGTCCACTCGTCAGTTTTTGGATTTCCATCCATACCGGTCCATGTCGCGTTATAGGATTTCATGGAAATAATATCCAAAAATCTCTGATCCTTAATACAGGCATTAAAAATCAAATAGAGATCATATGCCGTTGTATAATGGTTATCATCATGCAGGCCATGAGGATTCATAAAATGTGTATGTGTCGCTCCCAAAGCAGCTGCCTGACTGTTCATCATATCAACAAACCCGTCAATACTTCCTCCAAGGTACTCTGCGATCACTGCGGCATTATCATTTCCTGACTGTAAGATCAACCCACATAGCAGGTCATACAAAGTAAGCTGGTCTCCTGCTTCAAGACCGCACAAGGTTGCCTCAGGATCTACGAATGATACCGCTGCGTCACTGACTGTCACAATATCTTCCAGATTTCCATGCTGCAAAGTCAGATATGCCGTCATCAGCTTCGTTGTGCTGGCAGGATAAAGTTGGTCATGAACCCGGTCTGCATACAGCACCTGCTTCTGATTCACGTCAAATAAGCCCGCCGCATGAAGCGTCGGATCTCCCTCAAATCCATTCAACGCCACATCGGACGCTGTTACACACAGATCCGATGCAAAAAGCCCGCCCTGATATTGAACCTGATTATAGTGTTCTGTCTCATATAAAACCGCATACAAAACCTGTGCCGCTTTTTTCTGCCGGTAACGCAGAAAGCCTGCGGCACATAGAACTATGATGACAGTCAGCAAAACTGTTGGCAATAACAGGCGTTTTAATGGATTTTTACGGCGGTGCCTTCTTCGCTTTACGGGCTTTCCCACAGCCCTGCTGCCCTGCCTCATTTCTGTCCGTGCCTGTCTTACAGAATTCCGGCTTCTTCCGCTTGCTGCTCCCGAATCTGGTCTTTTTCTTCTGCTCTGCCCTGGTCTCTGCCGGAAGTCATGTTCACTTTTACTCATGCATATCCGCCTTTCATTTGTACAATTCTCTCCAGTCCAGGTCACCTCTGTCCAGTGCCATGATCAAAGCTTCCGCTGTCGCAATATTAGTGGCAATGGGTATATTGTATTCATCACATAACCTGACAATATCATTTACGTCCGGCTCATGTGACCTGGGACTTAACGGATCCCTGAAAAAAATCATAAGATCCATATCATTTTGTTCAATCTGTGCCCCCAGCATCTGCTTACCGCCAAGATGTCCTGCCAGATATTTATGGATGTTAAGATTTGTTACACTTTCCACAAGAATCCCCGTAGTCTCCGTTGCATACAGCTCATGTTTGTTCAAAATCCCTCTGTAGGCAATACAAAAATTCTGCATCAATTTTTTCTTCGCGTCATGTGCAACCAGTCCAATATTCATGATATGCCCTCTCCTCTACTGATATTTGTTTGGCTGAAGCCCGACATTCAACACAAACCCGATTCCCATGTAAAAGCATACAACCGAAGTCAGGCCATAGCTGATAAACGGAAGGGAAATTCCTGTATTAGGAAACAACATGGTAGCCACGCTGATATTGATAAAGCTTTGAATACCGATCAGCGCGGCAACGCCGGCACAGATAATGCGCCCTCCCGTATCTTTTGCCTTCATTCCAATTAAAATACAATCTATTACTATTAATAATAACAAAATTATCACCACACAACAACCCACAAATCCTAATTCTTCTCCAATAATCGCGAAAATAAAGTCTGTCTGTGGTTCGGAGATGAAATTTCCGTTCTTTACAGAGGTTGTGGCATCACTATTATACCCTTTTCCGGTCAATTGTCCTGAACCAATGGCCATGATCGAATTCAGCTGCTGATAGGCTTCATCAGATTCATATTTTTCCGGCTCCAGCCATGCAAGGATACGGTTCTGCTGATAATCATGTATCAAAGGCTGATTTGGCTGTATCACGATGATAAATAAAATCACCGCCAGAGGAACAAATACGATCAGCACATTTCGAATAAACTTATAGCTCAGCCCGCCAATGTACATCAGCACACAGAACAACATCCCTAAGCAAAGGGTTGTAGACAGGTTCGGCTGTTTGTAGATCAGTGCCAGGGAAGGCAGCATTAAAATTACACAAAGGGCAATAAAACGTATATTATTGATCGCCTGTTCATGCTTCATCAAAAGTTTTGCATAGAACAGAATCGTTATGATCTTCGTCAGGTCAGAAGGCTGGAATTGGACAAAACCCAGATTCAGCCATCGGGTAGCGCCATTCGTATTTACTCCGAACAGCAGAACAGCAGCCAGCAATACAATATTCACTATATACATGAGCCAGTAAAAATTATTCAATACCCACTCATAATCAATCAGGGAAATTATGACCATGGCGATAACGCCCAGGATTACTCCTTCCATCTGCTTTCCCTGTGATGAAGCCTGCGCGCTGCCAACGATGAACACTCCGATAATGGAGATTACAAGCACCAGCGCGACGAGGCTGAATTTATAATCTTTCAAATGATACCGCTGTCTGATATATTGAATAAAAGTTTTCAATCATTTTCTCCTGTATATTTTATATGTATATCTGAACGTGTGATCCTGAGGTCAAAATTTTCTTGTCTGACCTCAATATATTTGGAAATCGTGTAATAGATGTCAGAGGAAAGCTTGTCCGCAATATCCGGTGTACATTTCAGCCGGTCGGCATTCAGAAGGTCATGAAGCCGGTCTTTTGCAATCTGAACAGAAGGTACACTCATCATGGCATATTCCCCCTACTTTTTTACCAGCATCCGGCGGAGACGTGAAAAGAGCCCGTCAGGACGGCTAAAATCCGGGATAGGAACTTCTTCGCCAAGAATTCGTCTGCAGATATGGCCGTATGCATGTCCGGACAGACAATCCGCGCCAATGACCGGTTCCCCCTGATTTGTAGCGATCACGATCTGCTCGTCATCCGGGATCACCCCAATCAGTGGAATTGCCAGAATCTCCGTTACATCATCGACTGACATCATATCCCCTTTTTGGACCATATCAATTCGCAGCCGGTTGATGATCAACGCGTTTTTCTTGATTCCCTTGGTCTCCAGCAGCCCGATGATACGATCCGCGTCCCGAATCGCGGAAACTTCCGGAGTCGTTACGATAATGGCACGGTCCGCCCCTGCGATCGCATTCTGAAAGCCCTGCTCGATTCCGGCCGGACAGTCAAGCAATATGTAATCAAATTCCTGTCTTAACTCCGAGACCAGCTTCTGCATCTGCTCCGGGGAAACGGAAGATTTGTCTCTTGTCTGGGCCGATGGAAGCAGATAAAGCTCCGGAAAACGCTTATCCCTGATCAGAGCCTGCCTGATACGGCAATTTCCTTCAACGACATCAACCAGATTATATACGATCTTATTTTCCAGCCCCATGACCACATCCAGATTCCGGAGTCCCAGATCCGTATCGATGACAATCACTTTCTTGCCTTCCTGCGCCAGACCGACCCCTATATTTGCTGTTGTGGTCGTTTTACCGACTCCGCCTTTTCCTGATGTAATGACAATTACTTCTCCCATTCTTGCTATCCTCCTGCAATTTCTGATTCATGGATGTCTCCCCTTTGACTACTCAACAAGTGGATCGAGATAAATCCGGGTACCGTCAATAGCCGCGATTTTCGGGCCATTCACAAAAATATTGTTTTGATAGAATATCTGACGCCTTACTTCTATATCCCCGATCCGAAGAGATCTTGGCCGCATGGAAAGTGCTACGACGTAAGCTCTTAAATCCCCGGCAGCTCCGGCATGTACGCTTCCCCACAATGTACCGATAACAACAATACTGCCCTTCGCGATAACAGATGCCCCTGCCTCCACATTTCCCAGGATTACAATACTGGTATCTGATTCGATCACCTGCCTTTTTCCTAAAGTACCCCGGTAGAACTGCCCGTCCCTTAACGGAATATCGGACAGTGCCTTTTCTACGATCCGCTGATATGTTATCTCATGTTCCCGGTCCTGGTCAATGACACATACAATATCCAGCTTTGTTGTTTCTGAAATCAGACTTAAGACAGCCTGTTCTTCCGTATAGTTCAGCCTGCGTCCCTGAAAAGCGACTGCAACCCGCGCTCCCTGAAAAAATTTTGCAGAGCCGCGGAATTTATCCCGGATATGTTCCAGAAGGATATCAAAAGAGACCTCCGGATCCAGATAAATTTCCATACCATACCTGCAGCTCTTAATTTTAACAAGCCTGTCCATATTTTCACTTCCTAGCTTTAATCAGAAATAGATGCACCCAGTTTCGCGGCCTGATGTGTAATCAGATCCTCGTCTTCCGCAAGGTGGAAATAAGCCCTTACGACATCTCTGCCGATCTCCGCGGAATAAGCGGATGTATAACCATTGGCAATACGGACGGCAACGGCCATTTCAGGATCTTCCGCAGGCGCGAATCCGACAAAAACCGCATGGTCAGGATGTATCGCGCTTTGCTGGGCTGTTCCGGTTTTTCCTGCCATCTCAATTCCAATCCCGGAAAAACTGGCTGTGCTATTTATCATAGCCACCATACCTTCATGGATCAGCTCCCATGTTTTGTTGGACACATTGTCCATTTCATTCACGACAGTTGGCTCATATTTTTTTATAATCTTTCCATTGGCATCCGTCGTTCGATCCAATAGGGTCAGCTTATATACTGTTCCCTTATTTGCAACTGTGGAAACATAACGGTTCAACTGGCTGACCGTGTAGTTATTCGTACCTTGTCCGATAGCGGAAAGTACGGAATCCGTATCTGAAATATTCGGTTCAGTTTCCGGAATCTCCAGGCCTGAAGTTTCACCCAGGCCGAATTCCTCCGCATACTTCCGGAGGATCTCAATTCCCCGGTTGCTATCATAGTCCCCTTCTTTGTCCAGGCCAAACTGAAATCCAATATTATAAAAGAATACGTTACAGGAATAGTTCAGCGCGTCAACTACATTGAGCCCTCCGTGTCCGTACGGATATGACCAGCAACGGGGACTTGGGGTAACTGCCTGAAACTCACCGCTGCAGGAAAGATAGGTATCCCCTTTGATCGTCCCTTCCGTTAAAGCAGCTACGGAGGTCAGCATCTTATAAGTAGATCCCGGAGCCGTGGTCTCCTGTGTTGCGTTGTTATAAAACGGACGGGACAGCCCTGTCACAAGCTGGGTATAATAATCGGAATCCATAGTGTTGGCCAGCCGGTTATTATCATACCCCGGATAGGATACGCAGGCAAGAACTTCTCCTGTATTTGGATCACTTACGACCGCGGAACCCGTACAAGGCTCCAGCGCAAGCTGACCTGGCGTAACAGCCAGTGTCTGGATCTGCGTATACAGCCAGCCAAAGGCATCCACACTTCCATCCCGAAGCCCGGCATAAGTTCCCTCATCCAAAGGCAGCACACCTTGTTCATATACAATGGCACAAATCTGCGCACCGGTGATACTCCCTGATTTTATAAGATATTTGTAGAGAAGTTTGTCGAAATTCATATCCGAACTCAAATAATCTTGTAAATAACGAAGTATTGCCTGATAAACCTCTGCAGAGTCGGAGTATTCAGTGGTAATATATTCATTCAGCCGTGAAGTATCGATCCAGTTTTTTGAGATCGCGTAATTTAAATATTGATTCATGCTGATGGTCTCTTCCTTTGACCATGCCTGATATGTCGGATCCGAAGGATCTATGGCATCAGGCTGCAGAATCCCGGACTGCAGGATACTTTCCATATAATCCATATAGCCTTTCATCTCGGCAGACAGGCTCTGGTAAGGTGTTGTACCATTCAATTCTGCCAAAATCTCGTCCATAACCGTGTTCTTACGCGCTTCATATATCGCATAAATCTCTCTCTCAGCCGCACCTGCGTCTTCCTTGCCAAAATGCTGTTCATCAATAATCTCATTTGCGATAAAAGCATAATAAGCATCATCTGCCGGAATAATGATATCCTTACTGTCTTCTACCAGGCTAGGATCATAATTCATGATATTACGTAGTTTTGAAAGAACAACTCCGGCTATTTTTTCTTCTATGATCTGATAAGTCTTCTTCTGCAGATCCATGTCAATAGTCAGATAGACGTCATTCCCGGCGCCTGGCTCCACATAGCTTACCTCATCCGTCACCTTGCCGACACTGTCAACATAGAAGACCTTCTTTCCTCTGTCTCCCTGCAGGACATTATCCATGACCTGTTCGATTCCCGATTTCCCGACAATATCAGATAAGGAATACCGTTCCTTCTGCTCTGAATCAAGCGCGTCATATTCCTCCTGGGATATCTTCCCCGTATATCCGATGATAGACGCAAAATACTGGCTGTCTGTATATCTCCGCAAGTATTCTGCTTCTACGCCTACTCCTTCCATCTTATCCAGATTTTCCATGATTGCAGCGCGTGTCTCATCGCTGACATCAGAAGCAAGCACGGTAGGGATATATTTCTGGTAGCCGTTCAGATTGATTGCATACCGCAGATTGATCATTTTCAGAATATACTCTTTGTCCAGCTTTTGCTCGTCCAGTTCATATCCATAGAGCTCATCTGTACAAAGATAATGGATCAGTTCTTCCGCAGAAGCGTTTTTCTGCTCCTTTGTCAGTTCCTCAATGGTCCTCTTACCATAGACGTCAGCAATAAATCGCAGCTTTAATGTCTCATTGGTCTGTGAATACTGGTAATTCCCTGCCGCGTCCAGGACGACCCCAAAGCTGTGGATCACCTGGTCGCCATGAGATTCTACGATCTGGATCACCTGATCCATAATCTGATTCAGCGTCTGATTGCGGTCTTCACTGCCTGACAGATCATCTTCAAAGGTCACAGAATAAGCCAGATCATTATAAGCCAGTAAATTTCCGTTTCTGTCGTAGATATCTCCCCGGGTGCCCTGCAGATCTCTTTCTTTTCTAATCTGCAGCTTATAGTTATCCATATAATATTCGCCCTTCACGATCTGCAGATCAAACAGTTTATTAATCAGGACCGCATACAAAAAGCAGAATATCAGTATCAATACCAGCAACCGGGATTCTGAAATCTGTACGGCTGTTTTTTTCACCTTTTTCCAGATTATACTAAACAAATTTGCCTGCACTCCTTTTTTCTTCTGCTTCTAACCTATGGTTTATGAAAAGTATCAGGGGATAAAGCCCCAGTGTCACTACTATAGTATATATGAGTTCCGGTATGATAATATGTCTGAGATAATGTAAAAAATCAAATTCGCTCCGCAGCATAAACATCAATAGATAAATGACCAATCCATAAATAAACTCCGTCGCTCCGACCAGAGCCAGAGATAGCTTGATATCTTCATCATAGTACATCTGTTCAAATAGTCCATTGACATACCCTGCTATAAGATAGATCAGGGCATAAAACCCCAGTATATTACCGAACTGGATATCCATCAAAAGGCCCGAGAAGAAACCTACCAGCATTCCTTCCTTCGGCCCGCGCATAAATCCATAGGAAGCAGTCAGTATGATCATAATATTGGGTTTTACAGACGCAAGTGTCAGTCTTGGAAACAGGGTACACTGCAGTATGTAACAGATCAATAATACAAACGCTGTTACAATTACTCGTTTTACCTTTATTCCTTTCATTATAGAACTCCTTTCACAGGGAAATCATTGTCCCGCCTGATCATTTTCGGGTGGAGCGGCACCTGGCGTATCATCTCCGGAAGGTTCCTGCCCCTGATCTGTGCCATTATTTTCATCCGGTGCGGCCGGTTCCGGTTCATTTCCTGCCGGCTCCACGGCGGCCGGTTCCGGTCCCGCATTATCCGTTGCCGCATCCGGCTCAGTTGTGGCCTGATCCGTATCGGCCGGCGCTGCCGGTTCCGGTTCGGCTGTGTCGGTTCCGGTCATCTGTGCCTTTGTCTTTGTGACAACAAGAACCTCCTGAAGCTTTTTAAAATCCACCACAGGGGTAATATAACCTGACCGGGTCAGATTATTGGAATCCACCTGCACTTCACTGACATATCCGATCAAAATTCCCTGAACGTATTTATCACTGATATGAGAGGTCACGATCTGTTCACCGACTTCTACCTTGTTGTCATTGTTCTCCATCTGCTCAAAACGTATCTTTCCCTCGTTTATAAGAGAAAGATCTCCCCGCACAATACATTTATCAGAAGTAGACAGCACCATACCGCTGATATTGCTGGAATCATCTATGATAGAACGTACCGTTGACCAGGTAGGCCCGGTCTTGGTCACGATACCAACAAGCCCGCTTCCGGCAATGACATTCATATCCTCCTGGATCCCGTCCAGACTTCCTTTATCAATCGTAAATGTACTGAACCAGTTTCCCGGCTCCATGCCAATCACACGCGCGGCAACCTTCTCATATTCCGCATAGTTCTGATCTAGTTTATATAATTCACGAAGCCGCTCCAACTCATATTTTTCTTCCTGCAGATTGTTGTTTTCCATGATCAGTTCATCAATCCTGGCCTGCAGGTTCTTATTCTCCTGACGCGCTTCCTCCAGTGTCCCTAAATTTTCACTGACATCAACCAACAGGCTGCCTACCTGGTTGAGTCCCTGCTGCATGGGAATAACCGTAAGATTGGCAAGAATCCTGAAAGGGCCTGTGATCCTGCTGTAAAATACGGACAAAAGCATCAGCAGGATGCAGACAAAGGCCAGTCCGGCAAGCAGGTATTTATTTGTATTGGACATCTGATTTTTTTTCTTCATATATAATCATTCTCCCTGCACTCTTATCTTAGCCAGCTATATTCTTTATTTAAAAGCGAATACGTCATTTCTTTATATACTCTCTTATCCTGAATAATCTTTCGCAGGCCCTCCACCACACAAAGCTCCGGGCGGGGAACTGTCCTGACCACGAGCCCGGTGTTCTCCTGAATATATGTAGAAAGCTCCTTTAGATTGGCAAGCCCTCCTGTCAGGCAGATCCCATTCTTTTGAATAGCGCCGCGCACCGTGGACGGAATCCGTTCAAACATCGCTTTGATCTCCGATACATATACCTTTAATGGTTCTTTCATTGCCGCCCGCACCAGGCTTACCGGAACATCCTGGTATTCTGGAACACCTGTCTGAAGATTTCTCCCGGACACATGAATCGTTTTACAGGCGGCATCCTCAAAGATCCCGAAATCCTGCCGCAGCATCTCTGCGGTACGTCTGCCGACAAGAAAATTCATGTTATGCCTTATCTGGTTCTGAACCACCCGGTCCAGATGTTCTCCGCCCAGCTTCAACAGCCGGTTCAAGACCATGCCGCCATGAGCCAGGACAGAGATTTCGGTGGAACCGCCGCCCATATTTACAATAAAGATTCCATCCGTACGATTAACATTTACCCCAAAGCCAAAGGCATCTACAATACACCGTTCCGCGATCCGTACGGTCTTCGCTCGCGCGGAGGAATGATATACCAGGTCGTAAAATGCCTTCTTCTCTACTTCAGTCATATCGGTGGGAACCGCTACAAGATATTCCGCACCGCCAAAAAACGGCCTCTCCTTTTTTAAAAGCGTCTCCAACAGGCACTGCATATCATTAAACTGCGCGATCGCGCCGCCCTGCATAGGGAACTGGATCTCGATATTCTCCGGTGCCTTCTCAAACATGACCCAGGCTTCATCTCCCACCGCATACAGGAATTCCTTGTCTTTTCTCGCGATCACATTTTTTTCTTTCCAGATATAATCTCTCTTTTTATCAAATACTTTTATTTCGTAAGTTCCCAAATCCAGTCCATAAATATTCCGGAACATTCCTGCCCTTCCTTTTTTCTGAAAATCTCCAGCCTTACTTGAGAATCCCTTCTTCTTTCATACTGCTGTAGCAATTATTACCGATGATGATATGGTCTAGCAGTTCTACTCCGATCATCATGCCGGCTTCATAGATTCTTCTGGTGATCAAGATATCTTCCTTACTTGGAGCCGGGTCACCACTGGGATGATTATGAAGCAAAATGATGGAAACCGCATCCTTCTGCAGAGCCTCTACAAACAATTCCCTGGGAGAAATGATGGAAGAATTGACGGTTCCCTTGGAAATATCCGTCTCCCCGATCAGCCGCGACTTTGTATTCAAAAGCAGCAGCTTCATGAATTCCTGCTTCTGATGCCGCAGGTCCTCCATATAATAACGGGCGATCGTATCCGGCGCACTAAAATTCAGCTCTGGTCCTGCACTTGCCTTAGAAAGCCTCTTCGCCAGCTCACAGAGACACAGAATCTGGATCGCTTTTACCTTCCCGATTCCCTTGATACGGTTCAGCTGCTCATAAGACCAGCGATGGATACTTAAAAGCCCTCCATTAAAATAATCCGAATAAAGAATCCGCTTTGCCAGCTCCAATGAATTTTCCCCCCTGGTACCTGACCGCAGAAGTACTGCCAGCAGCTCAATATCCGTCAGATGTTCCGGTCCAAAACGCTCACACTTCTCATAAGGACGTTCTTCTGTATTCAGTTCTTTGATTGTTTTCATATTTTATATACTTAGAAGATGGTACAACACACGAATCTTATTTTACCATAATTTGAAAATCGTGTACAGGTTTGGAAACTGAAATTTTTGTGAAACAATCGTTACGAATCAATACCCCGGTACATATCTCTGTATGATCGCCTCTGAGACCTTCACTCCATCCATAGCCGCTGACATAATCCCACCGGCATATCCCGCGCCTTCACCGCAGGGATAGATTCCTTCGATCTCACTTTCCATTGCCTTTCCCCGTGTTATCCGCACCGGAGAAGAAGTCCGGCTCTCCACTCCGGAGAGAACCGCATCTTCCCTGGAAAAACCCGGAAGCTTCCTTCCCATGGCACAGACCCCCTTCTGTAGGGAAGCTGCCAATTCCTCCGAAAAAACAGCCCGCACATTCGCTCTCTGATAAGCTCCCTTCATCTGAGGAACAATATCTCCAAACACCGTTGTCCTCTGATTCCTGCAGAAATCCCCGAAGCATTGCACCGGAATCCTTCCCTGCCCCTCACGGTAGGCAAGCGCTTCAAGCCGGCGCTGAAATTCCACGCCCGCAAGAGGGTGATCCTTCCCAAAATCTTTGGGAGATACGGTCACGATCACCGCGCTGTTCGCATTACTCCCTGCCCGGTCATGATAACTCATACCATTGACCGCAAGCCTCCCCTCCTCCGAAGAAGCATTGACCACATATCCGCCCGGACACATACAGAAGGTATACACCCCTCTTCCGTTCTCCAGATTTTCCGCAAGTTTATAGGAGGCAGCAGGGAACTTCTCTGCCCAGATCTCTCCATACTGGGCTTTTTGGATCATCTGCTGGGGATGTTCCACGCGCACCCCCACCGCAAAAGCTTTGGCCTGCATAGGCAGGCCGATATCATAAAGCATCTGGAAGGTATCTCTTGCACTATGGCCGATGGCAAGGACAAGTATGTCCGCCGGAATTTGTTCCCGGTCATTTACCGTAATCTGCTGCAGCTTCCTTCCCGTCAGCGTCTCCGTAAAGTTCAGCCCGCTAAGACGGCTGTGAAACCGGATTTCTCCGCCCATCTGCCGGATTTCCTCCCGCATGGCCACAATGACCCCTGCCAGAATATCGGTCCCGATATGTGGCTTTTGTTCATACAGGATTCGTTTTGGCGCGCCAAAACGAACAAAGGTTTCCAGAATCAGCCGGTTTCGTCCGTAAGTATCCTTTACCAAAGTATTCAGCTTTCCGTCGGAAAAGGTGCCTGCCCCGCCTTCCCCAAACTGTACGTTGGATTCCGGCTTCAGCCTGCCGGTAGCCCAGAAAGCCTGTACATCCTTGCTCCGCTCTTCCACCGGACACCCGCGCTCCAGCAGAAGAGGCCGGTATCCTTCCCGTGCCAGAAGCCAGGTACTGAACAGTCCGGCAGGACCGGCGCCTATGATGACCGGCCTGTTAGAAAGCGCTTTATTTCCCTGTGTTGGAACCTGATAGATCTGTTCTTCTGCCTTCTCTATTTTTACAGACTTTAGCTTTGTCTGCCCTGCCCGCTTCAGGATCACAGCTTCCTGCTTCGTCTTCACGTCTATGGTATAGCTGTAATAAATGTCCGGTTTTTTTCTGGCATCGATGGATTGTTTCAAGATCCGATATTCGATCGGTTCTGCATTTTTCACATGTAAAAGCTTTCTGACCTTATCTTCCAGATCCTGTTCACTGTGTCCCGGCCGCAGCCGTACCTGACTAAGCCTGATCATGTGAGGCCTCCTTTCCTGCCACATATCCGCTGGACCATGCCCATTGCAGGTTATATCCCCCACAGAGCCCGTCCACGTCCAATACTTCTCCCGCAAAATAAAGCCCCGGGATCAGACGGGATTCTAAAGTCCGCGGATGCACGTCCCGGGTATCTACACCCCCTCTGCAGACCTGTGCCTGGGAAAATGGATTTGCCGCGGTGACCATGGTCTCGAACTGCCTGATCAAAAGCCCAAGCTCTTTTATCTGCCGTTCTTCCAGGGAACTTACAGGCTGGCTTCTCGGAATCCGGCTCAGGCGGATCCAGAGATCACATAATTTTTTCGGGAACAATCCCACAAAAAATTCTTCCAGTGTTTTCTCCGGACGTGTCCGCACGCGCTCTCTCAAAAATGCCAAAAATGGCTCCCACCCAAGCTCCGGCATAAAATCCAGCACGGCTTTGACAGTCCTCCCTTCTTGCAACGCAGCCGCAGCCGCGCCGCTTACCTGAAAGACCGGGATTCCGGAAATCCCATAATTCGTAAGCTGTAGTTCGCCCTTGTCCCTGGCGATCAAGACATCATCCGCAAAGATGGCAGCCTCACCCTGGATACGTACACCGGAAATACTTTTATAAAAATCTTCCTTACACCGAAGCTGCACCAATGCGGGCACCACCGGAACCAGACGATGTCCAAGCTGTCTGGCAAGAAGATACCCTGAGTCTCCGCTCCCGGCTACGGCTGAGGCTGCGGAGCCTGCCGCCAGGATCACCCGCCCTGCACAAAGGGTTCCAGACTTTGTTTTGATACGAAATCCGGATTTCACGGGCCGGATCTCCGTACATTTACAATCCGTCCGGATCTCTACGCGCAGGCGCCTGCATTCCATCCGCAGGACATCCAGGACCGAGGAAGCCTGGTCGGAATTTGGATACAGGTAACCATCCCGGCTTTTCGGAACAATCCCGAGCTGCTGAAAAAAATCAATCGTCTTTTTTTCGTTAAATTGCTGAATAATCCCCCAGGGAAAGGACGGATTTTCCGAATGGTAGCAGGAAGGCTCCTGGCACAGGTTCGTATAATTGCATCTTCCGTTGCCGGTGGATAAAATTTTTTTCCCCACCCGGTCATTTTGCTCAAGTAGTATTACCTCCGCACCTGCGGACGCGGAGGTAATCGCTGCCATCATGCCGGAAGCCCCGCCTCCCACGATTGTTACATTTCCCATGATTTTTATATTCCCTTCTAGATGGTTTCGATCTGTTTCTTAGATACAATTCCCGCATCCGACAGATACTGGAGAGATTGCAGGATTCCAAGCTTGGCGCTGGGCCAGGTAAGCCCTCCCTGAAAATAGACGGCATAAGGCGGCTTGATGGGTCCGTCCGCACTCAGCTCAATGGAAGACCCCTGGACAAATGCTCCTGCCGCCATGATCACATCACTGTCATACCCCGGCATGGCCCACGGTTCCGGGGTTACATAGCTATCCACCGGCGCCGCCGCCTGTACCCCTTTGCAAAATGCAATGACGCCTTCCGGCGTTCCCAACTCTACAGCCTGGATGATATCATGTCTGGACTCTGTGCTTTGCGGCACCACTGGATAACCCAGACGTTCATAGATATTTGCCGCAAATACGGCGCCTTTAAGGGCACTGCTGACCACCACAGGGGCTAGAAAAAAGCCCTGATAAAAGGACTGCATGACTCCCAGGGAAGCCCCTACTTCCCGCCCTAGTCCCGGTGAGGTCAGCCGGCAGCCACAATTCTCGATCAGCTCTTCCCTGCCTGCCACATAACCGCCGATAGGCGCCAGCCCGCCGCCCGGATTTTTGATCAGGGAACCCACTACCATATCTGCCCCCACATCACTGGGCTCTCTTGTCTCAACAAATTCTCCATAGCAATTATCCACCATACAGATCACATCCGGCTTAATCCTTTTGATAAAAGCAATCAATTCCCCGATCTTTTCCACGGAATAGCTGGGGCGGGTCTGATAGCCCTTGGACCGTTGGATTGTGACCAGCTTTGTCCGTTCATTCAGGCTTTGCTCTATGGCCGGATAATCAAAATATCCGTCTTCCTTTAGTTCCACCTGACGGTAAGTGATTCCATATTCTGCCAGGGAGCCTCTTGAGGGACGGATTCCGATCACCTCTTCCAAGGTATCATAAGGTTTTCCTACCGGAGAAAGCAGTTCATCCCCCGGCCTTAAATTTGCCGAAAGAGCCAGGGCAAGGGCATGGGTCCCACAAGTAATCTGAGGACGTACCAATGCTGCTTCCGTATGAAAGGTATCCGCATAGATCTGCTCCAGGGTATCCCGGCCATTGTCATTATATCCATATCCGCTGGCATACTGAAAGCATTCTGCGCTGACCCTGTTTTTCTGCATGGCTTTCAACACTTTTAACTGATTATATTCCGCTGTTTTATCAAATTCCAGGAAACGAGGCATCAGTTCCCGTTCCAGCCGCTCTCCGGCCTGAAACACCTCTTTTGAAATTCCCAGTTCCTGATAGATTTTGTACTGCTCCATTTCCTTTACTCCTTTATGATCTGCTTTCTCTTCAATTCATCTAACATCTGTTTTAACAGCACTTCTTCCTCATAATGCACCTCTGCTTTATCCATCCAGATCACATCCCGCTCTCTTTTAAACCAGGTGATCTGCCGTTTCGCGAAATGCCGGGTATCCCGCTTGATAATGGTGATGGCCTCATCCAGGGAACATTTTCCATCCAGATAATCCAGCATTTCTTTATAGCCAAGCCCCTGCATGGAAACCATATCCCTGGTAAATCCCTGAGACTTTAACCGGGCTACCTCTGCTGCCAACCCATTTTCTATCATCTGGTCCACACGCTGATCGATTCGTGCATACAGATGCTTCCGTTCGTCATTTAACACAAAATACGCAAATTGGAAGGGGGATTCCTTTTCCCTCTGCCGTATATTATGGTCGGAAATCCTCTCCCCGGTCTGATGAAAATATTCCAGCGCCCGGATCACACGTTTGATATTATGAGCATGGATTTCCTCCGCCGACCGGGCGTCCACTTTATAAAGCATCTCATGGAGGAACTGCGCGCCTTTTTCCTTTGCCAGTGTTTCCAATTCCTTCCGGTATGCCCTGTCCCCCCCATTTTCCGTAAAATCAATATCATACAGAACCGCCTGAATATAAAACCCGGTTCCACCTGTCAGGATCGGAATCTTATTTCTCCCATAGATCTCCGACATTGCTGCCCTGGCCATCTCCTGAAAACGGACGACATGGAACTCTTCATCCGGATTCAGCACATCAATCAGATAATGCCGGACTCCGTCCATCTCCTCCGGCCGGATCTTCGCTGAACCGATATCCATTTGCCGATATACCTGCATGGAATCCGCGGAAATGATTTCTCCGTCCACCGCTTTGGCAAGGGCGATCGACATTTTCGTTTTTCCGACCGCAGTAGGGCCGGTCAATATGATCAATGGTTTTTTCATGATTCACCAGACCTTTCCCATGATTTCCTGTTTCGCCGTATCTTATACGATCCGCTTAAACTTCTTTTCCAGATCCCTTTTTGACATGGCAATAATCGTAGGCCTTCCGTGAGGACAATGGTAGGGATTGGATAAAAGCAACAGCTCTCCGATCAATGCATCCACCTCCTGCGCGGACAAGCGGTTATTCCCTTTTACCGCGGCTTTGCAGGAAAGTGAAGCAACCTTTTCGTCGATCAGCTCCGGCGTCATAGAAGTGTTCACATTGTCCGAAAGAGAATCCAACATCTCAATCAGAAGCTCCTTTTTGGCAATTCCAAAGAGATTGGCCGGAACCGCACGCACAGCATACTCTTTTCCGCCGAAGGGCTCGATCTCAAATCCGATCCGCCCAAACCGGTCCATATGCTCATTCAAAAGCTGTGCCTCCTGCATGGAAAGAGTCAGGATGATCGGCGGGCTTAAATACTGGGAAGTATATTCCCGGTTCTTCATTTCTTTTAAAGTACGCTCATACAATACACGCTCATGAGCCGCATGCTGATCAATAATATATAAATTTTCCTGAAACTGGACAAGCCAGTAAGTGTCAAATACCTGGCCGATGAGCTTATATTCCGCCCGGATATCCCGTTTTAAAAGCTTCTCTTCGAATAAATCCAACTGCTTTGCCTGGGGTTTTAATGGGGAATATTCTTTCTTTTCACGGATGAGCTCCGGCATTTTTTTACGGCCGGGTATGGATACCGCTTCCAAGTCTTGTACCACGTTCACATCTTCTGCAGCCAGATGCTGTTGCTTATGATATTCCAGCACCCGCTCCCGCATCTTACGGAGAAAATATTCCTCATCCTGGATTTCGTTTTCCATAACCGCTTCCGGCGCGGATTTTCTGGGTTTGAGCAGGAACGGACTTTCTGCCGGCTTTTCCACGTCTGCTGACTTTTCCTCCGTTTCTAATGTTCCCCCCGTTTCTGACGTTTCCTCCACAGGCATTTTTTTTGGCTCCGGCACCTCTACCTGGGGAATCAGCTCCGGCTCCAGCAGTCTTCTATGGATTCCCTCAAAGACCGCATTATAGACCTCCTGCTGTTTCTGAAAACGGAGTTCCATCTTAGTCGGATGCACATTCACATCCACCTGCTCACTGTCGATATCAAAGGCCAGCACCGCAAAAGGAAATTTATGCTGCATCATAAAATCTTTGCAGGCATCCTCCAGCGCCCTGGAGATCATGGCGCTTTTTACGTATCTTCCATTGACAAAAAAGGTCTCGAAATTCCGGTTTCCCCGTGTGATCAATGGTTTTCCAATGTATCCCCGGATACGGATACCGGATGTCTCATAATCCAGCTCCAAAAGGTTTGCTGCCACGTCGCGTCCATAGATATGGTAAATGACCTCGTAAAGCTTCCCACTTCCGGATGTTCTCAGCTTCTCCTGCCGGTTATTCAAAAAACAAAAAGCCACCTCCGGATGGGAAAGTGCCAGGCGCATCAGCAGATCCTGTACATGTCCTGCCTCTGTCATGGCAGACTTCAAAAACTTCCTGCGGACAGGCACGTTATAGAACAACTGCCGTACACAAAATGTCGTTCCATCCGCGGATCCTGTGTCCTCCATGGAAATCTCCCTGCCGCCTTCGATCACATATTTTACGCCAAAGGTTTCCTCCTTCGGCTTGGTCACCAGCTCTACCTTGGCCACGGCCGCAATACTGGACAGTGCTTCTCCCCGAAATCCCAGAGAAGATATCCGGGACAGGTCCTCCACACACCGGATCTTACTGGTAGAATGCCTCAGAAAAGCGTTTTGTATATCTTCCCGAAAAATGCCGCACCCGTTGTCCCTGATCCGGATCATGGAAATTCCCCCGTCCTCGATCTCTACGGTAACAGAAGAAGCTCCCGCGTCGACCGCGTTTTCCACTAGTTCCTTCACGATGGAGGCCGGCCTTTCAATGACCTCTCCCGCGGCGATCTTATCAATCGTTATCTGATCTAAAATCTGAATCCGTGCCATAACCTGCTCCTTATTATGATCACTTAATGCCTGTCTTTCAGGCATTTACGTGCGAGTTATAGTTATACTTACCACCGGTTCTTCAGTTTGTTCTGAAGCCTGTAAATGGTATTTAATGCATCGATCGGGGTCAAATTCCCCACATCAATATTTTTCAGTTCTTCCAGCACATCGTCATCCTGGACGGTATCAAAGAGCGAAAACTGTGCCAGGTCTACCTCGTCATATTTTCTTGATTTCGCCTTTTTCTGGGGCTTCTGGGGACCCTTGGACGCAATCTCGCTGACTCTTACCGTCACGTCTGAATCCACCAGTTCCTCTACGATCTCTTTTGCGCGGTTGATGACCAGATCCGGCACCCCGGCCAGTTTAGCCACCTGGATTCCATAACTCTTATCTGCCCCGCCCTTAACGATCTTCCGCAAAAAAACGATGTCATCGCCCTTTTCCTTTACGGCAATACAGTAGTTATTGACATTATCGATCTTTCCTTCCAGCTCCGTCAGCTCATGATAATGGGTAGCAAATAACGTTTTCGCCCCAAGGAGCTTCGCATCGCTGATATATTCCACCACTGCCCAGGCAATAGACAGCCCGTCAAAGGTGCTGGTGCCTCTCCCGATCTCATCCAGGATCAGAAGGCTTCTGGACGTGGCGTTGCGCAAAATGTTGGCGACCTCCGTCATCTCGACCATAAAGGTACTCTGGCCGGATGCCAGGTCATCGGAAGCCCCCACCCTTGTAAAGATCCTGTCCACCAGGCCAATGTCTGCCTTCGATGCCGGAATAAAGGAACCAATCTGCGCCATCAATACAATCAGGGCGGCCTGTCGCATATAAGTAGATTTTCCGGCCATATTTGGGCCGGTGATAATCGAAATCCGTTGCTTCTTGTCATTTAAGAACGTATCGTTGCAGATAAAAGAACCGTCCGGTATCATTTGTTCTACCACTGGATGACGTCCGTCTTTGATATCAATGACGCCCTTTTCATTGATATGCGGACGTACATAGTTATTCCGTTCCGCAACCAGTGCAAGGGTGGAAAATACATCCAGCTCTGCCACGGCCTTTGCTGTCCTCTGGATTCGTTCCACTTCCTTTGCAATGGTATCCCGAACCGAACAATACAATTCATATTCCAGGGCATACAGCTTGTCCTCAGCCCCTAAGATCGTATCCTCCAGTTCCTTCAGCTCCGGTGTAATATAACGCTCGGCATTGGCAAGAGTCTGCTTGCGCATAAAATAATCCGGAACCATATTTTTATAGGAATTGGTCACCTCCAGATAATAGCCAAATACTTTATTATATTTCACCTTTAGGTTTTTGATCCCTGTCTTCTCACGCTCTTCCTCTTCTAACTTCGCGAGCCACCCTTTTCCCTCGGACTTGGCAAGGCGCAGCTTATCCACTTCCTCATGATAACCGTCCCGGATGATATTGCCTTCTTTCATCGCGATAGGCGGCTCTTCCGCGATCGCTGATTTTACCAGCGTGCAAAGGTCCTCCAGACTATCCAGCCTTTCCCGGATGTCACAGAGGAGGTCAGAATGCATCTCCTCTAATATGTACCGGACTGACGGAAGCATTTCCAGAGAACCGGAAAATGCAGTCAGATCCCGCGGGTTCGCTGAACCATAGGTAATCTTCGTGATCAGCCGTTCCAGATCATAGACCGGAGCCAGATATTCCCGGATCTCCTCCCGGCAGATTGCCTGCTCTTTCAGCTCAGAGACCGCATCCAGCCGTTTTTCGATCTCCCCCCGCTCGATCAACGGCTGCTCCAGGTATTTTCGCAGAGTCCGCGCCCCCATAGCTGTTTTTGTCTTATCCAGCACCCACAAAAGAGAACCTCTCTTCTGCTTTTCGCGCAGCGTTTCGCACAATTCCAGATTCCGCCTTGTAGAGCTGTCAAGCACCATATATTTCCCTGTCGTATAAGGTGTGATATGTGTCATATGTGCCAGATTGTTCTTCTGGGTTTCCAGGAGATACTGCAAAAGAGCGCCCGCACTGATCACACCGCAGTCATAATCTCCAAGCCCCAGCCCATCCAGGGAAGACACGTGAAAATGCTCCAGCAGCTTCTTTCTACAGATGGCATCATCAAAATACCAGGCATCCAGGGAATAAAGCGCAATTTTCAATCGTTCCTTTAAGTCCTCCAGATCCATTCCGCTCATATAAAAGGATTCGTTACAAATGATCTCGGAGGGGGAGAATTTGAAGATCTCATCCTTAAGTTTACCGCTGTCCGGCAGCTCTGTCACAAAATAATCCCCTGTGGATACATCTGCCACGGAAATCCCGTACCGGTCCGCCAGATATACGATACACATGATATAATTATTTTTAGACTCATCCATCATCTGGCTGTCCAGGATCGTCCCCGGGGTAACCACCCGCACGACCTCCCGGCGGACCAGGCCTTTGGCCTGCTTCGGATCCTCTGTCTGCTCACAGATCGCTACCTTATACCCCTTTGCCACCAGCCGGTTCAGATATCCGTCCACAGCATGATAAGGGACGCCGCACATGGGCGCCCGCTCTTTTAGCCCACAGCTTTTCCCGGTCAGGGTAAGCTCCAGTTCCCGGGAAACCGTAATGGCATCCTCAAAAAACATCTCATAGAAATCTCCCAGCCTGTAGAATAAAATACAGTCGGAATATTCCTTTTTTGTATCCAGATATTTCTGCATCATTGGTGTTAACTCTGCCAACTTTTTGCCTTCCTTTCGTATCTTTGCTTACAACACTTACAACACATGGAAATGTGGTTTCTCTTCTCCGTATATCCAGTGGACCAGATAAGCGGAGAACAGGATTCCCACCGCACACAGCCCGGAAAACAAAATCAAAAATGGGACACAGACCTGTCCGAATAGCTGCAGCGGCTGATCGGAATAATCCCATACATTCCAGTGCATCCACTTATTTACGATCATCCCGGTAATGAACTCTCCCGCCCCTACGAACAAGGTACACCGAAGTACCTGTATCCAAAGCGGGTCTTTCCATTCCAGCAAAAGACCCTGCCACATAAAAAACAGCAGGCAGAATCCTCCAAGCACAAACATGGACCAATGTGAAAATCCACGGAACACAACTTCTATAGAATAATAAATACTTCCGCCCAGAGTCCAGACAAAAAAGTATTCACTTACCTTTTTCACGGGAAACTTGTCCTCCTTCTCCCAGATAATAGAATCCCCTGCATTCATTGAGCTTTACATTTACCAGTTTTC
Organism: uncultured Clostridium sp.; assembly: GCA_964523125.1. GTDB lineage: Bacteria > Bacillota > Clostridia > Lachnospirales > Lachnospiraceae > Schaedlerella. Next base: position 115,980 of record CAZFXM010000004.1, on the reverse strand, counting down.
CGATCAGAGAGGCATCTCCCGGAAAATGTACCAGCAGGTTGTTGCTCATGCGCCCAGTCAGAAGTGACGGGTCATGATCATTTACAGATTCCACCAGAACCTCCTGGATAGAACCTGTATGTACACTGCAAACTTTCGCGGAAATAGACTGGACTTCTAAAAGCAGCCGATCAAACCGATCCTTCATAACCGCAGGAGTCACTTGTCCTTCCATCGTGGCGGCAGGTGTTTTGCTTCTTCTTGAATACTGGAACGTAAATACAGCATCATACCGCACTCTGCGGACTATGTCCAGAGTTTCCTGAAAATCTTCCTCGGTCTCACCAGGAAATCCAACGATAATGTCCGTGGTCAGAGAGATATCCGGGATTACCCGGCGAATCTTCTCTGTCAGCTCCAGATATTGCTCTTTGGTGTATCTCCGATTCATCTTCTCCAGAATCCTGGTACTGCCGGACTGGATCGGCAGATGGAGATGCCTGCAGATCTTTCTAGAATTTCCCATGACCTCGATCAGCTCATCCGAAAGATCCTTCGGATGGGAGGTCATAAACCGGATTCTTTTCAATCCGTCTATTTTTTCAATCTCTGTCAATAACTGCGCAAAGCGGACTGGCTTCTCCAATGTTTTCCCATAGGAATTGACATTCTGCCCCAGCAGCATCACCTCCACGACACCATCCGATACCAGCGATTCAATTTCCCGAATAATTTCCTTTGGCTCCCTGCTCCGCTCACGGCCTCTTACGTAAGGTACAATACAATAGCTACAAAAATTGTTGCACCCAAACATGATATTCACGCCTGATTTGAACGGATATTTCCGTTCGCTGGGGATATTTTCCACGATTTTATCCGTATCCTCCCACACATCGACCAGCATCCGGTCTGTTTCCAGACACTCTGCCAGAAGTTCTGCAAATTTGTATATATTATGTGTCCCGAAGATCAGATCCACAAAGGGGTAGCTTTTCTTCAGCTTTTCCAGAACCTCTACGTCCTGCATCATACAGCCGCACAGGGCGATCTTCATATCCGGGTTCTGCTTTTTGCTTCGATTCAACTGCCCAAGCCGTCCATACAACCGCTGGTTCGCGTTTTCACGTACGGTACAGGTATTAAAGATCACAAAATCCGCCCTCTTTTCCTCCGGCTCTTCCACATAACCGATTTCCTTTAGGATACCAGAGAGTTTTTCCGAATCCCGGGCATTCATCTGGCAGCCGAAAGTCGTTACACAGGAGCTGGGGGAGCGTCCGTTTTTTTTCTGAAAATCCTTCGCCCACTCCCTGCATTTTGCTATATAGTAATACTGTCTGGCAGGTTCTTCCATAGGGGGATCTGACCTGAAATCTATTTTATCGAAATCTGCTTCATCATACATTTTTTCCTGACTTTCTCCTTTATCTGTCCTATAGATGGTATTTTACACAAACTGATTCTTTTCTTCCATATATTCATAATCGATCTTTCCGAGCCTGTCCGTCAAATCCTCCTTCACGATATTCAGATCCTCGCACAGAGCATCCAGCGTCGGATACTGGTTCCGAAGCTTTGTATTGACCACGCTTAATAAAATCATAGGGTCTTTTGGTAATTCCTTCCACATGACATCCAATTTCCTTTCTATGTAATAGAATTCCCGGAAAGAAGCATAACAATAAATCTCCCGGGCATTTTGAAAAAACGGATGGTCTGCAGCCAATTTGTGGATCTTCTGGTCAAAAGAAGCTCTCGCCTCCGGCTGCAGGCTTCCGCGCTCTTTAAATGCACGGGCTCTAATTCCCTTTTTTGTTTCCATATTTTTCTCCAAGATTGATGATCGTGCCATCCTTTTCCTTGATGTCGATATTGTTGAGCTGGCTTCGCAGGTTTCCGCGGATGGCCTCCAGATATTCTGCCCGGAGCAGCTTCTGCTCCTTTTTCTCTTCACTGGTAAGTCCCTCCGCTTTTGATTTTCTGTATAATGCATTGATTCTGTTTATCTTTTGTTCGTCCATTGTCTGTACCTGTCCTTTCTGTGTACAACCATGCAAAAAAGCCGCCAGTGGCAAATTTTTTGCGTTAGCTGGAATAGTTCTCCAGGAATCCATACAGTTCCTTTGTGGTCTCTATAAATTTACCGGCCTCGATCTCTGCCCGGACATTGTCTGGAAGAACCGCGAGGGGAATTTCTGTCATTTCATAGATCGTTTCATGGTCGCCCAAATATACGACCACATATCCTTGCAGTTCACAAAGGTAATACCCTTCATTTTTTTCCGCCGTTCCTTTAGTAGTAACAATCTCTTCCTTTGGCTGCTCCGGAATCCCGGGGTTACTCTCTGCCTGGGCAAGCTGCTTGTCCACCACATACTGATAGCTCATCTGATATCCGATGCCGAGCAGGGATGCTACAAGAAAAACCGCCATAAAAAAGCCAATATAATACTTCTGTTTCATAAGGATCCACTCCTTTTTTAAACAGTATTGGCTTTTTCATAAAATTTTATACAAGCGTCAGAAACTACCTTGGCAGCAAATGATACTTCCGGCAGATTCGATAGATTTTATTTCCCTGTGGCAGATCTTTGAGATCCTGTCCTGTAAATACACCTAATTTCAGAGCGGAAAATGCATATACGATCACTGCAAGCAAGATTGACACCGTTGTCGGAATGAAACGTCCGCCGATCGTCAGATCCAAAAGCAGATGTACCAAATAGGTAAAAATTCCCATGACCAAAGCCGCTGTCAGAGGCTTAATAAAGGAACGGTCGATATCCTGGCGGTAGCCACAGGCAGCACGGATCGCTCTGGAATTCAGGATACACATACAGAGTGAAAAAACAATATTGCTCCCTACCAACGCATAGATATTCCATTTTAAGGCTACCAGCATGATCAACAAAGCGATCAAATGTACGATCAGAGAGATTCCTGCGTTTTTTGCCGGGGTACTCATCTCGTCCAGTCCCTGTAAAATGGAATTAGAAATGGTGGAGTAACAATACAGCACTACGGTAATGGAACCCAATGCCAGCATCAATGCCGGGGTCATACTGTCGTCATTGAATAAAAGCACCATCAGCGGAGAAGCTAATACAATGAATCCTACAAAACAAGGGATTGCGATCACCATAGTAAAGCGGATGGTCTGCCCGATCTTTGCATGGATCTGCTTCCGGTCTCTTTTAGTTACCGCCGCCGTCAGGCTGGGAATAACCGATGCTGCCAGACCATTTGCCATGGCAAGGGGCACATTGATCAGCGGATTATATTTTCCGGTAAAAATTCCCTGCATTGCCATATATTGCTTTTCCGTATATCCCTGCGCAGACATAATATTATTGAAAATCGTCAGATCCATGATCTGATTGATATTATATATCGCCGTACTGAAAACCACCGGCATAATAGTCAAAATCAAAATCTTCAGGATCCTTCTATAACTCTCCCTCTTTCGGATATGATCCATCCGGATCTGCCGGTATATGACAGGACGGTATACCAGAAAAGAAAATCCTAAAAAAAGCAATGCGGACAATGCCCCTGCCACGGTTCCCAAGGTACCTCCCGCTGCTCCATATGCCGGTCCCAGCAGGTCCTCCCCGCTTTTCTGCCCGGCTTCTGCCCCAATATGAAACAAAATGCTGGCTCCCGCGATACTGACTACCACATTGACGATCTGTTCAATGATCTGCGATACCGCGGTAGGAAGCATCGTTCCAAGCCCCTGAAAATATCCCCGCAGGGCGCCCAGTACGGCCACGATGAACAATCCGGTCGCCAGTACACGAAGCGCATAAACACTTAAAGGCGATTTCATCATATTTGCCGAGATCACGTCTGCGCCAAAAAAAATCAGTACTGCCGCCAGAATGCCAATGATTGCGGAAAATACAAAGGCACACATAAATACCCTGAACGCGTTGCGTCTCTGACGCATCGCGACCCTTGCGGCTACCAGCTTGGACACAGCCGTAGGGATACTTAGGGAGGATAACATTAATGTCATTGCGTACACTTCATAGGCATAGCCGTAAAAGCCATTTCCCTCGTCTCCCAGGATATTGGTCAGCGGAATCCGGTATACAACACCAATCACCTTTGTCACGACCATCGCGACAGCGAGAATCATGCCCTGCATCAGAAAATCATCTTTTTTTACTTTTCGTTGTCTTCCCTGTATCTCAGACATAGATATCCTCCGTAAATCTAACTATAATTCGTAACTTATTACCGCAAAATCCCTACACGTCCAAGAATTTCCCGCTGCTTCTGTTCCATTACCAGACGCTGTGCGTCTTCTATATGGTCATAACCAAATAAGTGTAACATACTATGCGCGATCAGAAAAGCAAATTCTCTTTTGGGAGAATGTCCATACTCCGCTGCCTGTTTCAAAACCTTGTCTTTCGAAATCACGATATCCCCAAGAACAAGCTCTCCAGACTCTGGATCAAATGCGTCCGCCTCATCTTCAAAACCTGAAAACTCCCCCGGGACATCATATTCCAACAATGGAAATGACAGTACATCCGTGGGGGCGTCGATTTGACGGAACTCCTTGTTCATGGCATGGATCTCTGTATCCGTTGTCAAGAGCAGATTTACCTCTGTCTCATAAGGACAACCCTCAAATGTAAGGGTCTCTTCTATGACTGCCCGCGCAGTCTCTTCCGTATCAAAAGGCAGGCGTATGCTGCCTTCCTCTTCCAAATAAAAGCTCATGGTTTTCTCCTGTTACAAGCACTTACCGGCGGTGTAACTTCCTTGGATTTCCGGAGCGAAGCTCCTTTTTTTCATAATCTTCATATGCCTTTACGATCTTCTGGACAAGTGGATGGCGCACCACATCCTTGCTGGTCAGCATACAGATACTTATATCTTCCATATTTTTCACGACCTTCACCGCCACCTCCAGGCCGGATACCGCCCCCAAGGGCAGATCCTTCTGGGTGGAATCGCCTGTGATCACGACCTTGGAGCCAAAGCCGATCCGGGTCAGGAACATTTTCATTTGTGCAGGCGTCGTATTCTGCGCCTCATCCAGTATGATAAACGCATTATCCAGAGTACGCCCTCTCATATAAGCCAGAGGAGCCACCTCGATCAATCCTTTTTCAGAATTTTTTAAAAAGCTTTCTGCTCCCATGATCTGGTAAAGGGCATCATACAGCGGACGGAGGTACGGGTCGATCTTACTCTGCAGGTCGCCGGGAAGGAATCCCAGCTTCTCTCCTGCTTCGATGGCCGGACGGGTCAGGATGATCCGTCCCACCTCATTCTTCTTAAAGGCAGTCACCGCCATGGCCATGGCCAGATAAGTCTTGCCTGTACCGGCAGGCCCCAGTCCGAAGGTGACCATCCCCTCCTTGATGGCATCCACATACTTCTTCTGCCCCAGGGTCTTAGGCTTGACCGGCTTTCCTTGAAGTGTATAACAGATCAGATCCTTGTCGATCTCTACCAGCTCTTCCTCCTGATCCTCAAAAACCAGGGAAATGGCATAGTCTACATTTTGTTCCGTGATGGTATTGCCGCGTCTGGATAATTCCGTAAGCTGGGCCAGGACACGCTTCGCCTTTTCCGCGGCCGCCCCTTCTCCTAAAATCTTCACCTCGCCGTCCCGTGCGATCAATGTCACACGGAAAGTACGTTCAATCTTCTTTGCATATATATCGAACTGTCCAAATACATTATTTTCATGTTCCGCAGGTATGTCAACCTTCAGTTCCGATAGACTCATCCTGTTCGTTCCTTTCAATCGTCAGAATTTCCGTATCTGCCGTCTCTGTGATCTGCTGATTTAAATACAGTATACCGCTGGCAATGGCAGAATTTTCATACACATGTATTTTAACACTATTTTCACAGATTTGAATACCCTTTTCTTCCATTTCTTTTGAAAAATGTTTGAATTTTTGCGTCAAGATCTCCTGAAGCTTCTGTTCAGAGTATTTTTTTGCTTTTGTTTGATAAGATTTTATGGAAATCATGCCATAATCAACAGGCAGATAAAAGTTCTCCCCCAGCCTCAACTGATGCTCTTCCGTATAGGTTTCCCATTTCTGGAAATCGTGGGAAAGCATTCCCAGAGAAATCTGGTAAGGACCCAGTTTTATGTACCAGAGCCGCCGCTGCCCATAGGGGTCATATATTTTTTTCTGATAGGTAAGTGAAATCTGATCCCGGTATGTCATCTGCGTATCGGCATAAATATCTGCGTCAGACTGCTGGTACTGGTAGCCGGTCACCTCCGCGGCATCATTGAGTACCTCCACGCGGCCAGACACAAGGATATCTCCTTTTTTAACCGTATCTCCCACATGAACCAGGGGAACCCCGCTGCGTGTGATGATACTTGTGATCACTCCATCTTCGGACGCAACCAGGTCTGTGGGCGGCGGCTCTTCATTATTTTCCGGACTATTTTCTATAGGTACCTTAGAATGCCCCTCCCCTTTTTCTTCCGTAGGTTCTTCCCGGAAGGTATCTTCATTTTCTTTGATCTGAATCCGTAGGCGGCTTCCATCTATGGAGGCGGAAACCCATACAATATCATCATACTGCGCCCGGATATCCTTAACGATCTGGCTACAGTCTACTTTATTTTTCGGCATTCCCGGAGATACCTCTTTTGTGTCCAGAAATTCCAGCAGCATCTGGTCTGTCCACTTTTCATTTCCTTCAAAATGAATATCCCAGATATAGCTGGAATAAAAAAACAAAAGCCCGATACAGATCAGCACTCCTGCCAGAAATGTTTTACGCTTTCTATGACGCCGGATAAAAAAAGGAAGACCATATCGTTCCAGTAAAATGACCTTTGTATGGGTCTTCCGGATGATTGGCCGGAGTTTTCGAAAAGCTTCCAGGGTCAGATACATCTCGTAAGCGTTTCCATTGGGCGTCAATCCCCAGATCAGAATATGATGGTATCTGCACAGATTCAGGAAACGTTCCGGAGAATATCCCTGGATCCGGATCTTTACATATCCTCTTATATAACGAAAGATTGCCTGTATCACAGTCGATTACCTCACTTGCGTTTTACTTGCAGAATTCCAGGGAACAGATGGTTCCTGTGATCTTCATTTCATCATTGGTATAATATTCGATCTGCAGATGCTTCCCGTGCAGGCGGATCTGCTTTCCCTTTGTCTGTACCCGGATCAGGCATTCGGTGTATTCGATGATTCCCCGGTAGTTTTCAATACAGACTTCGGAATCGCCAAGAAGTGTGACGACAGCCGAGCCCAGTACCACATCCTTCGGCATACCGGCCGCGGATACCAGCCGGCTCTTGAGTCCCTCATTTTCGCGTTCATGCTCCATAAAAGAATAGCCACACATACACCCTTTATAAAAAGTATATGTGCGGCTCATTCGTCCTATACCTGAATCATGCCATCTTGTAACTGTTCAGTCCCCTCACAGTTACGCCATCTTTACTTTACAGCATCCTCATTATGATCGTCTGCTAATTTTGCTCCCAGAAATCCGGATAATACGGACTGCACGTCAACCCCGGTAGATTCCTTTAGCCCGTCTGACACCTGGGTAAAGGTTCCTACAATGTCCTTCACCAGCTTGGAAGTATTGCCATCGCCGTACATGGTGATCTTATCCACTTTCGCAAGAGGCTCCGCGATATTTCTCGCAATCTCAGGCATGGCTTTGAAATACATCTCCAGGATCGCTGCTTCCCCCATCTGCTTCATGGCTTCTGCCTTTTTCTCAATACCTTCTGCCTCGGCAAGCGCCTTTGCCTTAATTGCTTCTGCTTCCGCAATCCCCTTGCTCCGGATACCTTCGGCTTCCTGTTCCATGGCGTATTTCTGTGCTTCGGCGGTTGCCTTCAATGCTTCCGCTTCCTTCTCTCTTTCAAACTTTTCCGCTTCTGCCTGTCTTTGACGTTCAAAGAGCTGTGCTTCTGAATTCCTCTGTACTTCATAAAGTTTGGCGTCAGACTCCTGCTGCTTTGCATAGCGCTCTGCTTCCGCCTGCTTTTTCACGGTCGCTTCGAGGTTACGCTCTGTCAGTTCGACTTCCTTTTCCTGAATAGCGATCGCTTTTTCCTGGCGCGCCAGATTGGCATCCGCAGTCGCGATCTCCACAGTCTTTCTTTCCGTCTCCTTCTGGATCTGATACGCGGAATCCGCGATCGCCTTTTTGGTATCCGCATCCTTCTGAAGCTCTGCTTTGCGGATCTCCAGGTCATTTTCCTTCTGCGCGATCAAAGTTGCCGCATTGATCTCCGCTTCCTTTGCCTCCTGATTGGCTACCGCCTGTACGACCGCTTTTTCCTTCTGTGCCCTTGCACGCGCGTTGGCAATCTCTAATTCAGAAGTTACCTGCGCGTCATTGGCTTCCTTCTTCGCCTTTGCCTGCGCTTTAGCAATCTCCTTCTCACTGTCTGCCCTGGAAATCGCCGCGTTTTTCTGGATTTTAACGATATTGTCCACACCAAGGTTCTCAATAACGCCATTACCGTCCACAAAATTCTGGACATTGAAGCTGACAATATCCAGGCCCATTGCCGCAAGGTCCGGTTCCGCGTTTTCCTTTACCAGCGTGGCAAACTTCTGACGGTCAGACACCATTTCTTCCAGGTTCATCTTTCCTACGATCTCACGCATATTTCCTTCCAGCACCTCCCTGGATACCTGTGCGATATAATCCGTAGGCCGATTCAAAAAATTCTGCGCGGCAAGGGAAAGACGTTCCGGCTGGTCGCTGATCTTCACATTAACTGCGGCATCCACACGAATATTGATGTAATCTGCCGTAGGAACCGCGCTGGAGGTTTTCACATCGATTGGGATCAACTGCAGGTTCAGTTCATCCTTTTTCTCCAGGAACGGGATTTTGATGCCTGCTTTTCCGATCAGAACCTTCGGCTGCTTTCTTAAGCCGGAGATTATGTAGGCTGTATCCGGAGATGCCTTCACATACCCCGAAGCCAGGATAATAAGAATGACCACCACGATCAGAATTACCGGTATGGCTGCCAGCGCGCCATCTAATAACATACTGCCCATTTTTTTATCTCCTTTTGTTTTTTCTGAAAATTCATTTTTCTTAATTTTATTGTGTGAATGAATTTTCTATGTGTTACTATTATTTTATCACTTTCTGGTTTTTAGCGCAATACTTCATGGAATTATTAATCTCCTCAAAATCTCCGTGGAATACAGCTCCGTTGATTCCTGCTTTCAAGGCTCCTTCCACGTTTGAGTCAACATCGTCAATAAAAAAGCATTCCTCGGGCAGCAGGCCAAAACGGTCAAGAAGATACCGGTAAACACGGATATCCGGCTTGATCATATGGATATCACAGGATACCACGATTCCGTCAAAATAATCCAGTGGCGCAAACCGGGGAAAATAATGGTAAAAGGAATTACTGGCGTTGGACAGGACGTAAACCCGGTATCCCTTTTCCTTCGCGTATTCGCAGAATTCCTTTGCGCCCGGAACCGGCCGCATGCACATATGCCATTGCTCCACGCACTCCCTCAGCTCCTCATGAAGCCTATGAGGAACCCTGCGGCTCACACCTTCAAAGCGTTCCGCGTCTGTGATATTCCCCAGATCTCCTTCGATCCATTCCGGTCCCTGAAAAAGTTCTTTCCGAATCAACGCACGGTCTTCCTCCCGCTCTACAAAATGGCGGAGGCATACCTCCGGATCGTAATCTAAAAGTACATTTCCCATATCAAAGATGATATTTTTTATCATATGTTTCTCTCCTTACTTTCCGAACATAATGATAGAAAGCATGCCCGGGCCGGTGTGAGCGCCGATGATCGGTGAAAGCATGGTCCGGCGTACCGCAACCTCCGGCACGGCTTCTTTCACTTTGCCCACAAGACTCTGAGCAAGTTCTGGCGTATCCGCGTCACAGATGTAAATCTTTTTATCCAGCTCAGGATTATAATTTTCCTTAAAAAACGTAAATAAAGAAGACATCGCCGATTTATTCCCACGCTTCTTGTCTACCGTGATCAGCTTCCCATTCTCATCAATCTTCAGCATGGGTTTAATATTGAGCGCAGAACCCACCAGAGCGGTCGCGGCGCTGACACGTCCTCCGCGCTTTAGATACATCAGATCCTGCACCATAAAATAATGACGGAGTTTTGGGATCACAGACTGGATTGATTCCAGATTTTCATGGATGGTCATGCCATTCTTTTTGTTTTCGATGGCTTTTTCTGTCAGCAGGCCGATGCCTCCTGTGGCCGCCAGTGTATCCACCGGGATCACTTCCAGCTCAGGATAATCCTCCTTCAGGCTCTCAGCGGCAAGCATGGCGCTTTGATAAGTAGACGAAAGACCGCTTGACAGACAGAAATACAGGAGGGACTTCCCAAGCGCCAGGAATTTTTTGAAATACTCCTCATACATATAAGGCGAAATCTGGGAAGTCTTTGTCAGGTCACCGTTTCTCTGGCCGTCATAAAACTTTTTCAGCAGTTCCTCGCTCTCACATCCATGGGATGTAAGCATTTCCTCACCCAGAGAGTATTCCATCGGAACAAATTCGATTCCATTTTCAACAGCGGCTTCTCTTATGATATCCCCGGAAGCATCCATACATATAATATAATCGTTCATCATAACCTCCAATATTCTCTTGTAAATGTCAGGAATCCCTTACCACTGGCAGGGTTTCCATATAGTTACTTTCTGTCAAACGTATCTGATGTGATACATTTTCCCTATAAGTATAACATTTTATAGAGTGACGCACAATCTCGTTTTTTATTCTCCGGGAAATTTTCCTGAATTTTTCTGGAGAACAAAATTCCTCCGATGGACGCGTGTCCCAGTGACAAGATAGATGTAACGGCGCGATTATTTTCTTATGGTTTTTACACTCTCCCTTTCTATAAGTGAGACCGGCAATATCACCGTATTCTCCATACAGCTTTCATTTTTCAACTTCTGAAGTAGTGTAACCGCCTGCTTCGCGCGCGCGGCAGGATCCTGGCGTATTGTAGTCAACGCAGGGCTTATCTTTCCACACAAAAGGCTGTCATCAAATCCTATCACGGAAATATCCTCTGGTATACGGATGCCCTGTTTCTGGAGATCATGAATTAGCTCCATAGCGTAGAAATCTGACGCCACGAACACCGCCGTATACTCCCGTATCAACGACAGGTTTTCACGATAAAACGCTCCCCTGTCTTTCTGCGAGAAAGGAATCTGAAGGAAATCCGCCCCGTATTCCTTCATCCCGGCCCTACAGCCTTCTATACGCTCCCTGTCCATATATCCATAGTTGTCAGCAACGCAAAGTACTTTTTTATGACCGTGGCGTTTGAGATATGTTCCTGCCTGAAAGCCTCCATCGTAGTTGTCGATCACCAGATTACAGATTCTTTCCGCTCCCTCCGCGAAATATCCGTCATACACTACAAACGGAATATGCATGGATTCCCGCAGCTTTTTATAATCCTGCTCACAGAAGCCGATCAGTACCAGACCTTCCATATTCCACATGGACGCCACCCGGACGATTTCATTCCAGTCAGTAGTGACCCTTATCATCATAAAATATCCTGCCTGGTCCAGTTCCGCTGACAACGCATTCAAGGATGCCGCCACAAACCCATCCTCCAGAACACGGTTTTCGTATTTTTCATGGTTATTTACGATAATCCCTACGATCCTTGAATCATTTTGGGCCAGCAGGATTCCTGCCATGCTTGGAATATAGGCTCTTTTTTCCAGAAGCTCCTGCACTCGTTTTATTGTTGCATCAGATATCTTTTTCGTTTTGCCATGGATCACATTCGATACCGTGGCCGTACTTACTCCCAGCTCCTCCGCTATATCGATAATCCGGACTCTTTCATTTTCCATATTCTGTCCACCTGCCTGTTCCGCTGTCGTTTCCAAACTCTCTACTATTTTCAGCATCTGTAGTGTGTTTTTATCATCAGCGGTATTTTCTGTTTTCTATTATCATAATAAATGATTCACATATCCACAAGAGATTACGCGCATAACCTCATACAAAAAACACGCAAGAAATTTGTGCGTTTTTCACAAATCTCCCGTTTGCGCGATATGGAAAATCTGCCGCCGGCATCTTCTCGACATACTATGGTCATTCAAAGACTTTATCCTCTGTGGGGAGTGTTGATCGTAATCAGCGAAGCTACGTACTTATCCATGCCAAGCCTGCTGATCGCATATCTGGAATCCATAAGATTCTGTTTTCCGAAAATGAAATGGTTATCATACAGAGCAGACATAGCACGGACAAGGATGTAGAAATTAAGAAGCTGATCAATAGCTCACATCCATCCGCACAGATCCGAAGCCTTTTTTGAGGAAGCTTTCGGCTTTCCACGGAAGGAACCACATTCAGAAAGAACAGGCCTGCAAGTATAACTAAAATCACAACTGTCCCTACGCACCAGTAGGCAGAATATAATGGCGCAGTAGCGGGAGATTTGCCGCGCAGATCAAAAGTATAGAATTAAAAAAACGTTGGAAATATCTCATGATGTTTCAGCTTCTCCTTGTATGGAATAATTAGTCATTTATGGTAGGGTTCTCCTTGTATGATCCGGAAACTCCTGTAGATCTGCTCTAACAGGATCACCCGCATCAGTTGGTGCGGAAAGGTCATCTTTGAAAAGCTAAGCGCCAAATCCGACCTGTAAAGCACCTCTTCTCCAAGACCGATCGAGCCGCCGATGATAAAGAGCAGATGTCCCCTCCCCTGCACCCCAAGCTGTTCGATTTTGTCTGCCAGTTCCTCCGATGAAAACTGCTTCCCCTGAATTTCCAGGGTGATGATATAGGCATCTTCTTTAATGTATTTTAAGATACGTTCCGCTTCCTTGCATCGGATCTGCTCTTCTAATGCTTCGCTGGCATGATCCGGAGTCTTTTCATCCGCTACCTCCACCATCTCCAGTTTACAATATCTGCCCAACCGCTTGCTGTACTCCGCGATCGCGTCCTTCAGGTACTTTTCTTTGATTTTCCCTACGGTGATCACAGTAATCTTCATTTCTTCACATATCCTTCCGGCAGTACTTTCCGCATGAAAACCTGCCACTTATAGTGTTCAGTACTCCTGCTCCGCGCTCATACATGGAATTCAGGCCTGTTCTCTGGGGGAGCAGGCCTGAATTACGTGTATCCTCTTTATTTTTCTTTCAAATACTCATCAATTCCGCGCGCACCGGCTTTTCCGGCACCCATGGCCAGGATTACGGTCGCTGCGCCTGTCACGGCATCACCGCCGGCATAAACCCCTTCTTTAGAGGTCTTGCCGAACTCTTCGTCCGCAACGATACATTTCCATCTATTGGTCTCCAGGCCCTTTGTGGTGGAGGAGATCAATGGATTCGGTGAAGTACCCAGTGACATGATCACTGTATCCAGTTCGATATCATATTCTGATCCCGGAACCTCCACCGGACGTCTTCTTCCGGAAGCATCCGGTTCACCAAGCTCCATCTTGATAACCTTCATGCCCTTTACATTGCCCTTGTCATCCACATAGATTTCCTTCGGGTTGGTCAACAGGTCGAAAATGACGCCTTCTTCTTTTGCGTGATGTACTTCTTCTACTCTGGCCGGAAGCTCTGCTTCACTTCTTCTGTAGACAATATGCACCTCAGCTCCGAGACGCAGTGCCGTTCTTGCCGCGTCCATCGCCACATTTCCGCCGCCTACGACCGCAACCTTCTTGCCGCCCACGATCGGGGTATCATAAGATTCATCAAAAGCCTTCATCAGGTTGCTTCTGGTCAGGTATTCATTTGCGGAGAATACACCGTTCGCATTTTCTCCCGGAATGCCCATAAACATTGGGAGACCTGCTCCGGAACCAATAAATACAGCTTCAAAGCCTTCTTCCTCGATCAGTTGGTCGATGGTGGTAGACTTTCCGATGACTACGTTTGTCTCAAACTTCACACCCAGCTCTTTTACCTTTTCGATTTCCTTCGCGACCACCTTCTGCTTCGGAAGACGGAATTCCGGAATTCCATATACAAGCACACCGCCCAGCTCATGCAGAGCTTCAAAAACAGTCACCTCATATCCCATCTTTGCCAGGTCGCCCGCACAGGTCAGGCCGGACGGGCCGGAACCGATGACCGCGACCTTATGTCCGTTGGTCTTATCCGGGCCTTCCGGATTGATGTCATGCTCCAACGCATAATCCGCGACAAATCTTTCCAGCTTGCCGATGGAAACAGGCTCGCCCTTGATCCCACGGATACATTTTCCCTCACACTGGGATTCCTGGGGGCAGACGCGTCCACAGATTGCCGGAAGTGCGGAAGATTTTCCGATCACCTTATAGGCTTCCTCAATATTTCCTTCCTTGACTTCCTTGATAAATCCAGGAATATCAATCGCCACCGGACATCCGGTGATACATTTCGCGTTTTTACAGTTGATGCACCGGGAAGCCTCTTCCATGGCTTCCTCCTGGTTATATCCCAGACAAACCTCTTCAAAATTTGTAGCACGTACCTTTGGTTCCTGTTCTCTGACAGGCACTTTCTTTAATACATCTGCCATTAGTTGTCACCTCCGCAATTTCCACATCCGCCGTGATGTGTGTCGCCTTCTGTCAGTTTCAGCATTGCACGGCCTTCCTCTGTCTTATACATCTGGCTTCTCTTCATCGCCTGGTCAAAATCTACAAGATGTCCGTCAAACTCTGGCCCGTCAACACACGCGAACTTGATCTCGTCTCCCACCTGCAGACGGCAGGCTCCGCACATACCGGTTCCATCTACCATGATCGGATTCATGCTGACGATGGTTGGAAGCTCCAGCTTCTTTGTCAGCAGGCAGACAAACTTCATCATGATCATCGGTCCGATGGCTACGCATACATCGTACTGCTTTCCTTCTTTCTGGATCAGATCCTCGATCACTGTCGTAACCATACCGGAACGCCCATAAGAACCATCGTCCGTAGTCACATACAGATTTCCGGCAACGGCTTCCAGTTTCTTTTCCAGGATCACCATATCCTTTGTCTTTGCGCCCAGGATCACATCTGCGGCAATCCCATGCTCATGCAGCCATTTTACCTGCGGATAAACAGGAGCGGCGCCCACACCACCGGCTACAAAAAGCATTTTTTTCTTCTTCAGTTCTTCCAGGTCTTCTTTTACAAATTCCGAAGCACAGCCAAGGGGTCCTACGAAATCACGGAAGCTGTCCCCTTCCTTCAGATCTGCCATCTTCGTCGTGGAAGCGCCAACCTCCTGAAATACGATGGTGATCGTCCCTGCTTCCCGGTCATAATCACAGATTGTAAGTGGGATCCGTTCCCCTTTGTCGTCCATCTTTACGATCACAAACTGTCCCGGCTGACAATGCTTCGCGACACGCGGCGCAAGCACGTCCATAAGTATAATTTTATCAGCCAGTTTTTCTGCTTTTAAAATTTTATACATGTTCTTCCTCCTTGTAATATCGCACTGCTTTCTGCCATAACATATCATACGCCATAAATAATCTGTTGGCAAGTATTCTTTCTGCCTTGCCCGCAAAAAATATAATAGATAAGCCCCTCACTCCGGAGGGGCCCGCGCTTCATTTTAGAATCAATTCCTCAAATTAGAAATCAACCTCTGTTCCATAATAGGTACATGTCAGTAATTTCTCCATTGCCGCCGGATCAATGGCACGTGGATTAGATCCTGTACATGCGTCGCCTACTGCCAGTTCCGCGATCTTCGCTACCTTCTCCTTGAACTCTTCCTCGTTGATTCCAAATTCCTTCAATGTCTTCGGGATATTCAGTTCTGCATTGAAAGCATTAATTTTTTCACACAGGCTGTTGATCAATGCCTTCTCAGATGTTCCCGGAAGCCCCATCCGGCGCGCGATCTCCGCGTAACGGCTTGCGGCGGCCGCTTCTTTTGCGTTATATTTGATTACATAAGGCAGATAAATCGCGTTTGCACAGCCATGAGGAATATGTCCGGTAGAGAAAGCAGCTCCTGTCTTATGCGCCATAGAATGTACGATTCCAAGAAGCGCATTGGAGAATGCCATTCCTGCAAGGCATTGTGCGTAATGCATCTGTTCCCTTGCGTCCATATTGCAGTGATAGGAAGCCGGAAGATAATCCAGAACCATCTCGATCGCCTGCAGTGCCAACGGATCCGTAAACGGGCCGTTCAATGTAGAAACATATGCTTCGATCGCATGTGTCAGAGCATCCATACCTGTATACGCAACCTGCTTTACAGGAAGTCCGGATACCAGATCCGGATCAACGATCGCGACATCCGGTGTAATATTGAAGTCAGCCAAAGGATACTTCACACCTGTGCTGTAATCTGTGATAACGGAAAATGCGGTAACTTCCGTAGCTGTTCCGGAGGTAGATGGAATCGCACAGAATTTCGCTTTCTGCCTCAGTTCCGGGAAGTTGAACGGAATACAAAGGTCTTCAAAAGTCACATCCGGATATTCATAGAATGCCCACATTGCCTTTGCCGCGTCGATCGGAGAACCGCCACCCATGGATACGATCCAATCAGGCCCGAAGGAACGCATTACTTCCGCGCCCTTCTTTACGGTCTCTACGGATGGGTCTGGCTCAACGCCTTCGAACAATTCAACCTCCATGCCTGCTTCCTTCAGATAGTTCACTGCCTTATCCAGGAATCCCTGACGCTTCATGGAACCGCCGCCGACAACGAGAATTGCTTTTTTCCCCTTCAGATTCTTGAGTTCTTCTAAGCATCCTTTTCCATAGTAAACGTCTCTTGGTAATGTAAATCTGCTCATGCTACACATCTCCTTATGTATTGATATATGTTATTTCTTTAACAACTTCATTATAGCACTGTTAAACTTTTAACACAAGCAAATTTACTAAAAAAATGAATCCTTTTTCAAAAAAATTATATGCAATATACTATTCCATCTGCAATACATAATTTCGCTTTGTAATTCCTGTCATTTTTCCTGAATCACTAACCAGCACTGCTGAAAAGATCAGATGTCCCTGCGGCATATCAATAGGTCCGGTATATTGCTCTGACGCCGCGGATGGTGTACTATCGTCTGTTGTATAGTAGGCAGTATAGCCTTCCGGAACCTGGATGGTGATCTGGAAGGGTGCGTTATACTGTCCGGTAGACGGCGTGACCGCCGGTGCGTCCGCAATCGGAAGCTCGATCGTATAGCTTCTGGATGCCGTCAGGCTTGGAATCCCTTTTTTATTGACGCAGATTGCGTTAATGACCGTTGTTCCCACATCCAGCAGGATTGGCTCCTTATAGAGCGTACTGGACGCGGTAGGTGTACTCCCATCATCCGTATAATGAATCTCCCCCTCCCCTGACAGAGCAATTTCCTGGACCTCCTGGTAGGTACCCTCGTCTATGCTGAATGTGGGCATCTCGGATACATAGTCCGGTACTCTGGACAACACCGCTTCATCACATCCGTCAAGAAGCGGTGAAATCTTCTCCTGCTGCTCCGTATCCATATAAAACCGGATCGCTGCCTCGTAAAGATCCGCATTTTCCGGCTGAGAATCTATGACTGTGATAAATACTTCCTCCGCCTTGTCCAGATTCTTCTGCTGGATATAGACCTTCGACAGGCCGCTGTAGGCATCCGCCTTTTTCGCGTCTTTCTGAACCGCACGCTCAAAATAACTTTCTGCCGTAGAATAATCCCCGGACTGCAGGGCCTTCTGTCCTTTCCCTACCGTACCTGCATAGGAATTCTGATAGAGTAAATATCCCAATATCCCTCCAATGGCCAGGATCATGCAAAATATGGTAACGAATTTCTGCATCCGCTTTTTCGCGGAACGTCTTTTTCTGGATTTCTGCTGTCTCCGCCTTTCCTGGGCATTCTGCCGGCTATCCTCATTCCTGAGCCGTCGACTATCTGTCTCCTGACGGACATTTCCCAGGTTCCGCTGTATCCTGCCAGAATCCTGCCCTGCACGATTCTGATCTTCCCGTACATAACCGTTCCCCCTGTAGGAAGCCCCGCTTCCATCAGCGCTTCGGCTTCCATAACGGGGATAAGATGGTGTCCGTGTATACTGAGAACGGATCCGCCCCATTTCACCCTGGCTCAGCACCCTCGTAGAGCTTCTGTACTCCCCTTGATTCAGCACACGAGTGGCATAGTCATTTTCACGTTCTTCTCGACTCCGGTAACGCCTCACATCCCCTGAATCAATGGGGCGGGTCGCATATTCCACAGAGCCTTTTACTTCCCTGGCAAGAACATCCTCTAAAGGATTGTAGTCAGGAACGATCTGTACTTTTGCATGGCAAACCGGACAGATCAACTGGCCCTCCGGGAGCTCGGCGCCACAATTTCTACATCTCATGTTGTGCTTCCCCCTTATTTTTGCTGCGTTTTCATACGGACAGCATAACTGTTTCGTCCCCTCACAGACACACTGTCCTATTCTGAACAGTTACCGCATGGTTTCAACGCAATTATTCATCAGCATAGCGATCGTCATCGGTCCGGCTCCTCCCGGAACCGGCGTGATCGCCGAAGCTTTTAAATGCCGGTGTATTCTCCAGCGTCTGGATCAGGTTCGGCTTGATGGCACCCTTCAAAAGTGCCGTCATAGCGCCGGCCGCCTGAAGCCGGCCTGCCGTAACCGGCTTACCGGCAAAAATATATGCTACTTTTATGAGCACTTAGCGCCTGTCTTTTAGGCGCTTACGTGCGAGTTATAGTTACTTACTCTAAAATTTCTTCAAATTCCTCCGCCGTCATAAGAACTTTTCGCGGCTTGGTTCCCTCTTCCGGCCCCACGACGCCGGCGTCCGCCAGTTGATCCATGATCCGCGCGGCCCGGTTGAATCCGATTTTGAACATTCTCTGCAGCATTCCAATGGAAGCCTTGTCTTTGTCAATGATCAGTTTTCCTGCCTCTGCAAAGTACTGATCCCGGGAATTGCCGCCATCTCCTTCCACATCAGAGATCAGCGTTCCCTCTCCTCCTATGTCTGCATTCATATGTTCCTCCAGCTCATTGCTGTAATCGGCGTTTCCATTATTTTCGATGAGATATTCTACCACCTTCTGGACTTCCTTATCCGATACAAAGGACCCCTGCACACGCATAGGCTTTGGAACCCCGGTGGGATAGAACAGCATATCGCCCTTTCCTAAAAGCTTTTCCGCGCCCGTCATATCGATGATCGTCCGGGAATCCACACCGGAAGATACCGCAAAGGCAATCCTGGACGGCATATTGGCCTTGATCAGCCCGGTAATTACATTCACGGACGGCCGCTGGGTCGCCAGAATCAGATGAAGCCCTGCCGCTCTCGCAAGCTGTGCCAGACGGCAGATCGCGCCTTCCACGTCCTTTGGCGCCACCATCATCAGATCTGCCAGCTCATCCACGATAATAACGATCTGTGGCATCTTCTTCGGGGCGTCCTCTTCCTCCAGATGCTCCACCTTCTCATTAAATCCTTTTAAGTCTCTGACATTATATTTCGCGAACAGGTCATACCGTTTCATCATTTCCGCCACTGCCCAGTTCAATGCTCCCGCTGCCTTCTTCGGATCCGTGACGACCGGAATCATCAGATGAGGAATGCCGTTATAAACGCTTAACTCCACCACCTTAGGATCCACCATGATGAGCTTCACATCTTCCGGATTTGATTTATAAATCATACTCATGATCATGGTGTTGATGCACACCGATTTCCCGGAACCGGTAGAACCTGCAACCAACAGATGCGGCATCTTCGCGATATCCGCCACAACGGTCTTTCCGGCAATATCCTTTCCAATCGCGACAGTGATATTAGACTTACTATGCTGAAACTCCTGAGACTCAAGCAGATCCCGCAGCATGACCGCTGAGGTTTCACTGTTAGGCACTTCGATTCCCACTGCAGCCTTTCCGGGGATCGGCGCTTCGATCCTAAGGTCTGTAACTGCCAGGTTCAGCTTTATATCATCAGCCAGACCGACAATCTTACTTACCTTTACCCCCTGCTCCGGCTGTAGCTCATAGCGAGTCACAGAAGGCCCGCAGCTTGCGTTTGTCACATGTACCTTCACGCCAAAATTCTGCAATGTCTGCTCCAGTTTCATTGCTGTGGCACGAAGCTGCGCATCAGAATCCCCTCCTGTTTTCTTTCCCTTTTTGAGCAGGTTCAAAGGTGGGATGGAATAAACCTTTTGCGGAATTTCCTGCTGTTCCTGAATACTTCTTTCCACAGCGGCGGCCTCAGTTTCCACATCCGGTTTATTTTCTTTTTTTGGCTCATCCTGCCCCACATTCTGCCTCTTTGGCTCCCGTTCCTTATGTATAGGAGCTTCTTCCACTTCCTCCTGTTCTGCTTCCGGCTCCGCCCGGTCGATCACCAGCTCTTCAAACTGTGGCCTTGCGGATGTGTCCGCAGATTTTCCTTCCGCAGCCAAAAACTCTGCGCTCCCATTGGCCTGTCCCTCCAGATCCAGGGATACCGAAGCCGCGGTCAATTCATGTACCTCCGGCGATTTTACCTCGGTCAGCGTAGTCGCAAAGGATACGCCCGATACTTTCTTTTGCCGTCTCCTTCGAGTATTAGAAGAATCTCTTGTATTCTGCTGCTTTTTTTCCTGCGCCCTTTCTTCTCTCCGGATCACAGAAGTCTCATGACGTTGCCTTGCGCCTTCATACATTTTCCGGCTACTGTTTCCCAGAGGTTTCAGCAGCGATTTTTCCGTAATTAAAATGATACAGATAATCGCAAGTACAACGAGAACCACATAGCTGCCTACGACTCCGATCGTAGGACACAGCAATGTCACCAGGCAGCCCCCCAGGAGCCCGCCGGAATTTTTATGCACGCTCGCCTGCTTATAATAAGTCATAAGGCCGGCTCCCGGCGTATAAGGATTCATGATCAGTTCCAGCAGCGCACAGACCACGACCAGCAGCACCAACAGCGCGGCAGCCTTTATGTAAGCATGGGCATTGCCTCTGTTAGAAACAAGAAATGCCGCTGCCCCAAAAATCAAGACCGGAATCAGATAAGCCATCCACCCAAAGATTCCAAACAGGATTGCCGAGCAGACCTCCCCTGCCAGCCCGCCAAGTCCAAAATTGCTGATCAGCAGCAATATACAGACGGCAAGCACACAGAGGATAATGATCTCCTCCTGCAAAGCTGAGCTTTCCTGGCTTTTTTTTGCCCCGCTTTTTGTATTTCTTCGCTTTTTAGTTGACTTTTCAGCCATTATACTTCCCCCTTGGTATTTAGACATACTATAAATTAGTATAGCATTATTTCAAAATACTGTCACCAAAAATTTTTTTGACTTCATTCTCTGATTACTGTATTTTATTTTCCTTTCTCCTCTCATCAATCATACCATGAAGCTTTTTCATTGCCTGGCTGATGCCTCCCACTTCATCAATCAGACCTTCCCGTACGGCGTCTTCTCCATCCAGCATGGTGCCCACATCTTTGACCAGTTGGGTCGGATCGAGCATCAGCTCTTCCAGCCTTTTCTGACTGATCCGGGAATGTTCCGCGATAAAATTGGTGATCCTGTCCTGAGTCCGTTCCATATTCCGATAGCTCTGGTATACACCAATAAACATACCGCTGGAGCGCACCGGGTGTACAATCATGGTACCGCTTGGCACAATAAAAGAATAATCTGCCGATACTGCCAGCGGGCCTCCGATGGAATGACTTCCGCCAAGTACAAGGGATACCGTAGGTTTACTTAAGGACGCAATCATCTCTGCAATCGCAAGGCCAGCCTCCACATCTCCTCCAAGTGTATTTAAAAGTATCAAAACCCCTTCCACATCCTCACTATCCTCTGCTTCGGCAAGCCTGGGAAGCAGATGTTCATATTTTGTCGCCTTCGTATTGCCGGATACAGCTTCATGGCCTTCAATCTCTCCGATAATCGTCATAAGCTGTATCCGGTGCCGGTTCGGATTTTGATTCAGATCCAGTGTTCCGGTTTCCTTGATCTCTTCTCTCTTTTCTTCCTTTTTCTCCTGTGTCTGTCCCATTCTTTCACAACCTTTCTGTTTTTGCATGATACAAACTTCAACAGTAGTATGTGAAAAAGAATCCCCGGCTATTCATTTTTTTGTTTCTTAATTCACTTCAAAGCGTCATTTCCCGCTGCATACTTTGGTATAAAAAAAGGTATGAATGTAATTGTATACATCCATACCATCTTGATCAAAGCAGCGCCTGCTCTACATCCGCAATAATATCTTCTATATTTTCAATTCCTACACTGAAGCGGATCAAATCCGGCTGAACTCCCGCCTCCAGTAACTCTTTTTCATTCATCTGCCGGTGTGTATGGCTTGCCGGATGAAGCACACAGCTTCTCGCGTCCGCCACATGTGTCACGATCGCGACCATTTTTAATTTATCCATCATCTCTACCGCTGCTGCTCTTCCGCCCTTAAGCCCGAATGTAATGACACCGCAGCTTCCATTTGGCATATACTTCTGTGCCAATTCATAATATTTGTCTCCCGGAAGAGACGGACAGGATACCCAGGCCACCTTTTCATGATTCTGCAGATACTTCGCGACTGACAGCGCGTTCTCACAATGACGCGCCATCCGAAGATGCAGCGTTTCCAGCCCGATATTCAAAAGAAATGCGTTCTGTGGGGACTGAATAGACCCCAGGTCGCGCATTAACTGCGCAGTCGCCTTCGTGATATAGGCCTGCTTTCCAAACTTCTGTGTATAAACAATCCCGTGATAAGTTGCGTCCGGTGTGGTCAGCCCCGGGAACTTATCCTTATGAGCCTCCCAGTCAAAATTACCGCTGTCTATAATGGCCCCGCCCACACAAGAAGCATGGCCGTCCATATATTTTGTGGTAGAATGAGTCACTATATCAGCTCCCCATTCAAATGGACGACAGTTGATCGGGGTGGCAAATGTATTGTCTACAATAAATGGAACCCCATGCGCATGCGCGGCTTTCGCGAATTTTTCCAGGTCAAGGACAACCAATGCCGGGTTGGCAATGGTCTCTCCAAATACAGCTTTCGTATTCTCCTGAAAAGCAGCGTCCAACTCTTCCTGGGTACAGTCCGGATCTACAAATGTTGCTTCCACTCCCATCTTTTTGATGGTATGCGCGTAAAGATTATATGTACCACCGTAAAGGGCAGAAGAACAGATAATGTGGTCGCCTGCCTCTACAATATTCATGATGGAATAAAAGCTTGCCGCCTGTCCGGAGGATGTCAGCATCGCTGCCACACCGCCTTCTAAGTCACAAATCTTCGCGGCTACGGCATCATTTGTCGGATTCTGAAGCCTGGTATAGAAATAGCCGGGTTCCTCCAGGTCAAATAGCCTTCCCATCTGCTCGCTGCTTGTATAACGGAACGTGGTGCTCTGATAGATCGGCAGAACACGCGGTTCCCCATTTCCCGGCTCATATCCGGATTGGATACATTTTGTTTCAATTCTGAAGTCACTCATTTGCCTTCCTCCTAATAGTAATGCTTTGCGTTTATCTTCCTCCTAATCTTCATTCCAGTTGTGATATACATCCTGCACATCATCATCCTCTTCCAGAAGATCCAGCGTTTTCTGTATGTTTTTGATATCTTCCGGATTGGTCAGGTCTACATAGGTCTGGGGAATCATCGTAATCTCTGCTTCTGCCATGGGGATGCCTGCCTCCTCCAGCTTCAGTCTGACTTCACTGAAATCTGCCGGGGCGGTCAGGATCTCAAAGCTTTCTTCTTCCTCTGAAAAATCCTCTGCTCCCGCGTCCAGCGCAAGCA
Organism: uncultured Clostridium sp.; assembly: GCA_964523125.1. Lineage (GTDB taxonomy): Bacteria > Bacillota > Clostridia > Lachnospirales > Lachnospiraceae > Schaedlerella. Next base: position 92,204 of record CAZFXM010000004.1, on the reverse strand, counting down.
TCATCAGTTCATCCGCATCCATGTCACAGTCTTCTTTGGCGACAAAAATCTGTCCCTTTTCGTCAAACATAAAGGATACACATCCCGGTGTACCTACATTGCCGCTTCCCTTCGTAAACGCGTTCCGCACATTGGATGCCGTACGGTTCTTGTTATCTGTCAGTGTCTTTACAATAATCGCCGTCCCGCAGGGGCCATATCCTTCATATGTAATATGCTCATAATTGTCTACGGCGCCCTCGCCCGCGGCTTTCTTGATATTCCTGTCTATGGTATCATTGGGCATATTATTGGACTTTGCCTTAGCGATAACATCACGGAGCCTGCTGTTATTTGCCGGATCAGGCCCGCCGCCCTCTTTCACCGCCACCGCTAGCTCACGGCCGATCTTCGTAAAAATCTTACCCTTCGCGGCATCATTTTTCTCTTTTTTATGCTTGATATTTGCAAATTTTGAATGTCCTGACATTGTTCAACTCTCCTCTTTTTGATACGTACTTTTTTAGTTTACCACTCTTTTTTCTATCTGTAAAGCGTTTCGATTTATGTATTCAGCTCCAGGCTGATCCGAATCGCTTGATTTACCTTACTCATCAGTCTGCTGTCCACATGGCAGACAAATTCCCGCAGCCGCTGCTTATCGATCGTCCGGATCTGTTCCAGCAGGATGACAGAATTTTTGATGATATGGTATTGCTGCGCACTGATCTCAATGTGCGTCGGCAGCTTTGCCTTATTCATCCGTGACGTGATCGCGGCACAGATGACTGTCGGGCTGTGCCGGTTACCCATATCGTTCTGTATGATCAGGACCGGACGGATCCCTCCTTGTTCTGATCCTACGACCGGGCTCAAATCCGCATAATAAATATCTCCACGTTTGATCGTCAAAATCTTTCACACTCCGATTATACCTCTTTTCCAATTCTCTGTATCGACATCGAATGGTACTTACAGTATTCCCTTAATCTGTGGAAATATACAAACATTTATCGGATATAAACCCTGGGGATCCTTTTCCCGAGACAGCAGACAAATTCATAATGAAACCGCCCGCTCAGGGCACTGAGTTCTTCAACAGATATCCTGTCCTCTCCGTCACATCCTACCAGTATAACCGGGTCCATAAATTGTACGCCTGGGATCTCTGTCACATCTACCATAAACTGATCCATACAGACCCTGCCCAGTATCTTCGCACGCTTTCCTCGGATCAGCACCTCCCCCTTGTTGGAAAGCGCTCTTGGGTACCCATCCCCATATCCTACCGGAATCGTCGCGACCCGCATTCTTTTCTCAGCTACAAAAGTTCCACCATAGCTGATGGGCGTTCCTGCTTCCACATCTTTTACATAAGAAATATGGCTGATCAGCTCCAAAGCCGGCTTGAGGGGAACTGTGCTTTGATCCACTTCCTCCGAAGGATACATGCCATATAAGGAAATGCCTGCCCGGACAAGCTGATGCTTCCATTGCGGAAAATCAATGATTCCAGCGCTGTTGTCACAGCTTAGATAAGGAATCCTCGTATTCCGCCGTTCCAAAGCTTTCTGCATCCATAGAAACCTTTCATGCTGCTTCCTGGTAAAAGATTTATCCGTTTCATCCGCTTTCGCGAAATGCGTAAACATCCCTTCTATCTTCACCCCTGGCAGCCTTTTTATGTCCGCGATGATCTCCGCACTTTCCTCTGACACCGGAAATCCGATCCTTCCCATTCCGGTATCGATCTTTATATGAAAATATACCGTCTTATGTAGCTTTTGGGCTGCCTTTGACATGCCCTCTGCCATCTCTTTTGTATAGATGGCTGCACGGATTTCATGCACTGCCATTTCCTCATACTGATCTGGGAAAATACACCCCAACACCAGGATTGGCTTTTTGATTCCTGCTTCCCTGAGGCTTACTGCCTCTTCCAATGCTGCTACCGCATACCCCCAAACGTCATCTTCTTCTTCAAACAGCTTTGCGATCGGGACTGCTCCATGCCCATAACCATCTGTTTTGATCACGGCAATCATCTGTGCCCCCTCACCAATTCGCTGCTTCATCTGTTTCATATTATATGCAATGGCATGCAAATCTATTTTTGCGTAAACCCGATTGTGCTGCTCCATTTTTCTCACTCCTTTGCCATTTCCATCCATTCTCTTCTCTGACGGATCCTGCCGGATACCTGCACGCTGATCCTCTGCTCTTCTGCCTCCTTCAGGCATTCTCCGATACCTTGGATCAGGTCTTTTGCCAGTATGGAATAACTTCCAACCCTTTTCCTGGCAGCGTCCCCGCCGCACGCATGAAGATAAACGCCCAGCACTGCGCTGTCATATACCTCCAGATGGCCAGCCAGCAATCCTGTAACTACACCTGAGAGCACATCACCGGAGCCGGCCTTTGCCATTCCATGATTCCCCGCTGTATTGACAAAACGATGTTTTCCTTTCTGCGCTACAATGGTACGGGAATCTTTTAACGCACAGACCACCGGATATTTTTCCACAAAAGCATCGAGACGCTTCAGACGGGATTCCTGCAGTTCTGTTACGGAGCATCCCAGCAGCCCGGACATTTCCTTCATATGGGGCGTCAGTACAAGAGGCATCCGCGTCTCATCCAAAAGTTCCGGGTGGCAGGCAAGAAGATTGATACCGTCCGCATCTACTACACATGGCACGCTGCCATTTCGAAGCGTGCCTTTCAAAAGACTTTCCGAAATCCGGTTCTGTCCCAGGCCGCAGCCAATACAGACCACATCCGCCCATTTAAGCAAAGATTTTAGCTGGTCTGGTTCATACTGCTCATACGTAGAAATGATCGCCTCCGGAAGAAGCTGCTGCAGGATGGCACGGTTGGATTCCTCGGTATAGATCTGTACCAGCCCGGCACCGCATGTATAGGCGGCTTTCGCGCTCAGATAAGCGGCCCCTGCCATACCTTTGCTCCCGGTGATCATCAGGACTTTCCCATAAGTCCCCTTATGGGAATCCTCTTTGCGCGCCGGCAGACGTTTCGCCAGATCGTCCTTCTCCAATGTGTAACTGATTTCAGGGATTTTCTCATAAAAATCTGTATCGATCCCGATTTCTGCTATAATTACTTTTCCCGCGTACTCCCTTCCCGGGGGCAGCACGGTTCCCAACTTCTCACACTGGAAAGCCACGGTCAGGTCTGCCCGAAAAGCAGTTCCAAGCACTTTCCCTTCCGCCGCACAGATACCGGACGGAATATCTACTGCTACCTTCGCGCATGGCAAATTGTTCAGCTCCTGCAAAAGCTTTGCATAGTTCCCGCTCACCTCCCTGCTTAAGCCCACTCCGAACAACGCGTCCACTACAACCGTATAATCCTCATCCGGAACACTTCCAACGACCGAAATCCCCATATTCTCCACGATCTGCTTCTGCATCCGACATTCCGTAGTCAGAGATGCTTCTTTCCCCGCGAAAATAACGGTAACGGCTTTCCCTCTTTGCGCAAACAGCCTTGCCATGGCAAAACCATCGCCACCATTATTTCCGGCGCCACTGGCTACCAGTATCCTGGAGCAGTCAATCTTCTCTTGTTCCATGATTTCTACCGCTTTTTCAGCCGCATGCTCCATGAAAACCACGGACGGGATTCCGATATCCTGGATCATATGTGCATCGGCCTTCTGCATCCATTTTCCATCCGGTAAATACCGCACTGTTTTAACCTCCTATTATGAGCACTTAGCGCCTGTCTTTCAGGCGCTTACGTGCAAGTTATAGTTACCCGCCCACTTAAGCGAACTCTTTTCGAGCTTAGTGGCGGTGTAACTTCCTATATGTCATCGGAAGGCATTTAAAAAATGCTTCGCATTTGCCTTCCTCCTAAAAATAGGATGCCCTCCAGCATCCTATTCCCCGTGTTCCTTTTTATAACTGGAAATATTGTAGGACAATCTCATCAAACTGTCTGACAGATGAACACTTTCCACAATCACGTCCTCCGGCAAATTCAGATCCGTATGCGCGAAATTCCAGATTGCCTTAATCCCGCATTTTACCAGAATGCCGGAAACCTTCAAGACCTCTGATTTTGGAATCGTAAGAGCCGCGATCTCTATCTGGTTTTCCTTTAAAAATACTTCTAATTCATCTAACATCCGGATCGGAATGCCGCAGACCTCCATACCTTTCAGCTTTGGATTCACATCGAAAAATCCTTTCATGACGAATCCGTTTTTCGTGAATGACGCATAGTTAGCCAGCGCCTGTCCCAAATTCCCCATACCGATGATGATCATATTATGGCTCTGGTCTAATCCCAATATTTTTCCAATCTCTGTTCTTAGATACTTTACATTGTATCCATATCCCTGCTGTCCAAATCCCCCGAAATTATTCAGATCCTGCCGGATCTGGGACGCTGTTACCCTCATTTTTTTACTCAGGTCACTGGATGATATCCGCTCTACCCCTGCATCTGTCAACTCGCCTAAATATCGATAATATCTTGGCAGCCTGCTGATCACCGCTTTTGATATTTCTTTTTCTTCCACTTCATTTAACCTCCACACAAACTATACATATTATATAGAATTATCCGGGTAAAGTCAAATTTTTTGTTATTGTGGAGTATGCCGTATTATAGTATAATAGTAACTGTTCCGTCAGGATAGCGCATTTACTGCGCTATCCGTGCAAAAGCATATAGATTGCAATGGGCAATCCCCATTGCCGCAGGCAATTTTCATTGGATTGCGGGCGTAACTGTGAGGGGACTGAACAGTTACGTATAATATTAAAGTTCACATTCTACAGGCACTAAGTGTTTATAAAATAAGGAAGGAATACTATGATACTTGCATGTCATAATTTAAATAAATCATTTGGGGAACGTGTGATCGTAAAGGATGGCTCCTTTCATATCGAGGAACGGGAAAAGGCGGCTTTTGTCGGGATCAACGGCGCCGGAAAGTCCACTGTCTTGAAGATGATCATCGGTGAGGAACCTCTGGATGGCGGTAATATCATCCTCACAAAGGGGAAACAGCCCGGATATCTTGCGCAGCAGCAGAATCTGGAAAGCGGTAATACTATATACGAGGAATTAAAAACGGCAAAAGCAGATGTTATCCGTCTGGAACAACAGATCCGTTCGATAGAACATGAATTAAAGCATCTGGATAGTGGGGCTTTGGAGACACGGCTTGAATTTTATAACCGTCTCATGTCGGATTTTGAAGCTAAAAATGGATATGCCTACGAAAGCGAGATCACAGGCGTTTTGAAGGGTCTTGGATTTCAGGAGGAAGATTTCCATAAACAGGTCAATACCCTTTCCGGAGGCCAGAAGACACGCGTTTCCTTAGGAAAGCTGCTTTTAACGAATCCGGATATTCTTCTTCTGGATGAGCCTACCAACCATCTGGATCTGAATTCCATATCCTGGCTGGAAAACTATCTGCTGAATTATCCGGGAGCCGTATTCATCGTCTCCCATGACCGTTTCTTTCTAAACCGGGTGGTAACCAAGGTCGTTGAGATCGAGCACGGAAGCATCCGAATGTACAGCGGGAACTATAAAGCATATTCCGAAAAGAAAAAGCAGATCCGTGACGCGCGGATGAAAGAATATCTGAATCAACAAAGAGAGATCAGCCACCAAGAAGCTGTCATTGAAAAATTGCGTTCTTTCAACAGGGAAAAGTCCATCAAGCGGGCGGAGAGCCGCGAAAAAATGCTGAATAAGATCCAGGTGATTGAAAAGCCGTTGGACGATGTCCGGGAAATCCATTTTTCACTGGAGCCGTCTTGTATCAGCGGAAACGATGTTCTGGCCGTGGAACACCTTTCCAAGCAATACGATGGACAGACTTTATTTTCCGACGCCTCATTTGAGATCAGGCGCGGGGAACATGTTGCCATAATCGGCGCCAATGGGACCGGCAAGACCACTCTTTTAAAAATATTAAACGGACTGACCGACGCGGATGCAGGCGGTTTTTCACTTGGCACGAAGGTACATATCGGATATTATGACCAGGAGCATCACGTACTCCATGACCAGAAGAACATTTTCCAGGAAATTTCGGATGACTATCCGTCACTCAACAATACCATGATCCGCAACACACTGGCCGCCTTCCAGTTTACCGGAGACGATGTGTTTAAGCTGGTCGGGGACTTAAGTGGAGGGGAAAAGGGAAGAGTTTCCCTGGCAAAGCTGATGCTCTCCGAAGCAAATTTCCTGATCCTGGACGAACCTACCAACCACTTGGATATCACTTCCAAGGAAATCCTGGAGCAGGCTTTGAACGACTATACCGGAACCGTACTTTATGTGTCCCACGACCGGTATTTCATCAACCAGACCGCAAGTCGTATTCTGGAGCTGACGGATCAGACCTTTGTAAATTATATCGGCAATTATGATTATTATCTGGAGAAAAAAGAAGAGGCGGTGGCTGGCAGCACCGGGGCATCCTCTTTGGCAGGAACAACAGCTTCAAAAGGGAATGCAAAAGGTACTTATTTCCACACCGGCAGGCCGGTTCAGGAAAACTCAGACATGGAAAATGCTTCCGCTTCCAAATTAAGCTGGCTGGAGCAAAAAGAAGCGCAGGCACGGGAACGAAAACGGAAGAACGAATTGAAAAAGACAGAGGAAAGCATTTCCCTGCTGGAAAATCGTAACCAGGAAATCGATGAACTTATGACCCGTGAGGATGTCTATTCCAATTCCGTTAAGTGTCAGGAGCTGGCCGACGAAAAAGCCGGGAATGAGGCAAAACTGGAGGAATTGTACGAACTCTGGGCGGAGCTCGGAGAGTGAAGTGTTTTGTCGGATTGATATCAAAAAGCACAAATCTCCCCCTAAAAGTGGAACAGATCTGTGCTTTTTCTATTACGAAGTATCCGGCAAAACGCGCCAGCGATGCGTTTTGCCGGATGTTTGGTTCGTTATTTTTTGTTTCTGAACTGTACGGGTGTCAGATCATACATTTTTTTAAACACCCGGTTAAAATGCTCTACATTTTGATACCCTACGGATTCCGCGATACTTTCCACTGTCATATTACTACTTTTCAGCATGGCGCGTGCTTTTTTCATCCGTACTTTTTTTAGGATATCCCCAAAGGTATCTCCCGATTTTTCTTTGATATATTTTGACAGATAGGGCTTCGAAAGATAGAATTCTTCTGCAAGGTCATCCAATGTTACTGTCTTATAATTTGCGTAAATGTAATTGGTGATCTGCAGCAGCCGTTCGTCCTTACTTTCATCCATGCTCTTGATCTCCTCAATCTTATTGACCGCAACCTCCAGAGCCGCAATGGACGCCTTGATGATATCCGGGTCAATCCCGACGCCCCAGTATTTCTGCTTGTTACAGATGATTCCCACATATGCGACCGCCTTGGAAGAAGATCCTCTTGACAGAGAATGCTCTTCATAAAAAGACAGCTCATAACTGATATCAAAATAATGCTTGATCGCGTTGCTGACAGCGTCCAGACGTCCGTTTCCAACTCCGGTGATCACCTGCTGTCTTCCGCCATGCCGGATGGTCGCGGAAGCCACAATACCATCTTCCTGCTTAAAATGACATTCATCAATGGTGAACAAGTTCTTTGCGTTAATATAATGGTCTTCAAATATATGATAGATCCATTCCGGGGACAATTCCTTATGCGCTTTGTCGGATACATCTTTCACAAGGTATCCCACTTCTTCCCGCATCTTCTGAGGAAGGCTGATTCCAAAGTTCTGCTTCAGGATATAATTCACTCCGCCCTTTCCAGACTGGCTGTTAATTCTGATCACGTCAGAATCATATTTTCTGCCCACATCCTTCGGATCAATCGGAAGATAGGGAACACACCATTTATCCGTATTTCCGTCCTCTCTCCATGCCATCCCTTTCGCGATCGCATCCTGATGCGACCCGGAAAACGCGGTAAATACCAATTCTCCTGCATATGGCTGACGGGGAGAAACATTCATTCTCGTGAGTCTCTCATATATCTCGCTGATCTCGCTCATATTTGAAAAATCCAGTCCCGGATCTACTCCGTGGGAAAACATATTCATTGCCAGTGTGATGATATCTACATTACCGGTCCGCTCTCCATTTCCAAATAAAGTTCCCTCAATCCGGTCCGCGCCCGCCAGAATGCCAAGTTCCGCAGTTGCCACACCGGTTCCCCTGTCATTGTGGGGATGAAGGCTGATAATCGTATTTTCACGATATTTCATATATTTGTCAAAATACTCTACCTGGCTGGCAAATACATGGGGCAGCGCATTTTCCACAGTTGCCGGAAGGTTGATGATCGCTTTTTTCTCCGGCGTCGGCTGCCATACATCCAATACCGCGTTACAGACCTCCATGGCATATTCCATCTCCGTACCGGAAAAGCTTTCCGGGCTATATTCAAAAGTAAAATTGCCTTCTGTTTCCTCTGCCAGATCCTTCAACAGCTTCGCTCCGTCGATCGCGATCTGCTTGACCTGTTCCTTATCCTTCCGGAATACCTGCTCACGTTGTGCCACGGACGTGGAATTGTATACATGTATCACTGCATGCGGCGCACCTTTTACTGCCTCAAAGGTCCGTTTGATAATATGCTCTCTCGCCTGGGTCAGCACCTGAACCGTCACATCATCCGGAATCATATCCCGTTCGATCAAAGTACGCATAAACTGATACTCTGTCTCTGACGCGGCCGGAAATCCGACTTCAATCTCCTTAAACCCGACATTGACAAGCATCTGGAAAAATTCTATCTTTTCATCCAGGCTCATAGGCTCGATCAGCGCCTGGTTCCCATCCCGCAAGTCTACACTGCACCATGCCGGCGGATGATCAATATAATCCTTCTTTACCCAGTCATAACATTCTACCGGAGGCATAAAATATGTACGCTCGTATTTCTCATAATTTTTCATCTTGTTATCTCCTTATATTTTATCAATGAAATTGTCTTTTTTTATCCTTCCCTATACTAACATATATGTACAACGGAATCTAGTGACAATTTTAATCATTTTTATTGATCTTTTTTAATACCAAATAAACAACTGATATATCGAAGTCCATATTATAAATGTCTAATTATATTCTTAGGAAAAATATATCCGCCATTTTTTCGATACACCATTGGAAGTCACGCGTCCCCACACCTTCATCCGTAACAATCTCCTGGGTAAACAGGATCTCATCCCCCAGCATATAGGATACGCTTCCAACAGATTCTCCTTCGGATACAGGAGCCTCAATCTCCTCTTCTTTTTCCACATTTACCGCAACTTCTTCATCATCCCGCAGCAAGATTTTCTTTCCCGCGTCTTTTGTGCTTTCCATCCCTGCTTCTTTGGTATCCTTTTCCATCCCCATCTCAACCGAAGTATGAACCGAAGATGCTCCATTTAAACGGTCCCCATCCGGAATACCGCCAAAGACTACGACACTGCCTGTATCGATTTCACGGTATATATCCTGATAATGGAAAAAGTCCAGGCCATAGGTCATGAGTTTTCGAGTATCGGCCCATTTGTAACCCTTATTATTGGGCCAGCCACATGCCAGCAGGCTCACGATAAAGGTTCTGTCATCCTGTCTCAGGGCGCCTACATAGCAATATCCCGCTTCCCCCGTAAAACCGGTCTTCCCGGAAATCGCTCCTTCCATCATCTTTAGAAACGCGTTATGATTGGCACAGGAGAAGCTCCGGCTTCCTTCTACATTCATAAACTGATAATTTTCGGTCTGTGTAATCTCCAGAAATGCTTTTTTCTGCGGAGAATCCATAATACAGTATTTCATGATCCTGGCAAGATCCTCTGCCGTCGTGTGATGTGTTCCCTCTTCATCTGTCGCGTCCAAACCGTTTGGCGTGACGAAGTGCGTCTGGTTACAGCCCACTTGCCTGGCCTTTTCATTCATCATATCCGCGAAACCTTCCACACTGGTTCCAATATGCTCCGCAATGACAACCGCCGCGTCATTATGGGATTCCAACATCAGAGAATACAAGAGGTCCCGCAGCCGGAACTGTTCCCCTTCCCGTACGCCCAGATGTACTTCCGGCTGGGAAGCCGCATAGGCGCTGGCCGTCGCCGTATCATCCAGATTTCCGTTTTCCAGTGCAAGGATACAGGTCATGATCTTGGTAGTACTCGCCATAGCCCGTTCCTCTTGTCCGTTTTTTGCAAATAAAATACGCCCGCTGTCCGCATCCATCAATACAGCCGACTGGGCGTATAATCCGTCTGGTTCTTTGATCTCTTTTACATCTTCCGCATGTACCTCTGCCATATTTATCCACATTCCGGCAAGGAATATAAGGCATAATCCACACTTTTTCACATTTTTTCGGAAGTTTTCCACACTCATTTTTCTTTTTTTCACAAGTTTTCCACATTTCTTATCCATGATCATCCCGCACAAAACTCCAAAGCCTGTTCTTTTACTTTATATGTATGTACGTTTGCATTCTCTTAGAACTCACACGGCAAACCTGTCGCCTGCAGCTTCCATATCAGATATCCAACTGCAGCTGGGCCTCATCCTCTGCCTCTTCTTTAAAATGCGCGATCTGCTCTTCATCCAGTGTAGGAAGTTCATCCAAAGACTGCAGGCCAAACCGCCGGAAAAATTCCTGTGTCGTACCGAACTGCAGCGGCCGCCCCGGGGCATCCAGCCGGCCTACCTCTTCGATCAGTCCATATTCGATCAGCTTATTTATCGCATGATCTGTTTTCACGCCCCGGATCTTTTCAATCTCCAGCCTGGTCACGGGCTGTTTATATGCCACGATGGAAAGGGCTTCCAACATTACATCGGTCAGAACATACCGTTTGGGCTGCTTTGCGATACGGATCAGATATTCATAAGCCTCTTTTTTCGTACACATCTGAAAAGAATCGTCCATCTCCAGGATCCGTATGCCTCTGTCTTCCTTCTCATAGCGGTCCATCATATTATGGATGAGCTTTCTGGTCGTATTTTCATCATGCTCAATCGCAGACGCGATTCTGCTCAACTCCACAGATTCTCCCATCGTAAACAGAATTGCCTCTATCACACCCTGCATTTTTTTTATTTCCATCGTGTCTGGTTGTTCCTTTCTGTCTTTCACGATCCTTCCACCCGCCTTCATCAACAGATATATCCTTATAATGAGGATTCGATCAGTATCTCACCAAATGTATTTTCCTGCACCGCATGGATCGTTCCTGTCTTCATCAATTCCAGTATAGCAAGAAATGTCACGACCAGATGCATCGTACTCTTCTGCCCTTCCAGAAGCTGCCGGAAGCTGAATTTCCGGTGAATTTTCGCATAGTTTTCCACAAAGGCGATCTTTGTCGGAAGCGGCACTTCCTCTTTTTCAATTCTGCCAAATTTACTTCTGACCGGGTCAATCTTGTTGTTCTGTCGTTTCATGACATCCCGGAAAATCTGATTTAACCTGGAAAGCGTCACATCCACCAGAAGTTCATCCAGATTGACCGGTTCCTCATATTCCTGGATTTCCTCTGGAATAGTCGGCTTCTTGAACAATACCAGTTCTGCGTCCAATTGGCGGTCCTTCAGTTCATACGCGATATACTTGTACATCTTATACTGAAGAAGCTGTTCCACCAGTTCCTGTCTTGGATCCTCTTCTTCCCCTTCTTCATTGACTTCTTTTGGAAGGAGCATCCGGCATTTAATGTCTAAAAGAGTTGCTGCCATTACAAGGAATTCACTCATGATATTCAGATCCGTACGCTGCATCTGCCGGATATAATCCATATACTGATTCGTAATCTCCACGATCGGGATATCATAAATGTCTATTTTATTTTTATCGATCAAATGCAGAAGCAGATCCAAAGGACCCTCGAACACTTCCAGCTTTACAGGTATTCCCATGTACATTCCCTCTTCGTAACTATTCAAATGCCAAATAGTTATCTCTTCTTTATAAATACAAATGGAGCACAACCACTTCTGCCGGGTTGAACACACGTAGATTGACCGTATGGGTTCCTAATCCTTTGCTGACCACAACAGTCATATCATCTTCCACTGTCATTTCCCCTGAATATTTCGGAAATAAAGTGGCCCGGGGCGTAACCACGCCCCGCCAGCCTGGTATTCGCACGATGCCGCCGTGTAAATGGCCACATAACACCAAATCTGCCCCCCATTCCTTATAAGACGGAACATATACCGGGTTATGCGCCAGCAGAATCTGATAACAAGTTCCGTCTGCCGGACCAACCAGCTTTTCTATCTCTCTGTGTGTAACAAACACAGATTTTATCCTTTCATAGTAATCCAGCGGAAGAGCAAGGCCGGTTATCCGAAAATCACTGCCCTTAAGCGAAATATCAGCGGAATCATTTTCCAGAAATTGAACGCCTGCCTCCATCAATTTCCTCTTATAATCATACATCAGATTTCCATATTTTTCTATATCTCTTTTCATCCTCTGTTCATGATTGCCCAGGGCATAATAAACAGGAGCAAGACCTGGCAGCTGTTCAATAAATTCCAAAGCATTTTTCGTGGAAGCATTCTTTTTCCCAATCAGCATGTCTCCGCCGATCAGGATCAGATCCGGTTCTGCTTTATGGATTTCTTCCAGCAAAATATCATTTCGGCTACCGTACACCTGGTTATGCAGGTCACTTAAAAAAACAATCCTGCTCTCCTGGTTCGTCCTATATTTCCCGGAAGGCTTCACATCATAATGTGTCACTCGAAAGCTGCGGCATTCCCTCATACTCTCTCCCAGAACCAGAAACAGCATTCCTGTGCCAGATACTGCTATTTTTTTCCACCAATTCATATAGATTCCTCTTCATCACCCTCTATACAGAGAATACTTCCTATCTGTGCGGCTTAATGCCGCGCCTGTACGATTGACACGCCAGAACTTGTCCCCAGCCGTGTAGCCCCGGCCGCAGCCATCGCCTCCGCCGCCTGAATGCTCCGGATGCCGCCGGAGGCTTTCACCCCCATATCCGGACCTACCGTCCTGCGCATCAGAGCAACATCTTCCACTGTAGCGCCACCACTGGAAAATCCGGTAGATGTTTTTACAAAATCTGCTCCGGATTCTTTGCAGATCTGACAGGCTTTTACCTTTTCCTCGTCAGTCAGCAGGCAGGTTTCCAAAATCACCTTGACGATCGCCCTTCCCTTTGCTGTTTCCACAACAGATGAGACATCCTGCTTTACATACTCCCAGTCCCTGCTTTTGATCATTCCTACATGGATCACCATATCCAGTTCTGAAGCCCCATCCTGGATCGCTTGTTCTGCTTCCGCCATTTTTCCGGCTGTGGACATAGTGCCAAGCGGAAAACCGATAACAGTACATACCTTCACATTACTATTTTTTAGACGCTGCGCACAATAATATACAAAGCTGGAGTTCACACAAACCGAGTGAAATCCATACTTTATCGCTTCCTTACATAAATTATCCACATTTTCTTTTGTTGCCTGGGGAGCCAGTATTGTATGATCGATCATCGCCGCATAATTCATCTTCATTTTCCTCCGAACACTTTTATTTTTATCCAGATTGTATACAAGTATTCTCTTTGCAAAGTCTAAAAATTCTTAATAGAACCTAATATATCCTACCATTTTTTATCCTTAAAGTAAAGAACCCTTTTATTTTTCACATTTTGGGCAGCAAAAAGCAGAGTGTGCTCCATAAATAAAAGAGTGTACTCTGCTTTTAACAGTTTTTTAATAAATATAAGTTCCTATGTACGGAATTTCTTCATCATTTTAATCAGATAATCTAAAAATCCTGCTTTCTCCACATTTTCACTCACCAAAATATCAAGACTTCCAATCTCTTTTCCATCTAAAATATAGGAAACACTCCCTGCGCGATCACCTTTTTTCACAGGGGCCTGCACGGATTCCGCTATTTTATATTCCTTTGTAATGGCAGACAGATCTGCTCCTGATGTATCCAGCCAGGTAAACGTACCACTGTATTCACATGGCACGGATTCTGCGACACCTCCCGTAACTGTGATCTCTCCCAATGGCTGAAGATCTTCGTCCCTGTAGATCTGGCATTTTCCAAATCCATGGTTCAGAAGGGCCGTGGCATCTTTGAACCTTGTCTTGGAGTCCTCAGCCGCCATGATCACAGCGATCAGCTCCACATCATTTTTCTTTGCCGTAGCCGAAACACAGAATTTCGCGAGTCCTGTAGAACCTGTTTTCAGACCAGTCGTATATTCATACTGCCGGATCAGCTTGTTCGTATTGGTCAGTCCAAATTCACTACTGCCCTTCTTTGTAGTATGGGTGATATTTTCCATCCAGATCATACAGTAATCATGGATCTGTGGATATTTTGTGATCAGTTCACGGGACATCAGGGCAATATCCCTTGCGGTAGTCACATGTCCGTCCGTATCCAGGCCATTGCAGTTGACAAAGTTTGTATTCTCCATGCCCAGCCCTTTTGCCCGCTCATTCATCTGACGGACAAATTCGTCCTCACTTCCGGCTATGTACTCAGACATGGCCACACAAGCCTCGTTTAAAAATAGCAGACACGAAAAAAAGACCAAGACATGCTCATTCATGACGGATATCCGCAGATGGATTCTGAAATTTATAGAATATACGAATGGAGCTGTCACTGTTCACCTCAATCTTTTCAATCAATTCCAAAACCACATCTCTGGTAAGTTCATCTATATTGATATAATTTTTAAATTCATCTACCCACTCATGGCATTCAGATTCCAAATCTGACTGTTCCTTGATCTGCGCATTCAGATGCTCCAATTTGCCCTTAAGCCCGGAAATATCTCCGTCAAATTCTTTTACATAAGAAAGATACTCTGTTTTTGAAATGATCTCTTCCATATAATTCTGATATGTCAGCTTTTTATACTTTAATTTCTGTTCGATTTCTTTTTCTATCTGATGAACCTGTGCCGTATAATCTGCCTTTAGATTCCCGGCATATTCCATATCATTCAGTCCACGGATATCTTCCGGAGTCAATATCTGTCTCGCTTCATTTTTTATGGATTCCAATACTGCGGCTTTTAACTGTTCATAATTAACCGCATGGCTTGAGCATGCTTTTTTCCCCTGTGTTTTATATGTTTTACAGCAAAAACCAATGAACTTATGTTTCCCCCGCCGTTCATACGTCCTTACCATCGTATGCTTACAGTCCGCGCACATAAGGATTCCGGAAAATACAGAATCCTCTTTCTGATCATGATTTACCGCTTTTGTACGGATCTTCTGTCTCTCCTGGACCTGACGGAAGATTCCCGCGTCTATGATCGGTTCATGCTGATTTTCGACTTTAATCCATTTTTCTTTTGGCTGCGGAACATGCTTTTTGTCTTTATACGACAGATTGCTGTGCTTATTCTGCACCACATGTCCCAAATAGACTTCATTATTCAATATCGTATGTATTGTCTGATAAGACCAGTTTTTTGTTGTCTCCAATTCCTGTGAATTATGATACCGTATGCCAAGAACTTCCCTTTTATAATGACTTGGGATCAGGATTCCGTCTTCTGTCAGGATCCTCCCTATTTTTGCCTTCCCATATCCCTGTAGATATAAATAGTAGATTCTTCTGACCACATTTGCCGCATAGTCATCTATGATCAAGTGATTATGGTCTTTTGGATCTTTTACATATCCATAAGGACACGAGGAGCCTAAGAATTGTCCGGCTTTCATTTTTGCCCTGAAAGCGCTGCGGATATTATTGGATAAATCCTCGCAATACCATTCATTTACAAGCCCATTGATCTGACGTGATTTCTTGTTTCCAATATTTGCGGTATCCGCTCCGTCCACCACCCCGATAAACCGTATTCCAAGATTGATAAAATCATGGTGAAGATATTTCTCTATATGCTCCATATTACGTGAAAATCTTGATTGCGATTTTGCCAGAAGGATATTGAATTTACCAAGCTTTGCGTCCAGAAGCATCCTCTCAAAATCCGGCCGGGTATCGAAAAGGCCGCTTTCATCATCGTCAGAATACACTTCTACGATCTCATAGTCATGTTCCAGCGCATAATCCGTCAGCAACAGTCTCTGATTCTGAATACTTGCGCTGTCATCCCCTGCTGTCAATTTATCTTTATCCTCTTTAGATAAACGAAGATATAATGCTGTTTTATTTTTTTCTGCCATAAGCATTCTCCATTCTCTTTATATCTTAAAATTTAGGAAGCGCTATGTATTCTGATGGCAGCTTTCATACACTCAGCCAGTGTCTTTTTGCCATAAAAAACTTTATCGACACGTATATATTTTAATTCGGGTCTTTCATCTCCTTCTGTATTCTTTCCTTGCTTTTTTTCATTCTTTACTTTTTGCATATAACCATAACCATTTTTTGATATTCTATGCGCCTAATACCATCTAGTATACTTAAAATATGGAAAATGAACACAGATCATCCTTAACAAAAACCGGCATAGAAAAGGCAGTTTACAAACATTTATGTTCGTAACTGCCCTTATATTATACTCACGGAAGAATTATCTGACGTGCAGTATAACATCTTTCATTTTGCTATTTTAGTCAGTTCATCCAAGGATTTATACAGATTATTTTTTATGGAACACGATCGTCCGGTCATAAACGATCTCATAATAGGATGCGCCAACACCTGTTTCATCCACATAGGCGCGAAAAGCCATCAATAACGTATTCCCATTATCTACACCATAGTACTGTCCTTTTTCATTTCCGGTAGAATACTCAATAATTTTCGTATTCTCATCCAATTTTGTACGTGCCATTTTGTATACGTAGTAGCTGTCGGCATCCGCACACTCTTCCTCCAGATAGTCGTCCGCGGTCCCTTTGAACATAGAATCATATACACTGCACACACCGTTCAGCATTGGACGGGCATAGAGTACTGCATTGGAATAGTGCGCCTTTCCCGTAGCAGTATGATTGACACCGTAAACAACGATAAAATCCTCATCCGAGTTGAGCGTAAAATTCTGTGTCATCAGATAGGCAGTGTCACGATTGTCACCCTGCGCATTCGTATCTTTTATATAAGCTGTCAGCCCCTCCGGTACGGCAATATCGCTTGTGAGCTCTTCATAGTCATACGCATCTGCATATTGTGCGATAAGAGAATTGCGGATTTCATCCAGATGCCGCTCTACATCGCAAAGGACTGCTGCTTCATGCCCGCCGGTTCCTCTTGGTATCAGCTTTTCATTCTCATAAGGCGCAGATGCGATCTCTGTCTTCGGCGTGACACGGTAAACAGTGGAATTTTCACTCAATCCGGTAATATAGTCCTCATAAGCATCCTGATCTACCGGCTGGGAAATTCTTCCAAGAAAAGTAAACGTATCCTTTCCCTGATCAAGGCCCATCCGATATGTCTGTTCCGGAATTGTCATAACATTGATGACATCTTCCGGAAAACCGGCTTCCTTCAACTGCCCGATTACAGAATCTGTCACGCTCTGATTCGCGCTTACTACAATAACAGCATTCGTTCCATAGGCACTCTCACCGGTAGATTTGACATTTCCCGAATTCACAGAAGAACCAATGGAGCCAAATACCGGATGATAATATCCGGTTGCTTCATTTCCAACTCTAAAATATCCCTTTTCTTTGGAATAATCCTTGTTCTCCTTTTCCTCTGTAAACATTATGTAGTTGATAAACGAATAATATTTACACTCAGGAGGCAGCTCCGTAAATAATACAAGTGCTTCATCGGCTCTTAGCTTATACTGCCAGCCTGCCGGAGAAAAGTAAGGATTGGCAGGAGCATTCTCCACCTCCGGATCATCGTACTTTGTAGCCTGTTCATCTTCCCAGCCACGCTCAGGATTCCCCACCGCATAGTCCTGATCCGGTGCTGGCGGTAAATAGAATACCGTATAAACCGAGCCTGCATTGTTGCCAAAGCAACTGATCAGCTTGCCCTGAGAAGCAAGCCCTATGGTATCCAGTTCACCAAAGCGCCCCTCCTGTACATAAAAATCCATCTCTTCCATGTTTTTCTTAAAATCCGAAGCTGTTCCAAATGCCTCAGCCGTTTCAGTTATCTCTGTATTCTCTGTTGTATCCTCCTTCACAGTTTGTTCTTTCCCTAATCCACATCCACCAAGCAGCCCTAAAAGCAATATACTGAGCAAAAATTTACTACGCTTTTTCATTTCTTCTCTCCTTATTTTTTATAACAAGTATTATCATCCGTTCTTTTGATGATTTTAGTATACTATATGACCTGAAGTCAAGATTTAGCAGAGAATTTGTGTTAAGAGATATCAAATTGGGACAGGCCTCTGGCCTCTTACGGAAGCCGGATGAATGGACTACCCTTTCGGATAGTTCCATTTTTTTCACTATATGCTATAATAAATCCGATGAAGAAAAGAAAAGGAGGGTAAAGTATTTTGGAAGAAAAATTGGATCATATGGGATCACAAAAGACAGAACGGGTGCAATATATTGATATTGCCAAAGCGATCGCTATTTTTCTTGTTGTGTTAGGACATCCAAGGGCAGTCGAGGACTATGGAACAGTAGAACGATTTTTATATGCGTTTCATATGCCATTATTCTTTATGATGTCAGGAATCTTTTTAAAGCAGAAGAGCCATTACAATATGCAAACCTGGAAAAATTTCTTTAAAAAGAACTTATTGGGACTGTTCGTCCCTTATATTATCTGGGCGGCTATTTACATGTCTTTTACCTATATCAATGTAGGAAAGGTGATGTATGGAAGCTGGATCGTGCTGCGGAACACACATTCACTCAGCTCGCTCTGGTTCCTGCCTGTATTATTTATGGCAAGAACGTATCAGGAAGCCATGATGCATATTGCCTGGAAGTTTAAATGGAATCCGCGAAAAACCGCGGCAGTTTGTGCATTGATCTTTTTTATAGTAGGAATGGCGCTGCCGCACAATAATACCGGTGAAGGCATTGGTATGCCCTGGGGCTTTGATATTGCCTTTGTTGCCAGTACCTTCATGATCTTCGGCTATCTGGGAAGATACTGGCTGGGAAAGCTGGTTGAATATGGGTATCTGGTAAAAATGGGGATTGCGGTGTCCTCTCTTATCCTGCTTTTAATCGGTATGCATTTTACTCATTATTCAGAGGCTTATCCTTTTATGCTGATGGCAAATGCTGAATATGGAAGCCCTGTTCTTTGTATGGTCAATGGGTTTACGGGAAGCCTGATGGTCATTATGATCGCGCAGATCCTGGACAGCTTCTTAAAGCACAAGAGCCTGATCATTTACATCGGCCAAAATACAATGGGAATTTATTTGATCCATAAACAGTTCCTGCAAGGACTCTATAATATGACTATCCACATTGCTCCCGGGACTCCATATCTGGTTCGGGCAATCGTTGTATCTTGTATTACAATTGCTTTTTCATTATTCCTGATGAGGATTCTCAGCAAATACATATCAGAAATTCTTGGCCGGCCGGCTTCGGGAAATAATTACGAAAAAAAGCTGATGGAGTCATAGAAAAGTATAGCAGAAATTCTGTCTACCATTTTTTAACGCCACACAAGCATCATTGGCGCTTGCTACGGAGATACATTTGAGCATCGTCTCCACGGTCTGGGTCTCTCCTGGCTCCAGGAATACCTGAGAGCCTCCCATAGAGGCCGCATATTCCGAGGTGGTTACCTCATCCTCCAATTGAATCTTTCCACTCTCCAGAGCATCAAAGATCAGCAGCATTGTCATGACCTTAGTCACACTTGCCGGCGGGCGCGCGGTATCCGCGTCTTTTTCGTAAATCACGGTCCCTGTAGATGCCTCCATGAGGATTGCCGATGGCGCGCTGATCTGCGGCCCGCTTATATCTACATCTGCGTCTGTACTTTCGTTTGTTGTTTCAACTGCTTCCGAATCCCCTCCTTCTTTGTCAGCCTCTGTGTCTTCCGATAGCGTTTCTTCTGATAGAAAATGTACATCTTGTACATCGGCTGCCATATTGCCGCTATTTTGTCCCGGTATCGCATATGCCGAAAATGACGCATCCCCTGTAACTATAGCCAAACTTAATAAAACTGCCAGAAATGCTTTCATCCAAAAGCTCCCTCCGCTATATCGTCTGTTAACAATATAGTCTCCAAAAGCTCATTTTAGAACCTTTTACCATTTATTTTGTACACTTAGATACCGGAACAGGATAATCGACAGATATGGAAAGATGATATTATAGACTTGGGTTCTGAATATGGCTTTCTACTTTGCATTGATAAATACATTCGCTTCATACTTGAGATAATGAAAATATGCAAAAGTGGTTATGCCAATACTCTCCTCTTTCTATTTGTGCATGCAGCGACAATAGAAACATAATAAGATTTATAGGCGTCAGATACCTAAAGTTACTCCCCATATATGCCGACATACATTTTGTAGTAAAATGACGGCGGCAAGGATGAATCCCAAAACACTTCAACACATTATTTATGAAATTTCAAAATCGTCGTAAATCCGCCATTTGCGAGCTTAAAGCAAAAAAAGAAAGGATATGAAAAATATGATCAAAATACTATTCGTCTGCCACGGCAACATATGCCGATCCCCAATGGCAGAATTTGTAATGAAAGATATGGTGAAAAAAGCGGGTGCCCAAAAGGAGTTTTATATTGCCTCCGCTGCCACCAGTACGGAAGAGATCGGCAATCCGGTACATTACGGTACCAGGCGGAAGCTGCAGGAATTTGGCATTTCCACTACCGGAAAATATGCGGTCCAGCTTCGGAGAAGCGACTATGGGAAATATGACTATCTGATTGGGATGGAAAAGGCCAACATTCGGAACATGCTGCGGATATTGAAGGACGACCCGGAAGAAAAGGTCTGCAGGCTGCTAGATTTTACCGAACACCCACGGGATATCGCGGATCCATGGTATACCGGTAATTTTGACGTCACCTATGACGATATCAGGGAAGGATGTGAAGCGCTTCTTCAGGACTGCTGGCTGCGCCTATAAAGCGTAGCTCAGCAGTCTTTTTAGGCTATGGTGAAACTGTCTGTTCTGGGATTTCAGGCGCAGCCTTTCTGTCCCTGATTTATCTTTGTTGATATGTGCGTCATATTGAGCAAACAGAGTGAGATAATTCGCGTTTTTATTATGCCCCCAGTGGACCAGCACCCAGTTCATAGCTTCCGCGTTCCAGTAATCCACAGGAATTTCCGCTTTTTTTAATACGGAAGTGTATTCCAGGGCTTGCTCACAAAGCTCATCAATCTGTATACGCAGTTCCTTTTCCAGACGGCTGCTTTTCCCAAACTTTTCCAAAATCCTGGCGGAAATATTTTTCCGTTTTGATTCCCGTTCTAAAAGCCAGGAGCTTCTTTTTACAGTTTCCTGAAGCTTTAAAGCGGCATTCCAACAGGTTACAAAAGAAAACTGTTCCTCATTTTCCTCCGTTTCTCCTACAGTAAATGTACGGAATACCCTTGCCTTGCCTCCGCCCAATTTCCGGTCATATGCTTTCCTCTTTTCAGGATTAGAAAGAACACGATAAGCTTCCAGGATCTCCTGCATATCTTTCGTTGTATCGATGCCATTCTGCATATTGGCATCGGGATGATATATTTTTGCCAAAGCATTTTTCGCGTTTGTAATCTCTTCCGGAGTTGCTTCTCTGGAAACTCCAAGAACACTATAATATGTACGAACTGACATTGGCGTCCTCCTTAAACGATCCTAACCTGACCTATTCTATGGACAGATGTCCATATGAATGATCAAAATATACTCACAGCCGATGAAATCTGGCATGCAGTATAATATTACGCCACCATAGACGAAAAATCAAGATAGATTCCTGTTTTGCATGAAAATAAATCAGAGAAATTTTTATAAAAACTCTCCATTTTCTATGATATAATGAAGTGCGCTGATGCGCACGCAGGTCGTAAGGAATCCTCCCATCTTCGATGGGTCCCTCCTTGCGACATATTATAATACTGATAAAATAAGGAGTGAAATATAAAATGGAACAAATGTCATTATTCGATAACCGTATAGAAACGATCCCTCTCGCCAGCCGCCTGAGACCTTCCTCCCTGGAGGATTTCGCAGGCCAGGAGCATCTGCTTGGCCCGGGAAAAATGCTGCGTCAGCTCATCGAAAGGGATCAGATTTCCTCCATGATCTTCTGGGGGCCACCGGGCGTGGGCAAGACGACTCTTGCCAGCATCATCGCAGGACGGACAAAGGCTGATTTTATCAATTTCAGCGCCGTTACCAGCGGTATCAAGGAGATCAAAGAGGTCATGAACCAGGCTGAACAAAGCCGCCGTATGGGCATCCGCACGGTTCTGTTCGTGGATGAGATCCATCGCTTCAACAAAGCACAACAGGACGCCTTCCTGCCCTTTGTAGAAAAAGGCAGCATCATTTTGATCGGAGCTACCACCGAAAATCCTTCCTTTGAGGTCAATGCCGCCCTGCTCTCCCGCTGCCGTGTATTTGTCCTGAAAGCCCTGGAAGAAAAAGATCTTGTCAGATTGCTTGATAACGCGTTAAAAAATCCCGCAGGCTTCGGCACCCAGAATATCCGAATCACTCCAAAACAACTGCAGTCCATTGCCGCTTTTTCCAACGGGGATGCCAGGACGGCTCTCAACACTCTGGAAATGGCTGTCCTCAATGGCGAAATCCATGCAAAGGGAGTGACGGTCACCGATGAATGCCTTTCCCAGTGTATCAGCCGGAAATCTCTTTTATATGATAAAACCGGTGAAGAACATTACAACCTCATTTCCGCTTTGCATAAATCCATGCGCAACAGCGACCCGGATGCCGCGATCTACTGGATGTGCCGAATGCTGGAGGGCGGCGAAAATCCGCTTTATATCGCCAGGCGGCTGATCCGTTTTGCAAGTGAAGATGTCGGTATGGCAGACAGCCATGCCCTGCAGGTGGCAATATCCGTTTATCAGGCCTGTCATTTCTTAGGGATGCCGGAATGTGATGTCCATCTGACCCATGCCGTCACTTATCTCTCACTGGCCCCGAAATCAAATGCTTTATATACTGCTTGTGAAGCCTGCAAACAAGATGTAAAGAACCTGCGTGCCGAGCCTGTCCCTTTGCAGCTCCGCAACGCCCCCACCAGGCTCATGAAGGAATTGTCCTACGGTAAGGGCTATCAGTATGCCCACGATACGGAAGAAAAGCTGACTCATATGGAATGCATGCCCGAATCCCTGAAGAACCGTACCTATTATCATCCCATAGAGCAGGGAGAAGAAAAAGCCGCAAAGGAACGATTTGAAAAGATCCGGCAATGGAAAGAGAATTCACCAAAAAAGGATTGAAATACGCAAAAGCAATCCCCGGCATTGATTCCAATCTTTATGCCTTGTTTTCTTCCTCATATTCCCGTATAATAAACAGAGTTACAGGCCACTAAATAGAGTCGTTTCAAATCATACACAAAAAGGACAGAAAAACATGAATTTACGAAGTAAATTAGCCATTACATGCGCAAAAGCTACCAGCACCCTGATCAAAAAGCTGAATCGTGGAAGCGGCGTTACGCTTCCCGGCTACGTTGCCCGTCTCATCGACCCGAAGATTCTTTCTACCATGTCCGGCATGATCCGTGAGAAGACCATCGTCACCATGGGAACCAACGGAAAGACCACGACCAACAGCATTTTATATCATGCCCTGAAGGCAGAAGGCAAAAAAGTCATTATCAACCGCACAGGAGCCAATATGCTCAACGGCATTATCTCCGCCTTTGTCCTTGCTACGGACAGGCATGGAAACCTGGACGCGGATTATGCATGTATCGAGGTAGACGAGATTGCCTCTGTGCGTGTCCTTCCCCAGTTAAAGCCGGATTGTGCCCTGTTGACCAACATTTCCCGTGACCAGCTGGATCGTTTCGGTGAGGTTGATATTACCTTCCAGAAATTAAAAACCGCTGTCACCAGTGTACCGGAAAGTACGCTGATCATCAACTGTGACGATGTACTCTCCCATACCCTGGCCGCGGAAAGTAAAAACCGTTATGTCTCCTTTGGGATCAATGAACAGATTTTTGACGATATTTCCCGTTCGGAAATCCGGGAAAGCATTTTCTGCCGCTCCTGTGGGAAAAAGCTGGATTACGACTTTTTCCATTATGGACAGCTTGGTATCTATCATTGCCCAAACTGTGGGCTGAAACGCCCGGAACCAGACTTTACATCATCCAACATAGTTTTTCATGATGGGGTCTATTCCTTCGAAATGGACGGAATGAAGATTGATTCCACAGCCCGGACGCCATATAACATTTATAATACACTTTCTGCCTATGCTGCCCTTCAGGCGCTGCATGCGCCGACCAGACATTTTCAGGAAATGATCGAGTCCTTTGATTACGGCAACAACCGGGAAAGTATTTTTACAATTCACGGGGCGCGGGTACAACTACACCTTGCCAAGAATCCGATCGGTTTTCAGCAGAAAATCTCTCTCGTATTAAAAGATCCGAATCCCAAGGATGTGATTATACAGATCAACGACACCTATCAGGACGGAGAGGACATTTCCTGGCTATGGGATGTGGATTTTCAGTATCTTGCAGACGCAAACGCGGCTACGATCACCACCAACGGTACACGCCGGCACGATATGGGATTGCGGCTGAAATATGAAGATATCAACTGTACTTCCACAACAGATCTCCAGGATACCATTGATAAGCTGACAAAAACAGGTACGAAGAATTTGTACGTGATCGTAAATTATTCCGGTCTTTACCGCACCAACCATCTACTGGCCGAAATGGAAAAGACAGGAAAGGAGGCTATAGAAGTATGAAAAAACTGACGATTGGACATCTATATCCTGACCTATTGAACCTCTATGGTGACCGTGGCAATATCCAGTGTTTCCGTAAACGTCTGGAATGGCGTGGTATTGAGTCAGAAGTCATCCCTTTTCTCTCCGGTGATACGATTGATTTTGAAAAGCTGGACATCGTACTTTTAGGCGGCGGTTCTGACCGGGAACAGGAACTGGTATGCCAGTTTCTAAAGGAGATCAAACAAGATTTCAAAAGCTATGTTGAAGATCATGGCGTGGTACTGGCTGTCTGCGGCGGCTACCAGCTTCTCGGCAATTATTACAAGACGGAAAAAAAGACCATTGAAGGATTGGAGATTTTGGACATTTATACGGAATGGGAACCGGAACGTCTGATCCGCAATATCGTCCTGAACTGCCCTCTCTTTGAGACTCCTGTAGTGGGCTTTGAGAATCACGGTGGGCGGACCTATATCGGAGATCACACGCCCTTCGGGAAAGTATTTTTCGGATTGGGAAATACAGGGAAATCCGGCTATGAAGGTGTTGTTTACAAAAATGTGATCGCGACCTATCTTCATGGCCCGCTCCTGCCGAAAAATCCACATGTATGCGATTATCTTCTGGAAAAAGCACTGAAGAGAAAATACGGCGGTGAAATCCGGCTGGAGTCCCTTCCGGATAAACTGGAGCATAAGGCAAACAGCTATATCGTAGACCGGTACAGTGACAAAAAATATGTCTTAAAAGAGACCATCAAACGTTACACCTAAAGATTACGATTCTATATTTCGGAATGGAAAGCAACTCACAAAAAAGGGGCTGTCGGGAAATAGGATTTGCATACAATATATATTGTAGAAATCCTGCCATTTCCCGGCAACCCCTTAACTATTTATTCATTTTCATCCGGACAGCTTTTATAGTCTGTACAATCGGCAGATTCAAGACCGCCAGTCCGTAAACCGTCAAAAGCTGTGTTA
The DNA here is from genome assembly GCA_964523125.1 of uncultured Clostridium sp. GTDB lineage: Bacteria > Bacillota > Clostridia > Lachnospirales > Lachnospiraceae > Schaedlerella. Next base: position 66,390 of record CAZFXM010000004.1, on the reverse strand, counting down.
CATCCAATGTCTGTACCTTAAATATGCCCCTGCAGGCCGGGATCATCAATACAGCCGTGATCAGGCACAGCCCCAGCAAAAACGCGCCCAACAGATACCTATTGTTGAACAACTTCTTAGAAAAAACGATTGGCTTATCATCCTTACAGTTAAATCCATGCACCAGACGTGCGATACAAAGCGTTCCAAAAGCCATGGTACTTGCCAGCAGAGCATTGCCAAAATGATAGCCGATATAAAATGCAGCCATCGTAGTCACTGCAATGGAGAATCCTTCAATACCGATCTTTATCAAAAATTCCTTTGTCAGGATAGATTCGTTGACCGGACGCGGCTTCTCCTTCATCACATCCCTGGTATGAGGCTCCAGCCCTAATGCGATAGCCGGAAGACTGTCTGTCAAAAGATTAATGAACAATAAGTGTACCGGCGCGAAGGGAACCGGCAATGCAGCGATAGACGCATACAATACGGCAAGAATCGCGCCAAAATTTCCGGATAATAAAAACTGGATCGAATTCTTAATATTCCGGTATACGTTCCGCCCGTTTTCCACTGCCTTGACAATGGTGGCAAAATTATCATCTGTCAGTACCATAGACGCGGCATCCTTGGATACCTCACTTCCGGTAATCCCCATGGCCACACCGATATCTGCCTGCTTCAGCGCGGGAGCGTCATTCACACCGTCCCCTGTCATAGATACGATATTTCCTTTATCCTGCCATGCCCGGACGATTCGGATCTTATGTTCCGGAGATACCCTGGCATATACGGAAATATCCTCTACAAAATCTCTCAGCTCCTGGTCAGACATCGAATCCAGCTCCGCGCCCTCACATGCCTCGGATTCATCCTTTAGAATCCCGATCCGTTTCGCGATCGCTGCCGCGGTAACCTTATGGTCCCCGGTGATCATAATAGGGCGGATACCTGCCTGTTTACACTCTTTCACAGCCTCCGCAGATTCCTCACGGGGTGGATCCATCATAGAGATCATGCCGATAAATGTCAGATGGTCTTCATCCTCCAACGTCAGTTCATGGTCAGCCGGAATTTCTTTGTAGGCAAATCCAAGCACCCTCAGTCCTTCCTTCGAAAATTCCTGATTCTGCGCCTTAATCTTTTCCTTATCCGTGTCCGTCATAGGGTGTACACCCTCTTCTGTCTGGATATGGTTCATTCTCTCAAGAAGCACATCCACCGCGCCTTTTACAAGCATGGTCGGCCGGCCTTCCATCTCATGCCGCGTGGACATCAGCTTCCGGTCACTGTCAAAAGGATTCTCCCCCAAACGCGGATACTTTTCCCTGACATCCGCGGCATGGAGTCCCAGCCGGTCTCCCAGATTGATCAACGCGGTCTCCGTAGGATCTCCAATCTCTACACCGTCTGCATTTGATGAATCGTTACAGAGGATACTGCTCAGCAGAAGCATACTTTCCTGTGGATTGTTTATATCAATCCCGTCTGCATGGATGCGGATCCCGTTTACGTAATAATCCTCCACCGTCATCTTGTTCTGCGTCAATGTCCCTGTCTTATCCGAACAGATAATAGAAACACTGCCCAATCCTTCCACTGCCTGCAGCTTTCGGATAATAGCATGCTCTTTTGCCATTTTCTGTGTGCCAAAGGAAAGCACGATCGTAACAATCGAACTCAAAGCCTCCGGGATCGCCGCCACCGCAAGCGCTACCGCAAAAAGGAACGCGTCCCCGATATCTCCTCCGCGCATTACCTGGATACCAAATAAAATAGCACAGAAAATCAAGATAATAATCGACAATTTTTTCCCGAACTGATCCAGGTTCATCTGAAGAGGCGTCTGTTTTTCCGAGGTCTTATTCAAAAGCCCCGCAATCTTGCCGACCTCTGTATTCATCCCGATCGCGGTCACCAGAAAAGTACCTCTTCCATAAGTCGCGAAGCAGCCGGAATATACCATATTGGTACGGTCACCAAGAGGGACTTCACCGGATACAGGATCCGTACTTTTTTCCACTCCCAGGCTTTCCCCTGTTAAGGCACTTTCATCTACTTTCAGGCTGGCACATTCCAGGATTCGCCCGTCCGCGGGGATATAATCGCCTGCGTCCAAAAGAACGATGTCTCCTACCGTTACCTCCGCAGAAGGAATCTGAACAATATTCCCCTCCCGCAGTACCTTTGCTTCCGGACCGGACAGCTTCTTCAAACTTTCCAGTGACTGTTCCGCCTTTACTGTCTGCAGCGTTCCAAGTATCGCGTTGACCGTGATCACGACCAGGATTACAACGGCGCTCTCCACATCGCTCAAAAGGCCGGATACGATTGCGGCGACGATCAGGATCATTACCAGAAAATCCTTATACTGTCCCAGAAAAATATGGAAGATCGTCTCCTTCTTTCCTTCCACCAGTTCATTTCGCCCATATTTCTCCTGGTGTTCCCGAATCTGCCCGGCTGTCAGTGGTTCCTCGGAACCATTCACCTTCTTCATCACTTCTTGGCACGGCAGTTGGTAATATTCACTCATACGAAAATCCTCCTTCAACACACCCATTTCCTAATGCCTGTCATTTGTAGCTGTGAATCTATAGATGGCAATTTGGGATCATGGAATCTATAGTATCTATTTTTGACAATATAAAGCAAATTTATAAATATACTTACGGCAGATTAATCTGACGTTCAGTATAAGTACAGATGATATCAGAGGCAAAAAGTCACTTTGCTTCGCGGGAATAACCTTTTGACTCTGACATCATAAGAAATACAAAAGCATACTGCCGACATACAATGGTACACTGAAAAAGTCAGGTCTGCCCCGTAAATGAGCAGGCCTGACTGAACGTATCAATGATCAATCCGGATTATACAATCCCCTGTGCGGTCATTGCCTCTACTACCTTCTCAAATCCGGCAATATTCGCGCCTACAACATAATTGCCCTTGCATCCATACTTCTCTGCAGCGTCAGACATGTTATGGCAGATATTTACCATAATATTTTTCAGCTTTGCGTCTACTTCGTCAAATGTCCAGCTCAGGCGTTCGCTGTTCTGTGACATCTCAAGTGCAGATGTAGCGACGCCGCCTGCATTTGCTGCCTTTCCTGGAGCAAACAGAACGCCGTTCTTCTGCAGATACTCGGTTGCTTCCATCGTTGTCGGCATATTCGCGCCTTCTGCGACTAAGATACATCCGTTCGCTGCCAATGCCTTTGCGTCCTCCAGATGCAGCTCATTCTGTGTCGCACATGGAAGCGCGATATCAACCTTTACGGTCCATACGCCTCTTCCCTCATGATATTCGGAATTCGGACGATAGTTCTTATAAGAAGTCAGTCTCTCACGCTTCACTTCCTTGATCTCTTTCAACGCGGCAATATCAATTCCCTCCGGGTCATATACCCAGCCGTTGGAATCACTGGCTGTTACAACCTTCGCACCAAGCTGCTGTGCTTTTTCAATCGCATAGATCGCTACATTACCGGAACCGGAAACAGCAACTGTCTTCCCTGCCAGTTCGATCCCGTTGAGCTTCAACAGCTCCTCTGTCAGATAAAGCAGTCCATATCCTGTTGCTTCTGTACGAGCGAGAGAACCGCCGTATGAAAGCCCCTTTCCTGTCAGCACGCCTTCAAAGAGTCCACGGATTCTCTTGTACTGTCCAAACATGTATCCGATCTCTCTGGCGCCTGTTCCGATATCCCCTGCCGGAACATCTGTATCTGCTCCGATATATTTACAAAGCTCTGTCATGAAACTCTGGCAGAAAGCCATGATCTCTCTGTCAGATTTTCCCTTCGGGTCAAAGTCAGATCCACCTTTTCCTCCACCGATCGGAAGTCCGGTCAGAGAGTTCTTGAAAATCTGCTCAAATCCCAAGAACTTAATGATTCCCAGGTTGACGGATGGATGAAGACGAATTCCTCCTTTGTAGGGTCCGATCGCGCTGTTGAATTGTACGCGGTAACCTGTATTGACATGGACCTGTCCATTATCATCTACCCATGGTACACGGAACTTGAACTGTCTTTCCGGCTCTACAAGTCTTTCCAGAAGGGCTTCTTTTCTGAACTTCTCTTCATTCGCCTCAATAACGATACGAAGGGACTCCAGCACTTCCTTCACAGCCTGATGGAACTCTGGCTCTGCCGGATTCTTCTTAACAACTAATTCGATGACTTCATCAACATATGACATACCTAACATTCCTCCTAAAGAAAAATAGCCGGACAGACAAAGCCGCCCGGCGAACATTATGACATTTTTGCCTACCCGTCTATTTTATAAGCTATATGCACGATTGTCAATAAAAAATTTGTCGTGAAATCAGTTTATGCAACGACTTTCATGAAATTTTTGTGAAGAAATAGTTGACTGAACGAAAAAATATGTTATAATCAACTGTAGTGCTAAATATACCCGAACAGTCGTATGATGCACAATACAAGGCTGGAGGGGAGGTTAGGTGTGAGTCTATGTCAAATGTAATCGTGAAAGAAAACGAGACGTTGGATAGTGCTTTACGCAGATTCAAAAGAAACTGTGCAAAAGCGGGCATTCAGCAGGAGATCCGTAAAAGAGAGCATTATGAAAAGCCAAGCGTAAGACGGAAAAAGAAGTCTGAAGCTGCCAGAAAGCGGAAGTATAATTAATATGTGCAAAGCAATAGAGTGTTGGATTTTCCGGCACTCTATGTTTTTATCCCTATCGTTCACAAAGACAACAGCAAGAAAAAAAGACAGGCTTTAGCAAGTGAATCTGCAATAGCCCGTCTTTTTTGTTGCTGCTAGATGAAATGGGCAAAAACCTTATCTCCCCTACTGTTCATCCATGCCGGCCGGATTTTCAGCCAACCTGCTCTCCTAACACCACAGCCGCTTTCTCCAGCGCTTCCGGAATCCCTGCCGGGTTCTTTCCGCCTGCCTGCGCCATATTCGGACGTCCTCCGCCGCCTCCGCCGACACATCCCGCGATGGCCTTGATCAGATTGCCCGCATGGGCGCCTTTCTTCATTGCTCCCTCGGTAGCCGTCACCATCAGACTGACCTTTCCGCCATTTGCGGAAGCCAGAACCACGACACCTTCTCCCAGCTTTTCCTTCAGTTGATCTCCCAGGTCACGCAGGCCATTCATATCCACGCCGTCCAGCTCTGCCGCAAGAAGCTTCACTCCCGACACTTCCTTTACCTGCTCCAGGATATCCCCTGCCGCGTCCTGTGCCATTTTACTCTTCAGGCTTTCCACTTCTCCATGAAGCGCTTTATTCTCCGAGAGCAGATGTGAGATCTTTTCTCCCAGATTATCCGGGGTCGCTTTCAATAATTTGGCCGCTTCACGCATCTTCTCTTCCAGAGTACTATAATACTTCAGAAGCCCCTTTGATGTCAGTGCTTCAATACGGCGTACACCTGCCGCGACACCTGTCTCGCTGATGATCTTCATAGCCATAATCTCCGAGGTATTTCCCACATGAGTACCGCCACAGAATTCAATGGAATAATCTCCCATGTTGACTACGCGTACAATATCCCCATATTTCTCTCCAAACAGAGCCTGCGCCCCGGTCTTTCTCGCCTCTTCAATAGGCATATTTTTAATATCCACAGTCAATGCGTCCGCGATACTTTCATTGACCAGATTTTCCACCTTCTCCAATTCCTCTGCGGTCAGCGCGGAAAAATGTGTAAAATCAAAACGCAGCCTTTCTTCATTTACACTGGATCCCGCCTGCTCCACATGGGTTCCAAGGACAGTACGGAGAGCCTTCTGAAGCAAATGTGTGGCACTATGGTTCCGTGCAGATAATGCTCTCTTTTCCGCATCCACTTCCAGGGCAGCCTGATCTCCCACCTTAATCATACCCTTCACAACACGCCCGACATGCCCGATTTTGCCTCCCAGAAGCTTGATCGTATCCTCTACCTGGAATTCCCCTTCGGCCGTCCGGATCATGCCGGTATCAGCCTCCTGGCCGCCGCTGGTCGCGTAGAACGGTGTTTCCTTTACAAATATAGTTCCAACCTCCCCGTCCGACAGCGCATCCACCAGCTCTGTCTCTGAGGTCAGGACTGTGATCTCTGATTCATGGCACAGATGATCATATCCGACAAACGTGCTGGTAATCTTGGGGTCGATAGATTCATATACGGTCACATCCGCCCCCATATAATTCGTAACCTCCCTTGCTTCCCTGGCGGTTTTCCTCTGCACCTCCATAGCGGCCCGGAAGCCTTCTTCATCCACGCCCATCTTCTTTTCTTCCAGAATCTCTACCGTCAGATCCAATGGGAATCCATAGGTATCATACAGCTTAAACGCGGAATCGCCGGCCAGTATATGTTCTCCCTTTTTCTCCATCTCTTCGATCAGGTCAGACAAGATACCAAGCCCTTGGTCGATAGTCTTATTAAACTGCTCTTCTTCTTTCGCGATGACCTTCAGGATAAAATCTTTCTTTTCTTCTAACTCCGGATATCCATCCCTGGAACCTTCTATGACAGTCTCTGCCAGCTTCGGCAGAAAGCTTCCTTCCATCCCCAGAAGCCTTCCATGACGGCAGGCACGGCGCAGCAGACGGCGCAGCACATATCCCCTTCCCTCATTGGAAGGCATGATACCGTCAGAGATCATAAACGTCACGGAACGCACATGGTCCGTAATCACGCGGATAGAAACATCGTTCTGATATACAGTTCCATATTCCTTTCCGGCCAGACGGCAGACATGGTCACGCAATGCCTTGATCGTATCCACATCAAAAATGGAATCCACGTCCTGGACGACAGATGCCAGACGTTCCAATCCCATACCGGTATCGATATTCTTCTGTTCCAGTTCGGTATAATTTCCATTCCCGTCATTGTCAAACTGGGTAAAGACATTGTTCCATATCTCCATATAACGGTCACAGTCACAGCCTACCGTACAATCCGGCTTCCCGCAGCCATATTTTTCTCCACGGTCATAATAAATCTCCGAGCAGGGACCGCAGGGACCGGAACCATGCTCCCAGAAATTATCCCCTTTTCCAAATTTAAAGATCCGCTCCGCGGGAATCCCCATCTTTTTATTCCAGATCTCAAACGCCTCGTCATCCTCTTCATATACGGAAGGATACAGCCTGTCCGGGTCAAGGCCCACGACCTCTGTCAGAAATTCCCAGGACCACTCAATGGCTTCATTTTTAAAATAATCTCCAAATGAGAAATTCCCCAGCATCTCAAAAAATGTGCCGTGGCGGGCTGTCTTTCCAACATTCTCAATGTCTCCTGTCCGGATACACTTCTGGCAGGTGGTCACCCGTCTCCTGGGCGGGATCTCCTGTCCTGTAAAATATGGCTTCAATGGCGCCATCCCGGAATTAATAAGCAGCAGGCTCTTATCATTATGTGGCACCAGCGAAAAACTTTTCATGGCAAGATGTCCTTTACTTTCAAAGAACTCCAAAAACATTTTTCTCAATTGGTTCACTCCATATTGATGCATTTCCTTCATCCTCCTAGTAATAGTGTACTCTCTTAAGCTGTTCTTCATCATATCACAGCGATTTTATTTTGTAAACCGTTTTACTTCAACAGCCTCTGCGCGTAATAAACCGACTGCATAGCGTCCTTCCCGTAAAAATCCGCGCCGATCATATCCGCGTATTCCTGGTTCAGTACCGCGCCCCCGACCATCACCCGGCACTCCGGGGCCTCTTTTTTGAGAAGCCGTATCGTCTCCTCCATACTGACCACCGTAGTCGTCATCAGCGCGCTCAGGCCTGCCAGCCGGATATCCTGCGCCTTCACAGCCTCCAGTATCGTCTCAGGCGGAACGTCCTTGCCAAGGTCAATGACCTCAAAGCTATAATTCTCCAGCAATACCTTGACGATATTCTTTCCGATATCGTGGATATCTCCCTTCACTGTCGCCAGAACCACTTTTTCTTTCTTCTCTGCCTGCTTCCCGCTGTCAGCAATCTTCTCTTTCAATACGGAAAACGCAGACTTTGCTGCCTCCGCGCTCATCAGGAGCTGAGGCAGAAACACCGTTCCCTCTTCAAAGCCCTTTCCCACATGATCCAACGCAGGGATCAAATGGGTATTGATGATCTGGAGAGGATCCTGTTCCAAAACCAGTTGTTCCGTGATATGCTGTGCTTCTTCTTTCAATCCCTTTTCGATTACCCTTTGAAGATTCAGGGCAGAACTTGCATCGCCGGAATCCGCAAGAGGCATGCCTTTGCTGTCAGAAGAAGCACTTCCCCCGGCTGCCGAAGGCGTCCCCCGTACTTTCCGGGAAGCGTATTTTGCCACATAGCGCCCGCAGTTTTCATCCTGCCCCAGAAGCGCGTGATAAGCGTCATAGGCTTCCATCATCGCTTCAGAAGATGGATTCACGATTCCCGCACTCAGGCCGCTGTACATCGCCATAGTATAAAAATTCGAATTCAGGATCGGCCTGCATGGAAGGCCAAAGGAGATATTGGATACTCCAAGAACCGTATGCACGCCCAGTTCTTTACGTACCCTGCCGATTGCCTCCAAAGCCACGGCAGCTCCCTGAGGCTCCGAGCTGATAGTCATGGCAAGGACATCGATCACAATGTCCTTCTTTTCAATCCCATATTTTTTTGCTTCTTCTATGATCTTTTTCGCTACTTTGAGCCTTCCGTCCGTCGTCTGTGGAATCCCATCTTCATCCAATGTAAGCCCGATGACAACACCGCCGTATTTCGCGATCAGTGGGAAGACGGCATCCATAGATTCCTGCTTGCCGCTGACCGAGTTCACCATAGGCTTCCCATTGTAGATCCGAAGTGCCGCTTCCATTGCGCGGGAGTCCACCGTATCGATCTGCAAAGGAAGACTGGTGACGCTCTGCAAACCCTCTACTGCCTCTACCATCATTGCTGTTTCATCAATATCCGGAAGTCCTACGTTCACATCCAGGATATGTGCCCCGTTCTCCTCCTGTAAAATTCCTTCCTTCAAGATGTAATCCAGGTCATGATCCTTGAGCGCTTGTTTCAATTTCTTTTTTCCCGTAGGATTGATCCTCTCCCCAATGATCTTAGAACCATTTCCAAGAATCACTGCCTGTCCATAAGAGGAAACCATTGTGATCGACTTTTTCTCTACAGGCTTTACAGGACTTCCCTTGCACGCGGCGATCATCTGCCGGATATGCTCCGGTGTGGTCCCGCAGCACCCACCGATCACTGCCGCTCCTCTGTCTACGATCTCTTTCATCGTCCGCGCGAATTCTTCTGGTATGACATCATAGAAGGTTTCGTTTCCCCGCTGCTTTGGAAGACCTGCGTTTGGCTTCACAATGATAGGAATGGACGCGTAGGAAAGCAGTTCTTCCAGGATCGGCAGAACCTGTACCGGCCCCAGGCCGCAGTTCACGCCAAGCGCGTCTACCTTAAGTCCCTCCAGCAGGCTGACAAAAGCCGGTACATCCGCACCGGTCAGAAGTTTTTTCCTTTCATCGAAAACAGCCGTCACAAAAACAGGAAGCTTTGTGTTCTCCTTTGCAGCCAATACCGCCGCCTTGATCTCATAAGTGTCACTCATCGTTTCAATATGGATCAGGTCCGCTCCTGCTTCTTCCCCATAGATCATGGCCTGTTTATATGCTTCATAGGCGGCCTCAAATTCCAGGTCCCCCATGGGCTTCAGAAGCTTCCCTGTGGGTCCTACATCCAGTGCCGTATAAATTTTGCGTTTTGTACCGGAACGGCGCGCCGCTTCCTTTACATTTCCAACTGCCTGGCAGATAATGTCCTGCAGCGGATATCCTCCCTCCCGGAATTTCAAGGCATTTGCGCCAAAAGTATTGGTCAGGACAATATCACTGCCTGCTTCCATGTACGCCTGATGGATGCTTATGATCTCTTCTTTGTGTTCTACATTCCATGTTTCCGGCAGTTCTCCCGGCTTTAATCCTTTTGCCTGAAGAAGCGTACCCATACCGCCGTCAAAAAAAAGCAGTTTTTTTCCCAAATCCTCTTTTATCATAACGTATCCCTTCTATACATACAATTTTTTACCTCACAGACCTCGCAGCCCTGTCTGTGACACCGGACTGGAACCGTACTTGCGCCGATCACAGCCGTCACTGATTTCGAGGGAGCCATCATGAAGCTCTCTGTAACCGTAAGCCCGATTGTTTTTGCGGAATCCAGCATCTGTATTACATTTTTCTGGCATTCGATCGGGAAGTCCCCATATCCCGGACTGAATCTAGGTCTTAAAAATCTGCCTTCAGCCTGCAGTTCCTGACCGATCTGCTCCTGGCATTGGTCACAGTATTCCTCCAGAAGCGCCGCCGCGCATGCCTGTATTACCACGGCTTTTGCCATGTTTGTTTTTGATACCCTGGACAAAAGCTGGTCCACTCCGATTCCCAGAGTGGCCCCAAACAAAACTATTTTATCACATCCCTGCAGATTTTTCCCAAGATTTTTACTTTTTACGGTCAGATTTCCAAACCGTATGACCTCCAAGTCCTCCTGCTCTAAATCAAAGATGCGGTAGACAGATTTTCTGCTCATGACAGATCGCAGACTCTCAAAAGAATCTGCGATCATCCGCAATGTCTGGTCGTCTACCGCATTTTTACCATATCCCAGGTATCGGACAGCCTCTCTCGTCAATTGATCCATTTTTGTGCTCTCCTCAGTACCGAAAACGATCCTCAGAAGGAAATACCCTGCCTTCTCCTATGAATGTTTTTCTATAAAAGATCCCCCCGTTATTCCCCTAACAGATCCTTGTAAAGAGCCTCATACTGCCTGGTCGAATTGCTCCATGAGAAATCTGCCGCCATGGCACGTTCGATCATCTTATTCCAGTCTCTCTTCTTATCATAGAAAATCTGCTCCGCATAACGGATCGTATTGAGCATCTCATGCGCGTTGTAATTGGTAAAGCTAAATCCGGTACCTGTCTTTTCATATTCATTGTATGCTTCTACCGTATCCTTCAGGCCGCCCGTCTCGCGAACGATCGGCAATGTACCGTATCTAAGGCTCATCAGCTGGCTGAGTCCGCATGGTTCAAACAGGGACGGCATCAGGAACGCGTCTACGGAAGCATAGATCTTATGGGACAATTCATCGGAATAATAAATATTTGCGGACACTTTTCCGGAATATTTCCATGCGAAATGCCGGAACATGTTCTCATACTTCGGATCTCCTGTTCCAAGAACCACGATCTGCACCGCGTCCTGGCACAGCTCGTCCATCACATAATCGATCAGGTCAAATCCCTTCTGATCTGTCAGACGGGATACGATACCGATCATCATCACATGGGCATCCTTATCCAGACCTAATTCTTCCTGAAGGGCAAGCTTATTCACCTGCTTCAGCTTGCGGAAATTATCAATATTGAAATTCTTCGCTATCCTGGTATCTGTTTCCGGATCCCAGTCCGTATAATCCAGCCCGTTTACGATACCGCTTAAGACATTGGACCTTGCGTTCATAAGCCCGTCCAGCGCTTCCCCGTAAAATGGCGTCTTGATCTCCTCCGCGTAGGTCTGGCTTACGGTCGTTACCCGGTCAGAATAAACGATACCGCCCTTCAATAGATTGGCATCCTTATAAGCCTCCATCTTATCCGGAACAAAATAATAATCCGGGAGTCCTGTAATGCCCTTAACTGTCTTGGTGTCCCAGACACCCTGGAACTTCAGGTTATGTATCGTCATGACCGTCGCGATCCCGCGGTAATACTCACCTGCGTAACGGAAATTGTCCAGATATACCGGGATCAATCCTGTCTGCCAGTCATGGCAGTGGATCAGGTCCGGACGGAATCCGATCACCGGAAGGATACTTAAAACCGCTTTTGAGAAAAACGCGAATTTTTCAATATTCCACTTCGGATCCCCCTCATATGGAGCAAAGCCATTAAAATAATGCTCATTATCAATAAAATAGAACTGTACGCCTTCGTATTCGCATTTCAAAATACCGACATAACGGTCCTGGCCTGCAAGATTCATATAAAAGTGATCCACATATTCCAGCATATCCTTCCACTTCTGGTACATACAATTGTACTTGGGAAGTACGACCCGGACATCGTATTTTTCCTTGTCAAAATATTTCGGCAAGGATCCTGCTACGTCCGCAAGCCCTCCTGTCTTAATAAATGGAACACACTCTGAAGTTGCAAATAAAATGTTTTTCATAGCTAACAAACCTCTGACCCTTTCTTAGAATCTCTTCAAAATAGTATGATTGTTATTTATTATAACTCATTTTTCGTGCATTGAAAAGATTTATCTTTTAGGAATATTGGCTAAAATTCAATTTTCTTTGGGATTTTTGTTTTGAACTGTAAGATCGTGCATTAATAAATCAGATTTTATCTATGTTTGTATTCTAATTGAATAGTATCAGCAATCAATGCGATGAATTCAGAATTGGTTGGTTTTCCTTTTCCGTTACTTACCGTATACCCAAACAGTTCATCCAATGTATCCAGCTTTCCCCGGCTCCATGCCACCTCGATCGCATGCCGTATGGCACGTTCAACCCGGCTGGAAGTAGTCTGGTATTTTTTCGCTACAGTTGGGTACAACACTTTTGTAATAGCATTCAGGACATCCATATCCTCAACGGCCATGATGATGGCGTCCCTCAGGTAATGGTAACCTTTGATATGTGCTGGGATTCCTATTTCGTGCAGCATATCTGTAACTCTATTTTCCAGGTCATCTTCTCGAATCTGCGTATTTTCAATAATTTCTTCTATTTTCCTGTCGTGGCTTCGAAACGCCTTTCTTACTGTCTTGATCCGGTTTAACAATAGTTCATTATTAAACGGCTTCATTACATAGTAATTCGCGCCCTTGTCAAAAGCATCTTCTGTGATCCGCTCCTGCCCCACCGCTGTTACAACAATGAAGTATGGCGGCTTTGCCATGGACTTATCATGGCTGACATGTTCCATCACTGTCAGACCGTCCATTTTCGGCATGATCAGATCTAGAAGAACCACATCTGGTCTTTTATCCTTGATGATCTGACACATTTCCTCGCCATTCTTCGCTTTTCCGACTACATTAAGCTCTTTGTCTATACTAATGATTTCTTCGAGCATGTTCAACATTTTCTCATTGTCATCAGCGATAGCTACGGTCAACTGTTCCATACCTTTTCCTCCAGACAGGTCTCTGTACTGCAGAAAAACCACTATCCGTATTTATTATATCTACACGAGTTTACAGAATCAAGGAATTTTTACCGTGTTGATTCGACACGTAATGTCGAAGTTTTTCCATTTTTCTGCATATCCTGCCGGCAGCTGCCGTTTTCCCCGGACGGCGGCCTGCAGGAAGAGCGTTTATTCTGCCTCGCCAAGCATCGTTTCCGCAAAGATCCCGTATCCTTTTGTCGGATCATTGACAAATACATGCGTCACCGCCCCCACCAGTTTTCCGTTCTGCAGGATCGGGGAACCGCTCATTCCCTGTATGATCCCTCCTGTTTTGTCCAGCAGCTCCTGGTCTGTCACCTGGAACACGATCCCTTTGTTGATTTCCCTGGGCTCCGGATCTACACCGGTTATGGATATGCTGTATTCATGTATCTGGTCTTCCAGATAACAGCGGATCACCGCGTCCCCAGGCTGGATCGCGTTTCTGGAAGCCACCTGCACAGGGATCTGCTCTTCAAATAATTCGTCGATCCTATCTACCACTCCGTAAATGCCTGCTTCCGTATTTTTATCAATGCTTCCCAGGCGATTAAAGGAATTATATACGATCAGTCCTTCCATACTCCCCGGTATTCCATAATCTCCCTTTAAAATAGACCGGATGCTGGTCTTATACAGGCTTCCTTCTTCGATCTCCATCAGGAGGCTGGTGTCCGCGTCATGAATGCCGTGCCCCAGAGCTCCGAACCTACTGTTCTGGGTCAGAAAGGTAATGGTTCCAAGTCCCTGCACATTGTCCCGCACCCAGATCCCAAGCTTGTAATCATTTGGTTCATCCTCCACAGCCTCCAGCCGGACATCAAGCATCTCATCCTCCCTGCGCAGCGTCAAGACAACTTCCGTATCCGTCAGATTTTTTAAAACCTCGATCAGATCGTCCTTTTTACTGATATTTTCCTGATTGATCCCTACGATATAATCCCCGGATTTTACCAGATTGTGAGCAGGCTCATGCTCCTGGCCATCCATCCCTTCGATCGCCTGGGTATCCAGAACGAGTACTCCATCTGTTTCCATATAGATGCCCACCGGCATTCCTCCCACGAGCACAGTATCCTCCCCAATGTCGATGGTACTGACCTCTTCCTGGGGAATATATCCTGCCGCTGCCCACCCCAGGCATCCGGAGGCAAGTAATCCTGTCAAAAATACAAATGTCAGAAATAAACTTTTAATTCCTTTCCACATCACGCGCCACACACCTTTCCATATTTCATTTTCTCATGTGTACATTCCCTTTATACTTCCTAAAAATGAATTGTTTCATGACACACAAAAACGAATACCGTTTCACAAGGCATACCCTTCGGGCATCCCATTCTGGCCTTTCGTCCATTCACAAGGTATTCGTTTTTGTGTTTGTCATTATTATATGGATTTTTTATTTTTTCACACTGGTATAATCATTCAGAAATTTCCATTATTTTCCAGAAATGCAACAAAATTTTTTATAGAGAGATTCAGAAAAGTTTCCTAAAATATAGAATACGACAAAACGCGTCACTGGCGCGTTTTGCTGGATACTTCATAATAAAAAGAGACCGCCATCTCTTTGTCTCAGATGACGATCTCTTGTACTGTCAGAAAGAATTATGCTTCTGCCGCCGCGCGTGCCGCGATCTCTTTTTCCTGTACGTCAGACGGTGCCTGCTCATATCTTGCAAACGTATATTCATAGGTTCCTCTTCCACCGGTCATGGAACGCAGGATGGTACAGTATCCAAACAATCCGGTCATGGGGATATCTGCCTCGATCACCTGCTTGCCGCCCGCGATCGGGTTCATGCCCAGCACACGGCCGCGGCGCTTATTCAGATCTCCCATTACGTCGCCGGTATAGCTGTCCGGAACCGTTACCTTCAAAGACGCGATCGGTTCCAGGAGAACCGGGGAAGCTTCCATGAAGCCTTTTTTAAATGCCTGGCATGTAGCGGTCTTGAAAGCCATTTCTGAAGAATCTACCGGATGGTAAGATCCATCATAAAGAATCGCTTTTACACCGACTACCGGATATCCGGCCAACGGTCCCTTCACCACAGAATCCTGCAGGCCCTTTTCCACTGCCGGGAAGTAATTCTTCGGCACCGCGCCGCCGACTACGATCTCTTCAAATACATATGGGGTCTCCAGATCTCCTGAAGGCTCGAATTTCATCTTTACATGTCCGTACTGTCCATGTCCGCCGGACTGCTTCTTATACTTGGTGTCCACATCCGAATTCTTGCGGATGGTCTCACGGAAGGCAACCTTCGGTGTCTCCAGAATAATCTCTGCCTTATATCTGGACAGCAGCTTGCTCACCACGATCTCCAGGTGCTGGTCACCCATGCCGTACAGCAGGGACTGACGGTTCTCACTGTCAATGACAGCCTTCAGAGTCACATCCTCCGCCATCATACGTGCCAGAGACTGGGATACTTTGTCTTCCTCCCCTTTATTCTTTACACGATATCTCATATATGTATAAGGAACCGAGTACTCTGTCTTCGTATACAGAATCTGGGTACTCTTGGTAGAAAGGGTGTCCCCTGTCTTTGTATTGGCCAGCTTCGCGATAGCGCCGATATCGCCCGCGAACAGCTCGCTGACTTCACTTGGCTTATTCCCGCACATGATATACAGCTTGCCCGGCTTTTCCTCTGCCTCGCTTCCCGCGTTGAACAAGACATCATCGCCTTTGAGTACGCCGGAGCACACCTTTACAAAGGAATATTTTCCGATAAACGGATCGACCATCGTCTTAAATACATAAGCGGTCTTTGCCTTGGAGAAATCATAATTCGCTTCAAAAATGTCGTTGGTCGTCCGGTTGATTCCCGCACAGGTTCTCTTATCCGGGCTTGGGAAGAAACGAACGATATCCGACAGCAGGTTCGCGACACCCTGTGCCTCGATATTGGAACCCATTGCTACCGGCACGATACTGCAGTCCATCACTTCCGTACGCATCGCCGCGCGGATCTCTTCTACAGAGAATTCCTCGCCGCCGAAATAACGCTCCATGAACTCTTCACTTGTCTCTGCCACCGCTTCCATAAGGGAATCACGCAGCGTCTCCAGATTCTCTTTACAGTAATCCGGGATCTCACATTCCTCACGCTGTCCGATGCCGGTATATCTTCTTCCCGCGTTCTTGATGATGTTGATATATCCTACCAACTTTTCATTCTCCCGGATCGGCTGGAAATGAGGCGCGATCTTTTTGCCGTATTTTGCTGTCAGGTCTTCTACCACCTGGCGGAAGCTGGCGTCATCCACATCCATCTCTGTCACATAGATCATACGGGGCAGGTGATACTTCTCGCACAGCTCCCATGCCTTCTCCGTACCTACCTGCACACCGGCCTTGCCGGATACCACGATCACCGCCGCGTCCGCCGCGCTGACCGCTTCCTCTACCTCCCCGACAAAATCGAAGTATCCCGGGGTGTCCAATATATTGATCTTGGCCTTTTCCCACTCGATCGGTACAATACTTGTACTGATGGAAAATCCTCGTTTCTGCTCTTCCTTATCAAAATCACTGGTCGTATTAGACTCGGAAACCTTGCCCATACGCTTTGTAGCTCCGGATACATATAACATTGCTTCCACAAGGCTTGTCTTACCGCTGCCTCCATGTCCAAGCAATACTACGTTTCTGATCTCATCCGTTCTGTAAACCTTCATGCTGCTGCCTCCTTGTATCTATTTTATGCGCCTCTGCTTTTTGCAGCCGCACACACTCTGTAAATATTGTACTAAACTTCTCGACTTATTACAACTCTTTTATAAATTTTTCACAGGATTTCTTGAATTTTCTTGAATTATTTATTCCGGCTCTCGTTTTTTGCCAAATACAGGAGTAACTGGTAAACGGTAACAAAAATGCCCCTGCAAGGTTCTTTCTTTACTTTTACGATTTAAAATGCTAAAATATGTGTAAATATCATTACTACAAGAAAGGAATCCTGCTATGCTGATAAAAAAAATAGGTTTTATCGGTCTGGGCCTGATCGGCGGCTCCATCGCGAAGGCAGTCCGCCAGTATCACCCTGGCTGTGAGATCCTTGCATTTGATAAAAACAAAGAAACCCTGGCCCTGGCCGTACAGGACGGGATCATCCACACATCCTGCTCTTCGATCGATGACAATTTCCGGGATTGCACCTATATCTTCCTGTGCGCGCCGGTCTCCTACAATACGGCATATCTAAGCCAGGTCAAAAATTATCTCAGTCCGGACTGTATCCTGACAGATGTAGGCAGTGTCAAGACCTCCATACACAAAAAGGTCATCGACCTGGAGCTGGAAGAAAATTTCATCGGCGGACATCCCATGGCAGGCTCGGAAAAAAGCGGATTTATCAACGCCAAGCCTCATTTGATCGAAAACGCGTATTATATCCTGACACCTTCCGCAAAGGTATCCGAAGGGAAGGTCAACGCTTACCGGGACTTTGTGGCTTCCCTGAAAGCCTTGCCTGTCATACTGGATTACCAGGAACATGATTATGTGACAGGAACCATCAGCCACCTGCCCCATATCCTTGCGGCAAGCCTTGTGAACTTTGTCAGGGAACACGATACCCGGGATGAACTGATGAAGATGCTGGCAGCTGGCGGCTTTAAGGATATCACACGTATTGCTTCCTCCTCGCCTGTCATGTGGCAGCAGGTCTGCCTGAAAAACAGGGAGAATATTTCCCATATATTAGGGGAATTCATCCGGACGCTGACGGAAGCGAAGCAGGCAGTGGATCAGAGCGCGGAAAATACCCTCTACTCCATGTTCGAGTCTTCCCGGGATTACCGCAATTCCATGCCGGAGGGATCGGCAGGACCCATAAAGAAGCAGTTTGCCGTGTACTGTGATATCATTGATGAAGCCGGAGGGATCGCCACCATCGCCACCATCCTTGCCAGCAACATGGTCAATATCAAAAATATCGGCATCATCCACAACCGGGAATTTGAAGAAGGTGTCCTGCGGATCGAATTTTACGATGAGGATGCTTCCGCCAAAGCAACGGAACTGCTGAAAAAGCACAGATATATCGTATACGAGGTATAGAAAGGATAACAAGCATTATGGAATTAACTAACATTACCGGCCTAAAAGGAGAAGTAACTGTACCAGGAGATAAATCCATCTCCCACCGGAGCATCATGTTCGGCTCCATCGCCAAAGGAACGACGGAGGTACACAATTTTCTCCGGGGGGCAGACTGTCTCGCGACCATCGACTGCTTCCGCAGGCTGGGAATTGAAATCGAAAACAAAGACACTACGATCCTCATACATGGGAAAGGACTGCATGGCTTAAGCGCGCCGGATAACCTTCTGGATGTAGGGAACAGCGGTACTACCACAAGGCTGATCTCAGGGATCCTGGCAGGGCAGCCCTTTGATTCCAAGCTGTCCGGAGATGAATCTTTAAATTCCCGCCCCATGAAGCGGATCATGGAACCCTTGCGGCAGATGGGAGCCAATATTTCCAGTATCCTGCGCAATGACTGTGCCCCGCTCTACATTACCCCGGCACACCTCCACGGCATCCACTACGATTCTCCGGTCGCGTCCGCCCAGGTCAAGTCCTGTGTCCTGCTTGCCGGACTTTACGCAGAAGGGGAGACTTCTGTGACAGAGCCAAGCCTCTCCCGGAACCATACGGAGCTGATGCTGCAGGAATTCGGTGCGGATATTCATTCGGTCCACTCTTTGGACGGAAATCCAAAAGCAACTGCTATGATACGTCCCTGTGAGGAATTATATGGGCAGAAGATCCATGTTCCCGGTGACATTTCTTCCGCCGCCTATTTTATTGCTGCCGGGCTTCTGATCCCGGATTCCGAGATCCTGATCAAAAATATCGGCATCAACCCTACCCGTGCCGGCATCTTAACGGTCTGTGAGGACATGGGGGCGGATATCACTCTGCTGAACCAGCGGAAAGAAGGCGGCGAACCGGTCGCGGATATTCTGGTCCGTACCAGCCGGCTCCACGGGATCACCATCAAAGGGGATATCATCCCCACTCTGATCGATGAGATCCCGATCATCGCGGTCATGGCCGCCCTGGCAGAGGGAACCACCTTTATCCGTGACGCGCAGGAGCTGAAGGTCAAAGAATCTGACCGGATCGAGACGGTAACCGATAACCTGAAAGCGATGGGATGCCACGCCATTCCCACATCTGACGGAATGGTGATCCAGGGCGGAACCCCCTTGCACGGAGCGACCATCCATACACTGCTGGACCACAGGATCGCAATGGCCTTCAGCATTGCTGCCCTGGCAGCCGAAGGACACACCAAGATCCTGGACAGCCATTGTGTTGATGTATCCTTCCCTACATTTTACGATACTTTTGAAGGATTATTATAAAAATTTCCAGGAAAAAGGCCGGCCTGTGCAATCCCCATTGCAAAAGGCTGGCTTTTTTCTATTCTATACTACCGTATCGTCCCGCAGCGTTTCCGCCAGGCTGCTTTCCATGATCTTTTTCGCGCCAAGGTAATACGCCAGTGCCACAAAGCCAAAGATTGCCAGCATAAACACCAGGATCGGCAGAAATGGAGCCTCCCTGATAAAAAACATAGGTTCCAGATAACTCATTTTCAGAAATGCAGCGACTACGGCCGCCGTTACCGGTAAAGTGATCAATACCGGTTTCCCCGCTGTCACAAGGGCTTCCACACAAAATATTTTTTTCATCCCTCCGGGTGTCAGCCCGATGGAAAGCAGCCGGGCGAACTCCCGTCTTCTCTGACGCACAAATCCAAGTGTATTGGAAAATACATTTCCAATCCCTATGATGGCAAGCAATACACAAAATACACTGAATACTGCCTTCATCCCCTCGATCATCCTGTCATTGTCCTGCCTGTCCTGGATACGGTTTTCGATCTCCGCCTCATAAGTACTGCCGAAAAGCCGTGACACCTCTTCTTCGATTTTATTCAGTTCTTCCAATGTCGCCCCTTCTTTTGCCAGGATCCGGATATAGAGCTCCTTTTTGCTGCCTCCGATCTGCCCTTTGATTTCTTTCCAGACTGACGCCGGAATAAAATGTACCAGTTCATAAAAATCCAGGGTTCCATACTCTTCCCTCAGTATCGGAGCTTCCTGAGTATAGGCAAGCACCCGGAGCTCTGCCATGCTTTCTTCCTGCCCGTTCTGCCTGAGAATGGTGATCCGGCTGTCTTCTGTCAGATAGGGAAGGATACGCCGTTTTCGAAAATTCGGGTCTGTGGAATCTCTGGTCTGGTTCAGGATCACCGCGCCATCCAGCCGGGGCTCTGTTTGGATCTGCCCGCAATATTCCAGAAAGCTTTCATCATCCAGGATCACCAAAGGCGCGTTTACTACCCATCCTTTGGAAACTGCGGTCACATATTCTGCCGGGGCATCTTTTAATCCTCCCATATCCCTCATCTCCTGACTGATTTCCTCTTCCGTGACGATCCGTTTGGCCGCGGCCTTCTGATACACTATGCAGCTTTCTACTCCGGCGGCATCCTTCAATTCCCCTGTCTGATCAAATGTATCGATCTCTGCGTCTGGAATGGACGCCATCACATCCCATGCGTCCTGATATTTTTCAAAATAAGTCTCTCTCTGGCTGATCACTACAACCGTAAAGCAGCACATCATCAGTGAAAATGCCAGAAAAGAAAGTATCAGTGAGACAGACCCGGTCCGCATCGCCTTTTTCCGGGCTTTCAGCGCGTTTCCCGCAAGTTCTCCCTCGATTCCGAAGAGAAACGATAATATCGGAGAATTCCTTTTTCTTTTCAGTTTCGCTTCTTCGGTATTTTTGATAACCTCCAGAGGTGTCAGCCTGCTCATTTTCCTTGCAGGGATCCAGGCAGAGATCCATAGGGTGATGGCTGCCGTCAAAAGAGAGAGCACCAGGATCAGGGGATGATAAGCAAAACGCAGCACCAGACGTCTTTCCACGTCCGCCAGCATCTCATTGGTTCCTTCTATGATTCCCATACCGATCAGGATACCGGCCAGATTCCCGGCCAGGACCGGTACCGCGCATAGCGCAAATGCCTCCTGCAGCAGGCAAGTCCTGATCTGCGCGGGCGTGGCCCCGATACTGGAAAAAATGCCGAACTGATGAAGCCTTGCATCCATCGTGACCGCAAAAGCATTGTGTACGATCAAGACCAGGGAAATGCAGGCAAGGATCGTGACCATCAGAAAAAACGGGAAGATCCATCGCAGGGCGGGATCCTTTACATCCCGGATCAGATACAGGTTTAAAAGGGAATAGTGATATGTGGCTGCCTCCGCCGGAAGCCCGGCCAGCTCCGCGATCCGCGGCATATCCGTAAGGATGCTCCTCATATTCTTAAAGTAAATATCTACGGCCACACCCTCTTCATCCGAGGCCGCCTCATTGATGGCCACCTTTTCCACATTACCATAGCTTTTTATGTGTTCCAGGCCGGACTCACTGATTTCTCCGGTAATGCGCCCCTGCCAGTCCCCCTCTTCCGCTTTCAAACGTTCCCTCTCATAGATCCATAAATTGTAAAACAAGCTGCATAAAAGCGATAACAGCAAAGCAGAGATAAAAGCCGCTGTCATGACCGATATACCGGATGCCCGGTTATGCTTTATATAGCTTTTGGAATATTCCTTCCACATCCTGCATCACCTCCGCTTCTCGTCACGGATGATACGTCCGTCCTCAATGGTGATGATACGGTCTGCCTCCAGCGCCGCCTTCTCATCATGGGTGATCAGGATAATGGTCTGTTTCAGGTTCCGGTTGGACAGCTTCAGCATATCCATAACCTCCCGGGAATTTTTCCGGTCCAGGTTCCCGGCAGGCTCGTCGGCCAAAAGCAGTGCAGGATGATAGATCAATGATCTTGCGATAGCCGCCCGCTGCTGCTGTCCTCCTGACAACTGGCCTGGAAGCGCCTCCAGCCGGTCTGCGATCCCAAGCGTCTTTACTACCTGTTCAAAATATTCCTGGTTCGGTTTCTTCTTGTCCAATAAAAGCGGCATCAGGATATTTTTTTCTATGGTCAGCGTTGGGATCAGATTATAGAATTGGTACACCAGTCCTACCTTCCTTCGGCGGAAAATGGCGGATTCCGTCTGGTTCAGGGAGGCAATATCTGTCCCCTCAATGAGCACCCTGCCCTGTGAAGGCCGGTCCACACTGCCGATCATATGGAGCAAGGTAGACTTTCCGGACCCGGAAGCCCCTATGACAGCAACAAATTCTCCTTTTTCCACCGACAGGCTGATCCCGTCCAGAGCCACGACCTGATGGGCACCAGAGCTATATACCTTCCTTACATCTTCACATTTCAAGATTTCCAAATTTCCATCTCCTCCTGTCTTTTTCTTATTCAGAACTGCTTTTTATCCAGTTCCTTACTTCATTATAGCAAAGTAAAGTGACAGCTCAGTGACGGTGCATGCGTTAGCAGGGCCAGCAGCAATCAGCAGATCAGAGATCAAAGACGGATCTGTAGGAATTCATGTGCCTTAAACAGGATAAAAACGAATCTCAAAGGAAGCTCCCTGATCCTCAAGATTTTGTGCCGTGATCGTCCCGTTCTGACTCTCAATGATTTCTTTTGCAAGTGCCAGCCCGATACCGATCCCTCCTTTTTTTGCTCCTTGCCCCCGGTAAAACCGCTCAAAAAGATGGGGGAGATCTTCTTTGGCAAATCCGGTTCCATTATCCCAGATCCTGATCTGTGTATAAATCGGAGTTTGCTCATACGAACAGGAGACACACCCTCCGGGCGGCGTATGCTCCATGCAGTTCTTCAAAAGGTTCATGACCGCTTCCATGGTCCATTCCAGATCTGCATAGATGACGGCTTCTTTCGATTCCGGTATATGGACAGAGACCCCTGCCTCTAAAAACAATTCCTGCAGATTATCAGCCGAAAGCATCAGGACCGTAAATACATCTTCCTCTTTTCTCTCCAGAGACAGGGTACCCGCGTCAATACGGGATAAGAGTAACAATGCTTCCTCCAGATGTGTCAGACGCTTAAGCTGCTGTTGGATCTGCCATAAATGCTTTGGATCTGGGTTTTCCCGCATCATCTGTGCGGATAAAGAAATAGAAGTGATCGGCGTTTTGATCTGGTGTGCGATATTATAAAGATTTTCCGCGAAATGATTTCTGGCTTTCAGCGCCTCATCCCTTGTCTGATGCAGCTCTGTCACCGTTTTATAGATTTCATCCTGTAGTTTGGAAAAGGCTCCCTCCTCAACAGAAAAAAGGATACCACGATTCCCGGTATTGACCTTTTCCAGATAATCTGTCAGTTTTACGATCCGTATGGCCTCTTTTTTACGCCAGGCTGAAAATGGAATCAAAAACAACAGTCCCCCGGCCAGAATCCCGGCTGCCCCAAAAAGTATGCCATATTTCCCGGCAGGCCGTACAAAATCCCCTCTCCGGTATCCATATAGCAAAAGGGTATTTTCATCCGCCGAGGCTGCCGGCACGTCCCGGCACTCTTTCAGGGCTGACAAGACTGCCCCTTCTGCCCCCGGCTGCTCTTCTATGATCTCCCGGCAGAGTTTTCCCAGGATCTGCGTATACGTACGCTGATAATAGCAAGACATCAGCAAGACGGTAAGAGAAACCGCAAACAGACTTACCGATAAAACAATTCCTGTCAGGACCGCAATATTTTTTCTTCGGTTCATTCCATCCCCTCCATACGATATCCTACACTCCTGACCGTTTTCAGGCAGGCCGGCTGATGCAGCTTTTCCCGCAGACGCTTGATGGTCACGGTAAGCGTGTTGTCATTTACATAATTACCATGGATGTCCCAGATCTCTTCCAGTAATTTTCTTCTTGTAACGGTTTTCCCTTTGTGCCGCAGTAAATACAAAAGCACCTGGTATTCCAGCGGGCTTAAAGCAATTTCTTCCGTTCCGCAAAATACAAGCATCCTTTTTTGGTCCAGTGATATAGAACCACAGGACAGATATTGCCCGGAAACATCCCCTGCCCTGCGCAGCAGCGCACCGATGCGCAAAAGCAGGACATCCAGGGCAAATGGCTTTGTCACATAATCATCTGCTCCGTTTTGAAATCCCGTAACCATATCCCGGGAATCCCCACGGACCGTGAGGAAAATAACCGGAAGCTCTTTCCAATGAGAACGGATCCACCGTACAAGCAGATCTCCATTTCCATCCGGCATATTCCAGTCTACCAGCACCAGAGTCGGACATTGGTCTTGCAATGCCTCCTTCGCGCCGGCGATGGTCGGAAAAACAGAAACCCGATAACCATATTTCCCAAGAAATTCTCTGACAGCCTGGGCGATATTCTCATCGTCTTCTACATAATAAATATCTATCATTTTATATTCCATGATCCTGCAGCATTTCCTGCACAGTCTTTCCATATACCGGATGGCGTTTATAAGGGGCGATCTCACAGAGCGGTTCCAGGACAAAACGCCGCTTATGCATCTCTACATGCGGGATACAAAGTTCATCCGATTCCAGCACCAGGTCATCATAAAAGATAAGGTCCAGGTCCAGCGTGCGTGGTCCCCAGCGCATCAACCGTTCTCTTCCTGCTTCCTGTTCGATCTTGTGGAGTGTCTCAAGCAGCTCCCCTGGTGTCAACAGTGTACGCAGCCGGAGACAGGCATTGAGAAAATCCGCCTGGTCCGTCACACCATAGGGCTCTGTCTCATAATACTTCGAAACCTTTTCCACCGCTTTTGCAGCAACCGTTTGACCCTGATCATCCCTTACCGGATAGCCAGGCAGGGCATTCAGCGCCTTTACAGCCTGATCCAGCATTGCCTTTCTGTCCCCCATGTTAGAACCCAGGGCAATATATGCCGTATGCCATTGACGCAGGATCTCCACGGACACAGATTCCAGCGGAAGCCCGACGGGCGCCCACGGTTTTTTCACTTCCATTTTCACTTTTTGCAGGCCCGGGGTACGAAGCAGAAGTTCCTCCGCCATGCTTTCCGCCGCCCGTTCAATCAAAGAAAAGGTGTGTTCCTTCATAAAAGTATCCATAAACCGGCAGATTTCCCCATAGTCAATAGAAGTATTCAGAGCATCCGTTTTTCCGGCCTTTCTGGTATCCGTATACAGAATGGCAGACACCAAAAATTTCTGCCCCAGTTTATTTTCCTCCGGAAACACACCATGCTTCGCAAATATTTCCAGATTTTCTATTTTAATTTTATCCATGTTCATATCTCCCGCAGGATTGCTTCCGTCATTTTTATCGCACGGAAATTTTTCTCCACATCATGTACCCGTACAAAGGAACATCCACTCATGATCCCAAGCACCGTTGTCACAAGCGTCCCTTCCTCCCGCTGTTCTGCCGGGAGATCCAGAGTCAGCCCGATAACAGATTTTCTAGACGTTCCCAGAAGGACCGGATATCCAAGTTTTTCCAGTTCTTTGAGATTTTTCAGCATTTTCAGATTCATTTCATAGGTTTTTCCAAAACCAATGCCGGGATCTAGAATGATCTGTTCCTCCGAAATTCCTGCCGCCTTTGCCAGCTTCACCGATTCCCGCAGATCCTCCATTACCTCCGGGATAAAATCCGTATATTCCGCCTTCTCCCGGTTATGCATCAGGCAGCAGGGTACACCGGCATCCGCGATCACCTTTGCCAGAGTGCCGTCATATTTTAATCCCCAGATATCATTGACCAGGTCTGCCCCGGCTTCCAGCGCGGCCCTGGCCACTTCGCTTTTATATGTATCCACAGATACCGGCACGTCAAAATGTTCTTTCAGCCTGCCGATCACCGGCACGATACGGCTGATTTCCTCTTCCTCCGTGATCCGCACATGTCCCGGACGCGTGGATTCCCCTCCTACATCCAGAATATCCGCCCCGTCTTTTACCATTTTTTCCGCATGCCGCAACGCCGCGTCCGGATTCTGAAAACGGCCTCCGTCTGAAAAGGAATCCGGTGTCACATTCAGGATTCCCATGATATAGGTATGATGTCTGGTGTCAAATGTTTTTCCGCCTATCTCCATCTTTTTTCTTTCCTCTTTTTTACACTTCTATCGTAAAATTCTTCTGCTTGTGATCCCAGTCGCATTCGCTTACTGCCTCACATGCAAAGCATTTTCTTGACCTCTTGTCGCTGTTGTAGATCAGCCTTTCCAACACTTCCATGTCCTCCCGTTCCCTGCGGTGTCCCAGGATCGCCTGGAGTATGGAAGCCTTCTCTTCTTTTGAAAACGCGCCCTTGGGCAGTTCGTCCAGAATCACCTCCGCAATCTTAGCGGAAGCTTTTTCATGAGGAATCCTTTCCACGTATTGTCGGTATTTTCCGATATCATGCAGAAGAGCCGCTGCGTATATGACCTCCTTACGGATTCCCAGATCCTGCTCCATGCTGGTGATATACGCGATCCGTGCCACGTCCAGCAGATGCTCTATCTGATGGCAGCAAAATACCCTGTCCTTTTCCGCCTGTTTTAATTTTTCATAATACTCGACATACAACGGATGATGCCTTATTTCTTCAATCGTTTTCATATCTTTTGTTTACCTTCCGATCCCAAGCATTGCATAAAATGTATGTACCAGCTCTGGTTCTTCGAGAAAACGCCCCCTCTTTGCCACTGTCACGGTTTTGCTGCCCGGCTTTTTGATCCCGCGCATGGTCATGCACATATGCTCGGCTTCGATCAGTACCATGGTTCCCTGCGGCCGCAGATACCGCGTCAAAGCGTCCGCGATCTGTCCGGTAAGCTGTTCCTGGATCTGGGGCCTTCTGGCATAGACCTCTACTGTCCGCGCCAGCTTGCTCAAACCCACTACTCTTCCGTCGGGAATATAAGCAATATGCGCTTTTCCAAAAAATGGCAGCAGGTGATGTTCACAGGTAGAGTAAAATGCAATATCCTTCTCCAGCACCATCTCATTCCCCTCTGCCTGAAATGTTTTCCGGAGATGAATCTCCGCTGATTCTTCCAATCCTCCATAAATTTCTTCGCACATCCTGGCAATCCTCTCCGGGGTCTCTGCCAGGCCTTCCCGATCCGGAGCCTCCCCGATTCCTTCCAAAAAAAGCCGGACTGCCTGTTTTACCTTGTCCTGATCTATCATCCTTCATCCCTCTTCCTATAGTCAAACTTCTCTATGTCCAAAACAACGGCTGCATATATGAAGCAGGCGCTTTTTCGTTTTATCCTTGCAGCCGATCCACAGAAACTGCCTGATACTCATTTCGTATTTTAAAGCCATCCGGATCTTCAGATGCTCCATGCCGCCATAGGAAATACAAAAAAGCTATTGCGGTCTCGATCTCAAACACAGCACCGTTAACACAACGGTATATCGCCGACTGCCACTGTCAAACATCATATCACTTCCCGCAAGATCATACAAGTAAAAATTGAAGCAACGACCAGAAGATGGGTCTGAGGCCTGCTGCCCTGAATAACTACAACTCGTAACGTATTATACCGTCTCACCTCTGCGCCTTGCCAGTTCCGCTACGTTTTCTTCCACCCTTGCCTTATTTAATGGATAGATCAATAACAGCGCAAGCGCCACCGCGCCCAGGCCAATCGCCGGAATGATACAGGACAGATTGAAGATTCCGGAAGTGACCGCCGGATCAAACGCAGTCTCCTGGGTGTAGCCGATCATACTCAGAAGTCCGCCGATCATCCCTGACGAAAATGCCTGTCCCAGCTTCCTTGCGAAGGAATACACCGAATAAATCGTGCCGTCTTCCCGCACCCCGTTTTTTACCTCCGCGTCATCGATCACATCCGTGATCATGGCCCATATCACCGTATTGAAAAATCCAAGCCCCACATATGCCAGTGTGTAAAATACCACATATACATAAGGGTTCTGCGGCTTTACAAACAGGCAGAGCAGATAGACCACAGACCCGAACGCGCAGGACACGATGGAAAGTTCTTTTTTGCCAAATCGGGCCGCCAGCTTAGAAGCCAGAGGCGCGCAGATCACCAGCATGACTACACTCCCCGCAAGGGCAGACACAGACTGTGCGGCAGCAGAGCCATAATAATTGGGAAATACATAGCCTGCCATTCCCTGCATCCCCAGCATCCCCAGAAGCAGCAGGATCGCCGCCGCGATGATACCAAGCAGAGCACGGTTGGTGACCAGGCTCTTTAACAACTTCCCAATCTCCAGCTTCTGATTATTCGCCTCCACCGGAACCCGTTCCCGTACAAGATGGAAGCATAACAGGTAACAAATGATCGCCAGTACACTGAACACACCGGCAATGATCGTCATACGGGAACCGGAAAGCACCGTATTGCCGTCCACTACCACATAAGCCACCATCGGCGTCCCTACTCCGATCACAAGCCCCGCAAGAGTAGCTCCAATCGTACGCCATGTGGAAAGCTCCGCGCGATGTTTCGGATCCGCGGAAACAGCAGATGCCATAGAGCCATAAGGAATATTGATGGACGTATAGAAAATGGATCCCCACAAAATATAAGTGACCACCATCCAGATGATCCGGAACCCATATGCCATCTTCGCGAACGCAGACTGGTAGATCAGGAACGAAGCGATCGCCACAGGTCCGCACATCCGTTTGATCCACGGCTTGAATTTCCCGTCCTTTGTAGGCTTGGACCGGTCCACGATCTGCCCCATCGTCACATCTGTCACAGCGTCCACGAAACGAGCCGCCATCATCAAAAATCCCACGACCGCCGCCGATACTCCCATGACATCCGTATAAAATTTCAGCATAAAAGAAGAAGACAGGATAAATGTAAAATCATTTCCAAAATCTCCGAACATATATCCCAGCTTATCTTTCATGCCGAATGGCTCTATAGCTGCTTTTTCTTTTTCCATATCATTTCCCCTTTTCTCATGAAATTTGGATCAGCTTCGCAGATAGGATTTCTAAAATATCTGCCTGCTTATTTCAGATATTTTGTACAAAATATCTGCTGCTATACATTTCAGGGAAATGAAATTTTAAGTACACACTTAATATTTTCGAGTTTCTAATTGAGTTCCACTCGTAAAACACTCATAATCGCCCAATACATGCACTTTTCATTCGAGTGCCTTTCGAGTTTTTAAGTATTTTCACTCGAATAAAACTCAATCATCAACTTTATTAATATATCTGCTAAACTTATCTTTTCCTTCCATCTTCAATATATTTTCGGCACGCATTTTATCAATGCTCTAATATCGGAAGTTGCGTCAATTCCTGTGCCTCTGACAATGCAATTCTTTTGTTATCTTTCAAATACCGCAATTGCCGTTTCTGTTTCGATAGGTTAGCCATTATTTTCATCCTCCAAATTATTTCTCACATCTGGCAATTTTCCTGCCTGTGCAGCGATTTTCTTTTCCTGTGATTTTACACGCCTTTCCAGTTTTTCGATATCTTCAGATGGAGGAAGGTTTTCTGGCTTGATGCCACGCTGCCCAAGCATATCGCGCACAGAACGGTTATTCTGAATGTGTTCCCCGGTAATGGAGCTTTCCCCCTGCAGGTCTTTTTCTTCCACATTGTAGTTTGTCATTTCAGTTGCGAGGTTCTTTGCGGCAATTGTGAGGGTGGGCAAAAAATCAGCCAGCGGACGGCTGCCCTTTACGCCAAGACGGTTTTTCATTTCCTGTGTTGTATAGCCACCAAATAGTGCCTGGTAGCCTTTGGAGCGGATACGGCCAAACCCTGCGTCATCCACGCCGCGTTCATAGATATTTTGAGAGAGGCGTTTTTCAGATTCGCGCAGCCTGCCGCGGGCTTCTGTGCGCTCAATCAATGCAATGCGTTCCTCAATAAGTTCCTGTTTTCTTGTCTGTATGGCAAAATAGCTTTGTGCAAAGGCAATCTCTTCTTTTTTGGGGTCGCCATTTTGCGCAATCAGATAACAGGCATAGCGGGTAAGCATGTAATCTTTTATGTTCCTTTTTGCCTTGCTGCCTAGTTCAACCATTTTCGTGACCTCACGAAAATGGTCTGATACAGTTATGCCTGAAGTTTCACAGGACTCCATGGCACGGCAGACAGCTTTATCGAAGTTTTCCCAACGGCCATAGCCCAGCAGTGGCATCAGTTCGCGAGCATACCAGAATTCTATGTCATCGTTTTCAATATTGTGAATAATCAGATCGTATTGCTGGCGAATCTGTTTGATTTTCTTTTTGTCCATTATCAGTTTCCTCCTCCGGGACAAATTCCAGGATATCATCAACGCCGCATTCCAGCACGCAGCAAATATCATTCATACCATACCCAAGCACATCACATATTTACAGTCCTCTCCATAGAAACAAACTCGTTGTTTATTTTCGGATCTGTCCGTTACCGAATATGATATATTTCGTAGATGTCAACGCTTCCAGCCCCATCGGCCCTCTCGCGTGAAGCTTCTGCGTACTGATCCCGATTTCCGCGCCGAACCCGAACTCAAATCCATCCGTAAACCGGGTGGAGGCGTTCACATAGACCGCTGCCGCGTCCACCTCATCCTGAAACTTCAACGCATGGTCATAATCCTTTGTGATAATGGATTCCGAATGCCCCGTATTATATCGATTGATATGCGCGATAGCCTCATCAATGGAATCTACGATCTTCACAGAGATGATAGCATCCAGATATTCTGTCCCCCAGTCCTCTTCTGTTGCCGGGAGGATCTCCGGCGCGATCTTACGGGCACGTTCGTCCCCCCGGATCTCTACCTGGTGGGATTTCAGACGCTCCACGATCGGAGGAAGCACCTTTTCGGCTGCCTCTCCATGAATGACCAAAGACTCACAGGCATTGCAGACACCCATGCGCTGGGTCTTCGCGTTTTCAATGATATCTATTGCCATGTCAATATCCCCGCTGGCATCCACAAAAATATGGCAGTTCCCGGTACCTGTTTCAATGACAGGCACTGTGCTGTTCGCCACTACATTGGCGATCAGCCCCGCGCCTCCCCTTGGGATCAGCACATCAATAAAATCATGGAGCTTCATCATCTCTGTAACCGTTTCCCTGCTGGTATCCTCCACCAGAAGGATCGCGTCCTGAGGCAGGTCCGCCTTTTTCAGTCCTTCCTTGATTACACCTACAATCGCCAGGTTCGAATGGATCGCATCGCTTCCGCCCCGCAGAATGACTGCGTTCCCTGTCTTAAAGCAAAGACCGAACGCATCCGCCGTAACATTGGGCCTGGATTCATAAATGATTCCCACTACACCCAGCGGAACTCTTCTCTTTCCGATACGCAAACCATTGGGCCGGTTCTTCATGCTCAGCACTTCCCCGATAGGATCCTCCAATGCCGCAACCTGACGCAGTCCCTCTGCCATATCCTCAACCCTCTGCCCTGTCAGACGGAGACGGTCTATCAGAGACCGCTTTACGCCTTTTTCCTCCGCTGCTTTTAGATCCTTCTCATTCTCTTCCAGCAGATATGCGCTTTGAGAACACAGTTCTTCTGCTGCTGCCAGAAGCCCTCTGTTCTTTTCTTCTGTTCCCAGCTTCGCACACAGCCGTGAGGTATCCTTTGCCCGTTTTCCAAGTGTTAGAATATAACTTTCCATTTGCCGCATCCTTCCTTTCCTCTACAGATTTTTTCATACAAAAATTCTATCTATAGCTGTTTTTCTATATCCTCAGCTTTTATTTTTTTCATTTTCGGCTTTTCTGGCTTTTTTAGACTGCCGCCGAAACTTCGCCCGCTCCGGGGAGAGTTCATCTTCCACGGCTTTTTCATGCTCTTTGGACAAGAATAACGTTCCGATCTTTTTTCCCGCCATAATGTCATTGATGGCATAAATATTGTCCCCGCTTGCGATCACCATATCCGCCCCGGCACGGGTCACGATCTTTGCCGCGTTCACCTTCGTGGACATCCCGCCGGTTCCAAAATCGCTGGAAGCCCCTTTCGCCATGTTTTCCAGCTTTTCATCGATTTTTACTACTGTATGGATAAAACGGGCATGGGGGTTCTGCTTCGGATCATCGGTATACAGCCCCTCGATATCTGACATCAGTATCAAAAGATCTGCCTCCACAAGCTCCGCCACATTCGCTGCCAGAGTATCGTTATCCCCAAAATTTCCATAGGCCAGTTCATCAAAGGAAATGGCATCGTTCTCGTTGACGATGGGCACCACGTTCATACGGAACAGCTCATCAAAAGTACGCCTTGCATTCTTGCGGCATTCCTCATTGGTCACCGATTCCTTTGTCAGCAGGACCTGTGCCGTAAGCTGGCTATATTCATTAAACAGCTTTTCATAGATCATCATCAGCCTGGCCTGGCCTACCGCCGCGCATGCCTGCTTCGCCGCCTCCGTATCCGGCCGCTTGTCAAGTCCCAGGGCCGCCCTGCCGACGCCGACTGCGCCCGATGACACAACAATGACCTCTTTTCCTTTATTTCTCAGATTGATCAGGATACGCACAAATTTTTCCAGCTTTTCCAGATTGATATTCCCGGTCTCCTCATACGTGATCGTGGTAGTCCCTACTTTGATCACGATTCTTTTTTTCTGTCGTAAGATTTCTTTTCTGTCCATACTCTCTCCTACACCGGTTCCTTCTATCGTGCCTGCATATAGATCCGGTAAATGTCCTCCTGGTCCAGCTTCTTCACACAGCCGATCGTCCTGCCGCCGTCAAAGCTGCATTTCCTTGCAAGCTCCCGGATGTCTTCTTCTGTGGGTTCAATTCCCAGTTCCTTCAGATTCGTCGGCATCTCTATGGAACGATAAAATTCCTCCATCGCTTCAATGCCCTTCCTGGCCGTCTCCAATGCGTTTCCAGTATCTTCCACTCCCATAACCCGCACTGCAAATTGTACGAACCGCTCTGGCCTGGCATCCATCACATATCTCGCCCAGCTTCCCCACACGGCCGCCAGCCCGGCCCCATGAGCTACATCATACATGCCGCCCAGTTCATGCTCCAATTGGTGGGATGCCCAGTCACCTCCGTCTGTTCCGCAGCCTGTCAGCCCGTTATGAGAAAGACTCCCTGCCCACATCACTTCCGCCCTTGCGTCATAATCCCGGGGATTCTTCAGCAGGATCTTCGCGTTCTTCATGACCGTACGGACCAAATGCTCACTGAACCCGTCTGTCAGTTCCATATTGTCCGCTTGGTTCAGATAACGTTCCATGGTATGCATCATAATATCCACACAGCCGCTTTCTGTCTGATAAGCCGGCAGTGTCATCGTCAGTTCCGGGTTCATGACCGCAAATTTCGGACGGACATAATTGCTGCTGTAGCCCCGCTTGATCCAGCCTTCCTCATTGGTGATGACGGAAGAATCACTCATCTCAGAGCCGGCCGCCGCAATGGTCAGTACCACGCCGAGGGGGAGGCATCCTTTTGCCTTCCTTTTCCTGGCATAAAAGTCCCACACATCCCCTTCATTGGCTACGCCGTACCCGATGGCCTTGGCCGAATCTATGGCACTGCCGCCTCCCACCGCGAGAATGAAGTCCACCGATTCCTTTTTGCACAACTCGATTCCCTGATATACAAGAGACAGTCTTGGATTCGGTACGACGCCGCCCAATGTCACATAATCCACCTCTGCTTTTTCTAATGCTTCATAGATCCGATCCAGCAGACCGCTTCTTTTCACACTTCCGCTTCCATAATGCACCAGTACTTTTCGGCATCCACATTCCCTGACCAATTCCCCGGCCTGAAGCTCCGTCCCTTTTCCAAATACCACCCTGGTAGGCGCGTAATAGTTAAAATTTTCCATCTGATCCTCTCCTTTTTGTTGATTGATACAGGATGTTCTAATCCGTAATCTCCACTTGGCACATTTTCATGGCATTCAATGCCTGGGCATGGCTTTCCGGCGTTACCCCCGCGCAGCAGGACGCGTCCACAATGACCGGTACTTCCGGCAGACACGCCTTTAGCAGCAGAGCATTGGAGATCACACAGATATCCGTACATAGGCCCACCAGCGTAATACTTTCGATGGATTCCCCGGATTTCTGGCAGGCTTTCAGCCTTTGCCCCAATTCTTCACTTCCAAAGGCCGGCTTATCGATCGGAGCCTCCTGGATCAGCTCCTGGATCTCCGGGCGGAGCTCCCATCCTTGTGTTCCACGGATACAGTGTTTTACCGGAAGTTTCTTTCCCTCCTGGGTATCCAGATAATTCTCTTCATGAGTATCCCTGGTGGCGATCACCAGTCCGTCAAAATCCCGGATCTTTTGAACCACCCGCGGCACGGTCTTTACTGCCTCCGGCGTCCCCAGCGCGCCGTCAATAAAATCATTCTGCATATCCACAACTACAAGTACCTTCATTCGTTTCTCCTCCTATTATGAGCACTTAGCGCCTGTTTTTTAGGCGCTTACGTGCGAATTATCGTTACTTCCTTTTCTTTTTCACCGGCTTCTCCGATTTTCCCAGCCGTACCTCTTCCATCAGCCTGGCAGTCTCCTTATCCATCCACTGGAACAGATAATTTTTATCGTGCCCCGGCCGGTTCAGATATTCCTTTCGGAGCTCCCGGTTTACAAGTTCAATCTCTTCCTTCAGTTCTTTCGCGGAAAGCAGGCTGCACCCCTGCCCGCGGATAATGACCTGCTCCGTACCGTCCGAAGTAGCCACCGTCACATGATACTTCCTCCCGATCTCATGGGCGGTCTTTTCGATGTACTGATCCGCCGTCTCTGCCTCTTTTGTGTAGACCACATAAATATTATGATGTTTCTGCACCTCTCCCGGAAATCCTTCCAGCTTATAGGCATCAAACACCAGGATGACCGTACACTTTTTTACCCCCTGGTAATTGGCCAGTATATCCATCAGCTTTCCCCGTGCGCCGTCAATATTGGTGTCCGCAAGCTCCCGCAGCTCTTCCCACGCGAAAATAATATTATAACCGTCTACCAGCAGATATTCTTTCTGTTTTTCCTTTATCTTCCCGGACCGTCCCACGTTGCCAGGCCTGCCAAACTCTTCGTCCCTATCAACGGATCGTCCTTCCGGCCTACTGTCCCCCGGATTGGATTTCCCACCTGAAAATGTATAAAAAGATCTTTTCACTACCTGCTCACGCTTTTTCCTGGATGCCTCCGCCATCTGGTCCAGCTCCCGCTCTTCCTCCGGTGACAACGCGATCTCTCTCACCGCCCGTCTTCTGGAAATGATTTCCGCTTCCCTTTCTTCCGGCTCAGCATTTTTATGCAGTACACTTTCCAGATGCATATATTCCTCCACCTGGTTCCATGGCACCACAAATCCCGCACCATGGGCACAGAACACGGAACCTGTCGGATTTTCCGTATCCCGTTCCGCGTCATAACCGGTTTCCTCGATCACCTCTTTTGCATTGTGACAAGGCAGGTACCCTCTCAGACTACAGGATAACCTTCCTCTTCCCTTTGTATAAGCAGCCAGCTCCGTCTGATAGCCCCGCATATTGACAACCGGAACCATTCCCTCCAGAACCGCCATCTCCCCATCCTGCTTTTGCGTGCCGAAGGTTCCATGCATCCGCTGCAGGTCAGACATGGCACGTCCCACCACATCGGCAGGCACCTCCAGCCGGTAATCATAATAAGGCTCCAGCAAAATGCTCTCTGCATTTTTCAGTCCCTGCCGGACTGCCCGGTAGGTAGCCTGCCGGAAATCTCCGCCCTCCGTATGTTTTTGATGTGCCCGTCCTGCCGCCAGGGTGATCCGCATATCCGTAATGGCAGAGCCGGTCAGCACACCCACATGTTCCTTTTCCTCCAAATGGGTCAAAATGAGCCTCTGCCAGTTCCGGTCCAACACATCTTCACTGCAGGACGATGTAAACTGCAGGCCGCTTCCCGGCTCTCCCGGTTCCAGCAGCAGATGGACTTCCGCGTAATGCCGCAAAGGTTCAAAATGTCCCACCCCTTCCACCATATCCGCGATTGTTTCTTTGTATACAATGTTTCCTGTTCCAAAGTCCACCGGCACATGAAAACGTTCCCAGATCAATCGCTTTAAAATTTCAATCTGTACTTCCCCCATAAGCTGGGCATGAATTTCTCCCAGTGCCTCATTCCACACGATATGAAGTAAAGGCTCTTCCTCTTCCAGCTGCCGGAGGTTTTTCAGCATCACATGGACATCACATTCCGGCGGAAGCTGGATCTGATAAGTCAATACCGGTTCCAATACCGGCATCCCTGACTCCGCCTCTATCCCTAAGCCTTCCCCGGGAAATGTTTTTGTCAGTCCTGTAACGGCACAGACCGTACCGGCACAAGCCTCCTCCACAGCCTCATACCTGGCGCCGGAATAAATCCGGATCTGATTCACCTTTTCCTCCCAGCAGTCCTCTTCTTTCCTGCCGGACCGCCGGTTCGTGAGCAGATTCTTCACCCGCAGGCTTCCTCCCGTAACCTTCAGATAGGTCAGGCGGTTTCCCTGGTCATCCCGGGATATTTTATAGACCTTTGCCCCAAAAGACTCCGGATAAGATATTTCCGGCGAATACCTTGCAAATCCTTTTAAAAATTCTTCCACTCCTGTCAGCTTCAACGCAGAACCAAAAAAGCAGGGAAACAGTTTTCTTTCCAGAACCAGCCGCCGGATCTCCGCGTCTGCTACAGTCCCATTTTCCAGAAACGTGTCCAGAACTGCCTCCTCACACATGGCAACATTTTCATAAAAAGCTTCCGTCCCGCTCATCGCCGGCAGATCCGACACATCTGTTCCCTGTATGCTTCCTTCCTTTTCCGGTATCTGCGGACATCCGCTGAAATCCACGCAATTTTCATCCAGCCGTTTTTTCAATTCAGCCAGCAGCTTTTTCGCGTCTGTTCCATTTTGGTCCATCTTATTCACAAACAAAAATACAGGAACCTGATACCGGGAAAGTAGCTTCCAAAGAGTCTCCGTATGCCCCTGCACGCCGTCCGCCCCGCTGATGACCAGGATCGCCGCGTCCAG
Organism: uncultured Clostridium sp.; assembly: GCA_964523125.1. Taxonomy (GTDB): domain Bacteria; phylum Bacillota; class Clostridia; order Lachnospirales; family Lachnospiraceae; genus Schaedlerella. Next base: position 29,260 of record CAZFXM010000004.1, on the reverse strand, counting down.
TATCTGAAGGGTACGCTCCATTTCCGCGGAAAAGTCCACATGCCCCGGTGTATCCAGAAGCGTCACTTCCAGATTTCCAACCGGAAATACCGCCTGTTTGGAGAAAATCGTAATTCCTCTTTCCCGTTCCAGCGGATAAGTATCCAAAAACGCGTTCTTATTATCCACCCGTCCCAGCTTCCGTATCGCTCCGCTTATATAAAGCAGGCCCTCTGACAAGGTCGTTTTTCCAGCGTCCACGTGCGCCAATATCCCAATCACCAGTTTTTTCTTCATGCACCCATCTCCAAACAGCTTTGCCGCTGATTTACTATAACAGATTATACGGGAAAACCTCAAAATATGCAAGAACATTCCTTTTATGCATTTTTATTGTATATTTCGTATATTTATACATTATTTTTTACATTTTATGCATATTTTCAATTTTTTCACATTTTCTCTTGCATAATTATAATCTGTGGTGTATAGTATGTGTGAGCTTGCCAAAGGATAAGCCGTAAACAATGATCTTACAAAGGCAGGCCGTAAAACAAATGACTATGATATAAAGGTAAGAATGATGATCAGGAGGCAATGAAAATGAGTAAAGAAAAAGTTGTATTGGCATATTCCGGCGGTCTTGATACTACTGCAATCATCCCATGGTTAAAGGAAAACTTCGATTATGAGGTTATCTGCTGCTGCATCGACTGCGGACAGGGTGAGGAACTGGACGGACTGGAAGAAAGGGCAAAGTTGTCCGGCGCTTCCAAATTATATATTGAAAATATTATTGACGAATTTTGTGACGAGTACATTATGCCATGTGTAAAAGCAGGTGCTGTTTATGAAAATAAATACCTGCTGGGTACCTCCATGGCACGCCCGGCCATCGCAAAACGTTTGGTAGAGATCGCACGCAAGGAAAATGCTTCTGCTATCTGCCACGGTGCTACCGGTAAGGGAAATGACCAGATCCGTTTTGAGCTCGGCATCAAGGCTCTTGCCCCGGATCTCAAGATCATCGCTCCATGGCGTATGACAGATGTATGGACCATGCAGTCCCGTGAAGATGAGATCGAATATTGCCAGAAGCATGGCATCCACCTTCCTTTTGACACAAAGCACAGCTACAGCCGTGACCGCAACCTGTGGCACATCAGTCATGAGGGCCTGGAGCTGGAGGATCCGGCAAATGAGCCGAACTATGATGATCTTCTGGTCCTCGGTGTATCCCCGGAAAAAGCGCCGGAAGAAGGCGAATATGTGACCATGACATTTGAAGCAGGTGTCCCAAAGAGCCTGAACGGAAAGGAAATGAAGGTATCCGAGATCATCACCGAACTGAACGCGTTGGGCGGAAAGCATGGAATCGGAATCGTGGACATCGTAGAAAACCGTGTGGTAGGTATGAAATCCCGTGGCGTATACGAGACTCCTGGCGGAACCATCCTGATGGAAGCACATCAGCAGTTAGAGGAACTGGTGCTTGACCGTGCGACTTATGAGACAAAGAAAGACCTTGGAAATAAATTTGCCCAGATCGTATATGAAGGAAAGTGGTTCACTCCTCTGCGCGAAGCAATCCAGGCATTTGTGGATGTGACACAGCAGTATGTGACCGGAGAAGTAAAATTTAAGCTGTACAAGGGTAACATCATCAAAGCCGGGGAAACTTCTCCCTATTCCCTATATAATGAATCTCTCGCAAGCTTTACGACGGGTGATTTATATGATCATCACGACGCAGATGGATTTATCAACTTGTTCGGGCTTCCGCTGAAGGTTCGCGCAATGAAAATGCAGGAAGTAAAAAACGTGAAATAAAGAACTGTAGGTAGAACTTGGACAGATCGCACAGGATATGATTTCATACCTTGTGAAACGGCCGGAGAGCCATTATGGGGTGCCCGGAGGGTATATTTTTTGATACAAAAAGCTGCTGTTAACCGGCAGCTTTTTTGTATATCCTCATATACGGAAAAGCCACTTATACCTTGCTACTTCTTTTCTCATATTTTCTATTCGTTCATTTTTTTGTAACTATATATCTTTAATTCGCTCATTTTTTTGTAATCACTAGTTTGTAATTCACTCATTTTTTTGTAATTCACTTGTATTTTTCTGAAAATAGGATATACTAAATTTAGAAATAGCAAGTCAAAGACCTCGCGGCAGTCGCCAAATGTACATCCAAGCATGTCCACCTGGCTCGTTGCTTCGCGGGAATAAGTTATCAGGAATAGAGGTGTCTGAAATGTTATATTTACAACGAAAAATAGACCATTTTCTGGAAAGCTGGAGAACTGCTGCGGATAAAAAACCTCTGATCGTCAAGGGCTGCAGGCAGGTCGGAAAAACAGAATCCATCAGGCGCTTTGGTCAGATGTATTATGAGAATCTTATAGAAATTAATTTTGTAGAGGAACCAAAGTACAAATTCATCATTGAAGATGGATACAGTGCGGACGAAATCATAAAAAATATATCCCGTATTGACCCGTCAAAGCATTTTTCCGAAGGGAAAACATTGCTCTTTTTTGATGAACTTCAGGAGTTTCCGGAAATTGCTACCGCTTTGAAATTTTTTTACACGGACGGAAGATTCGATGTGATCTGCAGCGGTTCCATGCTGGGAATACAGTATAAGAGGATCGAAAGCAACAGCGTAGGGTACAAGACAGACTATCAGATGCGTTCTTTGGATTTTGAAGAATTTTTATGGGCAAAAGGGTACGATGGCAGCTTCGTAAATGAACTTCTGGAACATATGGCGGCAATGAAGCCCTTGAGCCAGCTCACGATGACAATAACAGGCGGACTATTTCTGGATTACTGTATTTTGGGGGGAATGCCGGCGGTGGTCAGAGATTATATTACAAAAAATACATTTGAAGGATCACTGGACACACAGAGACAGCTTATCGCGGATTATAAAGAAGACATACGCAAATACGCGGAAGGAATGGACCAGACACGGATTTTAAATGTGTTTAACCAGATTCCCATACAGCTCGCAAAGGATAATAAAAAATTTCAGATATCAAAAGTCGCGTCAGGAGCAAGGTTCAAGGATTACAGAGGATGTATTGAATGGCTGAGCGATGCGGGAATGATCCATCTCTGCTATTGTCTGCATTCACCGGAGCTTCCGCTAAGAGGAAACTATGACGATACCAAGTATAAACTATACTTTGCGGACAGCGGTCTGCTGGTATCCATGCTGGATGATGAAGCCCAGGAAGACCTGCGGGCAAATAAAAATATGAACGTATACAAAGGCGCTCTCTATGAAAATATTGTAGGGGAAGCATTGAAAAAATGCGGATATGAATTGTACTATTACAAACGTGAAGACTCTACACTGGAAGAAGATTTCTTTGTGCGGACTGCCTCCGACCTGATTCCGGTCGAAGTAAAATCCACAAACGGACGTTCCAAATCACTTAGGACATTGATCTCCAGCGACAAATATCCGGATATATCCTATGGGATTAAATTTTCCTCCGGAAATATTGGATACAGCGACCATATTTATACATTTCCTTATTTCTGTTCCTTTTTACTGAAGCGATATTTGAAAAGCGAAAGAAATATGATAGATAAATAGCTGTGCGGCTGAAAATTTTCCACCTGTACGGTTGGATGCTCTAAAGAGCATCCAACCTACTCACTCATTCGTAAAAACCGTTCTGAGGATCCGAAGTGCGTTCCCGGACCAGATCTTATCCATCTGCCGTTCCGTGATCCCTTGTTTTTTCATCGCTTCCCACACCCGTTCCATCTCACCTGGCCCGGAAAGATATCCTTTCACACTTTTACATTCAAAGCCGTCAAAGTCCGTTCCGATCGCCGGAACATCCTCTCCTGCCACATGGATCATATGTGCCGCGTGACATGCAATGTCCTGTTCTGTGACTTTGGATTCTTCTTCCCGTAAAAATACCGGATAAAAATTCAATCCTGCCACGCCTCCCTTCCCGGCCAGCGCTTTCAGCATTTCATCCGTCAGGTTCCTTGGAACGCCGCACAATGCGCGCACGTTGGAATGAGATGCCACAACCGGCGCTTTACTGTACCGGATACAATCCCAAAACCCTCCGTCTGACAGATGGGATACGTCCACGATCATGCCCAGCGAATTCATCCGTTCTACCGTTTCCACGCCAAAGCTTTTCAGTCCCTGGTTCATAACAGCGCCGTCCCTGCTGTTTGGATATCCCAGGCAGTTCTCATAGTTCCATGTAAGCGTCACAAGGCGGATTCCCTGACGGTACAATTCCTCCAGCCGTTCAGGCTGTCCATTCAGCACACCGCCCTCTTCTACCGTCGCGATCGCGGAAATGCGTCCCTGTCTGGCATTTTCCTCGATCTCATGGTAGTTTTTCACCAGACGCAGCCCCTCGTTTTCCTCCTGACAGATCCTCTTTATCATATCCAGAACCGCCACATAGGCACGTTCCCACGCATCCCATGGGATCTGTCTATGTTTCGAAACCCAGACAGATTTTCCAGACACATATTCCTTCCCGTCCGCAAAACAAGCAAAAAACTGAGCCATCGTTCCGGCACGCTTCATCCCTTCCATATCCACACATAAATGATTCTCAAATATGTTTTCCTTTTCACCGCTTCTTAAAAGTTCGCTGATCGTATCGCAATGCATATCAATCAATTTTTTCATAATTCCCTTACTCTTTCCATTCCACGTTTCGCAAAGCCGCATTTTTCAATTATCTCAGATTATGTATATTTTTTTTCATTTATACATATGCTTATGGAACATAAATATTCTTATCAATAGTTACAGTATAGCAGAAAGGAATACCATATGAAACCTAAAATCGGAGTGATCGTCTGCGGCTTTATTGAAAATAAGCAGTTTGTTACAAATGCATATATCCAATCTGTCCGATATTCTGGCGGGATTCCTTTGATTCTCCCGCTTGTCCGCTCTGACCAGATTTTAAATGAATATATAAGGCTCTGCGATGGTTTTCTGTTTTGCGGCGGAAATGATATCACTCCCCTTCTTTTCAGACAAGAGCCACAAAAAGGAAACGGCCAGACCAATATTTCTTTGGACCTGTTCCAGATCCGGCTCATGAAGGAAATCCTGAAAACACAAAAACCTGTATTTTCCATCTGCCGCGGGATGCAGGTATTTAACGTAGCCTGCGGAGGCACTATTTTTCAGGATATCTCCCTTCAGCCCGGAAAGCATCTTGACCATATGCAGCAATCTGGTACACGCGGTGAAGTCAGCCACAAGGTGCATATCAAGCCGGGAACCCAGCTTAAAAAATATGTGGGAAGCCTTTTGTATGTAAACAGCTATCACCACCAGGCCATAGACCGCATAGGAAAGAGCCTGGCCGTCTCTGCCACCGCTTCCGATCAGACCGTGGAAGCATTAGAAATGCCCTCCCATCCTTTCGCCATCGGGGTTCAGTGGCATCCCGAATGCATGTACCGTACTTCATCCGAGATGAGAGAGCTGTTCAGTAATTTTATCCTATGCGCCACACACAATGGAAGTGCTTCGCGGGAATAAAAAATAGATTCCTGACAACATGATAAACGAGGAGGTTTCCTAATGTCCGAATTATCCATACTTGATCTACAGAATCTGCGCCACCTGATCAGCAGTTATGATACGACACACAGCAAAATGACCGATTACGCGTCCCAGGCAGAAGACCCGGAGCTCAAGAAAATCTTCCGGGATGCCGCGGACTCTGCCCTGAAAAACAGGCAGGAACTGATACGTTTTTTATAGGAGATAACATACATGAATGAAAAAACCATGGTTTCCGATGCTCTGTCCGGGGTAAACAATGAGTTAAAACTGTATGCGGATATGATCCCACAGACAGACAACAGCGAATTAAAACAATGTCTCAGACAAATGCGCAGTCAATGCGAACTATCACAGGAAAAGCTATATCAGGCTGCCTGCGAGAAGCATTACTATATCCCTGCCGCAAAAGCAACCAAAAAAGAAATTGAACAGGTAAAATCTGCACTGTCCCATACACAAATACGGTAGTAGTACACTAGCTTTTTTCAAAAAGCAACACGCTCTACAGCCAACACTTTTTCATACGAATTATTTTCTCGTAAAAAATGCCCCGCAGAAAACTACGGGACATTTTTTTCAGCCAACGGCAGAACAGCTTTTTATCTTACAGAAAATACTTCACTCCGGATTCAAAAATCTTCAGATCCTGTTCTCCGTAAATGTTGATCGCGACGGATCTGTCCCGCCGCTCAGAATGAGCCATCTTTCCAAGCACTCTTCCATCCGGACTTGTAATTCCTTCAATTGCCATATAAGAACCATTGATATTCCATTCCTCATCCATACTGATAACCCCCTCCGGATCACAATACTGAGTCGCCACCTGCCCATTCGCGAATAACTTTTCCAGCCACTCCTCATTTGCCACGAAACGGCCTTCGCCATGGGAAGCCGGATTGGTATAGACACCGTCAAGCCTCGCCTGCGCAAGCCACGGAGACTTATTGCTTACAACTTTAGTATAGACCATTTTCGAAATATGACGGCCGATCGTATTATAAGTCAGCGTCGGAGAGCCCTCTGTTTGTCCTGTAATCTTTCCATATGGCACCAGCCCCAGCTTAATCAATGCCTGGAAACCATTACAGATTCCCAGCGCAAGCCCATCCCGCTCATTTAAAAGCTTCTCTACCGCTTCCTTGATCTTTTCGTTCATGAACGCAGTGGCAAAGAACTTCGCTGAGCCGTCAGGCTCGTCCCCGGCACTGAATCCGCCCGGAAACATGATCATCTGCGCCTGGCCGATGGCCATTTCAAATTCTTCCACAGATTCCCGGATCCCCTGCGCGTCCAGATTCCGGAATACTCTTGTGATCACCTTCGCGCCTGCCCGTTCAAAGGCATTCTTGCTGTCATACTCACAGTTCGTACCCGGAAATACCGGGATAAATACCGTAGGCTGCCCGATCTTATGGCTGCATACATGAACCTCAGAAGCGCCATTATACAGCCTCTCTTCTAACACTTCTTCGCCGGACGCCGCTGATTTTGTCGCAAATACCGGCTCCAGTGTCCTTGTCCATGCATCGGACGCTTCTTCCAGAGAGATTTCTGTATTTCCATAAGAAAATACTTTTCCGTCCGTTACCTCTCCGATCACCGTATAAGTAATCTGTAAAGCCCCGACCTTATCCGCGGGAACCTCCGCGATCAAATCTCCGAATGCCGGAGCAAAGGCGTCTCTTGGATCCAGATTATGCTCGATCTTCACTCCCTTCTGGTTTCCAAACGCCATTTTGCTGACAGCCGCAAGGATTCCATGGCGGTCCGGTACATAGGCAGATATGATCCTTCCGCTGCGGATATCTTCTGTAAACTTCCTGTACTGCTCCATTACTTTCTCATAGACCGGCAGGTCATAATCATCTTTCTCTATCCGCATCCATACAAGCTTATTTCCCGCGGCTTTCAGTTCCGGCGTAATGATATCCTTCTCCACTGCCATATCCACCGCAAAGGAAACTAAAGTCGGCGGCACATCAATATCCTGGAAGGTACCAGACATGCTGTCTTTTCCTCCGATGGACGGCAGCCCGAAGCCAAGCTGCGCGTCATACGCGCCAAGAAGCGCCGCGAAAGGCTGGCTCCATCTCTTCGGCTCTTCGGTCATTCTTCGGAAATATTCCTGGAAAGTAAACCGGATCTTCCGGTAGTCTCCGCCCGAAGCCACGATCTTGGCAATCGATTCCGTCACTGCGTAGATTGCTCCATGATAGGGGCTCCAGCTGGACAGATAAGGATCAAAGCCGTAACTCATCATAGATACACTGTCTGTTGTCCCGTTCTGTACCGGAACCTTTGCCACCATAGTCTGGGTTTCTGTCATCTGATATTTCCCGCCATGAGGCATGAAAACCGATCCTGCGCCGATGGAGCCGTCGAACATTTCCACCAGCCCTTTTTGTGAACACACATTCAGGTCAGACAGCATGGAAAGCCACTTTTCCCTGACATCCGCTACTTCTTTTCTGACAAAAAGAGAACCTTCCCTGGCCGGGATCTCTACTTCCACATCGGTCTCCTGATGGGCTCCGTTGGTATCCAAAAATGCCCGTGAAATATTCACGATCTCTTTCCCTCTCCAGATCAGAACAAGACGGGGAGCCTCGGTCACTACAGCAACTTCGGTCGCCTCCAGGTTTTCTTCCCTGGCATAGTCCAAAAACTGTCTCACATCTTTCGGATCTACTACAACCGCCATACGTTCCTGGGATTCGGAGATCGCGATTTCTGTTCCATCCAGGCCGGCATATTTTTTCGGCACCTTATCCAGATCTACCCGTAGTCCCTCCGCAAGCTCTCCGATCGCCACGGATACACCACCGGCGCCAAAATCGTTGCATTTCTTGATCAGATGGCTGACTTCCTCTCTGCGGAAGAGACGCTGGATCTTACGCTCTGTAGGCGGGTTTCCTTTTTGTACCTCAGCGCCGCAGGTTTCAATGGACTCTTCTGTGTGTACTTTGGAGGAACCGGTAGCGCCGCCACAGCCGTCCCGCCCGGTACGTCCTCCCAAAAGGATGATGATATCTCCCGGATCTGAGGTCTCACGGATCACCGCGCGTCTTGGAGCCGCCCCCATGACCGCGCCGATTTCCATACGCTTTGCCACATAATCCGGATGATAGATTTCTTTGACTGCTCCGGTAGCAAGGCCGATCTGATTTCCATAAGAGCTGTACCCCTTTGCCGCCCCGCGGACCAGCTTCTTCTGGGGAAGCTTTCCTTTCAGGGTGTCCTTTACAGACACTGTCGGATCTGCCGCTCCGGTTACACGCATGGCCTGGTATACATAAGTTCTCCCTGAGAGCGGATCACGGATGGCGCCGCCCAGGCAGGTAGCCGCCCCACCGAAGGGCTCAATCTCCGTAGGATGGTTATGGGTCTCATTCTTAAAATTAATGAGCCACTCCTCTTCCACTCCGTCAACCCGTATCGGAACAACAATACTGCAGGCATTGATTTCATCCGACTCTTCCTGATCCTGAAGTTTCCCTTCCTTTTTCAGCTTCCTCATGGCCATCAGCGCCAGATCCATCAGGCAGACAAACTTTTCCTCCCGCCCTGCGAAGATCTCACTGTGATCCTTCAAATACTGCTTATACGTGTTCTCGATAGGTTCTCTGTAATCTCCGTCACCAAATGTAACATTTTTTAATTCCGTGGAAAATGTAGTATGACGGCAGTGGTCGGACCAATAGGTATCCAGCACACGGATCTCAGTCATGGAGGGATCACGATGCTCCTCTCCATGAAAATAATTCTGGATATGCAGAAAATCCTTAAAGGTCATTGCCAGCCCCAGAGAATCATACAAGGCCTTCAATTCTTCCTCCGGCATGTCCTGGAATCCGTCAAATATCTTCACATCCTCCGGCTCATCGAATACGGTTACCAGCGTATCCGGCTTTTCCAGGCTGGTTTCACGGGAATCTACCGGATTGATACAGTGGTTTTTGATCGCCGTGAATTCCTCTTCTGTCACAGTACCTTCGATCACATAAGTGGTCGCGGTCCGGATGACCGGCTTTTCGTCCTCTTTGATAAACTGTATACACTGTTCAGCGGAATCCGCCCTCTGATCGAACTGTCCCGGAAGGTATTCCACAGAAAAGATTCTGTCTCCTTCCTGTACCGGAACCTCTTCCCGATACAAAATATCTACCGGAGGTTCCGCGAATACACCATTACATGCTTTCTCAAATGACTCCTCGGAAACATTTTCCACATCATATCGGATCAGCACCCGCACTCCTGTCACTGTCCCGATTCCAAGATAATGTCTGACCTCATGCCTTAGCTCCTTCGCCTGCACGGCAAAGTCAGCCTTTTTCTCCACATATACGCGCTTTACATTCCCCATATCTGTTGTCCTCCTTCATTTTAAAAAATCATTTGAGATTTTTCCAACTGTACGGTTGGAGATTTTTTATTCTACATTCCTGCTGACTGCATGCCACCGTCCGATTTTCTGCTTACATAGCCATACACCATACTAAGAATGAAAAGAATGCCAAGTCCTGCGAGAAAGAATGCTCCAATTCGGATCACCATATCAAAAAACAGCCCTTCCGGCAGCATACGGATCATAAAATCTTCAGCCGGATCAAACAGCCACAGATCATTATCGAAAAAGATTTCATGGAACTTTGTAAATACCGCATTGAAATTCCTGGCCATTCCGATCCCCAGCAACAGGATCAGCAATGTCAGGATTCCCAGTGTCACCTGATAACTTCTGGCAAGGATTTCCCACAGTTTCTCCCTGAAAAAGACGATCAGCAGCACAAGGGAAATCAACAGGAGAAGAAACGCCCATCTCCGCAGGGCAAGTCCCCCGAGAAAAAGTCCCTGTACATCCTCCATATGCAGACGGTCCTGCTCATTAAAAAAATCCTGTTCCACGCCTTCTACCGTAGTAACTACGCTTAAGGCGTCTCTGTTCCCCTTCAGATATGCCATCATCTCCCTGGTTACATACATCACATCGTCCATATCCATATGCAGGTCCCGGAGTACTTCATATTTTTCATATTCCCGCTGATAAACACCAAAATCCAGATACATCGCCGCCTGAAAGCTGCTGATCAGCAAAATGATCACCACGGAAACCGATGCCGCTCCGCCCAATATCCACCGCAGTCCCTTCATTTCCTACCTCATTTCCAAAGCTCTCTAAAAATCCGGCAAAACGCGTCACTGGCGCGTTTTGCTGGATACTTCGTAATACAGAGTATTCTTCCTGCTCTTCGGATCTGTCATGACATCTCCTTACTCTATCGTAGCAATCCGCATCATATTACTTACACCACCGATTTCTTCTTTTACATTCGGTGACGGCATCCCTGCCGTAAGGACAACGATATCCCCCGTATCCACGAACTGTTTTACCTGCGCAAGCTCGATCGCGCCGTTACATACATCATCCGTAGTACTGAATTCCAAAGATTTCAGCGGAGTGACTCCCCAGTAGATGGACATCCTGCGAAGTGCCCTGTCGCTTGGCGTAATACCAAGGATCTCCTGCCGTGGCTTCATGTTGGACACATACCGTGTGGTCGCGCCGGACACAGAAGGTGTGATGATACATTTCGCGTCCAGATTGGCTGCCGCCAGTACGGAGGAATAACCGATCGCCGTTGAAACACTGGATTTCAGATGATCTCCGGCCTGAGAAAGCAGAATATCATAATCCAGATGCTGTTCCGCATTCTCTACGATATGTACCATCATCTTCAATGCCTCAAGAGGATATTTTCCCGCGGCCGTCTCACCGGAAAGCATCACGGCATCCGTACCGTCATAGACCGCATTCGCTACATCTGTTACTTCCGCACGGGTGGGACGCGGGTTCCGGATCATGGAATCCAGCATCTGGGTAGCGGTGATTACGGTTTTAAAATTATTATTACATTTCTGGATCAGCATTTTCTGCAGATACGGAAGCTCCTCCGCCGGGATCTCCACACCCAGATCCCCGCGCGCTACCATGATCCCGTCTGCCGCGCGGATGATCTCATCAATATTGCGGATGCCTTCCGCGTTCTCAATCTTGGCAATGATTGGAATATACTGCGCATGCAGTGATTTGAGATAAGCCTTGATCTCCAGGATACACTCGGCATTACGTACAAAGGATGCCGCGATAAAATCAATATCCTGTTCCACGCCAAACTTAATATCTTCCTTGTCTTTTTCCGTAATAGCCGGAAGGCGTACCGGAACATTAGGGACATTGATTCCCTTCCGTTCCCCCAGCTCACCTCCGTTAATGATACGGCAGACAATATCCTTTTCGACTTTCTTCACTACTTCTAGTTCGATCAGGCCATCATCAATCAGAATTTTCTTGCCCCGGTCCACATCCTCTGCGAGCCCTTCATAAGTAATCGATACTTTCTGGGCGTCTCCCGCCACCTCGTCAGGAGTCAGGGTAATCATAGCACCTTCCTCCAGTCTCACTTTTTTGCCATCCTTTAATACTCCGGTACGGATCTCCGGACCTTTTGTATCAAGTAAGATCGCAATATTGGAATGCTCCTCCTCACGGACCATCTTAAGCATATCCATCCTTGCCTTCTGCTCTGGGTGTGTTCCATGGGAAAAGTTAAAACGTGCCACATCCATCCCGCCCCGGATAATACTGCGCAATACTTCTTTGTCGTCCGTGCTTGGCCCCATCGTACATACGATTTTTGTCTTTTTCATTTTTTTCTCCTTTTATTAGGTGCGTTTTCGCTAGATACCATAGAATAAAGAAAAGCTGCTAAAGGCATATTCTTCGGATCAAGAACCCGGATCATAATTGGGGTTCATTACCGGATCCGTAAGACATCCCTCTCCTGTCTGGTCAACCGGGGCATAACCCGGATTGGTCACCGGATCCGTAAGGCACCCTTCACCCGACTGGCTGACATTCTGGCCACCTCCACCGTAATCAACCGGCTGGTCATATGCCGGAGAATACTCCGGCTCATAATATTGTTGCTGAGCCTGAGCCGCTGCTTCTGCCTGGGCTTGTGCCGCGGCCTGTTCCGCTTCCTCTTTCTCTTTCTGGGCCTGAGCCGCTGCAGCCTCCTGTGCCTCTTTCTGAGCCTTCAGAGCAAGTGCCGTTTCTTTGGTACTGACTTCTTCTGAACCATCTTTTTTATATTTGACAAAACCAACCTCGTCTTCAAAACAGAGCTTTGCCTCTTCCATATTTTCCAATCCCAGCCCGACGATCTCGACAACATGTCCATCTGCGTAAGACAGGCTGATATCATAGGTTACCTTAGCTTCTGCCCCCTGCTCCGCGTCAGATTTTTCAGGAGTGTAATATACACATACCGTTTCCTCTTTTTCAATTTTCATTCCCTCCTCCAAAAGATCCTGAGAAGTCTCCTGAGAAGCCGACGCCTTGATCGCAAAGCCTGTGATCTCATCACCCGTTTGATTTGTCAGCAAAAACTTATAAGCATCTTCGGATTCTTTTCCTATGGTCTTATACTCTGTTTCTTCTTCCTTTTCCACCTCCTCGTCTTCACTCATTTCTGTTTTCGGCTTTTCCGCCTCCCGTGATTCTCCGCTTTTACCACATCCAAGGAGCAGGCAGGCTGTTCCTATCACTAAAATCCTTTTGATCACTGCTTTTTTCATAATATTTTTCCTCCATTTTTCTTATGGTATAAACTCTTCTGTCTTTACGATTGTCTGTAATCCCCTATTTACAATAATAATGTCTATGTTTACTGTTCCCTCCGGGATCGAAGCTTTCTGCAGATAAAGCTTATATCCGTCATCATTCCATCCTGCGTTCTCCGGAGCCGAAGTACGGAATGCCTCGTAAGTAACGGCTTCTCCACTGTCTGTCCTGACAGAGACATAAACGTTGGTATCCTTTTCCGTAAAATCCGGATCCAGTGTTCCTTCTATCACATACCAGGATCCATCTTCCTTTATGGAAACCGTTGTATCTGTCGCGGCGGCGGTCAGGCTCTCAGGAATCCTCACCGGTCCTTCCATGACAGGCGGCTGCTCCGCGAAAAAGGATAGCCTTCTCTCCACCCGTTCTACGATCACATACTCTGGCCGATACTGATCCAGATTAGTAAGATTGTAAGGAACCAGCCTGGAAAAATACCCGTACTCAAATTCATTTGCCAGAAAGGGAAGCATGGAATTTCCAAAGGAATCCCGGTACATCAAGAGGGAACCCTGGCCATTTGGATTGATTGTCTCGATCCAGTCCGCCTCCGTATCCTCCACGTCATTTACATATGCATAAATTGGCACTCTGTCATAATATACATTATCTTCCGGCTTCACGGCTACAGAGTAAAGCATCTTTTCCAGATCTCCTATGTGCTCCTTCCTGACTTCATAAGCGGAATAAGCGGAAGCGTCATACTCCTTGCCCAATGCGTCCATGAGCCGTTGACAGACCAGCAGCGCCCCCTTGTTATTCCAATGGGAATCCCCCCGCAGATACAGAAATTCATCCGAACTTTCAAAAATATGATACAGATCCACATAATGAATCCCAGCCTGACCCAGCAATGGAGCCAGAAGAGAATGATTATTTTCTTCTCCCCGCAGATAATTGGATGGCATATTGTCCCCATATACAGAGTTCTTATTAGGAGCAACCGTAATAATGAACTTACTTCCTCTGCTTTCCACATACTGCTGCATCAGCCCGATATTATGGACCGCGTTGGCAAGCCCTTTTTCAGACATAAGGTTCTCCCCCAGATAGTCATCCAAAGTACCCGCGTAATAGAGCCAGTCATCCTTTCCCACCACCACCTGATCAGAGGCTGATACACCCAGCACTTTTCCCCTTAGCATTGCGTTCGCCGCTACCAGCTCCTGCCGGAAGGCAAAATGTTCTTCAAAATATCCCCCAAGCTCTCCCAGGAAGCTTACATTCCATTTTCCATTGTTCCTAAGCTTCGGGAATTCTGCCAACTCTTTATTTTCTGTTGTCTCATTCGTAGCTGCTACGGTCATTCCGGCAAAAGGGACAACCATGATCAGCAATACAGCCGCGGTATAGGCCAAATACAAGATTTTCTTTTTCATATTCTCATACACTTCATTCCTTTTTCAGAACCGAAAATAAATAAATGGGTTATAAGTACCGCTGGACAAACTCAGGATACACAGAATGAGAAGCAGGATACTGCCCACATAGGTTCCTGGAGTCAATATTCCGTACACAGTGTCACGATACCGCTCCGGAAGCTTTTCGCCCAGCCGGGCCACCGGACAGGAAGCAATGATACAGATAAGCATTACCAGCAAAAATAGTGGGTTCAACAATCGCATAGCAAAACTCGCAGCCTCTGGCGTGAAAGCCATTCCGGTAAACATCTTCCCGATCAGGGCCAGCCCCTGACGCAGCGTATCTGCACGGAAGATCACAAAGCCGACACAGACCACCAATATAGTATAGATATGTCCCAATACTTTCGGAAGCTTTTTTACCGGAAAGATCCCTTCCAGCAGCAAAAACAGACCGTGATACAATCCCCAGACAACAAATGTCCAACTTGCCCCATGCCATAGGCCGGTACAAAAGAACACGATCAGCTTGTTTACATATGTACGAACCTTTCCCTTTCGATTTCCGCCAAGCGGTATATACAGATATTCCTTAAACCAGGTAGAAAGCGAAATATGCCATCTGCGCCAGAATTCCTGCACATTACAGGAAATATAGGGATAATTAAAATTTTCCTGAAAAGTAAATCCAAACATATGCCCCAGCCCGATCGCCATATCACTGTAACCGGAAAAGTCGAAATAAATCTGGAAGAGATAGGCCAAAGCCCCAATCCATGCGGACAAAATATTAATCCTGGATAATTCCGCGGCAAACACTGCGTCCGCCGCTAACGCTGCCACGTTGGAAAGCAAAACCTTCTTGGACAGACCAATGATAAACCGTCGGAAGCCGGCCGCTATCTCTTCGACATTATATTTTCTATTTGAGATTTGTTGTTCGATATCATGGTATTTTACAATAGGTCCGGCGATCAGCTGTGGAAAAAAAGAAATATATAGCAACATATTCCCATAATTTTTCTGTGCCTCCACCTGATCCCTGTATACATCCACGACATAAGACAATGCCTGAAACGTAAAAAATGAAATCCCAATCGGCAGGCTGGCTTTCAAAAGCGGAATCTTAGCCCCTGTCAGATAATTACATGTGTTGATCAGCATGTCCGCATATTTAAAAATCCCAAGGATCAGAAAATTAGTACACAAAGCCAAGGCCAAAACAAGCTTTCTTTTTCCCGTCCGCCCAAGCCATAACCCGTATAGATAATTCATGCTCGCGCTGCCGATCATCAGGATCACATAGGCTGGTTCACCATATGCATAAAACAGCAGGCTGCTGATGATCAGCAGAAAATTCTTCGCGGCGAGAGATGGCATCAGATAATTCAGTGCAAATACCACCGGAAAAAACACACAAAGAAATGTCAACGAACTAAAAACCATAGTTTCTCCCCAAAAGTTCCCTAAAGAGAACACCCTCTCACAGGAATCCCCTCATCCTCATCTTACCGTACTCTTCACTTTACATGCTCATGCGTAAACAGATGCTCCTGACAGTACTCATAATTTCCATTACATTTGGAACAAAACCTGAATTCTAATGTCGGATCATCCAGCTCTGTCTTCCCACATACCGCACAACGGTGCATAGCTCCATTGGCATAGGTCATATGTGGCCGGGCCTGCTTCTTGAACTTCCGCTTCCTTGCCTGTTCCTTCGGCGTGTAAGGCCGTATATTTCTTCCGGACAGGAAAAATAAAATAAAATTCAGAAGGGAAGCCACAATAGCGGTCCTTGTCATCCAATTTCCCCTGACCAGGTCATAAAGTATATACGCCACATATACATATGCCATCCACTTAATCTTAATGGGCAGTACAAAATACAACAAAAGCTCCATATCCGGATAGCTGGCCGCAAATGCGAGGAAAATAGACATATTGATATAGTACGTACTGAAAAAGCCCCCATATCCGACTACATCTATACCAAAGATCAAGGCCAGGAAAAAAGCTCCCAGCACGGTAAACAGAATCCCGGAAAAGATATAGACATTATAGCGGAATATTCCCCAGGTTCTTTCCAAAGCCGTACCAAGCTGATAATACAGCAGCATCATAATCACGATCGTCAGAATGTTTCCGCTTGGCGGCACAAGTACCCAGGAGAAGAGCCGCCAGACCTGTCCCCTTAAAATATACGCGGGCTCCAGTGTCAGCCATACAAGCAGGCTTGGATACATAAGCGAGATCACATATCCGACCACATACCCGCCGATCAGATACATAGTCAGGTTCGGAATCGCGTATCTGCCAAATTTTCTTTCTAATTTATCCAACCAGTTCAAATGTCACCGTCTCCTCTTTTCTTGATCATTACATTTTCTTCCCATATAAAAATAATTGTACCGTCAGGAAACGCTTTTGTCAAATATATGTTATGGTTTTTCTGTTAATTTTGTATAAAACTCCCTTACTTTTCCGATTGTCTTTTTTTGAAACATGTCGTATAATGTATCTTGTTGTCGAGAGATCATCGACATTTAATAAGAAGTAACTGACATAAACTCTTTATAAATAAGGATGTGGAAATCATATGAATTTGAATGACTTATATAGCTTAGGAATTGATATCGGTTCAACCACAGTCAAGATTGCTGTGCAAAACAGCAGCCATGAGGTCTTGTTTTCCGATTATGAACGGCACTTTGCCAACATCCAGGAGACACTCTCTGATCTGCTTGGCCGTGCCTTGTACGCCCTGGGTCCCATCCGTGTGTCCCCGGTCATTACCGGAAGCGGCGGGCTGACCCTTGCCAAGCATCTTCAGGTGCCTTTTGTACAGGAGGTCATCGCTGTTTCTTCCGCGCTGCAGGACTACGCGCCGCAGACTGATGTAGCGATCGAACTGGGAGGCGAGGACGCAAAGATCATTTATTTTGAAGGTGGGAATGTAGAACAGCGTATGAACGGTGTCTGTGCCGGAGGTACCGGCTCCTTCATCGACCAAATGGCCTCTCTTCTGCAGACGGATGCTTCCGGACTGAATACTTATGCAAAAGATTATAAAGCACTTTACTCCATTGCCGCCCGCTGTGGTGTCTTTGCCAAATCGGACATCCAGCCGCTGATCAATGACGGGGCTTCCAAAGAAGATCTGTCCGCTTCCATTTTCCAGGCGGTGGTCAACCAGACCATCAGCGGACTGGCATGTGGGAAGCCGATCCGCGGGCATGTAGCTTTTTTAGGAGGCCCTCTGCACTTTTTATCTGAACTTCGGGAAGCTTTTGTTCGCACCTTAAAGCTGGATGACGAACATACTATCGTACCTCACAACTCCCATCTCTTTGCCGCCATCGGCTCCGCCTTGAACGCAAAGAGTGACGCGAAAGTACCGCTCAGGGAGCTGCAGGAACGTCTGGCTGGTAAGATACAGATGGAATTTGAAGTAGACCGTATGGAACCATTGTTCGCGTCTACAAAGGAATATGAAGCTTTTATCAACCGCCATAACAGGCATCAGGTTCCTGTAGGTGATCTGGCAACTTATCATGGGAAGGCCTTCTTAGGGATCGATGCCGGCTCTACCACCACAAAAGCCGCCCTTGTAGGCGAAGATGGGACACTTCTGTACTCCTTTTATCACAATAATGAAGGGGATCCCCTTGCCACCACGATCCGGGCTATCAAGGACATTTACTCCCAGCTTCCCGAGGATGTGGAAATTGTTCATTCCTGCTCTACCGGTTACGGAGAAGCTCTGATCAAGGCCGCCCTCCTGCTGGATGAAGGCGAGGTAGAGACCGTTTCACACTATTATGCCGCGTCCTATTTTGAGCCGGATGTGGACTGTATCCTGGATATCGGCGGCCAGGATATGAAGTGCATCAAGATTAAAAATCAGACTGTAGACAGTGTACAGCTCAACGAGGCATGCTCTTCCGGCTGCGGTTCCTTTATTGAAACTTTTGCGAAATCACTGAATTATTCCGTAGAAGATTTCGCCCATGAAGCGTTATATGCCCGCAACCCGATTGATCTTGGAACCCGCTGTACCGTATTTATGAATTCCAAGGTGAAGCAGGCACAGAAGGAAGGGGCGGAAGTTGCGGATATTTCTGCCGGCCTTGCTTACTCCGTGATCAAAAATGCATTGTTCAAAGTCATCAAGGTATCGGATGCGTCCGAGCTTGGAAAGCATATCGTCGTGCAAGGTGGAACCTTCTACAATAATGCAGTCCTTCGCAGCTTCGAAAAGATTGCGGATTGTGAAGCCATCCGGCCGGACATTGCCGGGATCATGGGTGCTTTCGGCGCCGCCCTGATCGCGCGGGAGCGTTATACAGAATGCGAGGGCACGACTATGCTTTCGATCGAGGATATCAACGCCCTGGAATATTCTACCACCATGACCAAATGTAAGGGCTGTACGAACAACTGCCGCCTGACGATCAGCCATTTCAGCGGCGGAAGACGTTTTATTACCGGAAACCGTTGTGAACGTGGACTTGGCAAGGAAAAATCTGTCAATCAGATGCCCAATCTGTTTGACTATAAAATGAAGCGTTATTTTGGCTATACCCCACTGGAAAAGGAAGAGGCCTTTCGAGGTTCTATCGGTATCCCTCGAGTACTGAATATTTACGAGAATTATCCTTTCTGGTTTACGTTTTTTACAAAGCTGAAGTTCCGGGTGGTTCTTTCCCCGGCTTCTACCAGAAAAATTTATGAATTGGGAATTGAATCCATCCCCAGTGAATCCGAATGTTATCCGGCAAAGCTGGCACATGGGCATATACAGTGGCTCATTAACGAAGGGGTAAGACATATATTCTACCCTTCCATCCCTTATGAGCGGAATGAATTTGAAGATGCCAACAATCATTACAACTGCCCCATTGTTACCTCCTACCCGGAAAATATCAAAAATAATATGGATCCCATCGTAAAGGGAGAGGTGGATTTTATGCATCCATTCCTAAGCTTCCGGAGTGAAGAAACGATTTCTTCCCGGCTGACGGAAGAGCTTTCTAAAAAATTCTCTATCCCTGCCGAAGAAATCAAGACTGCCGTACATGAGGCTTGGGCTGAGTTATCAGCATGCCGGAATGATATGCGAAGAAAAGGGGAAGAGACCATTCAATTTCTGAATGATACCGGTAACCGGGGCATCGTGCTTGCCGGACGTCCTTACCACATTGATCCTGAGGTCAACCATGGTCTGCCGGAGCTGATTACCTCCTACAATATTGCCGTTTTGACCGAGGACTCCATATCACACCTACATCCCGTGGAGCGCCCTCTAAACGTAATGGACCAGTGGATGTACCATTCCCGCCTGTACGCGGCGGCAAATTATGTAAAGACCGTAGATAACCTGGATCTTATCCAACTAAACTCCTTCGGATGCGGCCTGGATGCGGTTACTACGGACCAGGTGGCGGAAATCCTGACCAATTCCGGAAAGATTTACACTACGCTGAAGATCGATGAGGTCAATAACCTTGGTGCCGCAAGGATCCGTGTACGTTCCCTGCTGGCGGCGATCCGTGTGCGGGAACAGCGGAATGCAAAGCGGGATATCTGTCCGGCCTCCATTGAGAAGATCCCCTTCACAAAGGAGATGCGTAAGGCTTATACGATCCTCTGTCCGCAGATGTCGCCCATCCATTTTGAACTGATAGAACCCGCTTTTAGAGCCTCTGGCTACAACATCGTGGTACTGCCAAATGATAACAAACAGGCCGTGGACGTGGGATTAAAATACGTAAACAATGATGCCTGTTATCCCTCTTTGATGGTAGTCGGGCAGATCATGGACGCGATTTTATCCGGCAAATATGATACCGATCATCTGGCAGTGATCATTTCCCAGACTGGTGGAGGATGCCGTGCGTCCAATTACATCGGATTTATCCGAAGGGCATTGAAAAAAGCCGGTTACGCGCATATTCCTGTCATTTCTGTAAATTTGAGCGGACTGGAGGATAATCCGGGTTTTAAGTTGAATCCTATTCTGGTACTGCGTGGAATGTATGGGCTGGTACTCGGAGATATTTTTATGAAATGCGTATACCGGATGCGTCCTTACGAGGCGAAACCTGGAAGCACAAATGCCATGCACCGGAAATGGGCGGAAATCTGCAAGCATTTCCTGTCCCATGGATATCCCTCCCGGAGCGGATTCAAAAAGCTCTGTCGGGATATCATCCAGGATTTTGACAATCTGGAGCTTCTGGATATCCGGAAGCCCAAGGTCGGTGTCGTAGGGGAAATCCTTGTAAAATTCCTGCCAGCCGCAAATAATTATCTGGTGGACCTTCTGGAAAGTGAAGGCGCGGAGGCGGTTGTTCCGGATCTGTTGGATTTCCTGATGTACTGCTTCTACAACCAGAATTTCAAGGTGTCTCATTTGGGGATGGAAAAATCCAAAGCCACTATCGGAAATCTTGGAATTAAGGCGTTAGAATGGTTTCGCGCCCCGGCCACAAAAGCATTTCAGGCAAGTAAGCATTTCGATCCTCCCACGCCAATCGAGAAGCTGGCCAAGATGGCTTCCGGAATCGTGTCCCTGGGCAATCAGACCGGGGAAGGATGGTTTTTGACCGGAGAAATGCTGGAACTGATACATAGCGGCACTGAAAATATCGTATGTACCCAGCCCTTTGCCTGCCTTCCAAACCATGTAGTTGGAAAAGGAGTCATTAAGGAATTACGCAGGCTATATCCACAGTCCAATGTGGTAGCCATTGATTTTGACCCGGGAGCAAGTGAAGTGAATCAGCTTAACCGTATTAAGCTGATGCTGTCTACGGCAAATAAAAATCTGGAAACAGAGCCTGAGAAAAATAATCCTAAAAAGGGACTTGAAGAAGTGAATCTTTCAGACTTCCCATTACAGAAAAATTATGGAAGTCTCTAAGAATGATCTCAAAAAGCATCTATGCACGTTCTGCGTTCATAGATGCTTTTTACTTCCTGGCATCAATCAGCGTTTTGATATCGCCATATATTTTTATATCTGGGATCTGTTTTTTTGTATCCTGTATATCCATATTCAAAAGCTGCGTATATGATCCTCTTCCCCTTCCTGGGTATTCTCAATCCGCTTGATCACAGCATAATATCCGTAATCATCGTTCACCTTGATATACACTCTATCGTTCACCTTATGCCCAATGATCGCTTTTCCCAGCGGAGACTCAATACTGATCAGCCCGTTAAGTGAACTGCCCCTGATGGATGTAACCAGCCTGTAAGTTTCTATTTCATCATCCTCTTCCATATAAAGCTCCACCGTATTATTGATCCCTACCTCATCCTCTTTGGAAGTGTCATCTATGATATCCGCGTTTTTCAGCATCCGTTCCAGATACCGGATCCTGCTTTCATTCTGGTTTTTATCCTTCTTTGCCGCATGGTATTCAAAATTCTCACTCAGGTCTCCATGGGCCCGTGCCTCTTTCACGGCTTCAATCGCTTCCTTCCTTACCACCAGCTTTCGATGTTCTATCTCTTCTTGGATCTTCTTTACATCACTTTTTGTCAATCTGTCCTTCATTTTTTCTCCATTCTGAATCTGCAATATGATACTCACGGCCGATAAAATCTGCCGTGAGTATCGTGTACTGTTTTAGTATAACGCATATAAGCTGCTCAAATCAAGCGTTCTTTCTCTGATTCCATCCAGAATTTCCCCGTACAATGATATTTAAAATTTAAACATAGTATAAAAATCTCGGATTACGGATATCCTTTTCTTATAAATTATCACAAATTGTTCACACATTATTAGCACTCATCTCTTGACAGTGCTAACAATATATGATATAGTTTCTATAGAACAAAGATAACAATGATTTTTCAAATGGAGGGATAGCATATGTTACTGACAAACAGAAATCTTATCAACAACTTTTTCAACGATCCTTTTTTTGACAGACCTTTTGAAAATGCCACATCACAGATCATGAAGACCGATATACATGAAAATGATGCAAACTATCTTTTGGAAATGGAACTTCCAGGATATAAGAAGGAAGATATCAAAGCCGATTTAAAGGATGGCTATCTTACCATCACCGCATCTAAAAATGAAACAAAAGAAGAGCACGATTCCAAAGGGAAATGCATCCGCAAGGAACGTTATACCGGTTCCTGCAACCGTAGCTTTTATGTGGGCAATGACTTGACACAGGAAGACATTAAGGCTGCTTTCACTGACGGTATCCTGCGCCTGAGTATTCCAAAAGAAGTGCCAAAGGCTGTTGAGGAACAACCAAAATATATCGCAATTGAATAAGCATACAAGCCGGTGCAGATTTATCATCTGAACCGGCTTTTTCTGTCAAACATAGTCTTTTTTCGTATGTACCTTTACTTTTCCACTCCGGCGTTCTTATAATAGTCATCAAACATAGCGTTGATTGCACTGTGTGTCTCGCCACAGATACCCGGAAGCTCCTTGCCCCACGCCGCAGTTGCCTGGCTGAAGCCCTTTTCAACTGCATCCTGCATCTTCTTCATCATAGCA
This sequence comes from uncultured Clostridium sp., assembly GCA_964523125.1. Lineage (GTDB taxonomy): Bacteria > Bacillota > Clostridia > Lachnospirales > Lachnospiraceae > Schaedlerella. The sequence goes on along the minus strand of CAZFXM010000004.1, from coordinate 6,116 downwards.
GTGTCTTCACCTGCAATAGCCTTCGCCATATCGAAGATTCTCTGAGAGGTCTGCTTTACTCCCCAATATCCATCTTCGGAGATTGCCTGCTGCGCTTCTGCCTTTGTCTTCGCATCTACGGTAAAGTTGCCGCTTGCGATCTGACGCCAGAAAGCATCACTGCCTGCCTGAAGACCTGTGATCCCCTGCTTGTTGAACATCTGCATCATCATATTGGTGAAGCGTGACATCTGGGTGTCTAAGTCTGACTTCAGGCTTTCTACCAGGGCTGCCCTGTCGGCATCACTCATCTTGGTCGTTACTTTCGTATCTGCACTAAATTCTGCACGGTCAGTATTCGGCGTTACTGCGCTTACTGCTGCAGAATCTTCTGAACTCCCCTTCTCTGCATCAACTTTGGAAGCAGCAACTGCGTTATTTGCATTGACATAGGCAAAATTATTCTGGATACTCTGATAATTGTCACCGATTTTCACTTTATTTCCTCCTTTTCTTTTCTTTAGGAAAACCAATTAAATAATTTAATATCCCTTGTAAGTTATATCGGCGCAAACCCCTGAAAGTTAAGAAAAATATGGTATTTGGACTAAATCCTTCCGTTTCCCCAGAAAGTTTTCAGTTTCTCATTTACGTTTCCCAGTCTGCACTTCTGTATACCGCACCATTCTCTTGGAAAAGTATCCTGATACTGCCGTCCCAGAAATCGCTCATCTAATAAAAGAATCACACCTTTGTCTTCCTCCGTACGGATCACCCGACCGGCAGACTGTAACACCTTATTCATGCCCGGATATAGATAAGAATAATCAAAGCCTGACAGATTCCTGTTATCAAAATAGGAACGCAGGATTTCCCTGTCATTGCACACCTGTGGAAGACCCGTTCCTACGATCACGGCTCCGATCAGACGATCCTTTGTCAGATCAATCCCTTCCGAAAAAATTCCGCCCATCACACAAAAACCCGCCAGCGATCCGTCCCTTTCTTCCTCAAATGTCTCCAGAAATATCTCCCTGGCTTCTTCTCCCATACGCTGTGTCTGTATGACACATTCTATCTGATCTTCCGCCTCCATTTCTACCTGAAAGAATTCGTATACATCTTCCAGAAAACGATAAGATGGAAAGAAGATCATATAATTTCCCTTTTTCGCCCGGATCGTCTGCAGGATATACTCTGCGATCCTATGATACATTCCTTTTCCACGCATGGTATATCTCGTACTGACATCCGTTGCTAAAAGGAGCAGCCTGTTTTCTATGGGAAAAGGAGATTTTGCGTAAACAGCATAATCCTCCTTTTCTACACTCAACAGCTTTTTATAATAATGGATCGGCAGTAATGTAGCCGAAAAAAATATCGTGCTGTTCCCCTGTTCCAGATATGTCTGCAGATTTGCCGCAGGATTTACACAGAGCAGCTTTAGTTTAAATCGGCCTTGCCGTTCCAGCTCGGTATATACCGTATAGTTTTCATCCAGTATATCATATATATTCAGAAAATCCCGTACCTGGAAATAAAAATCCAGGACCTCCTCTCTCTTGTCCGTGTCCCGGCATTCCTCCAGATAACGCTCCAGTTCTCCAAACACATTCATAAGCTTAAGGGATACATGGGATACACTCTCCACAACCTGATATCCGCCGGCTTGGGCAGGGGCATTTCCTGTCGCGTTCAGTATCGTATAATCTTCACATTCCCGCTTCATCTCCAGGAGCTGCCGGTTGCATTCTTCCAACCGTTTCGCCAGCTTCGTATCCTCTGCTTTCACAAGACGTTTGATCCTTAAAATATCCTCTTTATATATCTCGGCACTGTACATCTCCCGTCCGCGTTCCACCAGATTATGTGCTTCATCGACCAGGAAGAGATATCCCTCCTTATTTCCTTCTGAGAAGAAGCGTTTCAAATGCGCGTTTGGATCAAATACATAATTATAATCACAGATCACGGCATCTACCCACAGCGATACATCCAGAGACATTTCAAAAGGACAGACCTGATATTTTTCCGCCTGCGCTTCCAGTACACCGCGTGTCAACTCGCTGCCATTCGTGATCAGATCGAATACCGCTTCATTGACCCGGTCATAATGTCCCTTTGCGTAAGGACATGCGTCCGGATTGCATTCCGTTTCCTCGCAAAAACAGATTTTTTCCTTTGCGGTCAGCGTAATTGTCTTAAACTGAAGCCCTCTGCTCCTTAGCGTCTGAAATGCCTGCTCTGCTACGGTTCTCGTAATCGTCTTTGCTGTCAGATAAAAAATCTTCTCTCCCAGATCTTCTCCTATGGCCCGCACTGCGGGAAATACGGCCGCCATTGTCTTTCCCACTCCCGTAGGCGCCTGGATGAATAGCTTTTTCTGCCGCAGGATCGTCCGGTATACGGCAGCTACAAGATCCCGTTGTCCCGCACGGTAAGAAAATGGAAATTCCGTCCCGCGGATAGATTCATTTCTCTTTTTTCTCCACGCGATCTGAAATCCGGCCCACTTTTCATAGGCATGCACCAGTTCCTGAAACCATTGTCTCAACTCCTCACAACGGTATTGCTGACGGAATCGTTTGATTTCTTCCGTTTCCAGATTGCAATAGGTCATCTGTACACCTATTTCCTCCAGTCTGTTCTGTGAAGCATATATGTATGCATAACACTTCGCCTGTGCCAGGTGTACACACACAGGCTCTTTGATCTGCTCAAGATCCCGCAAAACACCTTTAATCTCATCAATGACGGTCTGATCTGCCTCTTTAAGTATCCCGTCAGCGCGCCCTTCTACCTGGAGGATAAAGCCATCACAAGGGCACTCCTGCTTTAACGGAACTTCCGCACGATAATCAGAACCCATCCGCTTCTGAATCTTGCGGTGGATTCTGCTTCCCTGCCGCATGGCATCCCGTTCCATGCTTCCTGTCGTACGATTGTCAATGTCTCCTTCCCGCAAAATAAATTCTACAAGGTTTCGGACGGATATTTTGATGATCTGCTCTGCTTCCATATTTATCGTCTTTCAAGTGAAATCATTTTGTCACCTATCTCTGATTGAAAATCAATGACCTACGTGCGCATCGGCACACTTTATTATATCACAACTATAATATGGATGTAATTTTTTTCTTCTATAATTTCCTGTGCAACCGTAATCTCTCCGTCCGCTTTTTCTATCAAAGACTTTACCCGTGCAAGCCCGATGCCGCGCCCGCCGTTTTTCGAATCCTTTGTTGTATATCCGCTTTGAAAAAATTTTCCCAGCTCCTCAAAAGGAAGTCTCCGGTATTCATTTAGGATTTCAAATACCATTTTATCCTCCTGGGAATCCAGAAAAATCTTTACCTTGCCGCCTTTTTCCATCGATGCTTCATAAGCATTATCCACCAACACTCCCACGATCTCTATCAGGCTATGCTCGGAAGTTCTGGACAAAATCTGCCAGTTGCGCACTTCTACATCCGTATCTACATTTTCCGGAGAGCTGACGATCTTGCTGTATAAAAATCCTGCCAACACCTTATCACTGATCCGCAAAAGCGGCAAGAACCTGCTGGCACTATCACGGCGGATTTCTAAAATATACTTTGACTGTTTCTCCACCAATTCCTCATAATTGTCCACCGTCAGATGCATATTCAAAATAGCATTAATATGATTGTCAAATTCATGCTGCCTGGCCCGGATTTCTTTGACCAGTTCTTCCAGCGGCTGGATATAAAGCTGATACATCTTCAGTTCCTTTTCCTGGTCCCGGATCACGTCACTGCTGATCTTCCAGTCCACCACGCCCCAGATGATCCCTGTCATAACAAGTATAAACACGATGATCATCTTCACATTCAAAGTGCCGCTGAACATCAGGTCTATCACAAGGTACAGTCCGATCGCCAGGGATATTGTACATAATATCCGATAAAGGAGTTTGTTACTGATGTTCTCCATGCAAAATCCTCCTGACTTCCGGTTTAAAGGTCACTCCGATATCAATCCATTCCGAAGAACCCTCCACTTGGATCACCTGGTTAACCAGATCATAGTATTTGACAGCATTCCGGTTCACAACAAATGTCCTGTGACACTGAAAAAACACATCTTTTGGCAGCATCTCCAGTAACTTATGGATAGACAGATAGGGAACTTCCATCTGTTCGTTCTTTAGACAGATACACACCCCTCTCGGAATTGCCCGGCAGAACATGATCTCATCGCAAAATAACTTATAATTGATCCCGTTTCTTTTCACCATGATAGACTGTCGCTTTTCTGTATGAAGATGGAACAAAACCTTTCTGACGATCTCTTCCACCTCAGACTGTACATAAGGCTTTACCACATATTGATAACAATGAAGCCTTCGGTATGCCTCCATCTCCAGCCCGGCAACGGATGTGATCATCACAAGAGGGGTAAATTCATATTTCTGATGGCTTCGGATCTCTTCCGCAAACCGTATCCCGGAGGAGTCCTCTGGTTCCCCTGGCTTCAGGTTTACATCCAGAAAAAATAAATCAAAAGAAACGGTGCTGTCAAGCAGCAGCCTGGCTTCCGCCAGGTCTGCTGCCGCATTCACCGTTATTTCCGCCGATATCTTTTTCAGCATTTTTTCCAATGCTGTCCGGCTGTGCGTCTCATCTTCCAGTATCAGTATTCTTGCCATACTCTTTTCACTCCGGCTTTGTATCTATATGCGCGACTTCCGCGATCGTCTTCGTCAGTCCCGCGATACCCTGCAGTTCAGATGGTATGATGATCTTCGTAGCCTGACCGTCTGCCGCTTTTACAAATGCCTCCAGGCTCTTGAGTGTCAGGACGGCCTGATCTGCGCCCGCCGCCTTCACAAATTCAATACCTTCCGCTGTTGCCTTTTGTACCGTACGGATTGCTTCTGCCTGACCTTCTGCTTCTTTGATCCGTTTCTGCTTTTCTGCCTCTGCCTTCAAGATCGCCGCTTCTTTGGAAGCTTCTGCTTCCAGGATCACAGATTCCTTTTCACCTTCCGCTACCAGGATCGTGGATTTCTTCTCACCTTCCGCCCGAAGGATTGCTTCACGTCTCTCACGCTCTGCCTTCATCTGCTTCTCCATGGCATCCTGGATGGCCTTCGGAGGCATGATATTTTTCAGCTCCACACGGTTGACCTTGATCCCCCATTCATCGGTCGCGATATCCAGGATCGTCCGCATCTTTGTATTGATCGTCTCCCTGGAGGTCAGTGTCTCATCCAGTTCCAGGTCACCTATGATATTACGCAATGTTGTTGCCGTCAGATTCTCGATCGCTGCGATCGGACTTTCTACCCCGTATGCATATTTCTTCGGGTCCGTGATCTGAAAGAATACGACCGTATCGATCTGCATCGTAACATTATCCTTCGTAATTACGGCCTGCGGATCAAAATCTACCACCTGCTCCTTCAGAGATACTTTCTTTGCCACTTTATCCAGGATCGGTATTTTAAAATGCAGTCCAACGCTCCAGGTTTCCTTATATCCTCCCAGGCGCTCCAGTATATAAGCGTGTGCCTGCGGTACGATCTTAACATTTGAAATAAGGATCAAAAGGACAATGATCAAGATAATAATAACGATAATGACTCCAAGTTTCATACTCTATTCCTCCTCATACTTTTTTACAATAAGCTTTACCCCAGAAATATTCACGACCTTTGCCAGATCTCCCGGCTGTAAGATCATCTTGTCATCTTCCGTACGTGCCGTCCACTCCAGCCCGTTCACAATTGCCGTTCCCATCTCCTGCCGATTGTCAACTGTCTCTGTTATTCTAACCACTTTTCCGATAATTCCCTCATAATTTGTTTTTTCATGATGGGAATTTATGTATTTTACCGCAAATGGGCGTGTAAAAATCAGAAGTAAGAATGATACGGCCAGAAAAGCGCCTGTCTGCCACCAGATATCCAGTCCGGCTATATTGAAGAGTAATGCTGCTACCGCGCCTCCGGCCAGCCAGATTGATGTCAGCCCTACGGTTGCGATCTCAACGGCAAGAAATACGATCAACAAACCAAGCCAAATAAAAATCTCTCTTTCCATGCTACCTCCTTCTTTCTATGTGTGTTCTCGGAAACTCGATTCCCTTGAATTTCCTTATTTTCTTAACTGCAT